>JBBISH010000010.1:0-89614 GCA_037441385.1 Myxococcales bacterium
GCTCTTCCGATCCCACGCGCTTCTACCCGGTCTATGGCGACGCCTCGACCCAGGTGCAGGACGTGCAGGCGCGCGGCAAGCTGTACGTGCTGGTCGAAGCGGATCAGGGCAAGCTGCAGCTGGGCAATTTCCGCGCGACCGTGCAGGGCATCGAGCTGCTGCGCTACGACCGCGCGCTGTACGGCGCCAAGGTCGAGGCCAAGCTGGGCGCCGCCGGCAGCGAGACCAAGGCGAGTATTTTCGCAGCGATGCAGGACAAGGCGGTGGCGCGGCGGAGCGACGTGCTGCGCGGCACCGGCGGCTCGCTGTACTACACCAGCGGGCGCGATCTGCTGGAAGGCAGCGAAAAGGTGGAGTTGGTCGTCCGCGACCGCAGCTCGGGCCTGGAGATCTCGCGCATCGCCCAGACCCGCAACACCGACTACACCATCGACTACCGCGAGGGCCGCATCCTGTTCAAGTCGCCGGTGCAGAGCGCGCTCGACGGCTCGTTTGGCATGATGCAGACCGGCCTGGCCGGCGGGCACCTGTCGTGGAACGGCCAGCCGATCTACGTGGAAGTGGTGTACGAGTCGCGCAGCGTGCAGTCGACCGACGATGCGGCCTTTGGCGGTCAAATCAAGCAGAACCTGGGCCCAGTTACGCTGGGCGCGGGCTACGTGCAAGAAGGCCGCGGCGAGGCGGATCCCACCTTCCGCAGCGTGGGGGCCGACGCCAGCGTCAAGATCGGTCAGCGTGGCAAGGCCACCCTGGAGTATGCCTATAGCCAATCGCGGGATACGCGTCTGTCGGTGAGCGACGACGGCGGCCTGACCTTTGGCGCGCCGGTGAGCCAAGCGGTGGCGGGCAAGGCCGTAGAAGGCCAGGCGGTCAAGGCGCAAGTGGAAGTGGCGCTTGCGGATCTGGTCGGCAAGCCGGCGGATCTGCCCAAGGACACCACGCCGACGGACCCGGGTCGCGTGCGCGCCTTCTACCAGTGGGTGCAGCCGGGCTTCCAGTCGGGCGGTACCATCGCCCAGCAGGGTCAGCAGCGCTTTGGCGTGGACTCGCAGACGGCACTCAGCCCCAAGAACACGCTGACGGTGCGGTACGACGGCCTGATCGCCGACGGTAACCAAACTGCGCCGTTTGCTGGGCCGGGTACGCAGTCGCAGTGGGGCGTGGGACCGCTGGCCACCTCGGGCTCGTTCTCAGCCTGGACCCACCACTCGGTGGTGCTGCAAGACGCACATAAGCTGGATGCCAAGTGGACCGCGACCGGCGGTGCCGGCTGGGGCTGGAGCTTGAGCGGCGACAACAGCAGCAACCAGAGCGCCACCGTGGCCTTGGGCGCCGCCTACCGGGCAACCGACCGCCTGACCCTGCGCGGCGATCAGCAAGTGGTGGCGATGGGCGATCCCTCGCTGGTGCGCGATTGGGGCGACCGCATGATTTCGTCGCTGGGCGCGGAGTACAAGCTGGACAAGACCCTGGCCCTGACGCTGACCGAGCGGCTGGGCTGGGCGGGCCAGAACTCGACGGCGGCCGGTCTGCGCACCTACATCGACAAGGACACGGCGATCTACGCGCAACAGCGGCTGGAAGACACCCTGCAGACCGGGCGGCCAGTCAGCGCCACCGTGTTGGGCGCCGAGTCGCGCTACGGGGCCGACCAGTTGAGCCGCGCCTACGCCGAGTACCAAGTCGACGCGCTGAACAGCGGCGCCATGAACCGCGCCACCATGGGCGTGGGCAAGCGCTTCCTGGTGGCGCCGGGCCTGACGCTGGACGCCGGCTACGAGCGGCAGCAAGTGTTCTCGGGGCCGAGCGGGACGCTGGGCCGCGATGCGCTGAGCGTGGGCGGCGAGTGGCTGCGGCCCGAGTGGTGGAAGGTGACGACCCGCCAAGAAGTCCGCATGGACTCGGCAGATGCCGGCACGGGTGCTCAGCAGAAGTTGCAGGTACTGAGCCTGAACAACGGCCAGCTGATGGTCAGCCGCAGCCTGACGCTGTTTGTGCGCGCCAACTACCTGCGCACCCAGAACCAGACCCTGAACACGACCGAGACCGAGTCGCTCGAGTCGACCCTGGGCTTGGCGCTGCGGCCGGTGCACACCAACTGGCTCAACCTCATTGGCAAGCTGACGCGGTTGGCCGAGCTGCGGCCGGCGACGACCGAGACCGGGCCGCAAGAGCGCTCGGACAAGTGGATCGCTGCGCTGGAGCCGACCGCCGAGCTGCCGTACCGGCTGCAGCTGTCGCTGAAGGGCGCGTTCCAGCGCAGCACCGAGCTGCTGACCGACCTGTACCAGAGCCACGCGGTCGACAAGGTGCTGGGCGTGGCGCGGATGGGCTGGCACGCGAGCCAAGTGGTGGACGTGGCGGCCGAATACCGCTACCTGACCACGCCGCAGCTGGGCGACAGCAAGCACGGCGCCCTGCTCGAGACCGCCTACCTGATTGCCAAGGCGGTGCGCGTGGGTGTGGGCTACAACTTCAGCCACATCGTCCAGACGCCGCAAGGGGCGATTCAAGAGACTAGCAGCCCCGGCGGGTTCTACGTGCGGCTGCTGGGCATGTACTAGAACACCAATCACAAATCTCCGAGGTTCAGAGCAACGAGACCACTCGCTGACGAAAACTCGTTGATGCTCATACGAACCCCGTCTGATTCACGCCTGTACGGCTTCTCTGACCCGGTCTGCAACCGGCGAGAATCAGGCGGGGACCCCGGTTCGGGCCCGAAGAATTGCCCGAGTTTTCGATCCGATTCGGACGGAACTGGTATTACTGCTCATTATGTTCAGAATTTGCCTCACTTGTCCGCGTCCCCAGCCCCAAGTGGGGCGCAGGCGAGCGCCTGGGTCGAATTGGCCAGGCGGCGTCTGCTGGTTTGGGCTTGACGGCCAAATCGGTTGACGGCATGGTGGGTTCCACAGGGTGCGCCGAGTGAGCCACCTGTGGAGCGGCCGATGACGGAGCCAAACCTGTCCACGTCGGCCGTGCTGCGCGTCCGCGCCGCAACCAGGTGCTGGGTTTTGGCGCTCGGCTGGGTCGCACTGGTCTGCGCCGCGCCGACCGCCCTTGCCCTGGAACCCGACCGGCTGGTCGGCTCAGTGGCTCTGGCGGGGTTGTTTCCCGGGGCGCTGCAGCGACCAGTCTACTGGTCTGGCACGTCCAAGCCGGTCGGCCAGGACTATGCCATTGGCCTGCGCGCCCGCGCTTCGCTGTCCCGCTTGGGCGTGGGTCTGCGGGCGGATCTGAACAGTGTGCCAGACGGGCGCGCGTACGGCCGCTTGCTGGCCGAGGCGCACAGCGCCTACGTGATGGGCGGCGTGGGCTTGGGCGTGCTGCCGGGCATTGGCTCGAATTGGGCGGTGCGCTTGCCGATGTGGCTCCAGGTGGGCACGCCGGCCCTGCATGTGCGGGCGCGGGTGCGCGACGGCGGGCCCACGGTCGACCCCCGCGATGCCTTTGCCATTGCGGTGGGAACGCAGCAGGCTGTGCTCAGTTCGCGAATGTCTGCCGAGCTGGGCTGGGGCACCACTGTGGTCGGCTCCGGGCCCGAACTGACCTTGGCGGCGGGCTATTCGCACTGGGTGGGCCTTTTGCAGGTGCGGCAGTTGGGCGAGACCGACCAGGGGACCCGCGTGTGGCAGGTGGGGGTGGCGCTGCAAATGAGCATGACGGCGGAGATCCCTGGAACGGCTGTGCCAGAGATGGACGAAGTGGCCGCGGTCGAGGTGGGGCCTGTGGCCGAGACGATGGACCAGGTGCTGCAGCCGGGGACCCTGCTCAAGCTCGTCACCAAGCGCAACGCGCGTGGCGCCGAAAGCCAGACGGCCCTCTGCCTCGCCGACGAGGCCACCCAGGCCGGCGACGAGACCTGGTATCACCTGACCTGTTCGCCGGAATTGCCCAGCAACAGCCCGCCGGCCTGGCGCACGGGCTGCTACGTGGTGCGACAAGAGGGGATCTGGCGTATGCCGGCTTGCCCCGGCGAGGCACGTCCCAGCGGCGTCCGCGCGGAACTGATCGTCCCCGCAAACTTGTCCGAAGTCAGCAACAAGTTCATCGACCTTGGTGCGCTCGCCAGCCAACCGCGGACGTTCCGCATCGACGGCGCGACGGTCGAGGCCGCTTGCGTTGTGCGCGCAACGGAGCGCGTCACCGAGACCTGTTACGCCGCCAACCTGGGGCTGGTCTGGTCGGCTTGGTACTGGCCCGCCCGCAACGGGGGCAACGGCGAGGCCCGCGCCGTCAAGCTGGTGGGCGTGGCGCGCGACATGCCCATCGACGACAGTGCGCCGCACCTGCGCGGCTTGCAGGACAACAGCGCCAAGTGTCTGTTTGGCGCGAGCTGCGCGATGTTTGGCCAATGCAGCGTAGTGCACGAGGAATGCCAGGCCCGCAGTCGCGCCGACTGCACTCAGTCGGCCGTATGCGCACGCTGGGGGCGCTGCACTCCCAAGCGGGGGGCCTGCGTGGCCGCCACCAGCGACGACTGTGTCAAGTCGTTGGACTGCCAAGAAAATGGCGCCTGTTCCGTCGACGGCGACCGCTGCGTAGCCCGCGGCCCGGATTGCGTCGCCACACCCGCATGCCGGTTGCTGGGGCGCTGCACGGCGGTGGCTGGCCGGTGTCGCCTGGTCAGCGATGCCGACTGCCGCACCTCACAGCAGTGCCAGCGCGACGGCCAATGCCACCTGCGCGGCGGCATCTGCTGGGCCAACGACGACGCGGATTGCGCCGCCAGCGAAGGCTGCACCGCATTTGGCCAGTGCCGGGCCCAAGACGGTCGCTGTACCAGCGACAGCGATGAGGCGCCATGAAGTACGCGAACGTGGCGCTCGCGCTTGGGTTCCTGGTGGCCACGGCCTGCGACGGCTGGGTGGACGTGCCGTCGCAGTTCAGCGATCTCCCGCCCCAGGTCGAGTCGGGTGCGGGGCCCGGTTCGGGGTACTGCTTCAACGTTGCCGCCAACGCGGTGCCGCAGCCGCTCCAGATCCACGTGTCGGGCAAGACGGTCGCCGACAAGGCGGTGATCACGGTCGACGTCCACGGGCTGCCATTTGCTCATCCCATCGACGTGTATGGCCTGCTGCACTACACCGGGCCGGACGACGGCGCGCCTTGGTATGTGGACCCGCCCGCCGTGACGGACCCTGCCGTCTTCCAGACGGACCAGGATTACGGCTGGCATTCCCTGTCGTATCCCCTTCGACTCGACTCGACCGCGCGGCACGAATGCCCTCAGAATACAGGCGATTTCGAGGTCTTTGACACGCGGAAGTTCCGAATCCGGCGGTTTTTTGACGGGCCTCTGGCCAACTCGCCCGTCCAGGTCAGCCTGCACGCCGAAGCGCACGCTCTTGGGAAAGCGACTCCGCTGGCCACCCTTGACCGAAAAATGACGGTGAATTTCACCGACATCCCTTCGACAGCGCAGTACTGGCCCAAGGGGCCGCTGGTGCTGGTGCGGCGGGCCGGCAATTCGTGCGGCGATGCCTTTGTCCACGCCATCAACCTGGGCGACGGTCACGCTCCGGTGGGCGGGCTGCAAATCCACAACGGTTCTGCCAATTTGAACGTGCGCACGCTCTTGCAGTGGCTGCCCGACCAAGACAGCAAGCCCGAATGGAAGGCCATCGAAGCGCATGACGGGGTGGTGGCGTTGCCCAGCGGCTGGCAGATCGACGCCCGTGCGGACCAAATCTGGCACGTGCAGTACTGCCCCGCGAGCGACGATCCTCCCCTGGATGCCAGCCTGTCCTTGCTCCAGGATCCGGCCACGACTTGGACCATCGACGCCAGTTCCGCCGTTGTGCGCAGTGGTTGCCTGCGCGTCGCCCAGGGGGATCCGCTGGATCTGACGGCCGCACCTTGGGTGGACCTGAAGGACGGCCATGGTCTCAAGGTCGACCTGTTCAATGTGTGCGATCACAGCGAGCTTGTGGGCGCCTTTCAGGGTTTTGGCTCGCCGCACATCCACTTTTCGGCAGCACCCTTTGGGCCGTTCCTAGAGGCCAAGAATTTTGGCGAGAGCGTCCTCGTCGATGCCCACAAATCGGTGCCGCTGTATGTGGCCTACGAGTTCGACGAGGCGGGGCTCCCGGACGAGATCAGCGCGACTTTGCTCGCCAGCAACGGCGCGCAGTTTCACTTTGCGGCGCACAAGCTCAAGTAGTCGGTCGATTCTCGTGTGGCGCACTGCGCAGGCGGCCAGCGCTCGGCAACGGCAGCCGCGGCGCTCGCCTGGGCTCTATGGCGTCCCCAAGCACATCCCGCCGACGCAGACGTCTTGGTGAGTGGGTTGCCGTCGTCGCACGCCGCGCCGTCGTTCTGGGCCTTCTTGCTGCAGCCCTTGACGCTGTCGCAGAACTCGGCGGTGCAAGGGTTGCCATCGTCGACGCAAGTCAACGCGTTGCCGTTGCAGGACGCGCTGGAGTCGCAGGTGTCGTCCGTGGTACATGGGTTGCCGTCATTGCACGCCTCGCCGGGGGCTTTCTTGGTCGTTGAACACTCGCCCTTGCCTGCGGCCGGATCGCAGGCCGCGATCGTGCACGGGTTGCCATCGTCCGGGCACGCGACTGGCTGCCCGCCCTGGCACTTGCCACCGACTGCGCACTTGTCCTGCACAGTACAGGGATCCTTGTCATTGCATGGCGTTCCGGCCACGGCGTTGGCGCCCGACACCCTGCAGCCCGAGAGGATTGCCGTGATCAAGCCAGCTTCGGATCGTGCACTGTTCGCCGCCAGTGGCCTTGTCGCTGGGTTGCTCGCCCTGTTGCCGTCGTGCGAGTCGGGCCCCAGCGCCGGGGTGTCCACGGCAACCCAGCCAGCCTGCATCGCGGACCACCCGGCGGGGGCTGTGGCGACGGCTGCGGCCCTGGCGCAGCAGGCCACCTGTGTGCAAGACCAGGGGACGGGCTGCCAAGCCAGCCAATTCATCTCGCAAGCGGCCGCGGAGTGCCTGGCGCAGCAGGCGGGGCTGGCCGCCGGAATCGCACCGTGGCGCAGTGACCTGTCGTACCACTAAGGCGACAAGACCGTGCGGTGGAACGTGCGGAATACACTACAGGACGACGGTTTGGCCACCAAGAGTGGCAATGGCGTGGCGGTGCACGCGACGACCGACAAAGTCCTGGAGCACTTTGGCTGGGGGCAGATACCCAAGGTCTTGACAGGCTCGGCAATTGACGGAGTGCAGCCAAAACAGCGAGTAACGCCCATTTGGCATGGCCTCGGATCGCATTTCTCTGGCTGAGGCCTGGTCCACCATGTCGCACGTTTCCGCCCGGTTGCATTGTCTGGGTGTGCGACGGTCCGGTACCCGCGCGCAACGGGCGCAGGTTGCAGCGGGTCACAGGTGCCCGGCCTTGTCACTTCTGCATTTCTGCATTTCGCAGCAAGCCGCCGCCGCCCCTCGGGTCAGCGTCTTTGACCGGTCCTTATCGCAGGCCTTTACTTCGCCCGGCACGTGCTGGCCAGCGCTCGGTCGCCGGCGTTTGGCCCTGCCAAGCTAATTTAGCCGTGGTCCATGCGATCGAGGCGCGGCCGAGTAGTGGGAGTCTGCCATGCAAAACGAACCTTCGGAATCACCCATCGCCGAGGCCGAGGCCCCGCCGGTCGAAACCCAGAGTGAAGTTCGATTGGTGGGCATCGGCGCCTCGGCGGGTGGCCTCGAGGCCCTGCGCGTGCTGCTCGAGTCGCTGCCCGAGTCCGACGTTCTGGCCTACGTCATCGCCCAGCACGTCTCGCCGACCCACGTCAGCATGCTCAAGAACTTGCTGGCACCGACCACCCGACTGCGCGTCACGGACCTGCTCGACGGCCAGGTCCCCGAGGCGGGCGTCGTCTACATTACCCCGCCCAACCGCGACGTGGTGCTCCGCAACGGCAAGCTGCGCCTGACCGAACCGCAGGCCGCGATCGGACCCAAACCGTCGGTCAACCATTTCTTCCACTCCCTGGCCGAGAGCGTGGGCGAGCGGGCCATTGCCATCATCCTATCGGGCACGGGCTCGGACGGCGCATCGGGCATTCGCGCCATCAAGGCGGCGGGCGGGTTCACCATCGCCCAGGAGCCCGAGTCGGCCAAGTACGACGGAATGCCCAAGGCGGCCATCCACACCGGCAGCGTGGACCTCATTCTGGAGCCGTCCGAGATCGGTCCCGCGCTCGGCCGCCTCAGCGTGTTGGGCAACCAAATCCCAGACGCCCTCGCCGCGGACGAAGAGACGGACGAGTACGCCCAGATCAGCAATCTGGTTCGTCTTAGCACCGCGTTCAAACTTAGCGACTACAAGCCGGCCACCGTCAAGCGGCGCATTGCCCGGCGCATGAACCTGGTGGGGACGGCGACGCTGGCCGACTACATCCGTCTGCTGCGCTCGAGCCGCGAAGAGGCGCTGCTGCTGATGCGCGATACGTTCATCAGCGTGACGTCGTTCTTCCGCGATACTGAAGCGTTCCATGCGCTCGAAAAGGCGCTAGCCGAGATCATCCGTGGGCGCAACGACGGCGACTTGATCCGCTGCTGGGTGCCGGCCTGTGCGTCGGGCGAAGAAGTCTACAGCATCGCCATGGTGATCGAAGACTGCCTAAGTCGCCTGAACAAGCGCGGCGTGCAATACATGATTTTCGCATCGGACATGGATGACGAGGTCCTGGAATTTGCGCGCGCCGCCCTCTACGCCGCCACGGAGCTCGAGAGCGTGCCCAAGGCTTTCCGCGACCAATTCATGGAGCAGGTCGGCGATCACTACCGGGTCAGCAAATCGATCCGCAACCGAGTGGTCTTTACGCGGCAAAACGTCATCGAGGACCCGCCGTTCAGTCGCATCGATCTGATCAGCTGCCGCAACCTGCTGATCTACTTCATTCCCTCGGTCCAGCGGCGGGTCTTAGAGATTTTCCACTATTCGCTCAACGCGACCGGCTATTTGTTCTTGGGCAAGTCCGAGTCGGTGGACCGGCACGACCAGTTGTTCCAGGCCGAGAACAGCCGGATGCGCCTGTATCGCCGCACCGACGGCAACTCCGCCTATCAGCTACCGGCGCTGCAGGGCATACGCAATGTTCGCGGTGCCCGGCGCAGCGGCGAAGAAAATGCGGTCGCGAGCGGCGATCTCATCGGCATGCGGACGCTCGAGGTCTTGGCCGACCACTACGCCCCACCGACGGTGGTCATCAACGGCGACGACCACGTGGTGCATTTCCAAGGGGATCTCAAGCCTTTCTTCCACTTCCCCAAGAGTGGCGCCAGCCTCTACCTGTTCGACATGGTCGAGCCGGCCATGCGGGCCGAGCTGCGCGCGCTGGTGTACCGCTGCCGCCGCGGCCTAGACGAAGTGCTGGGCAGCGTCTGCAACGTGGGCGTCGCCGAGGAGAACAAGCGCCTGATCCGCCCCGTGGTGCGTCCGTTGAACTCGGGGCAAAAGACCATGCTTTTGCTGTCGTTTCAGCCCGCTCTGTCCGAGCTGGCGCCGGCCGCTGATCCGGCGCTGGTGGGCGAGTACCGCGACAACATTATCATTGGCGCGCTGGAGCAAGAGCTCGCCAACACCCGCGCCCACCTCAACATCGTGGTCGAGGAGCTTGAGACGTCGAACGAAGAGCTGCAGTCGCTGAACGAAGAGCTGCAGTCAACCAACGAAGAGCTGCAATCGACCAACGAAGAGCTGCAGACGTCGAACGAGGAACTGCAATCGACCAACGAAGAGCTCCTCACCGTCAACGAAGAGCTGCAGGTCAAATCGGCCGAGCTCGAGGCCACGGCCGCCGAGCTCACCAACGTCAAAGAGAGCCTGACCTCGCCGCTGGTGGTGGTCGACGCGACGCTGCGCGTGGTCCAGGCCAACGCCGCGTGCAGGGCCGTGGTCGCCGTGGACGGTCCGCTCGAAGGGTGCTCCCTCACTAGCGTCCAATGGCTGGTCGACGTGGCGGGTCTCGCCGGTCATGTTCGGCAGGTCATGCGCAACGGCGAGGACTTTCGCGCCACTGTGTCGACGGAGTCGGGGCACTTCTTCCAGCTGCGGGTCATGCCCTTCCGCGAGAGCCGCGGCGCGGTGACCGGCGCCGTGCTGTTGTTCGACGACATCACCGAGACGCACCGCAACCGTGAAGAACTGCGCATCAGCAACGAGCGCTTTGACTTGGCCGTGCGAGGCAGCAGCGACGGCCTATGGGACTGGGACATTGCCCGCGACTCGCTGTACCTGGCGCCTCGCTTCAAAGAGATGCTCGGCTACGCCGAGGACGAGCTTGAGAGCACCTTCCCGGTGTGGGAGTCGCTGCTGCACCCCGATGATCGCCAGGCCACCATCGACGCCGTGGCTGCCACCCTGGACCATGGCGCTGCGTATCAGGTCGAGTACCGCCTGCGCCAGAAATCGGGCCAGTACGTGTGGGTCCGTGCTCACGGCCAAGTGGTTGCGCGTGCCGCCGATGGCACCGCTGCTCGCATGGCGGGCTCTATCTCGGACATCTCTCAGCAAGAACGCCTGGAGCAGTTCTTGCGCGAAGCGACCCTTCGCGTCGATCGCATCATCGACCTGATGCCCGAGGCGGTCTTGGTCATCGATGACGAAGGGGTGATCGTGCGCGCCAATGCCCAAGCGGCTGAGATTTTTGACTATCCCGTCGAAGAGCTGCAGGGTTTGAGTATCGAGCAGCTGGTCCCGGAGCCCATGCGCCACCAGCACCGCGGGCTGCGTCGCCAATTCGCCACCGATCCTGCGGTCCGCGCCATGGGCACTGGCCGTGAGCTGTTGGCCGTGCGCAAGGGCGGCGCGACCTTCCCGGTCGAGGTGGCGCTCGCGCCGTTTTCGGACGGTGGCAGCGAGCAGATCATTGCCTCGATCGGCGACATCACGGCGCGCAAGGCGGCCGACAACAATTTGCGCTCGGCGGTCAGCCGGCTGGTCCTCGCGACCAAGGCCGCCGAGATTGGTGTTTGGCAGTGGGACCTCGAGACCAACGCCCTCTCGTGGGACGAGCGGCTGCTGCGGCTCTACGAGGTGCCCGCCGACGTGGCCGCGACGGGAATTACCTACGCGTTCTGGCGGTCGAGGGTGCTCGCGGAGGACATCGAACGCGCCGAGCACGAGCTGTCCGCCGCCCAGGCCGGTGGGCGCGCCTACGACAGCAGCTTCCGAATTCGCTTGCCCGACAAGTCCATTCGGCACATCCAGTCTGCCGCCGTGCTGGAGCGCGACAGCGCCGGCAAGCCGGTGCGATTCGTTGGCATCAACCGCGACTTGACTCGCGAAGTGCAGATGCAGGAGATCCTCCGCGACAGCGAGCGCAAATTCCACAGCGCCACGCACCATGCGCCCATTGGTATGGCCCTGGTCGACCCGGCTGGCCGGTTTCTCGAGGTCAACCCGGCGCTGTGCCAGATCATCGGATACCCCGAAAGCGAGCTGTTGGAGCTCGACTTCCAGAGCATCACCCACGCCGATGACTTGCAGACCGACCTGGAGTTCGTCCGCAGGATGCTCGCCGGCGAGATCGCGACCTACCAGATGGAGAAGCGCTACCTGACCAAGGCAGGGGCGACCATCTGGGTCGAGCTCGATGTGTCGCTGGTGCGCGACGAGGCGGGCGAGCCGCGCTATTTCATCTCGCAATTGCAGGACATCACCGCTCGCCGGCAGCTGCAGCAGGAGCTTCGCGAGCAGAGCCTGCGCGCCGAGGCGGCCAACGTCGCAAAAAGTCGCTTCCTGGCCAACATGAGCCACGAGATCCGCACGCCGCTCAACGCGATCGCCGGCATGACCTATCTGGTGTTGCACGAGGGGGTGTCGCCGCGGCAGGCCGATCGCCTGGGCAAGGTCATGAGCGCCGGCCAGCACCTGCTCGAGATCATCAACGCGATCCTGGACCTGTCGAAGATCGAGTCGGGCAAGGTCGAAGTGGCCTCGCTGCCGCTCCGGCCCGCCGACATCGTGGCGACCGTCCTGAACATGCAGACCGACCGGGCCTCGGCCAAGGGGCTGGCCCTGGTCGCCGACTGCCCGAACGATGGGCCAGTGCTGCTCGGCGATCCGACCCGTCTGCAACAGGCGCTGCTGAACTACGTAGCCAACGCCATCAAGTTCACCGAGTCGGGCTCCGTCACGGTGTCGGTACGCTGCGTCGACGACCTGCCGGACCGCCAACTGCTGCGCTTCGAGGTCGTCGATACCGGCGTAGGGATTGCCGAAGGCGACCTGCCGCAGCTGTTCCAACCGTTCGAGCAGGTGGATTCGTCGCGCACGCGCAGCCACGGCGGCACGGGCCTTGGCTTGGCCATCACCCGTCGCCTCGCCGAAATGATGGGCGGCGAATCCGGCGTGAGCAGCGAGGCCGGCAAAGGAAGTACCTTCTGGTTCACTGTGGACCTCGTCAAAGCGAGCTCGACGGAATTTCACGAGCCGGCAGCCCCGATCTCGACGCTTGGCCAACAGGGCGACGGGGCGCGGGTGCTGCTCGTCGACGACGACGCGCTGAACCGCCAGGTGACCGGCGAGCTGCTGACCACGGCCGGCTACCACGTGACCGAGGCGCGCGGCGGCCGCGAGGCCCTGAGTCTGGCTGCTGCGTCCAATTTTGAAGTCATTTTGCTCGATTTGCAGATGCCCGATATCGAAGGTACCGAGGTGGCTCGGCGCATTCGCACCGATGAGCGCCACCAGCGGACACCGATCATCGCGCTCACTGCCAACGCCTTCGAGTCCGACCGCCAGCGCTGCTTTGCCGCAGGGATGAACGACTTCTTGACCAAGCCGGTGACGCCCGAGCTGGCCCTGGCGACCCTGGCGCGCTGGGCTCACCATGGCGGTGCGGGCTAGCGCGCCTAGCGCCACGTCTTGTGCGGAGGTAACTGGCTGAAATCGAACGAATTCGCTTCGGTCGACTTTCGGCCAGTTGCACAAACGAAACAGGCGAGAAGACTGACGGAGTGTAATAATAGCAGCTAGTATGTGTACAGGTGCATGTAGGTCGACTCGATTTCCCCGACAGGCTCCTGGAGCACCGATGAACCACCCGAGTCCCCAGGGCCGGCGTCGCGGCGAGTCGCTGAAGCCGCCCGCTTGCGCCCCACCATGGGGCTAGAGCCGTGGCCGGGAGTGGCGCAGCACCAGTCCTCGAACGCCGACTGTGAAGCGGGAGCGGCGCACACCCTGACCGCCAGTCCCAGTTCGGAACTTTGGCCCTACCCCGCGTTGACGCTGAGGTCGGCGGCGACGTAGGCTCGTTGGACGGGGCCGAGTCGCCCGACAGAGCGGGTGCCACGTGGGCGATGCCTTGAGGTGGTTTTGGACACGAGGACTTGCGCGCCACTGGTCCCGTGCCTCCTGGCGCCAGGGGGCCCTCGCGGGGCTTTGCTGGCTGTCGTTGTCTTGCACCGAGCCCTCGCCCAGCACCACGGTCCCTGACTTGCAGAACCACTCCACGGACCGTGGGTCGTCCAAGGCCTGCGGCCGGGCCAGCGCCTACGACTCGGACGCCCTGATGGCCGACGTGACCTACCTGGCCGCGCCGGCGCTCGATGGGCGCCTACCTGGGAGTCCGGGCGACGTGGCGACGCGCAAGTTCCTGACCGACCGCTTTGCCTGCCTCCAGCTCGCCAAGGTGCCCGGACTGGCCACCTACGAGCAGCCGTTCACCAACGACGACGGCCAGCCGACCGCGAGCGTGTTGGGCTGGATCGAGGGCAGCGACGCGCAGCTGAAAGCGGAAGTGATCGTGGTCGCGGCCCATCATGACCACCTGGGGAGCGGCCACCTGGGCGCCAACGACGACGCGACGGGGGTGGCAGCGCTCCTTGCGATCGCGCACGAGTTGGCGACGGCCGCGACCGCGCCCAAGCGCAGCGTTCTGCTGGCGGCCTTTGGGTCGGAAGAGACCGGGTTCGAGGGCTCGGCCTACTTCGTCAAGCACCCGCCGCAAGGGGTAGACCCCAGCAAGATCGTCTATGCGATCAACATGGACATGCTGGGCTCGTACACGGCGGCGGGGCAGCTCGACATGCTGGGGGCCTTGGACGGCAGCTACGGCAAGCAGGTCACCCTGGCGCACCAGAGCGAGTTCCAGAGCCTGACCATTAGCACGGGCGACGGCAGCAATGTCTCGGACAACGTGACATTTTGCTCGCGAGGAATCCCCTACCTGTTCCCGTGGACCGAGGACAAGGCCTGCTACCACAAGACCTGCGACACCGTTGATCGCGTGGATGTGCCGCACTTTGCCCAAATCGCGCGGCTGATCGGCGCGCTGACCCGCGACCTGGCCGACACGACTCACAACCTAGCCGGAGACCTTCAGCCAGGCAAAGACGTTTGTGGTGTGACCGGGAACTGAAGGGCCAGCGTGGCCGCGCCGGACGAAGGGGGCGTGCCTCGCCGACGCACAGGTCGAAGTGCTGCAATTTCAGTAAGTAGAAATTGCCCCCCAACCTCCGACTCTTAGGCGCCCACCACCCAGCTGCTGCGGCCGTCCAGGAGCTTTTGCAGGTCGGCCTTCTTGCTCTGCTGGATCTCGGCCACCTGATTGCAGATCAGTTGGTCGAACACGGGCCGGGCATTGCTGCGCAGCACGCCCATCGGCATCGGGAACTCCGGCCACTCCATCCGGCCCAGCAAGAACGCGCGGGTCGGGTCGGTGTCGTGGGCGTCGTGCACCCAGGCGTCGGCTTCGGTCAGGCCGTTTTCGCCGATGGTGAACACCTCGGGCCGCGTGCCGACCAGGCGGATGCCCTTGTCGCGCTTCTGGCCGTAGATCATCGGCTTGCCGTGTTCGAGCAGGATGGTGCGGTCAGCGCGGAATTCCTTCTGCGCCAGTTCGTCCCAGGCGCCGTCGTTGAAGATCACGCAGTTCTGCAGGATCTCGATGAAGGCCGTGCCGTGGAAGGCCGCCGCCGCCGCCAGGACATCGCCCGCGGTCTTGGCGTCGACGTCGATGAAGCGCGCCACAAAAGCCGCCTCGGCGCCCACCGCCAACTGCAGCGGGTAGAACGGGTGATCCACCGAGCCGTACGGCGACGACTTGGTCTTCTTGCCGAACTCGGAGGTTGGCGAGAACTGGCCCTTGGTCAGACCGTAGATCTTGTTGTTGAACATCATGATCTTCAGGTCCACGTTGCGGCGCAGGGCGTGGATGAAGTGGTTGCCGCCGATCGACAGCGCGTCGCCATCGCCGGTGGCCACCCATACCTGCAGCTCCGGGCGCGCCACTTTGAGGCCGGTGGCGATCGCCGGGGCGCGGCCGTGGATGGTGTGGAAGCCGTAGGTGCTCATGTAGTAAGGGAAACGCGACGAGCAGCCGATGCCGGCGATGGTCACCACCTTGTGCGCGGGGATGCCCTGCTTGGCCAGGGCGCGCTGCACGCCGGCCAAGATGGCGTAGTCGCCGCAGCCGGGGCACCAACGGACTTCCTGGTCGCTTTGGAAGTCCTTGGGCTTGAGATCGACACGATTGAGTTCAGTCATGGAGTCCTCGACGATTCGTTCAGAGAATTCGGGTTACGTTTCGGGACGCGTCGTGCCACTGGCTGGGCAGGTCTAGCTCGGCAGGTGTTCCAGCACCGCCTGCTTGATCTCGGCCACCGTGATCGGCAGACCCGCAATGCGATTGTAGCCCTTGCAGTCGATCAAGTACTTGTCGCGCAGCAGCTTGATCAGCTGGCCATTGTTGATTTCCGGCACGAGCACGGTGCTGAAGCGCTTGAGGACCGTGCCCAGGTCCGGCGGCAGCGGGTTGAGCCAGCGCAGGTTGACGTGCGACACCGACTTGCCCTGATCGATGAGCTCGCGGACCGCCGTGCGCGCCGAGCCCCAGGGCGAACCCCAAGTGACAACGAGCAATTCGCCCGAGTCCTTGCCCAGGATCTGGGTGGCGGGGATCTCTTGCGCGACCGCGTCGACCTTGGCCTGGCGCAGCTTGACCATGTTGTGGTGGTTCTGCGGGTCGTAGGCGATGTGGCCGGTCTTGTCCCACTTCTCCAGGCCGCCGATGCGGTGCTCCAGGCCGGGGTTGCCCAGCTCGATCCACGGCCGCGCCAGCGTGCCTGGGTCGCGCAGGTAGGGCAGCAGCTTCTCGCCGTTCAATTGCTCGGTTGAGCTGAGCAGGTTCGGGTCGATCTTGGGCAGGGTGTCGACGCGGGGAATCAGCCACGGTTCTGCACCGTTGGCGATGTAGCCGTCCGTCAGCAGCATGACCGGCGTGCGGTACTTGACGGCGATGCGGCAGGCCTCGAACGCCGCTTCAAAGGCGTCCGACGGGCTGCGTGCAGCGATCACCGGCATCGGGCTCTCGCCGTTGCGGCCGTAGATGGCCTGCAGCAGGTCGGCCTGCTCGGTCTTGGTCGGCAGGCCGGTCGACGGGCCACCGCGCTGCACGTTGACGATCACCAAGGGCAATTCGGTCATGACCGCCAGGCCCATCGCCTCCGTCTTCAGCGCTACGCCGGGGCCCGAAGTGGTGGTGATGGCCAGGGCGTTGCCAAACGAGGCGCCAATCGCCGAGCAGATGCCGGCGATCTCGTCCTCAGCCTGGAAGGTCTTGACGCCAAACTCCTTGAAACCACTGAGCGAGTGCAAAATGTCGGTGGCCGGCGTGATCGGGTACGAACCCAAGAACAGCTGGCGACCCGACTGCACGGACGCGGCAACCATGCCCAGCGCCACCGCCTCGTTGCCCGACACCGAGCGGTAGCGACCGGGGGCGATGTCCTGCGCCGCCGGCACGCGGTAGCGGATACGGAAGATCTCCGTGTTTTCGCCAAAGTTCCAACCGGCCTGGAACACCTTGTGGTTGGCTTCCTTCAGGTGCGGCTTGCTGGCGAACTTCTGGTCGATTTCGTCTTCGATGATGGCGACGTCGCGCTCGAACAGCCAGAACACCATGCCCAGGGCGAAGTAGTTCTTGCAGCGCTCGATCTCTTTGGCGGACAGGCCCATGCCTTCCAGCGCCTGGCCGGTCAGCCGCGCCAGATCGACCTTGAACAGCTGGTAGTCGGCCAGCGAGTCATTTTCGAGCGGGTTCTCGGCAAAGCCGGCCATCAGCAGGTTCTTCTGATTGAACGCGTCGGCATTGGCGATCAGCACGCCGCCTGGCTTCAGCCACTTCTTGTGCGCCGCCAGCGCCGCCGGGTTCATCACCACCAGCACGTCGCTGCGATCGCCCGGGGTCAGGATGTCCTTGCTGGAGAAGTGCAACTGGAAGCCCGAGACGCCCGCGAGCGTGCCCACTGGGGCGCGGATTTCGGCAGGATAGTCGGGGAAGGTCGCGGTGTCGTTGCCTGCCGCGGCCGAGGCGGCGGTGAACTGGCTACCGGTCAGCTGGATACCGTCGCCGGAATCGCCGGCAAAGCGGATGACCACCGACTCCAGGGTCTCGACGGGCTTGCTCGAAGGACCGAAGTCGTGGCTCGAAGGGGCGTCGCTCATATGCTGTCTCCGCAACAAGAAGGGGTAGTTCGTGGGTGGGCGGGTCGGGTCAGCCAGCTGCAGCCGGCCGTGGAAGGTGGGCAACCTGGGCGGTCGCCTGGTGCTGGGAAATACGTTGAACCTGCCGCCGTTCGGCGCGACTCGCTGCTGCCGCGGCGACGCCAGACCTAGTCAGTTGGCTGCCACGCGGCCGTAAGGGTAGTCGCGGCGCCGTCCCCGCTCAAGCGCGAACGCGATTTCGGGGTCACGAGACGGTCATATCGCTGCAGCGCCGCGGTGTTGGAGAAACGTCTGTGCGTCAGCCGCAGCCTGCCGGGCCGCGGCCCTCAATAGCGCTGAATGTCGAACTTGCCGCCCACCAGCCAGGCCTTGGTGGTCTTGTCGACGGTATTGATCAACTCGGCACTGAAGGTGCCGACGATGCGACCGCTATTGATCTCGCCGAATTCCGTCAATTCCATGTCGTAGTCAGCAGACTTCCAAATCCACTGTACTTGGGTCTGGTCGTTGCTGCCGTCGTTCACCATGATCACCGAATCGGCAGCCTGGCCATCGACTTGGGTGAACGGGCCGGTGGCATACTCTTCGATCTTGCCGATCTGAATCTCGACTTTGAAGAGGTCCTTTTCGCCCGAAACCGTCAGAATCTGCGTGAACTTGGAGTACGAGGCGCTGGGCATGTCAAAGACAATCGGCTTGTCGTCGGCGCCGGGCGTCTTGGTCTTGCTGAAGGTGACCGAGAACTCGTCGGCCTTGCTGAATTGTACGTCCTTTTGCGGACCGACTAGCGTGTCGCCGGTGCTGATCACCACGCCGTCGGCCTGGCCGGTGGCGGTGTCTTTGGTGGTGCTGCCGGCGTCGGCGGTGGTCTTGGCCGTCAGGGTTGGCCGGCAGATGCCGCTGACGCAGCCTTGGCCACTGGGGCAGGGCTGATCGGTCCAGGTCAGCGCGTCTACGTTGCAGATCTGGGCGGTCTTGGCGTCTTTGCACTTGGCCTCGGTGGGGGTGCAGACTTGGGCCACGCAGCCCTTTGCGCCCGACCCAGGGGTGCCGGCCACGCTGCACGACTGGTTGCTGGCACACGGCGCCTCGGTCACCACGCCGCTCTGGCAGACGAACGACGTGGAAGTCCCGCAGACTACGTCGTCTTTCTTGCAGGTGTTCGGCTTGCACACGCCACCCACGCAACCCGCCATGGTGGTGCAGGTCTGGACCTTGACCGGCTCGCTGGCGCCGTCGTCGGGGCACTTCATCACGTTCTTGCCGCTGCAGGTCAACTGGCCGCGCGGGCAGACCACGGGCTTGCACTCGCCGGCTTCGCAGCGATTGTTCTCGCCGCAAAACTGCAGCTTGTAGTCGGTGCCGGCGCTGATGCAGGTCGCGACGTAGTTGCCCTTGCACACAGGCTTGTCGGACTCTTTGCAGAAGCTGGTGGCGGGGCCGCTGCTGGTCCCGCTGCCGCAGGCGCTCAGCAGCAGGGCAAACAGGGCGGCGGTGAACCAAAGACAACGGGTGGCGAGGGAACGCATCGGCGGCCTACAGGCGGACAGGTGAGTCCGCACTTTGCCGGTTATAGAAAAAATCGGCTGGTTTGGGTAGGGGCCGGCGCGGCGCGCCTACTGGGCCAGCTTCAGGCAGGCGTCGTCTGTCAGACACGGGCCCCAGAACTTGCCGTTGCAGTAGTCGTTGCAGTTCTGAGTGCCCTTGACCGTCACTCCGGTGGTCGAGCCGCAAGTGGCGACGCAGTCCCGCTTTTCGCCCGCGGTCGCGCACACGTCGTCGGGACCGCTGCACAGGTCGGGGCAATCGGCCATCGGCCAGCTGCCGTAGTACGAAGTGTTGCACTGCGCGCCGATCGGCTTGGTGCACAGGTAGCCGCCCACATCCTTGCTGGCGCCGTCGGTGCACAGGACCGTGGCGGGCAGCTTGGTGCCGTTGCTGCACGTGCCGCCCAGGTCAGCGCAAACGGCTTGTGTGGCGCAGGGTTGCCATTGGCCGCCGCTGCAGGCTTGGGTGCCCATGATCAGGCCGGGCAGGCCGGCGTTGATGCAGCCGCTGACGTAGGCGATCGGACACTCGACCCAGCAGCGCTTCAGGGTGCCGGGGCTGCACTCGGCCGGGCCCACATCGGCGCTGCCCGCGTCGGTGGCGGCAGTGTCGCTCGCAGCGCTGTCGGTCGCAGCCGTGTCGGTCGCGGCCGTGTCGGTCGCAGCGGTGTCGGTCGCGGCCGTGTCGGTCGCTGCGGTGTCGGTCGCTGCGGTGTCGGTCGCAGCGGTGTCGCTGACCGCAGCGTCTGCGCCTGCGCTGTCCGACTTGGCAGTGTCGGCCGAAGTCGTGTCCTGCCCTGCAGAATCGGCCACTGCGTCGGCGATCGCCCCATCGGCGGCGGCGGTGTCGGCCTTGGCGTCGTTGCCCCCACCGGCGTCCTTGCCGGCGGCGCTGTCGAACGAAGTCGTGCTGTCTCCGCTGGTGGCCACTGTGTCGGCGGTGCTGGCCGGCGCCGGGTCCGAGCAGGCGGCAAATGTCCCCGCGCCCAGCAAGACGGCCAGGCGGATCGCGGTAGGGTGGCGCATGGGGTTCTCCTTTATTTCCATTGGTCTATAGGATGTCAGCGCGCGGTGCCAGCTTGGCGCTGCTTGCGCAAGACTTGGGCACGCTGCCGTTGCCGCCCGAGTCGCTCGGCCGCCAGCGTCAGCAGCTTCTGTGCCCGTTCGGCCTGCTCGCCTTCCACATCGCGCGCCAGGGCTTGCGCGGCGTGCTCCACCGCACCGGCCCAGTCGCCTTCGCGCAGGCAGCAGTCGGCCAGGTTCAAATACCCTTGCCAATGCTCGGGGTTGGCCTGCACGGCTCGCTCGTACGCCTGCCGAGCCGCCGCAAACTCGCCCGCCGCCCAATACAGGTCGCCCAGGCTGTTCCACGTGCCCGCCGCGTACCACGGATTGATGCGCAGCGCCTCGGTCAGCAGAGTCTGCGCCAACCCCAGTTCGCGGTTGCGCCGCAGGGCCACGTCGCCTGCCTCGCCCAGCAGCAGCCAATTGTCGCGCTCGACCAGCAGGGCCTGGCGGTAGGCCTCTAGCGCCGCGCGCGGATCTTTGCCCACCAACTCGCGGGCTTGCGCCATCAGGGCTTCCAGGCGTTCAAAGGCGCGTTGGTCAAAATGCAGGGCGAACGCCGCGCGCGTGGCGGGCAGTGCCGCGTGGCTGACCAGGCGGGTCTTGATCGACGCTTCGCCTTCGCCTGGCGGCAGGCTGACTTGTGCCCCGCGCCCGCCCAGTTCCGTCGACCGCTGCAGCCAGGCATCCAGCGCAAAGTGGTTGATGCCCGACGCGGTCGTGGCGCCGTAGTGCTGGTACAGGTGATTGCCGTTGGCGCGCGCGGCCGTGGCCGGCCCATAGTCCCGGTACAGCACAAAGCCGCTTGGGCGCAGGGCTTGCAGCTGCAGCGCCAGGCTATGCTGGGCACCGGCCGAGTGAAGCACCCAGACGTACTCGTCTTCGCCTTCGGGCACGGGCGGCAGCGCCGCGGTCAATTGATCCGCGATGCGGCGTAGTTCCGGGCCCTCGCCGATGCCATCGGGATCGAAGGGCGCCAGCGCCAGCACCAGATCGAACAGCGGATACAGCTGCACCAGTTGGGCCAGGGCCGCGGCGTCGCGCTGCTGCGCCAATGCGTGCACCTGTTCGGGGCTGAGCGCAGAGAACAGCTGCAGATCGGCCACCTTGTCGAGCATGGTCTGGGCAACCACCGCGCCCCAACTTTCGGCGCGGTCCGGGCCGGTCTTGCTGCGGCGGAACAGGTTGGCCGGCAAGACGCACAGCAAGTAAGTGTGGAAGATCGCTCGCAAACGCCCGGTCAGCTCGATGGTGGTGCCGTCGTCCAGGCGGCGCAGGTGGGTCGGATCCAGTGCGTCGACCACCGCCAGCACCACGCGGCCGGCGTGACGCTCGAACACTCCGTTTTTCTGAGCGTCCTGCACCATCCGCGGCGTGCCATCGCTGGCGTACCAAGTCAGGCGATCGTAGTAGTCGCGGCCATGTTCGCGGCACAGCGCGGCAAAGCGGTCGAGCAGCTGCAGCGAGAACAGGCCCAGGCCAATCGCGAGTTCCAGGCAGGTGATGTCCTGCTCCAGCTCGCCGGCCTGATCCAGCTCCACACAGTTGGCAAAGAGCACTTCGGCGGCGCGGTAGGCCGACAGCCCGCCTTGGTTGATCAGGTTGGGCACCTGCTGCGAGGTAAAGGCCTGAGTCCCGCGTTGGCCAAACGCGAGCTGGCCCATCTGGAAATCCAGGCAGCGGTGCAGCGGGGTCCAGTCTTCTAGCAGCAGGGGTGCGGGGGTCTCGGCCGCCGCAGTCGGCTCGCCGGTCGTTTCGGCCGCAGGCGCATCTTGGGGGGCGGTCTCGGGCTTGTCGGACATGGCGCACCTCGGGTTTTGCCGCCGATGCTCGCCCGATGGGGGGCGTTGGTCAAGGCGATCCGCGGAAATGGGTTTCCGCCGCGCCTCTCGTGCTGGGTGGGCCGCAAATTCGCCGCCTTTGGGGGTGGACGAATCGCGGCGAGAAGCGTGAAGGCCGATTTGTGGTAAATACTCAGGCGATCGGGCTACAGACCCTGCTGGACGTGGCGCAGCGCGGCCGCGCCGTCGCTCAAGATCGCGCCGTGACCAGGGATGAGGCGGGTCGTCTGACCAGCGAGTTCGGCCAGGTGCTCGCTCCAGGCGCTTTTGTCCTTGAGCATCATCCACTTGATCAGCCTGGGCGTCGACACGGTATCCAGCGGCGCCAGCAGCATCGACATCGGGAACTTCACGTGGCGCGACTCGATGTTCAGGACCGCGTCGCAGGTTGCCACCGTCTGCCCGTCGTCGTGCCGAACCACCAGCAGGGCCTCTTTGTCGCCCAGGCCGCGCGGGTGGGTCAGCAGCACGCGCTCGTCGGCTGGCAACTCGTCGCACACCAGCTCCACGGGCGCCGCCTTCGAGACGGCCTTGTGCGCCGCCCGTGGCGCCACCACCCGGGCCTGCGGGTAGCGCTGCTTCCAGATGAAGGTGTCTTGGCGGTGGAACGGGTTGGGCGCCACCAGGTAGGCAATGCGGCCAAACTGTTCCAACTCTTGCATGTCGCTCTCGCGCAGCGCGATCGGGTTGAAGATGACCAGATCGCCGTCGCTGCGGCGCGCCACCACCATCTTGCGCTCGAAGCCCTTGGCCATCCGGCCCGACACGTGCCACAGGTTGCTTTCCAGCTTCTCGATCGGCTGGTTGTTCAGGACGGTCCAGGTGGTGTAGCCCACGGCCATGGCGACTCCTTTGCTGCTTCCGTCGCCCGGTGGGGCGCGCAAGAGCGGATGATCGCGGCTGCTCCAGCCATGTCAATAGGCGCGGGCATGGCGCCCGGCTCTCCGGCGTTCTTGAATGCAATGTTCAGGTGTTGGCCGCTGCTGGGTTGTCGCGGCCGCGGGGCACCGCTAGGGTAGCGCCGTCCCAGTGGACACCCGCCCCGCGAGGTTCGAATGCCCATGCAGCTTGCTCACTTCTACCTGAACTTCCCCGGCACCGCCGCCCAAGCCTTCCGCTACTACGAGGGCGTGTTCGGCACCAAGATTGCCATGATCCAGACCTTTGGCGACACACCGTTTGTGCAAAATGTGCCCGAGTCCGTCAAGGACAAGGTGATGCACGTCCAGCTGCCGCTGACCGAGACCGTGCACCTGATGGGAAGCGACGTGGTGCCCGGCCTGAGCCCGCCCGTGCAGTTTGGCGATTACGCCCACGTCATGGTGGTGGCTAGTGACAAAGCCGAGGCAGATCGCGTCTTTGCGGGCCTGAGCGACGGCGGCGTGGTGACCATGCCCATCGGCAACGCCCCGTGGGGCCCCTACTTTGGCATGTGCAAAGACCGCTTTGGCATCGGCTGGATGGTCAGCCTGACCGGTCCGGCGTAGCCCACCTGGCAGAATTCAGCCGCCGGTGACGGTGGTATCCGAGCACATCATCTGGGCCGCCGACGTGCCGCCCGGCACGTAGTCGGGATCGCAAGCGCAGATGCAGCTGTAGGCCGGCCCGGTGGACTGGGCCTTGGCGCGCAGGATGCAGGCGTCGACCGCGGTGTTCTTGTCCACTTCTAGGTTTGACGTTGCCGTCCACGGGCCCTGGCAGGTGACGTTGCCGGTCGGGCCCTTCCATTCGCCCTTGACGCCGGTCTTCCACGCGCAAAGGCAGCCGATGACGTTGTCTGCGGGCTTGCTGCTGGCGTCGCCGCTGTCGCCAGTCACGACGTCGCAGGCCAGCAGGGTGGCGGCGGCCACGGCCCACAGGGTCAAGCCGGTCAGGGTGCGCGCGGCCGCTTGCCGGGCAAAGTCCAATCCAAGGCGCATGATGTCGACTCCGTGTGGTGGGTGAAGGTACGTTTTGCGTCGGTACCGACGGCAGGATCCCCTTGACCCCGGCAGCCGTCAAGTCTGGCCGCGAGCCCGTCCAGAGAATTCCCAGCAGCGGCAAAGCTTTGCCTCCTCCCCCTGCAGTGGACCGCGGCCTGTGCCTTGGCAAACGTTGTGCTGCTGCTACGCTGGCGCCATGCCGCAGCCCATCGCCTTGGATGCCGTCTACCTTGCCCTAGAGCAGCGCTACGACCATGCTTCCGCGCGGGTCCTGTTGGCCGAGGCGCTGGTGGCCGCTGAGCTAGCGGCCCAGCCGCATTACTCTGCGAGCGAACTCAGTCGGTTGGCTTGGGTGCTGCACGGCTTGGGTGATCGCGTCGAGAAGGCCGCGCAGGCCCTGCTGGAATTGGCTGGGCAGGCGGCGACGGCCCAAGCCGAGCCCGGTCCCGACGAAGTGTGTCTGGAAGAGTCCGAAATTCCTAGATTCCTGGCCGAACTCGTGCAGGCGGTGGCCGACGAAGTGCGGGCGCGGCGGCTGCGCGCACCGGGCCAGGTCGACTGAATCCGCCGTCCCCGTCACCGCTTTGAGCGCCCGCCGTGACCAGAATGGCCAGTCTGCACCGCGGTTTTGGGCGTCTGTGGGCGTGGCGGCGGTTTGACCTCGCCCGCAGGCAAGCGGTGCACGGGGGTGAAGCCGGGCTCGTCGACCCGTGGCAATGACTGACCCAAAAGCTGTTCAATGGCTGCTAGTTGCGGGGCCTCGTCGGCGCTGACCAGCGCCACGGCCTGGCCACTCAACCCGGCGCGTCCGGTCCGTCCGCTGCGGTGCACGTACTCTTCGGCCACGCCGGGCAGGTCAAAGTGCACGACCGCCGGCAGACCGGCGATGTCCAGGCCGCGCGACGCCACGTCGGTGGCAAGAAGCGCCCGGAACTCGCCCTCTTTGAAGGCTTTGAGCAGTTCGCGGCGGGTCGCTTGCGGCTTGTCGCCGTGCAAGCCTTGGGCCCGGACGCCGTGCTGCTGAAGGTAGGTTGCCAGCGCGTCGACGCGCTCGCGAGTCCGCACGAAGACCAAGACCTGTGGCCAGGGTCGCTGGGCGAGCAGATGGTTCAGCAACTCCGCCTTGCGCTTCTTGTCGACCGGAATCACCACTTGCGCGATGTGGGGCGGCGCTACGCGCTCGGCGTTCGCCTCGATCTGTGCTGGGTCGCGCAGCAGCCGCGCGGCCAAGGTTCGTACCTCGCGGGGCATCGTGGCCGAAAATAGGAGTGATTGCCTTGCTCTAGGCAGCAGCGCCTCGATTGCGCTCAGTTCTTCGGCAAAGCCCAGGTCCAGCAGGCGGTCGGCCTCGTCCAGCACCAGGGCCTGCAACTGCTTGAAGTCGATGCCACTTTGCCGGTGTAGGTCCAGCAGCCGCCCAGGGGTGGCCACCACCACGTCCATGCCGCGCTGCAGCGCGGTGAGCTGAGGGTTGGCGCCTACGCCGCCGTAGACCGCGTACACCCGTAGTGGCAAGTGTTTGGCATAGCTCAAGAAACTGGCGCAGACCTGCTCGGCCAGCTCGCGAGTGGGCACCAGCACCAGGGTGCGGACGCAGCGCGGTGCCACCACCGGACCCAGCGTGACCAGGCGCTGCAGCAGCGGTAAGGCAAAGGCCCCGGTCTTGCCAGTACCGGTCTGGGCGGTGGCCACCAGATCGCGCCCGGCCAGCACGGCGGGGATGGCCGCCCCCTGAATCGCAGTGGGCACGCGCTGTTCCAGGTCGGCCAGCGCCCGCAGCAGTGCCTCGATGAGGCCCAGCTTGGCAAAGTCGGCGACCTGCTTCTTGCTTGCGTTCACTGGACTTTCCTGTGGTCGGCGATGGCCTGTCGCGACGGTGCGCGGAAAATGGGGCGCGGAGTATGGGGCGCCCTTGGGTTGGTCACAAGCGAGGGGCCTCGCTGGGGCCGCCTTGCGTTGTCAGCCTGCGGCGACCGGTCCACAATAGCCTATGCGCTGTAGCCTTGTCGGGCTCGGTGCGCCGTGGAGGCTGCCATTTCTCGCACGCCCAAGCCGCTGACCGCGACCGAGGTGCCGGCGCCCCCCGGACAGCCGCAATTGTGGCAGTTGAGTGGCGCGCTGGACGCCGGCACGGCCGCCGATCTGCAGCGCCGCTTGAGCCGACAACTCCATAAACAGGCTGGAACTTTGCAGATTGACCTGCGCGGCTTGACCGACCTGGACGCCGCCGGTGCCGCCACCCTGGTGGACCTGTGGCGTTTGGGGCAGGCGCGCGGCGTGGACGTGCAGGTGGCGGGCGCAGAGTCGTCGATCCTAGAGAAGCTCCAGCAATTTCAGGTGTCGCCGTCGCTGGCGCCCGAGCCGCCGCCGGTGGGCACGTTCGAGGCCCTGGGCGACGCGGCGTGGGCCAACGCGCTGGCGCTGCGCGACTTTATCGTGCTGGCCGCGGACGTGACCGTGGGCTCGGTCGAGGCCCTGCTGCGGCCGCACCGGCTGCGCTGGGGCGCCCTGGCGCAACAGGCGAGCCTGATGGGGTCGCAAGCCCTTGGGATCGTGGGGCTGATCACCTTCCTCATCGGCCTGACCCTGGCCTTCCAGTCGGCCTACCAACTGCGCCAGTTTGGTGCGGCCATCTATGTGGCCACGCTGACCGCGATCTCGATGGTGCGCGAGATGGGGCCGCTGATCACGGCGATCTTGGTGGCCGGCCGATCGGGGTCGTCGATCACCTCGGAAGTCGCGACCATGAAGGTGGGCGAAGAGATCGACGCCCTGCACGTCATGGGCATCCCGTTTGTCGATTTTGTCGCCGTGCCCAAGCTGCTGGCGATGCTGATCACCGTGCCGCTGCTCACGGTGTTGGCCGATGTGCTGGGCATCCTGGGCGGCTGGATCGTGGGCATGGTGTACCTGGACTTGGCGCCGCGGCCCTACCTGCAAAAGACCGTGGACGCGCTGGTGGCCAAGGACCTGGCGACGGGCCTGTTCAAAAGCGCGGTGTTTGCCTGGGGGATCGCGCTGATCGGCCTGTACTACGGCGCCGGCGTGCGCGGCGGAGCGCAAGAGGTCGGGCGCGCCACCACCGCCTCGGTCGTCAGCGGCATCTTCTTCATCATCGTGGCCGACAGCCTGTTCTCGATTTTGTTTTACGTGGTACTGGGATGACCGACCTCTCCCCCGCCCTTGAGGTCCGCGACCTGGTGGTCCGCTACGGCGAGCGCACCGTCTTGGCCGGCGTGGACATGAGCGTGCCGGCGGGCGAGATCCGCGTGATTCTGGGCGGCAGCGGCTCGGGCAAAAGCACGCTGCTCAAGGGGATCCTGGGCCTGACCGACCTCAGCGGCGGCGAGGTCAACCTGCTGGGGCAGCCGATGGTGGGGCTGCCCGAGTCCGAGCGGCGCCGGTTGATGCAGCGCGTGGGCGTGTTGTTCCAGAACGGAGCGCTGTTCGGTTCGCTGACCGTGGGCGAGAACGTGGCCCTGCCGCTGCGCGAGCACCGCCGGCTGCCCGAGGGCGCGATCCGCGAGCTGGTGCGCAGCAAGCTGGCGCAGGTGTCGATGAGCCACGCCGAACACCTGTATCCGTCTGAGCTTTCGGGCGGCATGAAGAAGCGCGCCGGCCTGGCGCGGGCCCTGGCGCTGGACCCCGAGGTGCTGTTCTGCGACGAGCCGTCGGCCGGCCTGGATCCGCAAACCTCGCTGAATCTAGACAACTTGCTGCTGCAGCTGCGCGACCGCCTGGGCGTGACCGTGGTCATCGTCACCCACGAACTGGCGAGTATTGAAGGAATCGCCGATTCGCTCATCATGATCGGTGCCGGCCGCGTCATCGCCGAGGGACCGGTGGCCGAAGTGCGCCGGCGCGGGATCCCGCAAGTCGACGACTTCTTTGCCCGCATGGTCAAGGCCGATGCGCAGGCGACGGTGAGTGCGGCCGCGCTGCTGGGGCTTCAGCCCGACCGCGGAGGTGCCTAGTGGCCAGTTTGACCAAGGGACAAAAAGTCCGCCTGGGGGTGTTCGTCGCCACCGGCTTGGTCGTGCTGATCGCCGCGGTGGTGGTGCTGGCCGGGCGCAAGTTCACCGAGCAGTTGGACACGTATTCGATCCGCTACTCGAACAAAGCCGCGTCGTTCTCTGGACTTTCGGTGGGCAGCGACGTGACCTACAGCGGCATCAAGATCGGCCGAGTCGAGAGCTTGGCGGTCGCCCGCGACGACGTCTCGGTCATCGAGGTGGGCATCTCGGTGGCGCACGGCACGCCGATCGCCGTCGACTCGACCGCCAGCCTGGGCAGCCAAGGCATCACGGGCATGAAGTACATCGACATTTCGCGCGGTTCGCAGAAGGTCAAGCTGCGCCAGCCCGGCGAGCGCATCCCACCCGGCGAGTCGATGATCGACAACCTGAGCGCGCGCGCCCAGTCGATCGGCGAACGGTTGGATGCGCTGCTGGTGAACCTGCAGGCGATGACCGGCACCAGCCAGCAAAAGAGCCTGGACAAGGTGTTCGAGCGGGTCGACAGCGTGCTGGCCGAGACCCATGGCATCCTCTTCGACAACCGGCCGACGATCGCGGCGATTCTGCAAAATGCGCAGCAAGTGACCGAGGATATGACCACAATCTCGCACAACCTGGCCCAGGTCTCGCGGACCGCGGTGGCGGTGACCGAGCGCGCCGATCGGGTGATGGCCAACCTGGAGACCGCGAGCCATGAGCTCAAGCAAGCTGCCGCGCCGCAAGGTGAAGTGGCGGTGGCCGTGGGCAAAGTGGCCAAGCTGGTCGATGGCCTGAACATGGTGGTGGTGCGCAGTCAGGGCGACATCGACGTGACCTTGCGGCACCTGCGCGACGCGGCCGCCGACCTGCGCGATTTTGCCCAGGCCGTCAAAGACAACCCCACCCTGCTGATGTTCACCAGCGAACAGGGCAGCGACCGGCGGATCGGCAAATGAAGAAGTCTAGCCTTTCCTTGCTGTTATGGCCTCTGGCGCTGCTCGCGCTCAGCGGCTGCTGGGGCACCACTACGGCCGAGCAGCGGTTCTACACCCTCAGCCTGCCGCAAGCTTCGGCGCCAGCGCGCGGTCGCCACAACGCCGAGGTGTGGGTCAAAGAGGTCGAGATCGCGCCGGTCTACAACCGCCCGCAGATCGTGTTCCGTTTTTCGCCGCAAGAGCTGCAGTTCTTTGGGCAGCACCGCTGGGCCGATCGGCCTTCGCGCATGGTGGGGCAGTTGCTAGAGCGATCGCTGACCACCTCGGGCGTGTTCAGCAGCGTGGTGTCGCGCCTGGGCACGGTGCCGCCGCAGTACGTGCTCGACTCCAGCGTGGAAGCCATCGAGGAGCTGGAGGGCGGCAACCTGTGGTACGCGCACCTGGCGATGACCTTCCGCCTGTCGCGCTTTGACGACAACCGCGCCGTGTGGCAGTTCAGCTTTGACGAGCGCCGCCCGCTGAATCGCCAGGATCTGGGCCTGGTTGCGCGTGCTCTGTCCGAGATCTTGGACGAGCAGCTGCGCCTGGCCCTGCAGCAGATGGAAGGCGCGTTGGACGGCAAACCGCCGCCCGAAGTGAAGCCCGACAGCAAGCCGGGGCCCGACACCAAACCGGTGCCCAGCGCGGCCAGTCCGCCCAAAGCCGCGGTGGACCAGCCAGCCGGCGCCGGGGCCAAATTCGACGGCACCAACGGCACCGACGTCAATTGGCGCACCAGCGCCCAGTACCACAGCGACACCACTACCATCCCCGCCGGCCAAGGCGCGCTGTTCTTGCCCTCGCTTAGCCTGAAGGCGGAGCGGGAACCGCTTGTGACCGTTCAGCAAAACGGCAAGGTCGTCGGTAGCGGCGGCATGGGGCGGCGCATCGTGCTGCCGCCGGGTCAGTACGACGTGTCGTTTGGCTCGGGGCCGGCGGCGCAGCACCTGACGCGGTCGGTGCAGGTGCAAGAGGGGCGCACCAGCGTGGTCGTCCCGGACTGGGCCGCGCTGGACGTCAGCGTGGTGAATGCGAAATTCATCCCATTTCTAGGCACGTACGAGATCATTCGCATGGACGATCGCGAGTACATGGGCGTGGGCTACGGCGTGGACGAAGAGCTGGGGCAGCGCGCGCAGGTGTGGGTGCTGCGCCCGGGGCTCTACAAGATCGTGCAATCCGGCTCGACTTACCGCGCCCGCACCAACTTTGCCACCGTGCAGCTGTTGCCGGGCATGGCCGTGCCGTACTTGCTGGTCCAAGACGAAACCAGCCGCGACTTTCTGGGCGCCGGCGTGGCCGAGCCCGATGCCGCTCGCTGGACGGACAGCCGCCCCGACCAGGATGGCGCCTGGCGTTTTCGCACGTCGCTGGGCGGAAGCGTCTTGCTGGGCAATCGGACCGAGGGCTACTCCAGCGCACCGGTGGGCAGCAGCCTGGGCATCGACGTGTTCTTGGACAACCGCCTGACCTACACCTCGGATCCCCACGTGTGGACGACTCGGCTCGAGATCGAAGAAGGCCAGTCGTTGCAGCCAACCATTGGCGCGGACAACAAACCGGGCAATCTGCTGGACGGGCGCCTGCAGTCGGTCAAGGACCGGGTGTACTTCAATTCGATCTATATCTATCAGTTCTTGCCTTGGGTTGGCCCGTATCTGCGGGTCGGCGGCGAGACCACCTTGGTGGATCAACAGACCTACTTCGAGAAGCCGACGCAAGTGGTGGTGCAGAACACCAGTGGCGCCACCATCGCGAGCCACAGCGGCGTGGACGGCAAGGGCGAGACCAGTTTTGTCTTGAGCGGTCCGCTGACTCCCGTGCAGCTCAAGCAGGGCGCGGGCGTGAATTTCCGCGTGCTGCACAATACGGCGGTGGACCTGGACCTGCGGGCGGGCTTGGGTTCGCGGCAGTACCTGGCCCGCAGCCAGTTGGTGGCCAAAGACGACCCGAACACGCCGAGTTTCGAGGTGCGCGAGGTGGCCAGCACGGTGCTCACCGGCTTCGAGGCGTCGGCCCTGGGGCAAATGCGGCTGACGCGCTACCTGCAGGGTTCGACCGAGCTGGACGCGCTGTTGCCATTTGACGGGGTGGCGACCACACAGCTCAACTGGCGCAGCGCCCTCAGTCTTCGCTTGGGCAGCTATGCGTCGCTGACCTACACCTTGAACGTGGTGCGCCAGCCCAACGTGCGCCCGGACGTGCCGTGGGCGGTCGAGCAGGGCCTGCAGCTGCGCTTCCACTACGCGCCCATGTAGGAGGCGTCGCGCCCGCGTCGGTTGCCACGCCAGGCAAATCGGGGCAAGCTGCCGGACGAGGATGCCATGCAGCAAGACCCCGAACGCCGGGACGCCAGCGCGGTGGACGAGCCAGCTCCGCTTGTGGGCAGCGCTTTGGGGCCGTTCGCGCGGTTCCTGGTGCGACAGCCGCTCGGCGTCAAGTTTGCCTTGGCTTTTGGCTCGTTGGTGGCTCTGGTCGCCCTGACCGGTGTGGTGGCAGCGCGCGGATTGGTGGGGGTGCGGCAGAGCATCGACCGCGCCGAGCACTTGGCCGGCGCCTGGCTCAAGCCCGCCCGCGATGCGCGCCTCAGTCATTTGCAGGCCTTGCAGGCCCAGCGCGAGTTCCTGCTGTTGGCGCCCCAGTGGGGGGCTGACCTTGCGGGAGCGCGGCTGCTGGACGGCCAGCGCCTGCAAGTGGCGCAACCGCGCCCCGAAGACCATTGGGCCTCGACCACGGGCGCCACCCATGCCGACCTCGTCCAAGACGCCGCCGAGGCGGCCGCGCGGGCCTGCGAGGCGGTGACGCCGTTGGACTTGGCCGAGTACGGGTTGGCCGGCGACGCGGCCGCGAAGGCGGACCTGCAGCGCTGGCAAAATCGCTGTCAGGCCGGCCTAGTACGCGAGTTGGCTCAGCTCACGGTCTTGGCCAATACGGCGGCGCGGGCCCTGGATGCCGCCGGCTTGGAGGGCAGCGACACGGCCGGTCAGCCGGTTCGGCGCGGTACGTGGGGGCGTTTGGTGCAGGATCTTGGCGAGTTGGACGTGTACCTGGCCGCCGATGCCACGGGCGCCGCCGCGGCGGGTCCGGGGTCGGTGGCGCTCGCCGGCCTGCGCATGGCGGTCTACGACTTTGCCCACCAGCGCGGGCGAAGCTGGCCGGTCGCCATGCCCGAGGCCCCGACCCAAACCGGTGAGGCGGGTTGCGCCGTACAACCTATCGAAACATCAACTGGTTTGCAGCAATCCACGCAGCGCCTGCGGGCCTCGCTCGCGACGCTGGAAGGGCAGGTACGCGGCAGCGGCGTCGCTCGCGAGCGGGCCGTGGCGACGTTCCGGGTCCACTTGGGTGAGCTGCTGGACCGCGACGACAAGGCGCGCGCGGCGGTGGCGAACTGGGTGTGCCAGGCGGCGCAACTCCGCGACGACTTGGATCAACTTCACGACGCGGCGCGCGGACCGGTCGAGCGGGTGCGCGCGCAGGCGGCGGCTCAGCCAGGTGAGACCTTTGGCTACGTCAGCTTCTTTACGCTGCTGATCATCTTGGTGGGCGCGGCCTTGGCCTACGCCTTGGCCACCAACCTGCGCCGGCCGATCCGCTCGCTGGTGCAGGCCGCCGAGCAGGTGGCCAAAGGGGATCTCAAGGCGCAGGCGCTTACCTTTGGCGACGACGAAATTGGTCGCCTGGCCCAGACCTTCAACCGCATGACGGCCCAGCTGGACGTGCAGACCCGCGAGCTGAAGCGGCACATGCGCGAGGTCGAGCAGGAGCGGCAGCGTTCCGAGCACTTGCTGCTCAACATCTTGCCGGCGCCGATCGCCGAACGGCTCAAGCTCAACGAGCGGCCCATCGCCGACGCTTTTGACGAGGCCACCGTCGTCTTTGCCGATGTGGTGGGCTACACGACCTTGGCTGCGCGGCTAGAGCCCCAGCAAGTGGTCAACTTCTTGGGCAAGATCTTCTCGCGCTTTGACGAGCTGGCGGCCGAGCACGGCGTGGAGAAGATCAAGACCATCGGCGACGCCTACATGGTGGCCAGCGGTCTGCCGCAGCGGACGCCGGATCACTGCCAGCGCGCCGCGCGGATGGCGCTCGGCATGCTGCAGGTCCTAGAAGAGCTGAACCCGCAATTCCCGCAGCCGCTGCAGCTGCGGATCGGCCTGCACACCGGTCCGGTGGTGGCCGGCGTGATCGGCGAGCGGAAATTCCTGTACGACCTGTGGGGCGACGCCGTGAACATTGCGAGTCGCATGGAGAGCCATGGCGAGCCAGGCGCCATCCAGGTCACCTCGTCCAGCCAGACTCTGCTGCAGCACGAGTTTGTCTTGGAGCCGCGCGGCGAAATTACCGTGAAGGGGCGCGGCGTCATGCAGACTTGGTGGCTGCGCGCTGAGCGGCTTCGGCCGGCGGCGGCCGACTAGTCTTTGGGCCACGGCTCGGGTGGTTTGCTCACCGGCGTCTGCTGCGCCGCCTTCTGCAAGTTGGCGATGAACATGGCCACGTACTTCATGTCGTCGGCGATGTCGGGATCTGGCTTGGCCTGACCACTTAGCCACTTGGTCACGGCAGGTTGCAGCGCCAACAGCACGCCCTGGGCGGCTCCGGGGTCGTTGTCCAGCGCCAGCGCGCAGGCCATCTGGAAGGCGGCCAGCACGTTGAGCATCACAAAGCCCTTTTCGACCGTGGGATGGGTGAAAAGGCCGCCGTCGGGGATCTGGGCGCCGGGGTAGAGTGCGCCGACCACGGCCACCGTTTGGGTCGCCACGGCGCCCGTCTTGGGGTGCTTCCACGTCAGCGTCAGTTCGGTGACGCCTTTGTCCTGCACGCCCGGCAGCGGCACCAGCTCGATGAGGATGGCCCCGCCGCCGCCGCGCCGACCCTCGCCGGTGCCGGGCAAGGGTTCGCCGGCCGAGAGGCGCCCCGCCAGGAACAACGTGGGGATGCTGATGACCCCGCCGTCGCTGCCGCCTTGCCAGCCGTGGGTGCCGTACACCGATTTGAGGACATAGCCGCCGCCCACCTTGACCGCAATGTGCACGTCCAGCGCCACCGGCACCAAGAAGGTCTTGACCTCTTCGGTAAAGACCTCTTTGACTCCCGCAGGCTTGTCCAAGAAGTAGAACTGACCCGCGCCGACTTCGGCCAAGTCCGCCAGCACAGCCGCCGCCGCGTTGCCGCCCACGCCGATGGTGGTCAGGCCGATGCCCAGCTTGGCGTAGCTGGCGGCCATGCTGATCAGCTTGGCCGGCGCCTGCAGCCCCGTCGTCGAAGCGCCGTCCGAGAGCAACACCACCCGCGCCTCTCGCCCCGGCTGGTGCAGGCCGCTCGCCAGCTGGAATGCCTGAAAAAGCCCTGAAAACAGGTCTGTTTGTCCGCCGGCTTTCAGTTGCAGGATCGCCTTTTCCACCTGCGCCTTCTCGGCCAGGGGCACCCCCGCCGCCAGCACGACCGCGGCGTCGGCAAAGCCCACCAGCGACACGGTATCGCCGGGTTGCAGCTGGTCCAGCATCTGCTGCAGCCCCTGCTGAACCTGGGCAATCGGCTCGCCTTGCATCGAGTTCGACGTGTCGATGGCCAGCACCAAGTCCAGCGGCGGCCGCAGCTGCTCTTCGATCTTGATCGGCGTGTTCAGGCCAATTTGCACCAGGGTACAGGTGCTTCCCGTGATCATGTTGCCCATCACCCCCAGCAGCGCGTGCATGCACATGTCCTGGCCGCAGAGCGGATCGGGGTAGTCCAGCTTGTGCTCGGCAAAGAAACCCAGGTCGTCCAGCGCCGCGGGTTTGGGGATGCCGCCGGCCTCCAAGATGGCGCGGAACAGGCCAAAATCCTGTGCGCCCGCCTGACTCAGGCCGGTGTTGCCGATGCTGTCGGGCGGCACGGCCGCGCCGTCTTCGCCCACCAGCATGTCCTTGCCGGTGCTGCTGTCGGCCGCGCTGGCGTCGGCTGTGCTGGTATCGCTGCCGCCGGTGAACACCAGACCCGTGTCTGCCATCCCGCTGCTGTCGCCGCTGGCCGTGTCGCTGGTGCTGGTGGCGCCCCCAGCATTGGACGAGCCGGAGCCGAACGGGGTGGGCACTGGATTGACCACGCAGGCCTGCGCGCCCAGCGCCAGCAGCACCCACAGCCAGCCCATGCTCCACAACTGGCGAACTGTGCTCCCTTTCATGGCTCCCCTCCCTCGCTGTAGACGGACTCGACCCAGCGGCCCATCCCCGGTGCCCCTGCGCAGGCAGCATTGCGCACGGGTACGTCAAAGGCGCGCACGATTCTCAACTTTCCTAGTCCCGCAGCCGCGCCCTGGCCGGCTACCAGGCTGACGGTGGCGCCCTCGCCGCTCACTTGCACGGCCAGCGGTTCCAGCGCGCTGCCGCAGCTGTCGTGGCCCACCCCGCAGGCGGGTTGCGGCGCGATCTTGGCGGTCGCCTTGCCAAAATAGACCACGTCTTGGCCGCGTCCCGCCCGCAGTCGCTTGCCAGAACTGCCAAGTAAATCCACACCTTGAATCGGACCCAGGTTGTGGCCGCCTTGCAGCGGGCTGGCAAAGAAGTCGTCGCCAGGCACAAACGGCATCGCCCCAGGCGGCAGGCACACCGTCCAGTTGTGGATGCCGGTCTTGCCCAGCCACTGCAGCACGTGGCAGCCATTGGGAGCCGTGGCCAGGTCGAGCACGGTGCCGTCGCCGCTCGGCAGCGGCTCGGTCCACTCCAGCGCGTCGCCCGCTTGGCCAAAAGCACAGCCCGGCGGGGTGGCGGCCGGCTGGAGCGGCGGGGCCGCATACACCGCGGGGTGATTAGACAAGTGTGGGCCATCGCTAAGGATTTGCACCTGGACCAGGCGATTCGGCAGCCCACCCGCCACCGTCGAGGGCATGGACAGCCCAGGGTAGTCGGCGGTTTTCCAGAACAGCAGGGCCATCGGCAGCGCCCCGCCGTCGACCAGCAGCGCCCCGCAGGCATCTTTGCCCTTGTCGAGCGAGGTCACGGCAAACGCCCGCCCCGACTGCACTTGCCATATCTGCGCCGGGGCAAACAAGTTGCGCGACAGCCACTGAGTTGGCGCGCTGGCCACCGCCGTGCAATCGAGCTGCACCGTTGCGAGCAGGGGTCGCACCCGCAGCACCAGCGTGCTCGGCGTGGCGTTGCCGATGGCCAGCGCGCCAAAAACAGGCGGGAATTGATTAGGGTTGCGCTGCACGGGCGGCACGTCGGGTTGCCACGGGTTGCCGCTGTCGTGCGGTGCCCCGTTGGCATCCTTCACGCCGTCCAGCACGGCATCCGGCGTGTCCCCGCCGTCGGGCGCGTCGGGCCATTGGGGCGTGTAGCGCCATTCGCAGCCACAAAGGGCCAGCGCGGCCAGAACAACCCATCGTTTCTGCATCTTGCCCCTCCTACTTGAACCACACTTCGCCCAGCGTGACCACCTGCTTCTTGGTCTTGAGCACCGCGGTGACGCCTTGGGTCGTCTGGTCTGGCTGACCCAGGTGGGTTTGGATGGTGGCGTTGATGAAGATCAGCGGGTTCTGCTGCACGCTGGTGCTGTCGTAATAGCTCGCCTGGATCAAGTACTTGCCGGGGATGACCTGCTTGGCCTCGAACCGCTCGGGACCATAGCCGCCGGTCAAATCATCCAGCAACTGGCCGCCGGACTTCAGGATCTTGTGGCTGTAGTAGCACTTCTCGCCCAGCGGATCGGTGACCCACAGGTCGATGTCGGTGGCGTCGACGTTCCAGGTCAGGGTGACCCGCAGTTGGCCGGTGGGGGCCAGCAGGTACAGCTCGGACATGCGCTGGGTCAAGAAGTTGCTGATGGCGGGCTTGGCGCCGCTGGCCAAGACGCTGGCGGCAAACAGGGCGTATTCTTCGCCGATCACCGTCTTCAAGCTCTTGAACTTGTTGTCCCAGGTCCCGGCCAGCGCCGCTTCGTAGAGCATGGCCGTGACCACGGGTCGGCTGAGCCCAATAGCCCCGGCCAGGTCGCGGTACGACTGCGGCTCGAACGGCCGCTTTTCCAGCACGTTCAGCAGGATGCCCGCGGCCAGCGGTCCCTCGTCCCACGCCTTGAGCTGGTAGCCGATGAGGCGCGCATACTCGGGGTCGCCGCTGAGGTTTTCCACCGGGGTCGACAGGGCGCGAATCGCGGCGCCGGTCTTGCCGGCCGTGCGCCGGGCGTCGGCTTCTTGGAACCACGGCAGCGGATCGAACGCGTCGACTTGGGCTTGCTTGGTCAGCGCTAGATAGCTGGCCGGCACCTCGCCCGCTTTGACCAGCGGGATCGGCGTAGTCGAGTCGGGCAGTTGCAGCTCGCCCTGCGGCGCCAGCGCCTGCAACTGGGCGTAGAACTGGCCGCCATTCAGCTCCGCCAGCTTCGACGTCGACTTGTAGTTCTGCAGCACGGCATCCAGGCGGTTCCAGGTGGTCCAGGCCTGGGCCGCCACCTTGTCCGCTAGACCCAGCAGCGCCGACAAGTCCGCATCTGCCAAAGCCTTGCTCTCGTCCACGATGTTGTACTTGGCGTACGCGGCCTCGCTCTCGAGCACCAGGAAGCTGGCCGCCGCGCTGGCCACGCGGAAGTGCTGCGACAGGGCCAGGGTCAGCTTTTCCAGTTTGGGGTCGTGGGCATCCGCCAGCAGCGCCACCGCGATCTCGGCCCACGCGCGCGGCGCCAACTGGCCCTTGGGCTGCAGATCCACTGCAAACTCCAAGGTCTTGGCGCCCAGGCCCGGCACGGTGCCGCTCACAATCACCTTGGCCGGTCCAAACTTGGTCACTCGCGCCGCCAACTGCAGCGAGCCACCGCTGAACAAGGTCGCCTGGCGGCCCGCCACCACCAAGTCCGCCAATTGCGCCCCCAGGGCACCGTCGCCGACCACCTGCACCGAGTCGATGTGCAGCCCGGCGCCGTGGTGGGCCGTGGCGCAGGCCAGCACCGGATCGCCGCCCTCGCAGTTGAAAACGGCGCCCGATGACTGGACAAGTGCTTGATAAAGCGCACTGTTCTCAGAGCCGACGCCAATGCGGTAGCTGAAGAACCGCGCCTGCCACGGGGTCTCGCTTTGGTAGCGACCCAGCAGCGACGACAGGCCCACGTCGCCCCAATTCAGCGACCCGTCCGACAGCACGAACACGTCCAAGGTCTTATCGGCCGGCAGCGGCATCGGCGGCTTGGTGAGCGCGCGCAGGGCCGCGCCAAAATCCGTAGCCCCTTCCAGCACTAGGCCATCCAAGGCGTTCTTGGCCGCCTGCCGCCCCTCGGGCGTATTGGGCAGCCAGGCCGCGCCCAGCCAGCGCGCCCCCACGTCAAAGGTGATGATCTGGAACTCCGTGATCTTGGGCGATTGCGCCAGCACACCCTCCAGCAACTTCATGCTCGACGCAAAGCGCTGGTGCTCGGACCGCGACGTATCGAGCAGGAACACCGCGCGCGGACTGTAGTTGTCGCCCGAGGTCAGCTCGTCGAGGATCGGTTGCAGGCGGATGTGGCTGTAGCCATGGCCGGTGGTGGGATCGGTGCCGGTGAGCACATCGACCTCGGTGGCGGCCGTGGCCAGGTCCCAGGCCAGCACCCCGCCTGCCAGCGGTCCGTCCAGGGCCACCTTGGCTACGCTGGCGGTCTTGCTGTCCTTGTTGACCACGCTGTCCAGATTGCCCACCCAAGTCACGGCGCCGTTGGCGTCTTTCTTGGTCACGGAGGTGAACTCGAAGTGCTTGACTTGTCCGGACTTACTCGCCAGGTCCGTCTTGGGCACCGCGTAGGTGTAGCGGAGCTTGCCCTTGACCCGCGGCAGCGTCTGTTCGTAGGCGATGAGCACGCGGTTGTAGCCGTTGGCGGCAATGGGATAGACCTTGGCCTCAAAGGTGTTGGCGCCCACCACCTCGCCCAGCGCCGGATCGATTTTCTTGGCGATCTCGCCCTCGTAGGCCTGGGTCGCCTGCACCTGTCCGGCGATCTTCGCTTCGTGCAGCGTGCCCCACTGGCTCTGGTCGGCAAAGTTGGCGGTGTCCTCGGCCGACGTGGTCGCGACACTTTCGTCGTCCTTGCCCAGCAGCGGATCGCCTGGGCCAAAGAACTGGGGCGTCACCTTGGGTTGCCCAGCAAACATCGCGTAGTACGACACGCTGCTGTCGGGCGGCAGGTTGTAGCGGAACGTCCCTTGGACCGTCTGGCTGGTCGGGTTGCGGTAGATGTGATCGACCAACGTGCGGGCGCGCAGGCCCTCGATCTGCACCGTCACCCGCACATCCACCAGCTCCAGCTTGCCTTGGCCGCCGATCGACACCTGGGCGAAGCTCGCGGCTTCCACAAGCTGGTTCCACACTTGCGCAGTCTGTTCGGCTTCACTGGGCACTGCGGCGCCCATGTCGGCGCTGGCGTCCCAGCTGACGCTGTCCTGGGCCACGCTGGTGTCCGGCCCGTAGTTCCACGTTCCGGAGGAGTCGGCGGCGGACGTGTCCATACCGCCCCAGGTGGTGGTGTCCTTGGCCGTGCTCCAACCGCCGGACGCCAAGTCGGCCATGGCGGTGTCGCCCCCGGCGCTGGTGTCGGTCGTCGTGGACCAGCCCGTAGCGTTCGCGCCGGAGCTGCTGCCGGTGTCGCTGCAGCCCGAAGCCCAGGCGATCAGCGCGAATATGGCAATCCAGTGACGCTTATGCATGACTTCCTCCCTGGGGGGCCGGGCGCGCGGGCGCCGGCGGCAGACGACGTGTGCCGTCCCAGTACGCAAAGAGCGTGCCAGCCGAGCTTCATTGCTAAGTCGTGCAAATAAATAGGAAGTTTGCTGGAAACCGCCGATTCGCGGTGTTGAGAAACGCGGCATGTCGAAAAATACAACACTTGCGCGTGTAGATTTTTGCTGCACTCCGCTGTGGTTGGGCGACTTGGCCCAGCCATGGCCGTGGCCTGGGCCTGGCTTGCGCAACCGCCGGCCTTGGATGGGCAAAGCACGGACCCCTGCTCGGGATTCGCCCGCGCCCTGCGGACTACCGGAGCCGGTCGAGCTCGGCCCTGCGTCGCCGCAGCCAGATCGCCGTCGCCACCGCCAGCAGCAGGGCCGCCACCTGCGCCTGCGGCGAACGCAGCACGCCCAAACCACCGCCATAGACCTTGCCGGTCAGGGTTGCGTCGCTGGGTGGCGGCTGCCAGCCGGTGGCCGGCTTCAAGACGGTGCCCGCCGGCAGCGACGGGAAACCGGGCTTGGCGCCGGCAATGGCCGTGTCGACCAGGTCGACCTGGGTGGGAGCGACCGGCTTGGCGCCCGCCACCTCGTCCAGCAACTCGACCTGCAAGGCCGCCGGCGCCGAAGAGAATCGCGAATCCAGCAGCAGGCCGCCGTTCACCGTCAGCCAGCTGCCCAGGTCCGGCACCGTCACGCGAACCCGGTTCGACGGATACCAACCATCGGTGCAGGCGTAGTTGGCCCGGACCGTGTGCTCGTTGTCCACGTTGGGCAGCTTGGAATCAAAGGCGAATTGCGGATCGCGGTCCATCTCTTCGGGCGAGATGAACAGCGCCAGGCGAGTCAGCGTGCGCTGTTGCTGGAGCGCCGCGAGCATCGGCGCGATCGCCGCCGTTTCCGGAGGTGGCGGCGGCAGATACGCGGCCATCCGCTGGACCAGCAGCTTGCCCTGGACGGGCAGATCGTAGAGCAGCCCATCGTAGGCCCGCAGCCCGGTCTTGAGCTTGAGGTAGACGTCCACGGGGTTTTTCTGCTGCTTCAGGGTCGCCGCCAGATGCACCACCGGCTCCAGGATCGCCACGCTGGCCGCGTCGATCGGCACGTCGTACTGCTGTAGAAACGCGGTAAGGCCCGCCAGATTCTCCACTTTGGCCAGATCGCCGGCCGCTGACCGTGGCAGGCGGAGCGCCGGACCAGGCTCGTACAGTCCCAGCTGGTCGCCGTACTGCGAGCGCCGCTGTGCCATTTCGAGGAGGCTGGGCACCTGCAAGCTGTTGATCGGCCCCGAGAATTCGGTGGTGAACGCATGCCCGCCGGCCTCGTCGATCGCCGCCGACAGCACCTGCTGGTAGTTGCTGGCGCCGCCCAACCAGTTGAGCCGCACCGGGTTCGGCGTGACGTGCAGCGTGTTCTTGGGCAGGGCCCGCGCCGGACCCGCCAGGAACACCACCACCGACGTGTCTTGCACCGCGGCGATCGAGGTCAGCCGCAGCGGCACGCAGGCCTCTACCGTGGGCATTTCCAGGGCAATCGGCTTGATCTCTTGCACGCCGGTCGGGTTGGCCAAGCGCACCGCCAAGAACACGTCGCCCTTGGCCACATGCGCCGCGATGATCGGCCCAGCTTCGGCCGGCACCGCGTAGCCGTTGCTGTTCAGCCACGCAGTCAGCGCTTTGGGGTCTTTGCTGTCGATGACGACGTAGTCGTACGGGCCGGTCTGGTCGTGCGCTTTCAGTTGCACTTTGGACGAGCGCTTCAGGTCGCTCTCGTCGGCTTGCGCCGCCGCTGGGTAGCCGCCGGCGCCCGAGGTGTAGCTCTCTTGGCTGCTGACCGAGTACCCCGCGCCGCTAGAAGTCAGGCTGCCGCCACCGCAACCGCCAGCGTAGGCCACGTCTTGCGATTCGGGCCGAGGCGGAGCGCTCCTGCTGGTCCCGATCCGCGAATCGGCCCGGCCGGGGCTCTTCGCGGGCGGCTGCCAGTATTCGCAGTTCTCGTCGCTGCCCTGCTGCACCTGGAAGCGGGGCAGCGTCGCTAGGTCCAGCCGGTCGAACAGCCACGACTCGCCCACGCCCACCTTGGGCACCTTGGGCAGTGGCAGCACCCAAGCAAACGCCGAGGACGGCCCGTTGTAGCGAATCTCGATCCAAACCCGCGTCACGCCGTGTTCGGGGTCGGCGACGAACAGCACGCGCTCGCCCACCTGCTGGATGGGTGCCGGAGCCGGGGTGGCGCTGGCGCCCATGTCGGGACCAAAGCAGCCACCGCAAGCCCAGGCTGGCGCGGGGAGTCCCCCAATCACGGTCGTGGCCAGGGCCAGGCCCAGGGTCGACCTGGCAAGAATTCGGCGCAGGATCATGGACGCCTCCTTGGGGATCATGAAGTTCTCTGTGACTTTTGCGACCACCCGGCGCCGTGTCAAATGGCGCGCTCCGCAGCATGACATTTTGATCCGACTGTACACACCCAGCCGAAATCATACGGATTCCGTCTAGATCGGCTGGTGAATTCCGGCAATTCTTCGGGCCCGAACCGGGGTTCGTATCAGAGCGAGTTCTAGCGAGCTGGGCGGCCGCAACTCCTGGGCGCACTGCGTCCCTGGGGGAGCGGAACGGCTTGCCTGCCCTCCTACGCGCCCCACCTGATTCGCGCCTACACGGCTTTTCTGACCCGCCCTGCAACTGGCGAGAATCAGGCGGGGACCCCGGTTCGGGCCCGAAAAATCGCCCGTGTTTTCGATCCGATTCGGATGGAACTGGGATCAGCCGTCCGGGGCACTTGCCTGGCAAAACCAGCAAGATATTCTCGCACTCGCCGGTGATCCGGTTGCGAGAGTCGTCATGCCCCACGCTTGGATGCGCAAGCTCCTGGTCGCGCTGCTGACCGCCGGCACGCTGGCCGCGCCCATCGAAGCCCGCGCCGACCTGAAAAAGGCCTGGAGCGAGGTCAAGGCTTCGGCCAAGTCCGGCAAGGACAAGGTGAAGCAGAAGACCAAGAAAGTGCTGAAAAAGGCCAAGGAAAAGGCCAAGAAGGTCAAGAAGGCCGTGGTGGACTAGAAGGGGCTACATGCACGGGCCGGCGACAATGAGCTTGCCGCTGCAGTTGGAGTACCACCCCTCGGACGAGGTGCCGACGCCTTCGCATAGTGCGCTGCAATTCTTGCACTGATCCCATGCGGGGAAACCGCCCGCCGTGTAGATGGGCGTCATGCTGCAACTATCGAACCAGCCTTCGCTCTTTGAGCCGATCGCGCCGCAGATCGGCTCGCAAACCATCGATGCGTCGCTGCCAGCGTCGTAGGGCGGCACGTCGTAGCCGCCGCTGTCGTAGCTGCCGGCGTCGTAGCTGCTGCCGTCACTGCCCCAGGCGTCGCTGCTGGCGCAGGTGCCGCAGCCAAACTGGCTGACTTCGTTCACGCAGGTAGAGTCCCAGGCGGTGTTGCAGCAGTATATGTCCTTGCTGCAGACGCAACTCGCGATGGCGCCATCGCTGCAACTGGGGGCGCCGCTTTGACAGCAGCTGTGGGCGCTCGCGTCTGGCGGTACGTCCGGCCAAACGTCGTTGCCGTTCAGGTCGTAGCTGGCGTCGCCCTGCCAGGTGTCGGAGGGCCACGTGTCGGAGGGCCACGTGTCGTAGGACCCCGAGTCGTAGGGCCACGTCTCGTAGGGCCAGGTGTCGTACGAGCCCGTGTCGTAGGATCCTGTGTCGTAGGGCCAGGTTTCACCCTGCCACGCGTCGCCCTGCCACGTGTCGTACGGTTTGGGGGCGTCCTCGCTGTTGGCGTCCCAGGGGTTGCCGTCTTGCAGGACCACGTCGGCCGAGCCGCTATCGTAGCCGCCGCTGTCCCAAACCGTGGAATCCGTGCTGCCGGCGTCGGAGCCTTGGCCGTCGCTGCCCAGGCTGTCCTCGCTCAGCGTGTCTGGGGTGGCGCCGCCGTCGCCGCTGGGGGTGGCGTCGCCGGCCAGACCTGCGCCGTCCTCGCTTTGATAGGGGTAGTAACCGCCATTGCTTACGTTGACACCGCAGCCGACCGCCGCCACCGCGAGCGCCAGCAGTGCGGCGTGGGACAGCCAGGACAGGGGGTTCCAGGGAGCGCTACGCATCGGTTACCTCGGCAGGCCGGTCCATCGGTGCCGACGGCAGTGTAGCACAACCGCGCCTTGTTGGTGGGCGACGTCCTCGCCGCGCCGATGCAGCGTGCTATCTTGGGCGTGGCGGGTGCAGCAAGCCGCGGTCGATGCCAGGTCCGCGGCGCAAAGGTGCGCCATGACCCGCAACAAAATCTTGATCCTGGGCGCCGCCGGCCGCGACTTCCACAACTTCAACATGGTCTATCGCCACGATCCGGCTTGCGAGGTGGTCGGCTTTACCGCCGCGCAAATCCCTGGAATCGACACGCGGATCTACCCGGCCGAGCTGAGCGGTCCGCTCTACCCTACCGGTCTGCCGATTTGGCCCGAGCGCGATTTTGAGGCGCGTGTGCGCGAACTGGAGGTGGACACCGTGGTCTTGGCCTATTCGGACCTGGCCCACGCCGAGGTGATGCACCTGGCCTCGCGGGCGCTGGCGGCTGGCGCGAATTTCCAGCTGTTGGGGCCGCGGCACACCATGGTTCGGGCTGAGCGGCCCGTGATCGCCGTGTGCGCGGTTCGGACCGGCTGCGGCAAGTCGCAGACCACTCGCTTTGTTGCGGACCGCTTGCGCGAGCACGGCAAAAAGGCCGTGATCGTGCGGCATCCCATGCCCTACGGCGACCTGGCCGCCCAAGCGGTGCAGCGCCTGGCCAGCTATGCCGACCTTGAGCGCCACGCCTGCACCATCGAAGAGCGCGAAGAGTACGAACTGCACATCGATCGCGGCTACGTGGTGTATGCCGGCGTGGACTACCAGGCCATCGTGCGCCGCGCCACGCAAGAGTGCGACGTGTTGCTCTGGGACGGCGGCAACAACGACTTGCCGTTTGTCCAACCAGACTTGTGGGTGACCGTGGCCGATCCCCTGCGCCCTGGGCACGAGACGGAATTCTATCCCGGCGAAGCCAACTTGCGGGCCGCGGACGTGGTCGTCGTGGCCAAGGCGACCGATGCGCCTGCGGACCAGGTGCAAGCAGTGCGGAGGGCCGCTCAGCGGGCCAATCCCAGCGCCACGGTCCTGAGCGCTGGGTCGCGTCTGGTGGTGCCCGACGGCGAGCAACTCCGCGGCAAGCGCGTGCTTTTGGTCGACGATGGGCCGACCTTGACCCACGGCGGCATGCCCTTTGGCGCGGCGCAGGTAGCGGCTCTGCGCTGCGGCGCCGGCGAACTGGCGGATCCGCGGCCGCACGCGGTGGGGTCGATTGCACAGACCTTTAGCAAGTATCCGCACTTGCAGCATACGTTGCCGGCCATGGGCTACAGCGCGAGCCAGGTGGCCGAGCTCGAGGCGACCATCGCGGCCACCCCGTGCGATGTGGTGGTGTACGCGACCCCAATCGATCTGGGGCGGCTGCTGCGGCTGACCAAGGCGGCGGTGCGGGTGCAGTACGAGTACGAGGAGCTGGAGCAGCCCGGCCTGGGCGGGATTATCGATGATTTTGCCCGACTTTTGCACAGTTGAGCCGGGTGCGCAGGGCCGCTTGCCGCACTACTCCAGGTTGCGACCGTCGACCTCGGCGCCCCGCGCCAGCCAACGCTCGGCGGCCCGCTGCCCGGCGGTGTACATGGCCAGCATCGCGTTGCGCTCAAAGTACAGGTACGACCCGGCGTCGAAGGGCTCGGCCTCGTCGGGGCGGATGGCGCGCAACAGTTCGATCTCGCGCAGCCTGGGGTCACCGTGGCGGCGGGCCAATTCGTTGCGATCCAGCAGCAGCTTGCGGTCGGTGTTGTAGGCGTTCTCCAGGAACGTGTCGGCCAGGCGCTCGATGGCATTGCCCATGGTTTTGACGGGTTGTGGGGCATGGTTGGGCGGCATCGTCACCAGCACCGGCACGATCTGCCGCGCGCCCAGGGCCACCGCCGGCGCCAGCGGCGTATTGACCAGCACACCGCCGTCCCACAGCGTCTGCGTGCCCACCTCTACGGGATTGAACAGGATCGGGATCGACGCGCTGGCCAAAATCATGTCCAGCGACAGCGCCGGCTCGTAGCGGTAGTGGCCCGACGCGGTAATCGCCTTGTCTGGCTTGTGGTTGACGATGCGCACGACCTTGCCGGTCTGGATGTCGACCGTGTTGATGGCCAGCCGCACGGGCGTATCGCGCAGCTCGCGGGCGCCGATGGCCTTGGCAATCCGCTCGCGCACCAATTCGGTCGAAAACAGGTACGAGGTCTGGATGCCCGCGAGCAAGCTCGACAGGTTGTCAAAGCGTGCGGTCATCAGGAATTCCAGCAGCATCGCCAAACGGCCGCTTTCGCGGTACCAGCTGTGCTTGCGGACCAGATCCACGGCGACCAGGGCCTCGCGGCGGCGCAGCGACAGGCTGCGGGTCGGCTCGCGGACGGCCAAGCGCAGCAACTCGCGGCCCAGCGAGCGAAAGAACTCCTCGTTGGCCTTCACCGGCGGTCGGTCGGCAAGATCCAGCCAAAAGTCCAGGATTTGTGCCGGCTTCAGGCCTGCGGCGATCAGCGCACCATTCAGCGCGCCGGCCGATGTGCCGCTGATGACGTCGGGCTGGCGGCCCAGTCCGCGCGAGTCGACGTACAGGGTGTGCCAGACGCCGGCTTGGAATGCGCCGCGCGCGCCGCCGCCCGACAGGACGAGGCCGATGGGTTTTTCTGGGTGGAGGGCAAAGCGGTTCATACCGTGGTTATAGCGCGCAAGCGCGCCACGGCAACTTTCCTGGCTTGGCCGGTCCGGCTGAGCGGTCGGGCGGCTGGGGCTGGCGACGACCACACAACCATGGCAATTGCGGCGCAACGCCAATTGACGGGTCCTGCGCCGATGCTACAGTGATTGGCGGGCGTTGGGCGCCTGGGCCAAGCGGCCCGCGGCGGCAGTCCGGCGCCACAAAGGGTCGCAATAAACGGTCGCAATAAACGGTCGCAATAAAGGGTCGCAACGAAGGGTTAGTGCAGAATCGAGTTCTTTTTTGCGGACGGCTGCTTCCTGCTAGGTGGGTCACGAGTGTCCGCCCCGTCAACGCGTCGCACCGCTACACAAGCATGCGAACGATCACGAAATTCCAACATCGCCCCAACGCGGGCGGGTCTTTTTGACCCATTGGCCAATTGCAGTGGCGAACTCCTCATCCGATGATGCGATGGCTTCTTTGGTCGGCAAGCGCTTCGGCCGCTACGAGGTCGAAGAGAAGATTGCGTCCGGCGGCATGGCCGAGGTTTGGCGCGCGCGCCTGACTGGCAGCGCCGGCTTCGAGAAGCAGGTCGCGCTGAAGATGCTGCATCCCGAGCTGTGCGAGATCGAAGACTTGGTGCAGTTGTTCATCGGCGAAGCGGCGATGGCGGCCGAGATCAACCACCCCAACGTGGTCCAGGTATTCGACTTTGGCTGTGCCGACGGGCGCTACTTCATGGCCATGGAGTACGTTGCCGGCTGGTCGCTGCGGCGTCTGCTGCAGTCGATCCAGCAGACCCCCGAGCGGCGCTTGCCGTATTGGGCCCTGCTGGAGGTGGCGCTGCATGTCTGCGAAGGCCTTGAGCATATTCACGCTTTTCACGACAGCCACGGCAAGCCGATGGGCCTGGTGCACCGCGACGTCTCGCCCGAGAACGTCATGATCTCGTGGACGGGCGCGGTCAAGCTCATTGATTTTGGCGTGGCACGGGTGGTCGAGGCAGCTGGCAAAGCCAGCGGGCCGGTGACGGGCAAGCCGCGCTACATGGCGCCCGAGCAGGCGCTGGGTCTGGATCTAGACGCCCGCGCCGACGTGTTTTCGCTGGGCGTGGTGCTGTTTGCCTGCGCCACGGGCCGCCTGCCGTTTTCGGGACCCGATGCCCAGCAAGTGATGGAGGCGGTGGTGCAGGGCGACCGCCTGCCAGTGACGATGCTCAACCCCAGGGCGCACCCGGCCTTGGTGGACCTGATCGATCAGGCCATGACGACCGACCGCGGCGAGCGGACGCCCAGCACGGCCGTGTTGCGCGAGCACCTGCTGCTGTGGGCCCACGCGGCTGGCCTGGACCCTACGATGCGGCAGTTGGGCCAGTTGCTGGCCGCCTTGGCGCACGCCGACGACGAACTGCCGGCGGCCCTCCACGGGCAAGTGCAGGGCAAGTCACTGTCCGTCTTGCTAGACGATTGGGCCAACCATCACCCGCCGTGGGCGGCGCCGACCGCCTGGAGCGGCGGAGCCGAGCCCGCCGCCCCTGGGGCTGCCCGTGTCGGGGCGGATTTGGCCGACTCGGATCGGAGCCCCGCGCCCTTCTCTGGACCCGGCGTGGGATCTTCGTCTGATTCTCGCCCATTGCAGAACGGGTCAGAGAAACCGTACCGGGCTGAATCGGCTGGGGTGCGCGTCAGTGGCAGCTTTGAACCGCGCAGCTACCACCAGACCAACACCAACCTGGGCCCGGCCAGTCGGCCGTACGCCACGCCGCCGCCGCAGGTCGTGCATCCCCAGCCCGCGGCCGCTCTGTATGTGGACGAAGTCGACCTGTTCCTAGAGATTTGCGAGACAAAGCCGCCAGTTCAGGGGCACGAGCCCGCGCCGGAGTCCATCGCACCGGTGTCCATCGCGCCGGTGTCCATCGCGCCGGAGTCCATCGCACCGGAGTCCATCGCACCGGTGCGCCCCGATGGGATCGCTGAACCCCTTGCGGGGGCCGACGTTCTGGACATCGAGGTCGAAGGAGGCCTTGTCCTCGATCTTGTGTTGGCGCCCGACGCGGCCTAGAGACTCGACCAATCGTGGACTTCTACGCACCCCACCGGATTCGCGCCTGTAGGGCTTTCTGACCCGTTCTGACCCGTTCTGACCCGTTCTGCAACTGGCGAGAATCAGGCGGGGCCCCCGGACCGGGCCCGAAAGATTGCCCGTGTTTTCGATCCGATTCGGACGGAACTGGTATTCCACCCCCGACGACGCATCGACTGCGGCGGCGAGGGACCCTGAGTGCAGACCGGAGTTGCCGCTGAAGTGACAATTATTGTCACAATGGTCGACGCACTTTGGCGGTGGCGGTCGCTGGCGGATCCCTCTGCGGGCGCGAGGCCGTGACGATGGCCTCCACGGAGACCCACCCCACCTCATTCGCGGCTGTACGGGTTCTATGACCCGTTCTGCAACGGGCGAAAATCAGGCGGGGACTCCGGTTCTGATCTGGAGAAATGCGCGGGTTGCCGATTCGCGGAACGTTTCCGGGAGGAGTCGCCGCTTGGGAATGGCACGACATTTGCATCCGCAGGCACATCAGGTGCTCAGGGCGAACGGCGACTCCCGGAAGTTGGGCGGGGCGAATCCTGGCCAAGCGAGTTTGGGGGTCAGGCGACGGCGCGCCTCCGGCGCACTTTGCGGGGCCCACGAGGTGAATCATGGCATCGGGCAAAGCACACGCCGGCCGGGGCGCCTGGACCTTGCGGTGGATCATAGCGCTTGCGCTGGCTGCGGGTTGCAGCGACGCGAAGCCGCAGGCGCTGCCGCCGGATCCCCAAGAAGAAGAAGAGATCAAGGATTTTGACCTGCAGCCTGGGCCCTACGACGCAAAGTCAGCCGATGGCGCCGAGGTGGCCTCGTGCACGTTCGAGGCAAAGAATACCATCATCGACGGGGACTTCAGCCCAGGCGAGTGGCCCTGCCATGTGCCCATGCAGGGCAAGTTTGGCTTTCTGTACGTGCGGTTAGAGGGCTATCAGCTGCATGTGCTGAACGACTGGTTGCTGCGCGACGACGGGCCCGTTACGCCAGACATGTACAACCTGTTCTTGTTCTCGACCGGCGGCGGGGTGCAAGCGTGGCAGCTCAAGGTGTTTGGCGACAACCACGTCGAGGCGACCTTGAACGGCCAGCCGATCCCCCTTGCCATCGGCGCCAGCGGCTTCCACGCCTCGCCCAACAGCCCAACAGACCACACGATCTTTGAATTCCTGTTGGGGAACGAGAAGAACCCGGTCCTGGGTGGCGCCGCCTACTTCTCTGAGAAGGACCCAAGCAACGGCAACAACGACCCAGCGGGGACCTTGGTGCAAGAGCCGACCGTGTTCGCCGTCGTGGTGTTCGATGACGGGTCGACCGTGCCCCAGACGGCAGAAGGTCCCGTGCTGATTTCATTTTCGTCGGGCGTGGTAGAGCCCAGTAGCGATGTGATGGCCTTGGGTGCGGGGCTCGGCGCCACGGCGGGCCAGGTTCGCGTGCAGAACAAGGCTGGCAAGCTGCTCGCTTGGGCAGACTCTGGCCTGGCGTTTCGCGCGCCATCCGCAGAGGGGGACTACGTCATCGAGGCCGTGACCGCAGGCGGAGTCACCAGCAATGCCTTGACGTTACAGGTCAAGAATCAGCCGCTGACCGACTGCACTGCCCAGACCGCGGGTCGACCCTGTGACGATGGGGACCCCTGCACCGTCGGCGCCAAGTGCAACGATCAGGGGCAGTGTGTCGCCAGCAACTTGGCGTGCGACGATGACAATGCCTGCACCACCGGCGACCAGTGCAGCAAGGGCGCGTGCCAGGGCAGCGGAATGCTTGCCTGCAACGATAATCTACCTTGCATGACCGAAGGTTGCGACCCAACCAAGGGCTGCGTGTTCACCCTGACCCCCGGCGCGCCGTGCCAAGACGGCGATGCGTGCACGGTGGGTGATTCCTGCACCACGGCGGGCACTTGCGCAGGCAAACCCGGGCCCGGCTGCGACGACGGCAACCCGTGTACGACCGATACCTGCGACCCCAAGCTGGGCTGCGTGCACACGCCGCTGGCCAACGGCGCGCCGTGCGCCGATGGCAACGCCTGCACCCACAGCGACAGCTGCACCAACGGCACCTGCAAGGGAATCCCCAAGACCTTGCCCGCCGCGCCGCCGTGCCACAAAGCCGTCTGCGACCCCAACACGGGCGCGCTCAGCACGCTGGCCTTGTCGGGAACCCCCTGCGCGGACAACCAACTCTGCACCGACCCCGACCTGTGCGTCGAGGGTGCGTGCTTTGGCACCCCCATCAGCTGCGACGACGGCAACCCGTGCACGGCCGACACCTGCATCCCCGCCAGCGGCGTCTGCGTCCACCAGCCGCTGGCCGAGCAGGCGGTGTGCGACGACGGCAACGCCTGCACCGTGCAAGAAACCTGCACTCAGACCAAGTGCGTGGGCAAGGTGCTGGTCTGCGACGACGGCGACGCCACCACCAAGGATGCGTGCTGGCCCGCCGTGGGCTGTGTGTTTTCGCCCAAGTAGCGGGGCTCTCGGCGCGTTCCATTCGGGGCCATGGGTGCGGGGAGATAGGGGCCGGAGCGGGAACGAGGGCCCCGACGTGCCCGAAGGGATGGGCGAGTCCAGTGGAACTGATCGCCCTGAGATTGTCTCATCGCAATCCCTGGAACGCATAGAGATATCAGCTAGTTCGGGGGAGCCCAGCCGCTGAAGCAGCGGGCGATCATGACGCCGTCCTTCTCCAAGGACGGCTGGGTCGAGGACGCGATAGTGCTGGTTAGTTCAGTGCTTCCGCGCTCGCGCGCACCCACGATGAGCGGAACCCAGACGTCGGCGTAGGCCGATGGCGTGAAGCCGGCCCGTTCAAGGGCCGGGGTTCCATGGAACATCAGGAACTTGCCAAGTCCGTGCGCGACGTGGGCGGCAGTCCGGGCGGCCCGCGTGGGTGCCGTGGAGTTCCGTGGTAGGCATCCGGTATGGCAGGGCGTGCCCGCGCTTCTTTCGACTGTTGCGTTTGCTGCGTTTGGATGGTATCGTGTACTTTGCGGCTGTCGACCTCAGGCAGCCCATCATCGAGGTCCTACATGGTTCAAGCCGCCACCGCCGCCCGCGCCGGCCGCCGAGTGCGCAACGACGTCGCCAAGACGGCCATGGAAGCCCAGCAGACCATCGAGGCCTTGGGCGACGCCAAGGACGTTCGGCTTGCTTTTGGCCAGCAAACGCAAGTTCCGCTTCCGGATCCGATCCTGCACGTGCTGGTCACGGCCTTGCGGGAGCTCGCCAAGGGCAAGCAGGTGTCCGTGGTCGCGGATGAAGCGGAGATGACCACGCAGCAGGCTGCCGATCTGCTGCTGGTTTCGCGACCTTACCTGATCAGCCTGTTGGAAGCGGGCCAGATTCCGTACCGCAAGGTCGGGACCAAGCGGCGAATTTTGGCTGCCGACGTGCTGGCCTACAAGGCCAAGGAACGGGTTCGGCGGCGGAAGCTTCTGGACGAACTTTCAGCGGAATCCCAGCAGCTTGGACTGGACTGAACCGTGCCGCCCTTCGTACCGCAGATCGCGGTGTTGGACGCGTGTGTGCTGTACCCGGCGACATTGCGGGACTTCCTGTTGCGCTTGGCAGACGAGGATGCCTTCATTCCGAAGTGGTCAGATGAAATCGTTGGTGAATTCGTCCGGGGCGTCCTTCGGGATCGACACGCCGTCAGTCCCGAACGCCTGCAACGCACGGTTGGACTCATGAACGAGGTGTTCCCAGACGCACGGGTCACCGGCTACAACAAGTGGATCAAGACGATCACGTTGCCAGACCCAGACGACCGGCACGTGCTGGCAGTGGCCATCAAAGCGAAGGCGACCGCGATCGTCACCCTGAACCTGAAGGATTTCCCAGCTTCTATACTGGCCGGCCATGGAATCGTGGCGGTTCATCCCGATGCGTTCGTGGTGGGCCTTCTGCAATCGGCCCTTGACATGGTGGAGCGTGCGTTCGTCGCACAGCGGTTGTCCTTGAAGAATCCGCCGGTGACGATGTGGGACCTGTTGGCCAAGTTGGAGCAGCAGGGGTTGCAGGACAGCGTGCGGCTGCTGCGGGGGCGGGTGGCTGAGGAGTAGTTGATGTCGTCCCTGACCCCAGTGGAGAAACGCGTCTTCGAAGAACTGCTCGGCATGAGTAGCGGCTATGTGTTTGATTTCACGGACAGGACCTTCGCATCCTTCTTCCGAGACGTGGCGAACATCGACATCGACAATGACATGTATTGCCGGGAGGGCAATTCGAAGGCCCGAAGAATGCGGTTGTTCTGGGAAATTGAACCAGACGCAGTCGTCGGCGTCGTGCTTTCCGAAATTCTGAAGCTGAGAGCCCTGGCGCTCAAAGACACGGAGCGAATCTTGTTGACCGCGTGCCAAACGGCTGCGGACCGATTGTTGGGCAGGAAATCTACGCCAGTTCAGGCAGTTCAATCTGAGGCCGAATTCCTGCAACTCGACTTCGGAGCCGCTTCCGTCGCAGCCCTGCCAATCGAAGCATCGTGGATTCCAATACTTGAACACAGGCTGGCGGAAGCCGAACGGTGCGTGCGGGTAGAGGCCTGGTTGTCGGTGGTCATCCTGTGCGGCAGCGTGCTTGAGGCGGCTCTGCTTGGCACGGCACTACAGCACCCAAGGGACTTCAACGAATCAACACTCAGCCCGAAGGACAGGTCCGGCAAGGTCTTGCCGCTCCACGACTGGAAGCTTGCCCATCTTGTCGATGTTGCCCACGACTGCCGGCACTTGAAGGTTGACGTCCGAAAATTCAGTCATACTCTTAGGGAATTTCGCAACTACGTGCATCCGTTGCTGCAGTTGACGTCCGGCTTCAGCCCCGACAAGCACACGGCGTTGATCTGCATGCAGGTGCTAAAGGCGGCCATCGCCGATTTGGCAGGTGAACGAGCGTGACCGACGGCGTGTCACCATTTCGCATTCTGCTTTGAGCCAATCCAGCCGCCCTATCCACAGGGGAACCCCATTAGGTGCCGCGTGCCCCCAAGCGAATACGTGCTGTTCCCGAGACAGGCGTACCCGGACCTTGACATGGGCAGCCGGGACTAGCAGGAGTGGCAGACGACGCCGGTCAACCTCCACCCCACTTTCTGGCCACGCTGTCCGCACGCGCTACCATCGCCGGGCCGGGCCCCCAAGCCCGCTGGACACCGCGCGACCGTGCCGCAACTCCCTGCCCTGGATAAGCTTCTGCCCCTGGCCCCGTGGCTCTGCCTGGCCCTGCTGCTGCCGCTGACCCAGCTGCTGGCGGCGTGGAGCAAGCGCCAGGTGGTACGCGCCCTGGGCTGGTGGGGCGTGCCTCTGACCACCGGCTGGCTGGGCGTGCCGGTGCACGAGGCCTCGCACCTGCTGGCCGCCAAGTTGTTGGGCCGAGAAGTGGTGCGCGTGCGCTGGTTTGCCCCGGACGCCGACTCGGGCAGCCTGGGCGGGGTGGAGTGGCGGCCGGGTCAAGGGCCGTTGGCGTGGCTGGCGATCTTGACGGTGGGTGTGGCGCCCCTGGCGGGCGGGACGCTGGCGCTGCGCGGACTGCTGCTAGGCGCGGCGCTGGCTACGGATCTGCCCGTGCCAGCGATGCCGCAAGGCGCGGATGGGGCGGCCTGGCAGGCAGCCGGGCTGGCGCTGCTGCACTGGGCGCAGGCGGCGACGGCGGCGCTCTGGAGCAGGCAAGATCCGTTGGCGTGGAGCGCCGTTTTGGGCTGGTGGGCGGTGGTCAGCGTGGCGGCGCACCTGACGCCGTCGCGGCCGGACCTGCAGGGCGCTTGGCGCGGGGCCCTGCTAGTTGCGGCGCTTGTCGCTGTGGCGGTTGCGGGGCTCCAGGCGGCGCAAATCCCCTGGCAGGACCCGGTGATGCACGCTGTCCGCGCGACGACATGGTGGCTCGCGCCGGGCCTGCTGCTCGCCCTGCCGGCGACGGTCACGGTGGGATTGACGGCAACGCTGTTGGCGCGCCTGCGCGGCCAGTGATACCAATTCCGTCCGAATCGGATCGAAAACTCGGGCAATTCTTCGGGCCCGAACCGGGGTCCCCGCCTGATTCTCGCCAGTTGCAGAACGGGTCAGAAAAGCCGTACACGCGCGAATCAGGTGGGGTGCGTATGACTCCGCGCAGCTGCGATCCGTGGTATGGTCCGCCGGCCAGCCCAGCCGCCCCTTGGTGTGGGCAAGCCGAGCGGCTCTGGGCCCTGGCCACACAAAGGAGCACCCGATGCACACTGGAGTTTTTCGCCTTGGCCTGGTTGCCGTTCTGGCTGGCGCGGTCGGCTTGATGGCGGCCCCGACGGCGGCGGCGCCGCAGGCGGTCGCTTGTGGCAAGGGCGTAACCATCCGCTACGATGCGGCCGCCTGGCAGCCCGTGGCCGATCCGGGACCCGCTGACGGTCCGTGCGAGCTGGCCCTGAACTCCACGCCCACGGCCGGCACGACCCTGCGCTTTGTCACGCTCAAGGCCACCGCCAAAGAGCTCCCCAAGCTCAAGAAGATGAAGGGCGAGGAGCGCATCGCCCTGCTGGCCAATCAGGTCGCCGGTGGGGCCGCCAGCCCGCCGCAAGACTTGGAGGTGGCGGGGCCGTACAGCGTGGGCTTTGCCATGGCGCGCGGCCCCGGCGGCGCCACCAGCTACCTGCAGATCGCCAGCACCTTGTACGACAAAGCCATGCTGTACGTGGTGTTGGAGCAGCAGCTACCGCAGGTCGACCCCGCGCCGCGCTACGACAAGGACGCCGCTCGCCGGACCTTGCTGGGCTTCTTGGCTGGCGTGCAGCTGGCGGCGCCGACCAAGAAGTAGGCGAGCGCTTTCAGGTCTTTACCACGTGCCGCTGTTCGGCATCGACAGCCACGGCTCCGCGGGCGCCAGGGCCGCGCCCCGCTGCAGCAGCTCCACCGAGATGGCGTCCGGCGAGCGCACAAAGGCCATCCGCCCGTCGCGCGGCGGCCGGGCAATCGTCACGCCGTGGGCCTGCAAGTGGGCGCAAAGCTGGTAGATATCGTCGGTCTCCAGGGCGATGTGGCCAAAGTTGCGCCCCGCGGTGTAGGGCTCACTTTGGTCCCAGTTCCAGGTCAGCTCAAGCTCGGCGTCGTCGCCCGGCGCGCCGGTGCCCAAAAAGACCAGGGTAAATCGGCCATTCGGGTAGTCGCTGCGGCGCAGCTCGCGCAGGCCCAGCAGTTGGAAGAAGTGCAGCGCGGCCGGCAGGTCCAGCACGCGGATCATGGTGTGCAAGAAGCGCATTTGAACTCCAACCCGCGGCTAGAACGACCATCCGTACGAGAACTGCAGCCACGGCAGCACCCGCGCCCGCGACACCTCGGGCCCCAAGGCAAAGTGCCGCGAGGTGCAGGTGCCGGCGCCGGGCGCGCCCTCCGTCACCGTGTCCACGCCGTCGCACAGCGCCGCCTGGCTGGTGGCCGTGTTCAGCATCCCGCCCGCGGCCACGCGGATCAGACCGCCCCAGCCCCAGCGCACCTCCCACGCCGCGCCGGCGTGCAGCCACAGGGTGTAGAACACGTCCGAATCCGTAACGACCACGCTGTCTTTGCGCGGCACGGCCATGCCCACGGGCTTGCCGATGAGGCCGAGCGACGGCCCACCCTGCAGCACCAGCGCGTGGCGCAGGGAGCCAAAGATCGGCAGGTAGTACTTACCCTGCACCGCGATTTGCGTCCCGGTCGAGCCCAACCCGCCGCCCAGTTCCACCGCCCACAGCGACTTGGGCAGCGTATAACCCACGGACATACCAAAGAAACCCGTGGGTGCGCCCATGCCGCCGTCAAAGGTGATCGCCACCGGTCGGTTCACGAAGTTGGGGTAGGCCAGCGCAGCCTCGTCCGCCGCTTGGGCTGAGGCACCGGGCAAGCTCGTCGTCAGCGCCGCGGCCAGCCAAGCCAGGCGGGCCAGATGACGCGAAATCTGCGGCCGCACAGGGTGATTCTGCATCTCGCCGTCCCGGGCCGCGTGGCGGCGGCCGTCGTGCAGGCTACGCACGCTCGCCGGCCGGAGCAAGCCGGGGACGGTCGGTCTGTATGCCACAGGATTGTCTTGCCGGCACCGGCTGGCCTCGCCGCTGATTCGGCCGCGCCGCATACTTGCCACGCGCGCACGTGGACGGACTGCGATCGCCTTCGATCGCCGCCGCAGTGCGCCCAACCCCAAGGAGGTTCCGATGTTCAAGCTCCTGTCGTCGATCGCGCTGGCGACTCTGGTGGGCGTGCTGGCCGCGCCGGCTGCGGCGGTCGAGGGCGACGGCGCGGGCTGCAGCGACCATCCCCTTTTCAGCCGGATGCCCAGCTACCTCATTCAACGCTGCGAGACGCGGGCCTTTGACCAGCACAGCTTCTGGGATGCCAAGCGCGCCGAGGTCAAGGTCGAAGGCAAGCTGTACGAGATCCGCTACGCGCGCGTGCCGGGCAGCGCCGACGTCACCCGCCTGCAGATCCAGCGCAACTACCAGGCCGCGATCAGCAAGATCGGCGGCAGCCATTTGTCGACCGACGACGACGGCAACAGCTATCTGCGCCTGACCAAAGACGGCAAGGAACTGTGGGTGCACGTGGCGGCCTACATCCCCGACGAGTGGATGTTGACCATCGTGGAGCGCGAGGCGATGAAGCAAGACGTGGTCGCCGATGCGGCGGCACTGGCGGGCGGACTGCGCGGCGAGGGCCACGTGGCGGTGTACGGCCTCTTGTTCGACACGGGCAAGGCCGAACTGAAGCCGGCGTCCGATGCCGCGCTGGTCGAGGTGGCCAAGTTGCTCAAGGCGGACATGGGGTTGCGTCTGCACGTCGTCGGCCACACCGACAACGTCGGCGAGTTCGAGGCCAATCAGAAACTCTCGCAAGCGCGCGCGGCGGCGGTCGTGGCCGCCTTGGTCGGCAAGCACGGCATCGCGGCGGCGCGGCTGCAGGCCCACGGCGTGGGATCGTTGGCGCCCGTGGCCAGCAACGACAGCGAGGCCGGCCGGGCCAAGAACCGCCGGGTCGAGCTGGTCAAGTAGCTGCGAGCCTCACGTAACCACAGACGATTCAACGAACGGGCTACTGCGGACTCCGCCGCGCCTTGATCTTGCGCAGCGCCGCTTCGACCCGTGGTCGTTCCCGCACGGACTCCACCGAATTGTCCGCAGTGAACTGCCAGGTGCCGGGCCCACCCATCAGCATCACGATGCGCGCCGGCTCCTTGGGCGGACGGTCGTACGGGTACGACGGCGAATACTCGCGGTAGATCGGGATCTTGTTCACGCCCTCGACGTAGTAGCGCCGGTGCACGTCTAGGTGCATTTGCCACTCGGCCGCGTCCAACTCTAGCACTTGGCCGACCAGGGCCGGCGCGCCCAGCAGCACCTCTTGCACCAGCCAGCGCTGCCGATGGCGCTTGTATGGCGGATACTTCTCTGGATCTGGGTGCTTGCCGTTTGGCGTGATGTCGATGGCGTCGACGCGCTGGCTGGGCGTGGCGGGCACGGCGAGCACCACGGCGGACGAAGCCTCGAGCACCACTTCCAGCGGCATGTCTTCGCGGCCTTGGCTGGCCTGGACGGAGGCTGGCTCGACCGCGGCCAGGGTCAGCAAGACAGCGGCGGCGAGCAGGTGGCGGTGCAGGGGCATGGAAACCTCGGATGGTGCAAGGTGACGGTTGGGGAGTATAGCCGATTTTGCAGGGGGTGCACGCTGGGCCGGGTCGGAAATGTCCGCGCGTCTCGCCGGTTCAGGCTCAGGTTCAGGTTCGGGCCCCGCGGCGCGCCCCCCTTTGCCTACTGAAAAGGCTAGTACTACAAACCATTCGAGAGGCCCAACCCTGAACGAACTTCGGGTCTGTAATTCTAGCTGACTCCGCGGGACACGCTCCCATGACTGCAATGCCCCCCGAGCCGGTCTGGTTTTCGACCGCTCTGTGCTATGCTCGCTACGAAATCGGCTGGCTCGCTCGCCGTGCAAAGCCCAGAGGCCCCCACCATGATTGAAGAATTTATTGACCTGAACGCGCTTCGCGGCCAATACGCCATGCGGCCCGCCTTTGTGATCCGACTGCTGACGCTCATGCACAAGAGCCATGCCGAGACCCCGGCTCGCCTCCGCATGGCCGTGGATACGGCCGACCTCGCTACCCTGGCGGCCGAGGCGCATCGCCTCAAGGGCGTGCTGGGGAACCTCTACGCGACCCCGAAGCTGCTGTGCATCATCGAGATCGAGCGGCTGGCCAAGGCGGGGGACTCGGCCGCGTTGCCGCAAGCCGCCGCCTATGCCCAAACGCTCGACGCGTTCCTGGCGGCGCTCGACAGCTACGTGGCCGATCAGGGTCCGCAAGCCGCTTCGTAGGCAAAGAATTTCAAGGATTGCCAAAGGGGGCGCGCAGCGACCGATCTCCTGCAATGCCTCGCCGTACGATCGTCGCGGTTCGGGGCCGACCCAAACGAATCGGGCCTTTGGCGGGCCGCCAAACTCCACAAGCTGACCGAATTCGAAGATCAAGGTCAGGGTCGGCAACGAGCGATTTCTTGGCTCGGCAACCCCGGCGTCGCCCATAGAAGTCGTTGAAAAGGCCAGGAAGACGTCGACGTTGACGGCGGTTTGTGACCGGCGTAGGCTCAATTAACCGGGTCGGAATGTCCGGTCCAGGTCGGGAATGCTGACGTGCGGTGGCATGGCCAGGGGGGGCATGCAGAACCCGCTCAACTTCGCTGCAGATTCGCGCTGTCCTTTCTCGGGCCGGTCCTGGTCAGAGTGCAGGCACCACCGGTGACTGCCCAGTCCAGGCCGCCCGGAGGCTGGCGCGAAAGGCACTTGCCAACCCAAATCCACCGGGGAATCCGGGCGCTCGATCACCATGAAATCAAACTCGATCGAAATCTTCCCGTGGGACGACAATTTCAATACTGGCTTGCCCCAGATCGACGAACAGCATCGCCAGCTTGTGCATTTGCTCAATCTGTTGGCAAGTCACGTGGCGTACAGCGCGGACGCGCGCGTCTTGGGGCAGATCTTCGACCAGCTGACTGAGCACGCAACCCAGCACTTTGCGGTCGAGGAAGCCCTGTGGCACGAGCTGCTTGCGGGGGATATCGCCGAGCAGGAGCACCGCGCCACCCACCAGACCATGGCGCAGCAAGTTGCCGACTTTCGGGGCTTGCTGGGCGGGCGACCACTCCAAGAAGTTGCCGAAGAGATTCTCCGTTTCTTGGCCAATTGGCTGGCCTCGCACATCTTGGACAGCGACCGCTACCTCGCCACTTTGGTGTTGGCTTGCCGCCAGGGGCTGTCGCGCGAGGCCGCCGAGATGCGCGCTCAGGAGCAGACGACCGGCGCCGGGCGAGAGCTTGCCTCAGCCATTCGCTCCATCTACGCAACGTTGGCGGCCAACACGCTGCACCTGATGCACGAGCTGGCCGAACATCGCAAGGACAAGCAGGAATTGCTGCTTTCGCGCACGGCGCTGCAAGCAAGCGAGGCCAACCTTCAGGCCTTCTTCGATACGGTGGATGATCTGCTGTTCGTGTTCGACCAGTCCGGTCGAATTCTCCAGATCAACCAGGCGGCTGTGCGGCGACTGGGCTATCCTGCGTGCCAGCTGATCGGCCGCGAAGCGGTCGAATTGCACCCGCAAGAGCGGCGCGACGAGGCCAGGCGCATCACCGCGGACCTCCTCGCCGGCACGTGCGAGGTCTGTCACATCCCGCTGCAAACGGCGAACGGCGAGCTGATCCCGGTAGAGACGCGACTCGCCCAAGGTCTGTGGAACGGCCAACCGGCGGTGTTTGGTGTGAGCCGCGACGTCAGCGAGCGGGACCGGGTCCAACGGCTTGCCGCCAAACAAGCCCGGCTGCTCGAACAGTACTTTGACCACGCCCTGATCGCCCTGGCGCTGCTGGACCGCAACTTCAATTTTGTCCGGGTCAACGCCGTCTATGCCCAGGCCGATGACCGCGATGTGGCGGATTTTCCTGGTCACAACCACTTCGACTTCTACCCCTCGGAAGCCAGGGACCTGTTCGAAGCGGCGGTTCGGACCAAGCAGCCGTTCCAGTCCAAGGCGCGGCCCTTTGAGTATGCGGACCATCCCGAGCGCGGCGTGTCGTATTGGGACATTGCGCTGATGCCGCTTTTGGATCCCCACGGCGAGGTGGAGCACCTGCTGCTGTCGCTGCACGATGTGACCGAGCAGAAACGCGCGGAGCAGGTGGCCAGGCAAAGCGCGGCGCGGTACCGCAGCTTGGTGGATCACCTGCCTATGCTGGTCTGGCAGAAGGATGTCGACGGGGTCTTTGTCACGTGCAATCGCGGATATGCCGCGGCCTTTGGCCGGGAGCCCGAGGACATGGTCGGCCACACCGATCGCGATTTCTACTCCGCCGATTTGGCAGAGCAATTCCGCGTGACCGACCAACGGGTCATGGAGGACGGCTCGACTGACGTCTTTGAGGGGCCCTGGATGTTGCGTGGGGAGCTGCGCTGGCTGCGGTCGACCAAGCTGCGTTTGATCGACGATCAGGGCAAGGTTTACGGCACCTTGGGCTTTGCTCAGGATCTCACCGATCGCAAAGAGCAAGAAGTCGAGCGCGATCAGACCCTGGCGCTGCTGCAGACCGTGATCGAGCACGTGCCAGTACGCATCTTCTGGAAGGATCGCAAGCTGAACTACTTGGGCTGCAACCCACTTTTTGCCCGCGACGCCGGTCGGCAGCGCCCCGCCGACATGGTCGGTCAAGACGACCTTCATATGGGCTGGGCTCACGAAGCCGAACTGTATCGGGCCGACGATCGCCACGTGATCGAGACGGGCACGGCTCGCATCAATTTCGAGGAGCCCCAGACCAGGCCCGATGGCTCGACCGTTTGGCTGCGCACCTCCAAAGTGCCCCTGCGCGACGGCAAGGGTGACGTCTTTGGCGTGTTGGGCCTGTACGACGACATCACGGCGCAAAAGCAGGCTGAGGAACAGATGCGTAGTCAATTCGACGAGTTGCGTCGCTGGCAAGATGTGATGCTCGACCGCGAGGAACGCATCTTGGATGTGAAGCGCGAGGTCAACGAACTGCTGGCGCGCCTTGGCGAACCGCCTCGCTATGCCAGCGCCGTGGACGGAAAGGACGAGCCATGACGGCCCACGCGCCTGCCGCAGACCCAGGTCAACGGGCGGACACCCCGTGCAGCATCCACGACTTGCTGGACCTCGACCGTCTGCGCAGCGCGTTCGAGCGCTTTGAGCGCGTCACGGGACTGGCTGTATCCCTAGAGGATCATCCGGCCGGGAACGTCGTGATCGCCACCGGCGCGCGCGGGCCCATGCAATGCGCTGTGCCGATTGTCCTTGCCGGCACGCAGCTGGCCAACTTGGTCACCAGCCAACCGCTGGCGCGCGCCACCTCTGTTCAAAGCCAAGGCCCGCGCGACGGGTGGCAGAAAGAGGCCACTGACTTCTTGCGCGACATGGCGCAGGTGCTGATCGAGCAGTGCCAAAACACGTTGAATCAGAACAGGAAGATCGCCGATCAAGAGCGAGCGACCGCGGCGTTGCGCAGTGCCGAAGAGAAGTACCACTTCTTGGTCGAAAACGTGAACGACGCCGTGTTGGTGCACGGGGTTGAAGAGGATGGCAGCCCGGGGCCGTTCTTCATGGTCAACGAGCCGGCCTGCCAACTGCTCGGCCATACCCGCGAGGAACTGGCGCAGTTGACGCCGAGCGAGCTGAACGACCCGGCGCACCTTGGGCACATCCCCGAGGTGATGCAGCAACTCCACTCTACCGGCCACGCCCTGTTCGAGACGGTGGTCGTGCGCAAGGGCGGGCAGCGCATTCCCGTCGAGATCAACACCCGGCTGTTCGCGATGTACCAGCCGCCGCGGATCTTGTCGGTCATGCGCGACATCAGCGACCGCAAGCGCACCGAGGAGGCGCTGCACTGGGCCAAGGCCGAGTCGGACCGGATGCGCCGCAGCGCGTTGTCGATGCTGGAGGATCAGCGCCGCGCCGACCAAGAGATTCGCCGGTTGCTGGCCGAGGCCGGCGAGCGCGAGTTCTTCCTTCGGCAAAGCCAGCAAGTGGGGCAGATCGGTGGCTGGCGGGCCGATCCCGTGCGCAACACCTCGACGTGGACCGAGGGCGTGTACGAAATCGTGGAGATGCCCACCCACTACGAGCCCGACCTGGCCACCGCGCTGAACGTCTACCTGCCCGAGTCGCGGGCCAAGGTGGTCGCGAACTTGCACCAGACGCTGGCGACCGGCGAGCCCTTCAGTATCCGCGTCCAGGTGCGGGGTGCCCGATCGCAAACCGACAAGTGGACCGAGCTGCGCGGTCAGGCGCATCGCGATGCCAAGGGCGCCATCGACTATGTCATGGGCACCATCCAGGACGTTACGGAGCGCCAGCAAATCGAAGACCGGCTACAAGAGAACCTGGCTTTCAACGCCTCGCTCATCCAGACCATGGTGGATGGCATTGCGGTCTACCGCGGCATCACGACCGCTCCGTACGTCGAATTCTCGGTGTGGAATCCGGCGATGGAGAAGCTCACCGGCTACAGCATCGATGACATCAATCGGCTGGGCTGGTACCAAACCGTCTATAGCGATCCCGAGGTGCAAGAGCGAGCCAAGAACCGCATGGAGCGCATGCGCCTGGGCGACAACCTGGACCACGAGGAATGGACCATCACCCGCAAGGACGGCGCCAAACGCACGGTAGAAATCACCACGATTGTGCTTGCCCCGGTCGGCGACACCGCGCATAGCATGGCGGTGATGCGCGACATGACCGACCGCCGCCGCATCGAGACGGAACTGGCCAAGTACCGCCACAACCTGGAAGAACTGGTGGCCAAGCGCACGGCCGAACTGGCCCAGAACCAGTTCGCCCTGGACCGCGTGGGCATCGCCGTCGCCTGGAGCGATACGACGACCGGGCACTTTATCTACGCCAACGACGAAATGTGCCGCTTGCTGGGCTATGATCGCGACGCCCTGTTGCTGCTGAATGTCTTTGACGTCGATGCGCAATTCCCGCCCGCCGCCATGCCGGCCCTTGCTGCCGACATGCGGGCCAGTCAGTCGGTCGTCCACGTCGAGTCGACGATGCGCCGCAAAGATGGCAGTACGTTCCCCGCTGAGATTACGGTCTACCTTAGTCAACGGGCCGACAGCGGCGAGTGCTTCATCGCCTTTATCCGCGACATCAGCGAACGCAAGCGGGTCGAGCAGAAACTCACCGAGGCCAAGCAAGCGGCCGAAGCCGCCACCATTGCCAAGAGCGCCTTCCTGGCCAACATGAGCCACGAGATTCGGACCCCGCTCAACGGGATCCTGGGCATGGCGCACTTGATTCGGCGCGGCGGGCTGACGCCCGAGCAGACCCGACGCATGGACACCCTGCAGTCGTCCAGCGACCTTTTGCTCAACATCATCAACGCGATCCTCGAACTCTCGAAGATCGAGGCCGGCAAGTTTGAATTGGACGAAGCCGGCGTCCGGCTGGAAAGCTTGGTCCACAACGTCGCATCGATCCTGTACGAGCGCGTCCAGGCCAAGCACCTGGAATTGCGCATCGAGATTGGCAACCTGCCGGCCAACTTGCTGGGCGATGCCACCCGCATCCAGCAGGCCCTGCTCAACTTTGGCAGCAACGCGGTCAAGTTCACCGAGTCCGGCACCATTTGGCTACGGGCTGGGCAGGTCGAGGCCGACGACACCAGCGCCCTGATCCGCTTCGAGGTGCAGGACACGGGCATTGGCATCGCTCCAGAGGTGCAAGACCGGCTGTTCTCGTCGTTCGAGCAGGCCGACTCGTCCTCGACCCGCAAGTACGGTGGCACCGGTCTGGGCCTGGCGATCACCCGCAAGATCGCCGAGTTGATGGGCGGCGCGGTTGGTGCATCCAGTACCCCCGGCGTGGGCAGCACCTTCTGGTTCACCGTCCGGCTCAAGAAAGGCACGGCGGCCATGGCCGCAGCGGTGGCCGTGCACGACACGCAGGCCGCCGAAATCCTGCGCCACACTTGTCTGGGCGCCCGGATCCTGGTGGCCGAGGACGAGTTGGTCAATCAAGAGATTGCCGAGGTGATGCTGACGGACGTCGGCTTGGTCGTCGATGTGGCCGGAGACGGTGCCGAGGCCCTGGCGCTGGCCAAGCAGAACGACTATGCCTTGATTCTCATGGACATGCAGATGCCAAGATTGGATGGCATCCAGGCCACCATGCAGATTCGCCAGCTTGCGAATCATCGCGAGACCCCGATCCTGGCGATGACGGCCAATGCCTTTGCCGAAGACAAAGAGCGCTGCTTTGGCGCCGGCATGAACGCCTTTATCGCCAAGCCGGTGCGGCCCGAAGTCCTCTATGCCACGTTGCTCGAGTGGTTGGAGCGATCCCCGCCGCCTTGATACCAGTTCCGTCCGAATCGGATCGAAAACTCGGGCAATTCTTCGGGCCCGAACCGGGGTCCCCGCCTGATTCTCGCCGGTTGCAGACCGGGTCAGAGAAGCCGTACGGGCGTGAATCAGACGGGGTTCGTATAAGGCTACCGCTGGTTCCTGTCTATTCGCTGGGAAGTCGCCTGTTCTATGCCTGCGGACGGAGCTCGCGCATCACCGTCTTTGGCCCGCGAACCCCAAGGACGCGTGGTACGGGTGTGACAAACGGGCGCGGCCACCCCCTGGCCCGGATTGGCCTGCGGGTCTAGGTTGCCCGTGAGTTGCGATGCCGATTCCCCCAATCGGCTCAAAAAAACGGATGCAGTTCGTCGGATCCCAACCAGGCTCCCCTACCCGTTCCGTTCGAATCGGATCGAAAACTCGGGCAATTTTTCGGGCCCGAACCGGGGTCCCCGCCTGATTCTCGCTAGTTGAAGGGAGTGTCAAAAAGGCCTTGCAGGCGCGGATCCGGTGGGGTGTGCACGGGTGGGCCGGTCCCACCCGAGGACGGGAGGCAGCGATGGCGGTGGCACACGGCAAGCCGACTGCGGATGCTGCTTCCGCTTTGCGCGGCGCTCCGACCTGGACGGGGACGGCCGCGGCCGTGGCCCTGCTTGCCGTGGGCGGCGCGGGGCTGGCGACGCTGCCGGCGACCTTGTCGGCCGCGTGGCTTGGCGCTTGGCTAGGCCTGGTCGCGTTGGCGGCGGCCTTGGCGTGGCGGCTGCGGACCGTGCACCGGGCGACCGAGACGCGCGGCGACTATGGAAAATTCTTCAACAATGCTTCGGATCTGATGGGCATCGCCGAACCCAACGGCTCGTTCAAAAGCGTCAATCGGGCCTTTGTCGAGGCGCTGGGTTACAGCGAGGCCGAGCTTTTGACCAAGCCATTCATCGAGTTCGTCCATCCCGACGACCGCCAGGCGACCGTGGACGAAATGCAGCGTCAGCTACGGATTGGCTATACCGCAGCCTTTGAGAATCGCTACCTCTGCAAAGACGGATCGGTGCGGTGGCTGCTGTGGCACGCGACCGTCAACCGCGAGGAAGGCGTGACCTATGCGGTGGCGCGCGACATCACCGCTCGCAAACAGGGCGAGCAGGCCCTGCAACAAGCTGCCCGCTATGCGCGGAGTCTGATCGAGGCCAGCTTGGACCCCCTGGTGACGATCAGCCCCGAGGGGCGGATCACCGACGTCAACCGGGCCACCGAAGAGGTGACCGGCCGTACCCGCACCGAGCTGGTAGGCAGCGATTTTTGCGACTATTTCACGGAGCCCGAGCGCGCGCGCCAGGGCTATCGCCAAGTGTTCTCGCACGGCCGGGTGGTCGACTATCCGCTGGCGATCCTGCACACGAACGGAACGGTGACCAACGTGCTGTACAACGCCGTGGTCTATCGCAACGAACGGGGCGAGGTCGAAGGCGTGTTTGCCGCAGCCCGCGACGTGACCGAGCGGCTGCGCGTCGAGGCCGAGCTGGCGCGGCACCGCTTTCATCTGGAAGAGATGGTGCGCGACCGCACCGCCGAGCTGTTGCACGCCAAAGAAGCGGCCGAGGCGGCCAACGTGGCCAAAAGCACCTTCTTGGCCAACATGAGTCACGAGATCCGCACGCCGCTCAACGCCATCTTGGGCATGGCGCACCTGATCGAGCGAACGCCGCTGACCGCCGAGCAACGCGAGCGGCTGATCAAGCTGGTGGCCGCCGGGCGGCACTTGACCGAGTTGATCAACGCGATCTTGGACTTGTCGAAGATCGAGGCGCAGAAGCTGGTGCTGAACGAGGGGCCGATGCACGTCGCGGCGATTGCCGCTAACGTCGCGTCGATGTTGCAGGAGTCGGCGCGGGCCAAGGGCTTGCGGCTCGAGGTGAGTTCCGTTGACCTGCCGCAGACGCTGGTGGGCGACGCCACGCGCATCGAGCAGGCGCTGCTCAACTACGTGAGCAATGCCATCAAGTTCACCGAGAAGGGCAGTGTGCACATCCGCGCCAAGCTCGCTCGCGAGACCGCCGACTACGCCGTCGTGCGCTTTGAGGTGCAAGACACAGGCATCGGCGTTGATGCGGCGACGGCCGAGCGGCTGTTCTTGCCCTTCTACCAGGCCGATAGCTCGATGACCCGCAAGTTTGGCGGCACCGGGCTGGGCCTGGCCATCACCCGGCGGCTGGCCGAGTTGATGGGCGGCGAGGCGGGGATGACCAGCCAAGTGGGCGTGGGTAGTACGTTTTGGTTTACGGCGCAGCTGAAGAAAGGCACCGACCTGGCGCGGGATACGGTGCCGGCGCCGCGCGGTCAGGCCGAGCAACGGCTGCGCACCGAGTTCTTGGGCACGCGAGTGCTGGTGGTCGAAGACGACGCGGTCAATCAAGAAGTGGCGCGCTCGATGCTCCGCGATGCCGGGTTGGCGGTGGACGTGGCGAGCGACGGCAAGGCTGGGGCCGAACTGGCGATGGCGGGCGACTACGCGCTGGTCCTGATGGACATGCAGATGCCGGTGATGAGTGGCCTGGAAGCGACCCGGCTGCTGCGCGCCAAGTGGCCCAAGGGCACTCTGCCGGTCGTGGCCATGACCGCCAACGCGTTTGTCGAGGACCGCCAGCAATGCATCGACGCCGGTATGGACGACTTTGTCGCCAAGCCTTTTGAACCAGAACAGATTTTCTCGACCGTCGTGCGCTGGCTGGGGCCGCGGAGCCAAGCCCAGACCTCTCAAGCCCAGACCTCTCAAGCCCAGACCTGATACGCCCTCCGCCTGATTCGCGCCTGTATGCCTTCTTTGACCTGTTGTGCAACTGGCGAGAATCAGGCGGGGACCCCGGTTCGAGCCCGGAGAATTGCCGGAGATTTCGAGCCGATTCAGGCGAATTCCGTATAGGTCCGGGCGCAGAAAATGCCCCCCAACGCCGCCGGACCAGACGCGCCAGCGGCGTGGGGGGCGCCGAAGGGACTACTTGGCCGGGGCCGGGGCCGCGTCCGCCTTCTTGCCCAGGAACCACTGGTGGTCGGGGCTGGCCAGCACCGCGTCGAGCTTGACTCCCAGGGCCTTGGCGGCGTCGGCCTTGCCCTTGTCCGCCGAGCCGCTGAACTTCTCGATTAATTCCCGCAGCAGCGGCACGTAGTGGCCGTAGAAATTGCGGGCCACCTCGTAGGTGCCGTGCCAGTGCGTGTAGTCGGGCGCCATCATCGCGGCACCGTGGCGGGCGCGGCGACCTTCGTGGTGCCAGATCTCGTACCAGACGTAGTCGATCATCTGCGAGAAGCCGGGGCCCAGCAACGGCTTGGCGGCGTTGTACAGCTCCAGGCCGGGCTTGCCGAACTTGTCGTTGTACAGGGTCACGCTGGCGTCGTATTGGGTGTAGAAGCTGTCGGCCCACGCCTCGTTGTGGCAGGCGGTGCACACGTCTTTCATGGCCTTGCGGCGCGCTTCCCAGCCGACCTTGCCGCCGGGCAGGCCCATCTTGGCATCCGCGACCTCGGGCCGCACCGACAGGACCGGGCGGTTGTTCCAGCTGATGCGCATGCCAATGTCGTGAGTGACGCCCTGCTTGCGGGTCGCGGACATGTGGCAGGTGGCGCAGGTGGGCGCGGCCGAGTAGTCCTCGCCGACGATCCACTTGGGGGAGTCCAGGTTCATCTTGCCCACGTTGGCGGCAAAGGCGATGCCGTGCTTGCTCTCTTCGTAGATCTCCTTTTGCGGGTGATCCGGGCCCAGGTGGCACTTGCCGCAGGTGTTGGGGTGGCGGGCCTGCGCGGCCGAGAAGTCGTGGCGCATGTGGCAGGCCGCGCACGAGCCCTCGCTGCCGTCGGGGTTCAGCCGGCCCACGCCGCTGTTGGGCCACGAGGCCACGTCGAGCTTGCCGTCCTTGACCTTGACCGTCGAGCCGTGGCACTGCCAGCAACCGTTGACGGCTGCAGCGGAATTGCCGCCGGGGAAGCCTGGCGTCTTGAAGCCGCGGTTGCCCTCGACCACTTCGGCCAGGGTGTTGTCCAGCGAGCCGATGATCTGCCCGGCCTTGCTGTGGCGCGATCCAGCAAATTCAGCAACTTCGCGGGCGTGGCAGCGGCTGCAGTCCTTGGGCGTGACCAGCACGGCGATGGTAAAGCCGTTGTGGTCCAGCGCGTCGGCGTCGCTCTTTTCGGCGCGGTGGCACTCGTAGCAGCCCACGTTGGCGCGGTAGTGCTTGCTCTGGCCCCACTGCTGGTACTGGGCCGGCGAGTCGTCTTTGTGGCAGCCGAGGCACTCCTTGGTCTCGGCGCTGATCGAAGTGGGCAGGCCGCTCGTGACGGCCGGGCTGTGCGCTGGCGCCGGCGGGGCGGCGAGGGCAGTGCTGGTCAAACAACTCATGAACAATACTAGCAGGGCTCGCATGGTTTCCCTCCTTGGACTAGAAAGCCGTGTTCAGCGTCAGGGCGCCAAAGTGCTCGGTGGTCAGCTCGACGGTGTCGGCGTACTTCTTGATCGAGCGCATCGCCTCGCCCGGCAGGAACATACCGTAGATCGCGTACAAAGACGCGCCCGGAGCGAATTTCCAGGTGGCGCGCACGTCCAGCTCCTGGCCCAGATCGGTCTTGGGCTGGACATCCTTGGCGTCGGTCAGCGCCTTGCCGGCCAGGGCGTGGCTGGCAAAGATGTGGAAGTCCGCGCCCACGCTCAGGTCCTTGAGCGGGCTGGCGGCCACGGTCACCCCAATGTCGCGCAGGCCGCGGTTGGCGGTGTGCTTGGGGATGTTCAAGAACATGTCCACTTCGCCGTAGTACTTGTGATTGGTGGCGTACAGGGTGTCAAAGGCGTTCTCGGCGTTGCCATCGCCCGACAGTTCGTCGAACACCAGGCCGATCGTGGGGGTCGCCGCCACCGGCAGGGCATACGCCAACCGCGCACCGGCCATCCATGCGCTGATGTCCTTGGCGCCGGTGTGGCCAAACTGATCATAAAATTCAGCGGTATAGCTAAGTCCGGCCACCTTGCCGTCGGCGTAGAGGCCCGCGGTGTGGCGCAACTCGTTGGCCGCCGGCACGACGCTGTCGTTCTTGCGGGCCAGCCACAGCAGCGACACCCGCGCCGCGTCGCTCACGGCGTAGCGTCCGTGCAGGCCACCAAACCAGATGTCGCCCGCCGACACGCCCACGTGGCCATCGGCGTCGCCCATGTCGCGTTCGGTCAGAACCGTAGCAATCGCACTCACATCCAGCGGACCTTCGTTCCAGCGCAGCCGGGTACCGTCAAAGCGGCGCGCCCGTTGGGTCCAGTCCACGGCGCCCACCAGCCGCTGGCTGTCCAGGTTGATCTCCTGGCGGCCGGCCTGCAGGGTAAGTTGCGGCATCCCCAGCGGAATCAGGGCATACGCCTCGTGAATGTCCAGGCCCAGCGCCGAGCTGGCTTGCGTGCCGCCGCCCAGCGGATCGGTCTCTTCGCCCCACACGCGCGTATCCTGCAACCGCAAGACTAGCTTGGGGCCGCCGGCCCGCTCGGCGGTGACGCCCAGCCGGGCCCGGTGCGACAGCCACTCACGTTCGATGGCGTCGGTGCCTTTGACGTCTTTGCCACTGTCGAACTGGCCGCGCAGGCGGTACTGTCCGTCAAAGCTGAGCCGCCAATCAGACGACTCGATAGTCGGATGACCATCCGCGAAGACAGCGCTGGCAAAGGTGGCGTTTGCGGCAAGCGCCAGGAGCAGGAGCCGGGCGTTCTTAGAAGTGTTCATAAATATCCTTGGTTCTGATTCGACAGAAGCTGCCCAGCTCTCCCTCCGGGCTACCGGCATGCTCGCGCTGGCGCGCCGCGGAGGCAAGAAGTCAACGGATATCTGACTCCATAGTGTGTCACAGAATTGTCAGAAGGGGCGCCCGGAAGTTGACGTGCATCACCCAGCATCACCCAGCGCGGTCGGGGCTTCGCCGCACCATTGCCGCGAATCGCTCGCGAATCAGCAGCCTGCCCCGGGGCCCTCTATGTCCGGATGGATATGCGGAGTTCAATGCTTTGTCATAAAGCCGTGACACAACGACACGCAAGTCAATCGAGCGTGATTCTTGTCTGTTGCGTTGAAGCGACTGCCACCGACTTGGGGAATTTGATTTTCGACAAGACGTGGCTTGATTTTGATCAAGGTGCGACTGTACGTGACAGAGCATGTTGCGTATGCGGCCTCACTCGGGGGAGATCGGGCCGCGATCCATGCCCTCCTCCTCACGTGTCGGCCAGCCGCGCCCCAGCCCCCGCTGAGCCGCAGCCCCGACGCGGAGTGCACCATGCACCGTCCATCGCTGACTTCCATGTTGAGTCTCGTGAACTCCCGTTCACCTCTCAGGGCTTACCTGGCGTTCGTGTGTGCCCTGGCGTTGGCGGCAAGCCAGGCCGGCTGCGGCGACAACGTAGCCAGCGACGGCACGGGCCAAGGTGCCAAGGCCGACGCCAAGGACGACTCCAGCGTGGGTCTTTCGGACGCCCAAGGTGACGCAGAAGACGGCGGCACGGGCGATGTCAACAAAAGCGATGGCTTGGAAAGCGATGGCGCCGCCACGGACGGTGCTGCCAGCGATGGCACTGTCAACGACGGCCTGGTGGGCGATGGCCAGACTGCCGATGAGCAAGATACGGACGCCGCAACGGACGACGCTCAGGCCGACGCGCCTGACCAACTCGACGGCGACGACGCCAGCGACACCGAAGACGCGGACGACGGCAAGGACGGCGTAGGCCCGCTGCCCGACCTGCCGATCTGGCCGGATACGGCCGTGGACGATCAAACCCAGCAGCCCGACGAGGCCGTTGCCGATGCCGATGCCGCCGCCCCCAGCGACATCGAGCCCGTGGACGCGACCGTGGCCGACAGCGTAGACGACGTGGTGCCCCCCGACGCCGCGGCCGATACCAGCGCCAACGACACCACCGGTGCCGATACGACGAGCGATACGGCCGCCCAAGACGTCGGCAGCGATGCCAAGCCCTGGGAACCGCCGCCGGCCGAGTGGGAGCCGGTGTGCTTCTACTGCCACGGCGATGCCGCCCTGAAATCCCCGTCGCCGCCTGTGGATACCAAGGGTCAAAGCGACCCCAAAGAACATGGCGTGGGTGCGCACGCGTCGCACGTCGGCGTCGCCAACTGGCACAAGACTGTGGCCTGCAACGAGTGCCACAAGGTGCCCAAGGTCTTCTTGGACCCCGCGACGCCCACCCACCTCAACGGAGCGACGGATCTGATCTGGGGGCCGCTGGCCAAGCAGGGTGACTACAATTTTGGCGACCTGGCCTGCAGCAACACCTACTGCCACGGCACCACGCTCAAGGCGGACTTTGGTGGTGAAACCACCGTCCGCAAGCCGACCTGGACCACCCTGGACGGCAGCCAAGAGGCCTGCGGCAACGCGTGCCACACCAATCCGCCCGGAGGCAACCACCCGCCCGGTAAGGCCTGCCAGCTGTGCCACACCGCCGCCATCAAGAGCTACGACTCGGCCACCAAGACCGCGGTCTGGGCCAACGCCAACCTGCACATCGACGGCAAAGTCGACGTGGAATTGGGCGCCACCTGCACGAGCTGCCACGGCGACCCGGCCACCAAGAACCCCGCGCCGCCGCTGGGCACCAAGGGCGAGACCAAGACCACCGACGTCGCCGTGGGCGCCCACGCGCAACACCTGGCCGGCGGCAACTGGCACCGCGCCGTGCAGTGCAACGACTGCCACGTCGTGCCTGTGCAAATCCCCCACGCCAACGGCAGCGTCGAGCTGACCTGGAGCGCGGTCGCCGTCGCCAGCGGCAGCGTCGCCACCTTTGACGGTCAGACCGCGGCGTGCGCCAACACGTGGTGCCACGGCGGCAATCAAGTGGGCGCCAAGGCGGGCGGCACCATCAACACCAAGCCCATCTGGAACAAGGTCGACGGCAGCCAGGATGCCTGCGGCACCACTTGCCATACCAACCCGCCCGGCGGCATGCACCCCAAGGCCAGCAATTGCGCAGCCTGCCACGGCCCCGTGATCGCCAGCTACGACGCCAACACCGGTGTGGCCAGCTGGGCCAACGCCAACCTGCACATCGACGGCAAGATCGACACCGCCAACCTGACTTGCACCACCTGCCATGGCGACGAAGCGACCAAGAACCCCGCGCCGCCCAAGGGCACCCAGGGCGAGACGGCGACCACCACCGCCGCCGTCGGCGCCCACGCCGCCCACTTGGGCGCCAGCACCTGGCACCGCGCCGGCGAGTGCACCGACTGCCACACGCTGCCCACCGACCCGATGCACGCCAACGACAAGGTGGAGCTGACCTGGGGCGCGCTGGCCAAGACCAGCGGCGCCAAGCCGGACTTCGACCCCACCAAGCTGACTTGCAACGCCGCCTACTGCCACGGCGCCACGCTGGAGCCCGCCAAGACCGGCGGCGCGGTGATGCGCCAGCCCACCTGGAACAAGGTCGACGGCAGCCAGGCCGCTTGTGGCACAACGTGTCACACCAACCCGCCCGGCGCCGGCCACCCCACCAGCACGGCTTGCGGCACCTGCCACGGCGACGTCGTCAAGAGCTACGACCCGGCCAATGGCCAGACCAACTGGAACAACGCGGCCTTGCACATCGACGGCAAGCTGCAGATCGCCAGCATGGACTGCACCACTTGCCACGGCGACAAGGTGACCAACAACCCCGCGCCGCCCAAGGGCACCAAGGGCGAGACCGCTACCACCGCCCGCGCCGTCGGCGCCCACGCCTCGCACTTGACGGCCACGGACTGGCACCGCGACACCCAGTGCACCGATTGCCACAGCGTGCCCAAGAGCACCCTGCACAGCGACGGCATCGTGGATCTGGTCTGGGGCAGCGTAGCGCAAACTGGCGGCGCCCAGACCACTTGGGACACCACCAAGCTGCAATGCTCGGGCAACTACTGCCACGGCGCCACGTTGCTGCCGGCCAAGGTCGGCGGCACCAAGCTGGCCGCCCCCACCTGGACCACCGTGGACAACAGCCAAGACAAGTGCGGGTCGACCTGCCACACCAACCCGCCCGGCGGCAAGCACGCCCAGGTCGACAACTGCCAGGCCTGCCACGGCGAAGTCATCAAGACCTGGGACCCGGTTGCCGGCACCGCCACTTGGCAGAACGGCAAGCTCCACGTCGACGGCACCGTCCAGGTCACCGGCGCCGACTGCACCACCTGCCACGGTGACGCCGCCACCAAGAACCCCGCGCCGCCCAAGGGCACCAAGGGCGAGACCGCCACCACCACCGCCGCCGTCGGCGCCCACGCCGCGCACTTGGCGACCAGCACCTGGCACCGGGGCGGCCAGTGCACCGACTGCCACGCCATCCCCACCTCGACCAGCCACGCCGACGATAAGATCGACTTTGCCTGGGGTTCGCTGACTCAGACCGGCGGCACCAGCACCAACTTTGACCTGACGGCGCTCAGCTGCACCGGCTCGTACTGCCACGGCGCCACCCTGGGCCCGGCCAAGAGCGGCGGCAGCATCATGGTCAAGCCGACCTGGAACAAGGTCGACGGCAGCCAGGCCGCTTGTGGCACAACGTGTCACACCAATCCGCCGGGCGGCACTCACTCGCCCAGCACGGCCTGCGCCACCTGCCACGTCGACGTCATCAAGAGCTACGACCCCGCCACCGGCCAGGCCACCTGGACCAACGCCAACCTGCACGTAGACGGCAAGGTGGAAGTGGCCGGCATGGACTGCACCACCTGCCACGGCGACACCACCACCAAGAACCCCGCGCCGCCCAAGGGCACCAAGGGCGAGACGGCCACCACCACCCGCGCAGTCGGCGCCCACGCCTCGCACTTGACGGCGACCGATTGGCACCGCGACACGCTCTGCACCGACTGCCACAGCGTGCCCAGCAGCAACATGCACAGCAACAACGTGGTCGACCTGGCCTGGGGCACCGTCGCCCAGACCGGTGGCGCCAAGACCACTTGGGACACCACCAAGCTGCAGTGCTCGGGCAACTACTGCCACGGCGCCACCCTGGCTCCGGCCAAGACCGGCGGCAGCAAGCTGGCCGCGCCCACCTGGACGACGGTGGACAACAGTCAGGACAAGTGCGGCTCGACTTGCCACACCAACCCGCCCGGCGGCGGACACGCCCAGGTCGACAACTGCCAGGCCTGCCACGGCGAAGTCATCAAGGCCTGGAATCCGACCACCGGCGTCGCCACCTGGCAGAACGGCAAGCTCCACGTCGACGGCACCGTCCAGGTCAGCAGCGCCGACTGCACCACCTGCCACGGCGACCCGGCCACCAACAACCCCGCGCCGCCCAAGGGCACCAAGGGCGAGACGGCCACCACGGCCGGCGCTGTGGGCGCGCACACCGCGCACCTGAGCAGCAGCAGCTGGCACCGCACCGGCCAGTGCACCGATTGTCACGCGGTGCCCAGCTCGGTCAACCACGCCAACAACGTCTTGGATCTGGCTTGGGGTACGCTGACCCAGACCAGCGGCGCCAACACCAATTTCGAGCCGTCTACGCTGGGCTGCACCGGTTCGTACTGCCACGGCGCCACCCTGCTGCCGGCCAAGACCGGCGGCACCACCCTGGCCAAGCCGATCTGGAACAAGGTCGACGGCACCCAGGCCGCCTGCGGCTCGACCTGCCACACCAACCCGCCCGGCGGCAGCCACCCGACCAGCACGGCCTGCGCCACCTGCCACGGCGCCAGCATCAAGACCTTTGACGCCGCCACCGGCCAGGCCACTTGGACCAACGCGAGCTTGCACGTCAACGGCAAGGTCGAGCTGTCGCAACTGAACTGCACCAGCTGCCACGGTGACCCAGTCACCGGCGCCGCCAACCCGCCGCTGGGCACGCAAGGGCAGACCCAGACGACGCAAAAGGCCGTGGGCGCCCACCAGGCCCACTTGGGCAGTGGCGGCTGGCACCGCGCCGGCCAGTGCGCCGACTGCCACACCGTGCCCACGTCGATGACTCACACCGACGGCAAGGTCGACTTGGCCTGGAGCACCCTGGCCCAGACCGGCACGGCCAACCCAACGTGGGACACCAACGCCGCCACCTGCAGCGGCAACTACTGCCACGGCAGCACCCTGGCGGCGGCCAAGCCGGGCGGACAGATCCAGCGCACGCCCACCTGGACCAAGGTCGATGGCACGCAAGACGCATGTGGCACAACGTGTCACACCAACCCGCCCGGCGGCAGCCACCCGCAGAGCAGCACCTGCAACCTGTGCCACGACGCCGTGATCACCAGCTTTGACGCCGCCAAGAACACCGCGGTGTGGAAGAACCCGCTGCTGCACATCAACGGCAACGTCGAGATCAAGACGCTGGACTGCACTACGTGCCACGGCGACGCGACCAGCAAGAACCCGGCGCCGCCCGTGGACACGCTGGGCAACACCGCCACCACCGCCGCTGGCGTGGGCGCGCACGCTCAGCACCTGGGCACCAGCACCTGGCACCGCGCCGGTCAGTGCGCCGACTGCCACAGCGTGCCCACCTCGAACCTGCACGCCAACGGCGCGCTCGACCTGACCTGGGGCAGCGTGCCGCTCAGCGACGCCGCCAAGCCGGCCTTTGACCAGCCGACGTTGACTTGCACCGGCTCGTACTGCCACGGCACCACCCTGATGGGCGCCAAGAGCGGCGGCGGCACCAACCGCCAGCCGATTTGGAATGTGGTCAACGGTACTTACGACGCCTGCGGCAGCACCTGCCACACCAACCCGCCCGGCGGCACCCACCCGGCCAGCTCGGCCTGCGCCACCTGCCACCCGGCCACCATCGCCGCCTACAACGCCACCACCAACGTCGCCACCTTTAAGGACGCCACGTTGCACATCAATGGCACGGTCGACGTGGTGAACCTGACCTGCACGACCTGCCACGGCGACGCGGCCAGCAACAACCCCGCGCCACCGCTGGGCACCAAGGGCGAGACCGCCACCACCACCAAGGCCGTGGGCGCCCACACTCAGCACGGCGGCACCAGCACTTGGCACCGCGACGTGGCCTGCACCGACTGCCATGCCGTCCCCGCCGCCATGACCCACAGCAACGGCAGCGTGGATCTGAGCTGGAGCAGCGTGGCCAGCGCCGACTTGGCGGTCCCGGCCTGGAACGGCACGACCACCACCTGCTCGGGCAACTACTGCCACGGCGCCACTTTGCTGGGCGCCAAGAGCGGCGGCACCGTGATGCGCACGCCCAACTGGACCAAGGTCGATGGCACCCAGGACGCGTGCGGCGTCACCTGTCACACCCTGCCACCTGGCGGCACGCACCCGCAAAATACCCAGTGCGCCACCTGCCATACCACCGTGATCGCCAGCAACGACCCCGCGACCACCCCGGTCAAGTGGGCCGACCGCAAGCTCCACATCGACGGCAAGATCGACGTGGGCACCCTGACTTGCACCAGCTGCCACGGCGACAAGGTGAGCAACAACCCGGCGCCGCCCGTCGGCACCAAGGGCGAGACGGCCACCACCACCGTCGCCGTCGGCGCGCACGCCCAGCACCTGGGCGCCAGCAGCTCGCACCGCGCCGGCCAGTGCACCGACTGCCACGTGGTCCCCGTCTCGCTGCAGCACGGCAACGGCACCGCCGACATCGCCTGGGGCACGCTGCCCAAGACGGCCAGCCAGACGCCCACGTGGGACAAGACCACGGCCACTTGCGCCAGCAACTACTGCCACGGCACCAGCCTGGAACCGGCCAAGGCGGGCGGCGCCATCATGCGCACACCGGCGTGGACCAAGGTCGACGGCAGCCAGGGCAAGTGCGGCAGCACCTGCCACACCAACCCGCCCGGCGGCCCGCACCCCACCAGCGACAAGTGCAGCATGTGCCACGGCGCCGTCATCAGCGGCTACGACGCGGTGGCGGGCACGGCGACCTGGAAGGATCCGGGCCTGCACGTGGACGGCACCCTGCAGCTGACCACGCTGACCTGCACCAGCTGCCACGGTACCGCCAGCACCAACGACCCGATGCCGCCCAAGGGCACCCTGGGCGAGACGGCCACCACCACCAAGGCCGTGGGCGCGCACAAGCAGCACATGGGCTCCAGCGCCTGGCACCGCGCCGGCGTGTGCACCGACTGCCACACCGTCCCCACCTCGCAGACCCACACCAACAACGTGGTGGATCTGACGTGGGGCAGCGTTGCCACTTCGGGCACGGCCACGCCGGCTTGGAACACCACCACCGCTACCTGCTCGGGCAACTGGTGCCACGGCGGCAAGCTGCCGGGCGCCAACGCCGGCGGCACGGTGATGCAGACGCCCAAGTGGACCCAGGTCGACGGCAGCCAGGCGGCTTGTGGCACAACGTGTCACACCAACCCGCCCGGCGGCACGCACCCGCAGAGCAACAACTGCAACCTGTGCCACGCTGGCGTGATCACCAGCTACGACGCCACCAACAAGACGGCGGTGTGGAAGAATGCCGACTTGCACGTCAACGGCAGCGTCGACGTGGTGGGCATGAGCTGCACCAGCTGCCACGGCGACGCCGTAGCCAACGACCCGTCGCCGCCGCTGGGCACCAAGGGCGAGACCCTGACCACCCAAGTCGCCGTCGGCGCCCACGCCCAGCACATGGGCCCGTCGACCTGGCGCGGCGCGGTGCTCTGCAGCGATTGCCACACGGTGCCCACGTCGATGACCCACACCAACGGCACCGTCGACGTGACCTTCAGCGGCCTGGCCGTAGCCAACGCCGCGAGCCCCACCTGGAGCAAGAGCACCGTGACCTGCAGCAACGCCTACTGCCACGGCGCCACCCTGCTTCCGGCGGCCACCGGCGGCACGGTCAACCACAACCCGCTGTGGACCAAGGTGGACGGCAGCCAAGACGCCTGCGGCAGCACCTGCCACACCAACCCGCCCGGCGGCACGCACCCGCCCAACACCGCCTGCAACCTGTGCCACAATCAGGTGATCAGCGGCTACGACGCGGTGGCCAAGACGGCGACCTGGGCCGACCCCACCTTGCACATCAACGGCAAGGTCGAGGTCAAGACCCTGACCTGCACCAGCTGCCACGGCGACGCCGTCGCCAACAACCCAGCGCCGCCGCTGGGCACCAAGGGCGAGACCAAGACCAGCGACGCCGCCGTGGGCGCCCACAGCCAGCACTTGACCGCCAGCACCTGGCACCGCAACGGCCAGTGCACCGATTGCCACAGCGTGCCCGCCTCGGTTGGCCACTCCAATGGCAACGTCGACTTTAGCTGGGGCGGTACGTCGGCGCTCAACGGCGCCAACCCGCAGTTCGTCGCCAGCAACTTGACCTGCACCGGCGCCTACTGCCACGGCAACACGCTGTACGGGCCCAAGACCGGCGGCACCGTGGCGCGCACGCCGGTGTGGACCACCGTCAACGGCAGCTGGGACGCCTGTGGCACCACGTGTCACACGCTGCCGCCGGCGACGCCGCACCCGCAAAACGAGAACTGCGCGCAGTGCCACGGCGCGGTGATCAAGTCGATCGTCATGGGCACACCGCCCACGGTGGTGTGGCAGGATGCCCAGTTGCACATCGACGGCAAGATCGACACCGGCACCGTGACCTGCACTAGCTGCCACGGCGACAAGGTGGCCAACAACCCGGCGCCGCCCATTGGCAGCAAGGGCGAGACCCAGACCACCCAGAAGGCCGTGGGCGCTCACGCCGCGCACTTGGGCGTCAACTCGACCTGGCACCGCGACGGCCAGTGCACCGACTGCCACACGGTCCCGGTCTCGATGACCCACGCCAACGGCACCAGCGACCTGAACTGGAGCGCGCCCAGCAACGCCGGCAACCTGACGCCGAGCTACGCGATCGACGCCAAGTGCAGCAACAACTGGTGCCACGGCTCGGGCCTGGGCGCGGCCAAGACGGGCGGCACCATCAACCGCACACCGCTGTGGACCCAGGTCGACGGCACGCAGGACGCCTGCGGCACCACGTGTCACACCAACCCGCCCGGCGGCAGCCACGTGGCCCACACCGACTGCAGCATCTGCCACACCGCGGTGGTCGCGGCCTTCAACCCGGCCAACAACGCCACCACCTGGAAGGACCGCACGCTGCACGTCAATGGCGTCAAAGAGTCGAACAAGTACCACGACTTGAGCGGCTGGACCACGCCGAAGTTTGGCACCAACCACCACGGCAGCAACTACTTTGTGCGCAATCAGCAGCGCGACGAGCACAACGTGAGTTGCACGCAGTGCCACGGCGCCGACCTGCTGGGCGGCACGGTGGGCGTGTCGTGCGCCAACAGCAGCTGCCACGGCGGCGACTGGAAGGCCTGCGACTTCTGCCACGGCGTCAAGGGCAGCAGCAACGCCCCGCCCGTCGGCGTGGCCAACGAGCAAGCTGCGGCCACGAACACCCTTGGCGTGGGTCGCCACACGGCACACTTGACGGCATCGCCCACCCACGTGGCCTTTGCCTGCACCACCTGCCACACCGTCCCGGCCGCGGGCGACATCGCCCACGCCATGCAGTACGTGTACTCGGCGGATCTGACCACCGCCGGCCACCACGGCGACGTCACCTTTACTGCCGGTGCGGCCAACGGCATGACGTTCAACGTGGCCGCCACCACGGGCACGCCGGCCACCGCCCGCGGCACCTGCGTGGGCACCTGCCACAGCAACGGCCGCGGCGGCGCCCCGGTGGTGACCCCGTACTGGGCCGGCGGCACCTGGACCAAGGGCAGCTGCGGCACCTGCCACGCCGCCGCGCCCACCACGGGCGAGCACAGCAAGCACGCGCAAGAGGGCTTGGGCTGCGTCAATTGCCACCCGTCGGCCGCGGCTTCGACCCACTTGAACGGCACCCGCGACGTGTTGACCACCATCGTGCCGCCTACGGGCTCGGGCTCGGTCACCTCGGCGGCCGCCAGCGGCAACTGCACCACCCGCCGCTGCAGCGGCACCTGCCACGGCATGAACCACAACAGCTTGTGCTGGTAGGCCCTGTGCTTCCCAAGCGGCGTCCGGTTGGCAGCTCAAAGGAGCTGCCAACGGGTCCGCTTCGGCGATAGGTGGCGCCGACGGGCCCGCAATCTATGGAATGGATTTGGGAATCTAGCTGGGCTGACGCCGCGGCAAGGTCGCCGCCACGTACGGCAGCGCCGCCTGCGACGAGGCCTGCAGTACCGGGTTCGCAAACAGGCGGTCGCGATAGGCCGCCATGAAGTCAGGCACTTCCACGCCTTCGGTCTGCGCGTAGTGCAACGCCACCGCCGCCGCTAGGTCGCCCAGGGTGATGCTCTCGCCGCACACAAAAGGCCGGCCATCGGCCAGCACGGCCTGCCACACCCCAAATGCCTTGCCCATGGTCGCGACGGTAGCGGCGCGGACCTCGGGTTGCTTGTTCCAGAAGAACTTGCCAATCGGATCGAGCAGGTACAGGTCACCCAAGCGATCGAGGTGACGGGCGTGCCGCTCCAGCGAAGGCGGCAACAGCACCCGCGGGCCAAGCTCCTCAAGGTACTCCAGAATCGACGTGGACTCGAAGATCGCCGAGCCATCGTCCAGTTCGAGCACGGGCATCTTGCCAAACGGATTGAGGCGCAAGTAGTCGGGCGTCTTCAGCCCGCCGGCCAGCGCATCTACGACCTGCAAAGGGATGGAATCGCCGCGCAAACCCAGGCCAATGGCCGCCTTGCGCGAGTAAGAGGACAACGGGTGGTAGTGGAGCTTCATGCGCACATCCGACCCCGGCACTGGGGATTTGTCAAGCCGGGGTCGGAGGTGCGAGCGCCCGCCGAGCGGCTACTTGCCGTGGCAGGCCTTGCACTTGTCGATCGCCGCCTTCTCTGGGATCCCCTTGGCCACGGACTTGTGGCAGTCCAGGCAAGTCTTGTGGAAGATCACGGTGCCCTTGTCGAAGTCGTCGCCCTTGGCAACCGCCAGCACCGGCGCCTTTTTGCCGCCGAATTCCTTTTGCGGTTGGCCGTCAGCCACGTGGCAGTCGCCGCAGCCCTTGACATCTTTGACACTTTTGGGCTCACCCTTTTCGGTGTGGTGGCATGTCTTGCAGCCGATCGCTTGGCCCTTGGCGTCTCTGAACTCCCCGGCGTGCTTGGCGTGGGGGAATTTGACCGCGCCCTTTTTGCCCTTGATCAGGTCGATCTTGATTTCGGCTTTGTCCTTAGGCACTTCGGTCGCGAGCGCCACACCCAGGAACGAGCCGAGACCAAAAAGAATCGCGACCAACCATGCGCTGCGCTTGTTCCACATGACCTGAACCTCCGGCGCGTTTGGGCGCCTGCCTGCCAAGAAAGGGCCCACTTGGGACCCCGCGGGCGGTGTTGAACGGGCCGCCGCGCTTGCTTTCGACAACGCGGCCGGCACGGCGCGGATTCAGGGCGGCAGGCAGGCAACACAGCAAGAGTACGGCTGGTTGTGACGCAAGCGTGGCGAACAGCGACGCAGGTCAAGTGCCGCGCGATTGGGCTTGCTCAGCGAGTGCGGCGCGGCTATCCTGCAAGGGTCGCGGGGACTTCCCACCCTGCGGCGCCCCCCAAAGTACTCGTCTATCCCGCCCAAGCCCCCACTGCGCCTGCCTATTGCGGCAGCTTGTCGACTTCTCGCCCTCTACCCGCCGAGAAACGCCATGTCCAACATTCGCCCCAGTCTGGTGCACGTCGTTGGCCTGCATCCGGATTTCAGCCACCTGCTGGTCATTCGTGTGGACTTGGAGCCAACGCCCAGCCCTTTGTGGGTGCGCCTTTTCCACGACTTTCGCCAAGAAGGACCAGGGCTGCCCGGCTTTGAACCGGTGATCGACGGCAGCGCGGTGGAGTTGCACCCAAGCGACGAACAGCTCGAGACCTTTTTGCTGGCCCTTGAGCGGCGGATTCGCCACGTCAACGTGGACCACGCCGCCACCATCGGCCGGGCCGACCCTGTGCGCCCGCTGCGACGACGGCCGACCATCGAGCTGCTCGCCGATGGCTTTTCGCCCGAGCTGCGCGACCGCATCCTAAAGGCTCGTTCGGCCGCAGAGCGGCTGTCGGGCATGTTCCACGCGCAGGAGTGGGAGCCGCTTGAGGTGACCAACCTGGACCGGCCGCCGACGCGCGACACACTCCACGACATCGAGCCGCCGCAACTGCCGCGTGGGCGCAAGCCGCGTCCCGCCCAGCCGACGGGGGCCGCTGAACCGGCCAAGTAACGGCACCCATCCTGCGGAATCGGCTGAATCGACTCGAAAACCTGCGCCTTGCCCTGGGCCGAACCGGCTCCCGCACCAGAACATCGATCAAAAATCTTAGGTTCAGAGCAACGAGACCACTCGCTGACGAAAACTCGTTGATGCTCAGTGGTTCGCAAGCTCGCCCCGTTGGGGACTCGCCGCTCCAATTGCGGCGGGTGCGGCGCGGCGAAGAACTCAAATTGATCCGCTCTCTAGGACTTGCTGGGAACCCGATCGAGCAGCCAGGCCTGGTGCGGCTGCGGCGCGGACCACAGAAGCTCGGGCAGCGCGTTGTCGACGAGCACACCGGGCGCCAGATCCAAGCCGGCCGCTTGGTAGCACTGACACACGAACGCTGAGCAGTACACAGCGCGCTGGTCGTCGCGGCCAAAGCGGCGACCCAACTGCCCCTGCTGCAGCGCGAGCCAAGTCGCGAACACTTTGGGGATGCTATAGCGTGTCCGCGCACCCAGCAGGTTCAGCGCCGCGGCCATGACCTGCTCGGTTTGGGCACCGTCCAGGCCAAAATCCAGCACGGCCACGGTTGGTGCCTCGTCTTCGGCAGAATACTTGTCCAGGCGATTTTCTTGAACGCCCAGGCGGATGAAGTGGCTGTGCAGGTCCAGGTCACTTTCGAGCAGCCAGTGCTCGCCGTCTTGCCGGCGGCCCTCGAGCAAGAACGCGTGGCTCCACAAGCTCCACTGGCGCTCTGGGTCCAGACGGCGCTGGCTGCGGCGAATGCGCCGGTCGATCCAGCTGGCCAAGCCCACCAGCCCCACTCGGCTGGGCGCGGCATAGGCATCAAAGAACTGGCGGTTGCTCCACTCGGGCGGGGCCAACGTGATCGGATGGGGCTGGCTCATGCGGCTGTTCCCAGGGCGGTAGGGGGCTACTCGGTGTCGACGCGAAAGCGGCAGCTGCCGACCTCGATCACGTCGCCGGCCCAGAGCTCAAAGCTCGTCACCACGTCGCCGTTGACGCGCACGGTGCCGAACGAGAGATCGCTGCGCAATTCCCAACTTGCACCGTTCCACGCGATGGTCACCTGGCCGTGAACCAAGCCCCGCAGCTTGAGCGGCCCGTCGCGGGCGATCGTCAGCGTCTCGCCCTCGACCAGGTCGTGGCGGGTGCCTCCATTGACCCAGTCATCCACGCGGACGACGTAGCTGCGCTTGGCGGCCTTGAGGCGGTGGAACGAGTCGCGCACCTCCTCGAGTTCCATGCCCACGGTGGGCTGGCGCCAGCGGGCGTTGTCGAACACCGGCGGCACGTAGGCATCGGCGGCGTGCAGACCCTGGCCGCCACAGCGCGGACACGGGGCGTCGCGGCGGGCAAAGTTGACCATGCCAGTCCATTGGCAGCTGGGGCAACGCATCTTGACGAAGCGCGCTTGCCCCACCTCTTGCACAGCGCTGCGCGACGCCGACTCGCCAAAGATGAGCAAGTGGTCGCTGCCGATAAGGATTTCCGCGCCCTCGGGCAAGAAGACCATGTCGTCGATGAGCTTGCGGTTCACCACGACCGGGTTGGTGTGCGAGGCGCAGGTGATGAACCAGTTGCCGGTCGGCGCGTCCATGTGGACCACGGCGTGCTGGCGCGACACCGTGGGGCTGTCCAGCACCAGTTCGCAGGTGGGGTCGCGACCAATGCGGAACATTTTAAGCAAGATGACGGCCTTGCGGGCATCTTGGCCAATTTCGTGAACAGTGATGGTCGGCACGGGAACTCCAGGCAGGGGGCGCGGCTGCTCTGCAAAAAACAAGCATCTACCCAGGTTGAGGAGCCATGCTGCCCACCTGGGTCGGATCCTGGTCGCGGGCGCGCTGCGCTGGCCCAGCAACCGCACGTTCTTGCGGCAAAGCGCAGGACGGTTGGGCTAGCTGCCCGACTTGCTCGCCTGCTTCTCTTTCTTTTTCTGCTGCTTTTCCTTGGTGGTCAGCTTCGGCTTGTTCGACTTGTCGGGCTTCTCTTGGCCTTTGGGCATGGGGCTCTCCTTGGGCGGCGCCCCGGGACTGGGCCCAAGGGGCGCGGCACCCGTAGGATGCCTTTGGCCGCGGCGGATCGCCAGTGGGGCAAGCGCATTGACCGTGGGGAGTGGAGCGCATAGGCTGCCCGACCCGACGGCGCGGCGTCGCCTTGGCCAACCCGATGCGTGTTTGCACAGCCTGCGGGCAAGCCCTATCCGGTCCGGAGTGGTGCTGCGGCGCCTGCGGCTGGCGGGCCGGGTTGCGCGACGGTTTTGCCTGCCTGGCTCCCCAACTGGCAGATGGCAACGATGGCTACGACGCCAGCTTGTTCCGCGCGTCGGCCCAGCTGCAGTCCCGCAACTTCTGGTTCGTAGGGCGCAATCGCCTGTTGGCCCAACAGCTCGGCAAGCTGCAGCTGCGCCCGGAGCGGCTGCTCGAGATCGGCTGTGGCACCGGCTTTGTGCTCGGGATGCTGGCCCAGGTGTACCCCAAAACCGAGTTGTGGGGGAGCGACATCTACACGGAAGGACTGAATTTTGCCGCGCGCGCGGTGCCGCAAGCGCACCTGCTGCAGCTGGATGCGACCCACCTGCCGTTTCGCGACGAGTTCGACTTGATCGGTGCGTTGGACGTGATCGAGCACCTGGACGACGACCGCCGGGCCCTGGCCCAAATGGCGGCGGCGTTGCGCCCAGGTGGGCACCTGCTGCTCACGGTGCCGCAGCACCCGGCGCTGTGGAGCCGCATGGACGAATACGCGCACCACAAGCGCCGCTATACCCGCCCGGAACTGCTGCAGAAGGTGGCCGAGGCTGGTCTGCAGTTGCGCAGCGCGACGTCGTTCGTCAGCCTGCTGGCGCCCGCCATGTGGGCGTCGCGGATCGCGCAGCGGCACCGCCCGCCCGTGCAAGACGGCATCGACCCGGATCTGCGGATGAATCCCGCCTTGAACCGGGTGCTTCTGGCGGTGATGGGGCTGGAGCGCCGGCTGGTGGCGCAGGGCCTGGACCTGCCCGTTGGCGGATCGCTGCTGGTGATGGCCCAGCGCCTCTGACGCCCACAAGCTGCCGCAACTACGGTGTTGCCGCCAGCGGTGGACACTGCCCCAGGGCTCGCCTATCCTTGTGCCGCCGCGGAAGCGACCCAGGCGGGCTATGCCGCCGGACAAGGACGCCGCATGACGCACTTCAAGGGAATTCTGCTTGCCGGTGGCAAAGGTACGCGTCTCTACCCGGTCACCCAAGTCGCCAGCAAGCAACTGCAGCCGATCTACAACAAGCCGATGATCTACTACCCGCTGACGACCTTGCTGGTGGCGGGTGTGCGCGAGGTGCTGATCATCTCGTCGCCCGAAGACATCGGCCGCTTCGAGGCGCTGCTGGGCGACGGCCGCCGCTGGGGTATCCAGCTGCAATACGCCGTACAGGCCGAGCCCAAGGGCATTGCCCAGGCACTGCAAATTGGCCGCGAGTTTATCGGCAATGACTCGGCCTTTCTGATGCTGGGCGACAACTTGATCTATGGTCGCCTGGATTTCCTGCGTGCCGCGATGGCCAGCAACGGCGCGGGCGCCACCGTGTTTGCCTACCACGTCCACAACCCGCAAGAGTATGGCGTGGTCGAGTTCGGTCCCGACGGCAAAGCGCGCTCGCTGGAAGAGAAGCCCAAGCAGCCCAAGTCGAATTGGGCTGTGCCGGGGCTGTATCTGTACGGGCCGGGTGCGGCGGCCGAGGCCGATGCCGTCACCCCGTCGGCGCGCGGCGAGCTCGAAATCACCGATCTGAACCGGCGCTACCTACAGCGCGGCCAGCTGACTGCGATGCCCATGGGTCGCGGCATCGCCTGGCTGGACACGGGTACGCCCGAAAGTCTGCTAGAAGCCTCGAATTTTGTGCACACGATCGAGACGCGGCAGGGCCTGTTCGTCGGCTCGCCCGAAGAAGCGGCCTTCCACATGGGCTACCTGGACGCGGCCGGGCTGGCCAACTGCATTGCCAACACGCCAGACGGCCCTTACCGCGCCTACCTGAAGCGGATTTTGGACGGTGCCCACCGCGACCAGGCCGCCGGAGGGCGCGGGTGAGTCCGACGGCCTCGTGCGAGGTGTCGGTCGTCGTACCGGTGTACGGCGGCGAGGCGACCGTGGCTGAGCTGGCCGCGGGGCTGGCGGCGGCACTGCACGACCGCGACTGGGAGATCTTGTTCGTGTGTGATCGGCCGCGCGACGGCTCGTGGGCGCAAGTGCAGAAGTTGGCGGCTGAAAACCCGCGGGTGCGGGCGCTGCTTTTTCGGCGCAACTACGGTCAGCACCCCGCGCTGCTCTGCGGCATCCGTCTGGCGCGCGGCCGCACCGTCGTCACGATGGACGAGGATCTGCAACACAACCCGGCAGACGTGCCGGCGCTGGTCGCCTTGGCCGAGCGCGAACAGGCGCTGGTCTACGGCACCTCGGCGCAGTTGCACCACGGCGGCTTTCGCAACCTGGCGTCGCGCCTGCTCAAGCACTTCTTGGCTCGTTTTCTGGGTGTGGAGTTCGGCCGCAACATGAGCGCGTTCCGCGCGTTTCCCACTCAGGCGCGCGAAGCGTTTGCCGACTACCGCTCGGCGATGGTCGCCGTGGACGTGCTGTTGAGCTGGGCGGCGCTGCCGGTGCGAGCGCTCCCGTGCGCGCATGCGCCGCGGCGGGCCGGAAGCTCGGGTTATACGTTCGCTAAGCTGATGAAATTGATGGGGGACATGGTGCTCGGCTTTTCGGTGGCACCGCTGCGGCTGGTGACTTGGTCGGGGCTGCTGGCGATGCTAGCCGCGTTTGCCATGGCCGCGGTGGTGCTGGTCAATTGGCTGATCCATGGCTCGGCCGTGCCGGGTTTTGCCTTCTTGGGCTTGGCAGTGACGCTGCTGGGCGGTGTGCAACTGCTGGCGCTGGGCCTTTTGGGCGAGTACCTGGGGCGGTTGTACGGCAGCGCGCTGGGGCGCCCGCAGTACTTGGTGGCGGACCGGACTTGGCGCGAGCCCGAGCCGGGCGCATGAACTCGCCGGACAACCGGATGTAGCTTGCTGCGGTTTCACGAACCCTTTGTAACTGGACGCGAAAGTGGCTACCTGGCCCAGGTGCTGGCCGGCAGTCATTTCGCTGGCAACGGGCCCTTTGGCAAGCGCGTTCAGGCCTGGCTAGAGCGGCACACCGGCAGTCCGCACGTCTTGCTGACGCATTCGTGCACCGGCGCGCTGGAAATGGCGGCGCTGCTTGCTGATCTGCAGCCGGGCGACGAAGTGCTGCTGCCGTCGTTCACCTTTGTCAGCACCGCCACCGCCTTTGTGCGGGCTGGCGCCAAGCTGGTGTTTTGCGAGGTCGATCCGACCACGATGACGCTGGATCTGGCCGACGTAGAGCGCCGCCTGACGCCGCGCAGCAAAGTCGTCGTGCCCGTGCACTACGCCGGGTTGAGTTGCGACATGGCCAAGTTGGTGACTTTTGCCAAGCAGCACGGGCTGCAAGTCATCGAAGACGCTGCGCAAGGCCTGGATGCCTACCGCGACGGCCGCCACCTGGGCACGTGGGGGCGGTTGGGCACGCTGTCGTTCCACGAGACCAAGAACGTCCACTGTGGCTTGGGCGGGGCGCTGCTCATCAACGACCCGCCCCTGCTGGAACGAGCTGAGATCATCTGGGAACGCGGTACCAACCGCCAAAAGATGTTCAAGGGCCTGGTCGACAAGTACAGCTGGGTCGATGTGGGCTCTAGCTTCTACATGACCGAACTGCAGGCCGCGTTTTTGCTGGCGCAGCTAGAGGCGCTGGCCGACAACACCGCGCTGCGCCTGGGTCAGTGGCACCACTACGCGGAACGCCTGGCCCCGCTGGCCGCCACTGGTCATGTGCAACTGGCCCGGATGGCCCCCGCTGCCCAAGCCAATGGCCACTGCTTCTTTGTGCTGGCCCGCAACGGCGCCGAAGCGGACGCGCTGCGCGAGCACATGGTCGCCCGCGGCTTCCAGACCACCATCCACTATGTGCCGCTGCACGCTTCGGAAATGGGCAAGAAGCTGGGCTATGCCGACGGCGACTTGCCCGTCACGCTGGATGCGGCGGCGCGGCTGTTGCGGTTGCCGCTGCACCACAAGCTGTCGCTGGCGGACGTGGACCACGTGGCGGACGCGATGCTGCAGTTCTTTGGCGCGCGATGAGGTAGCCGTTCAGAGGAACCGCCGCCGCTTCCGACCTGGATGGCTCGGCTGTTCCGCCCTGCAACTGTCGAGAGTCAGGCGGGGTTCGTGTCAGACGGACTCCGCGCCACGGAGCGGGTTCCAATCGGCCTTGGTCCGTGCGGTTGGGCAGCTCTGCAGGCGCTACGGGCAGATGTCGTTGACGCCAAGCGCCATGGCTCCACAACCTTGCGGACATTGGACGGCAATGCCGCTGGACGCACTGCACTTGTGCAGCTTGCCGTCGCTCTTGCAGGTCCAGTACTGGGCACCGGCGTACGACGAATTGGCGCAGTTCCATGCAGGGTCCGCGACCGCGCAGAGGTCGTCCTTGCCGGCAGAACGCTTGAAGCAGCCGTAGTTGCCGCACGACTCTTTCTGGGGAACGCCACCGACGCAACGGTAGCGCTCGCTGCCCGAGCACGTCCAGTACTGCGCGCCATTGTAGCTCGAGTTGGCGCAGTTCCACGAAACGGCCGGCGGCGTGGCGCAGTTGCTGCCGCTGTAGCCGCCGCTGCAGGTGCAGAGGCCGTTGGCGGTGTTGCAGGTGCCATGGCCCGAGCAGTTGCCGGGGCAGCTGTAGCTG
>JBBISH010000011.1:0-86829 GCA_037441385.1 Myxococcales bacterium
CAGCCCGGCGTCGCAGCTGTCGCCAGCGGTGCACGCGTTCTGGTCGTCGCACGGCTTGCCGGCCGAGTAGCCGCCGCCGTCGCCCTTGCACAAGAAGGACTTGCCGCCCGCACAGGCCGGGGTCAGGCAGAGCAGTGGCTTGCACGCGTTGGCGATACAGGCCGTGCCGCTTCCGCAGTCGCCGCTGTCGTAGCACGGGGCGCACTCGCCCACGGCGCCTAGACAAACCGCGCCCGGGCAGTCCTTGCTGGCCTTGCAGGTCTTGACGGAGATGCAGGCGTGGTCGCGGCATTTCTGGCCGGGGCAGTCCGCGTCCGTTGCACAAGCGGCGCATACGCCGATCGCCTTGTCGCAGACGGCAAGGGGGGCCGCGCAATCGGCGCTGGTCTTGCAGGTCTGACTGGCCAAGCATTTTTGCTGTTGGCACAGGCCGCCCGCCGGGCAGTCGGGGCTAGTCAAGCATGCGACACAAGCGTGGAGGGCGGTGTTGCAGCGCTTGCCGCTGCCCGTGCCCAGACAATCGGCGTCGTTGTCGCACGGCGCGAGCAATTCGGGCGCAGGCGGCCCAGTGTCGGCGGCGGCATCGCCCGGTGCAGCCGTGTCGGCGGGTTGAGACGCGTCGGCCGAATCGACCGCGTCGACCGTGTCGGGCGCATCCGGCGGCAGATCGGGCAGACTGTCGGGCGCAACCTCTGACACCACGTCTGGCACTGCATCTGGCACCACGTCCGGCACCACGTCCACGCCCGGAGCGGCGTCCGGCGCAGCATCGGCAACGACGTCCACAGCGGTATCCGACGCGCCGTCTGGCTTAGTGTCGGCGACGGAGTCATTCCCCGCGTCTTGAGGCCCAACGGCTTGGTCGTCGGCCAAGCTGTCCGGGGCCAGGGCATCCGACGCATCAAGTTGAATTGGCGTGTCGGCGGGCGCCGCGTCTGGGCTGGCACTGTCGCCGGTGGTCGTCTCTGCGCCTTGGGCATCGGTGGGCGCGCTGTCGGCCGAGTCCGGCAGCGGTCCGCCATCGGTCGCCGCGTCGCTCGCTGTGGCATCGCCGGCAGCGGCATCAGAGGAATCGAGCGAGTCGGATGTTGGTTGGGCCGCGTCGCCGCCCGCCGCGTCGGCCGTATCCAGGGCAGCGGCAAGCCCATCGCTGGCGTCTTGGTCGATTGGGACGGCGCTGAGAGTAGGCGAGTCCTGCGGGCCCGATCCGCCGCAGGCAGCAGCCGCAAGGCACGCAACCGCGCAGACAAGCAGGCATTTCCAACGGACCCTACGCTGCTTGGGGGAGGCAGCACGGCACATCGTTCGACCTCACTGCGGTGGAAGCACTCGCGAGCCCTGCTCTGCTCCAAAGCCCGGCTCTGTCCAAAAAACCGGCGCTGTCCAAGAAGCCCGGCTCCGTCCAAGAAACCGGCTCTGTCCAAAGCGGCGCAACGGGCCCGGCCAAGTGCGGCCAGCGCTGTGCAGGCAGCGTACGGAATTCCCCGGAATTCGCAACGTGGTGGAGCCATGACGAAGGCCGACGTGCGCCGCTGGCCATCGTCGCCGTGCTGCCTATACTCGCGGCAAGGGGGCTTGCCCCGTGCGGTGGGCGGATGAGCGGCACGCCATTTCGATGCCAGATTCGCCTGGGTCTGTCGGACCTGGACCGCAACGTCTATGTCCAGCGGCCCATTGCGACCGCCCAAGCCCCCGAAGAGCCCGACGAGCACATCTTGCTCCGCTTCTTGGCGTGGGTGCTGTTCTACGACGAGCATCTGCACGACGGTCAGGGGTTTGTGGACTTGCATCAGCCCGACCTGGATGCCCACGACCTGACGGGCGCGCTGACGCTGTGGATCGAGTGCGGTATGCCGCCGCTCAAGCGTGTGCAAAAAGCGCTGGGGCGGTCGAAGTCGGCGCGCTTCATTGGCTTGTTTGCCCACCGCGCCGAGGCAGAGAGTTTTCGCAAAGAACTGCTGGGATCGAATGCAAGGCAACGCAGCCAGATCGAGATCTATTTGATTCCAGAGGAGTTCTTGGCCTGGCTGGAGGAGCACGGCGGCCGCAACATGGAGTGGACGGCAACCATCAGCGAGGGCACCCTATACCTGGACGTGGACGGCAAAGCCGGCCAGTGCCAACCCGAGCGGCTGACGCTGGAGTAGCGACGCCGCCGAACGCACGCATTTCAACGACAACTGCAGCAATCCGTCCGGCCGCCAGGGCCAACGGATAGGAGCGACGTGATGGACAGTGTGATCGAGTTCTTGGAGCGGCGCGAAGGGATCTACCTGCAGCGCCTGCGCAAGTTGGTCGATACCAACTCGGGCCTGGACAACCCGGCCGGACGGACCGCGTGCCTGGAGCAGTTGGAGCGCGTGTACACCAGTTTGGGGTTCCGCTGCGAACGCATTGCGCGGCCGGGCGACATGGTGCACTTGCTGGCGACACGGCCGGCGCGGCACGCCAACGCATTGAAAGTCATGATTCTTGGGCATTTCGACACGGTCTACGACTCGACTTCGGGCTTCTTGTCGTACCAAGAACAGGGCGAGTGGCTGGGCGGTCCAGGCGTAGGCGACATGAAGGGCGGGCTCGTGGTGGCGCAGGCGGCGCTGGAAGCGCTGCACCACGCAGGCAAGCTGGACGACGTGGATTGGCTGTGCTTCCACAACGCGGACGAAGAGATCCAGTCGCCAACATCGCGCGACCTGATCGAGCAGTACGCCGCCGGGCGCGACGTGGCCCTGGACTTCGAGATTGGCCGCAAGACCGGCGCGGTGGTGCGATCGCGCTCGGGCGTTGGGCGGTTCTTTGTCACCGTGCGCGGCAAGGCGGCCCACGCGGGCATGGACCACAGCGCCGGCGTCAACGCCATCGTGGGTATGGCCAAAATCGTCGTGAAACTGGCGGAACTGACCGATGTCAGCCAGGGCACCACGGTGAACGTGGGCGTGATCAAAGGCGGCACCAAGCGCAACGTGGTACCCGACGAAGCCAAGATCGAAGTGGACGTGCGCGTGCTGACGCTGCCAGAAGGTGCGCGCGTGGAGCAGAGCATTCGCCAGATTTGTGCAGAGCCGCCAGTGCCTGGAGCTACGGCCGAGGTGGTCGGCAGCATCGGCAGGCCGCCGTGGCAACGCAACGTCGCTTGCGATCAAGTGATTGCCCACTTCCAGGCCGTCGCCGACCACTATGGCGTGACGCTGGGCTCAGAAGACACGGGCGGCGGGTCCGACGCGAATTTCACGGCGGCCTTGGGCATCGCCAGCATCGACGGCTTGGGCCCGGTGGGCGAGCAGCCGCACACGCACAACGAGCGCATCAAGAAGCACACGGTGGTCGAGCGCGCCAAACTGGTGGCGCTGGCCCTGGCGAGCTGGCCGCGCGCGTAGGGAACTTTCCGTTGAGACGTGCGTATCAGACGGATTCGGTAGGATAGTTGGCGCGGAAGGTCAGGTAGCGACCCAGCGAGCGGACCGCCTGATCGGCCGACCGGAACACGGGCATGCCGCTAGAGCGAAGTTGCTGCACCAGCGGAGTGTAGGCTTCGCCCGAGTCGACGACCGCAACGACCGGCTTGCTGGCCGCCGCAAAGATCGCGCCCAGCCGCTGGGGCAGCGCCGTGTCCCGGCCGACTTCCTCGGCGCCGGTCTGGAGCGCCGCGGTCAGCGGCACGATGCCCACGACCAAGGCGTCCACTTCGCGGGCATCGAGCAGAGTCTGCGCCGCAGCCTGGTAGACGGCCTCGCTGGCCATCGGCGTAAGGTCCAGCGGGTTGCGCGGGTTCACCAGGTTGGCCAAGCCGCCATGGGCCAAGATGGCGCGCAGATCCTCGATGGTGTCCGGGCCCGTCTGGGCCAGCTCTAGCCGGTAGCGCGGCCCGACCAGCGCGTCGGCCATGCCCACGGTCTCAAATCCGGCGTTGGACATGACCCCCAGGCGCGTGCCCGACACCGACTTGCCGTGCAAGGCTGCGCACAGCTCAAGAAGTTGCTCGAACTCCTTGAAGGTCTCGACCACGATGGCCCCGGCCTGTTCCGCGGCCGCCAGCGCAACGTCGTAGTCGCCCGCCACCGAAGCGGTGTGCCCGGCTGCGGCCGTCCGGCCAGCCTGGGTGCGGCCAGCCTTGTAGAAGATGACCTCCTTGCCGCGGCGGGTCACGTCGCGAAGCGCACGCTCGAAGGCGAGCCCGTCCAAGTCGCGGAAACCCTCGCAGTACACGCCAACCACGTCGATGTCGTCGCGCTGACCCACGGCGGCGGTCAGGTCGGCCAGCGTCAGGTCAAGCTGGTTGCCAATCGACAGGGCAAATGCGGGGTTCAGGTTGTCCAGGTTGCTCATCCGGCTGACGATGAAGGCGCCGCTCTGCGAGACCAGCGCAACCCGACGCGCCGGCTGATCCAAGTGCTTGTTCAGGCGGTTGGCAGGGATGAACAGCGTGTCGTAGCGGCCTGGGCGCGACAGCACGCCCAGCGAATTCGGTCCCAAGAAGACCGGTCCGCCCGCTTGGCCCGCACGGCCCAGGGCGATGGCCTTTTGCACTTCCACCGCCAATTCGGCAGACCCTTCGGTCTCGCCTGCGCCGCCCGGCACCAGGATCGCCGACCGCACCTTGCCGCACGCGATCGTGTCCGTGACAATTTTGGGCAGTTGCTCGGCGCCAGCGGCCACTACGAGCAAATCGACCACATGCGGAAGGTCGTTCAACGACGCAACACAGCGTGCCCCGTCGAGCTCGCGCAGCCCGTCTTTGATGGCGTAGAGGCGTTGCGGATCGTAGCCGGCCTGCAGCACGTTGTTCAGGATGATCCGGCCAAAATTCATCGAGGTGGCCGAAGCACCCAGCACCGCGATACTGCTGGGTTCGAGCAGCGCGGCGATGTTGGCGACCGGCCGTGGCGCACTGTCTTTGGCGGCGGGGGCGGTGCGCGCGCGGCCATCCAAAGGCACCAACCGCTGACCGCGGAACGCGAACGGGTTGATCTCGAGCTCGGCCAGGTCCGGCCCGTCGGTGCCGCGGTCGACGCAGAAGCGCTGGGCCAGGAGCAAAAACGCGCGGAAGCAGCGCAGCAATTCGCCATCCGAGACGCTGCGCTCGTGGCCGCGAGCCTGACCCGACAGCAGTTCGTAGGCCACGGTGCGCTTGAACTGCTCCAAGAAGTCTTCGGCCTTCAGGTCGGCCGCGGGCGACTTGGCCACCGCCTGACCCGGCCGCATGCGCGTGGCCAACAACTCCATGTCCACGCCGCCCAGACCGGCGGCAATCACGGGCCCAAACTCGCGCGTAGCCCGGATCCCCACGAACAATTCGCTGCCGACCTGGTGCGTGTGCTCAACGAACTCGACCACCAGCACGCCGCGCACGTCTTTGTCGGCGTGGCGCTGCATCAGGCGATCGATCTCGCCACGCACCAAGTCGCTGCGCTTGGGCGCAAAGACCACGGCCTTGGCGTCGGTCTTGTGCACCACGTCGGTGGCGACCAGCTTGCACACCACCTTCTCGCCCGGGAAGCTGTCCAGAGCTTGATCGCTGAGCAGTTCGTCCTTGGGCACAAAGATGTGCTTGGGCGGCGAGATCGCGCCCACCAACTGGATGATCTGGTAGACCTCGTGCTCGAACAGGGTCTTGCGGCCCTCGTCGTACACGTTTTGCAGCGTGCCTTCCACCGCCGCAATCTCGGCGCCCGACAACTGCTCGCCACTGGCCAGCGGCTCGAAGTACGGCGCGTCCGGCGGTTCGGGTTGCGCGAGGTGCTCGGTGCTCAGCGAGTCAACCCAAGTGCGCACCGACACGGACGTTCCGCCCTTGTCCAGACCCAACAGGTAGGCCGCCGCGGCGGTGCGGCCAAAACGGAAGGCGCGGCGGTTGACCTCGACCACCCGCTCGCCCTTGGAGGCAAACCGCTCGGCCATGGCCTGCTCGAGCGCGGCCTGGTCCAGCTTGAGGAAGCGCGACGCCGCCCCAAGCACGACCATGTTGGCCGATCGGCCCGACCCAGCCGCGCGCGCCAGGCGATCCGCGTCGATGAGGGCGTGCTGCGGCCACTGAGCGACGCGCGCCAGCACGTCTTCGACCGGCGGATAGTTGCCGATGTTCACGAACGCGCCCACGCTGGTGAGCAGCATCGCATCGGGCTTGAGGTACTGAACGTAGCGCAGCGCCTCCAACGGCTCGACCGCGATGACCAAATCCGCAGAACCCAACGGAATCAGGTCGCTGTAGATCGGCGCGTCGCTCAAGCGCAAATGGGACTGGACCGCGCCGCCGCGCTGGCTCATGCCGTGCGTTTCGGCCTGCTTGACCTGCAGCCCTTGCGAAAGCGCCACTTGCGAGATGACTTCCGCGATGGTGAGGATGCCTTGGCCGCCGACACCGGCAAGAATGATGTCTTGTTTCATGATGGTATGCTCCGCTTAGGCCTGTGCGCTGGGCGCTTTGTCCAAGCCCATTTCGATCCGGGTCGGCTTGTGCTTGCTTTGTACACAGGCGCGGGCCGAGACGACGACCGACAGACCTTTGTGTTCCACGGCCTTGCGGATCATCGCCACGTTTTCGTCTTGGCGATTGTGCAACGGCTCGATGACATGAATGTGCTCTGGGTCGACGCCCATGCCCTGCAAGACCTGCATCAAGCCCGGGCCGGTGGTGAGCGAGCTTTGATCGCCCGTCATCGCCGTGGTGGCGTTGTCCAAAATGACAACGGTCATGTTCGCGTCGGCGCGCGCGGCCGCCAGCAGCGGCGTCATGCCCGAGTGGGCAAAAGTCGAGTCGCCGATGGTGCAAAGGACCGGCCAGGCACCCGCGCGGGCGGCGCCCAGCGCCATCGAGATCGACGCGCCCATGTCGACGCAGGTGTGTACGGCGCGGTACGGCGGCGCGACGCCCAGGGTGTAGCAGCCGATGTCGGAAAAGAGCATCGGGTTCCAGTCTTGCGTGGCCTGAACGATGGCCGAGAAGCTGTCGATGTGCGGGCAGCCGCGGCAGAGCTGCGGTGGGCGGTTGGCGAGGTCGGCCAGCGCTTCTGGGGCCTCTTTGGCCATGCCGAGTGCGGCCGCCATGATGTCCGGGTTCAGTTCGCCGGTGGCCGGCAGGTCGCCGCTCAGCCGGCCGCGAATCCGTTTGGCGGGGACGCCGAGCAACCCGACCAACTTCTTTTCCACAAGCGGATAGCCATCTTCGCAGACCAGGATGTCGTCGCAGTGGTCGACCAGGCGGCGCACCAGCTCGGCCGGCACCGGGTACTGGCCCAGATGGAGCATGCTCAGGTCGCCGTTGCCTTGGGTGGCCTCTAGGACGTAGTTGCGGGCGATGCCGCAGGTAATCACACCGCGTTTGCCGGCCAGATGCAGGGTGTTGGCCGGGCTGTGCAGCGCGTCGTCGACCAGCGCGGCTTGCTCTTGCACCAAAGCCGCATAGCGCGAACGGGCGATCGCGGGCACCAGCGTCCAACTGCAGGCGGGCGGGCGGTCGCGTTGGTCGATCACGGGCAACTCGGACTCGCTAAGGACGGCCACGTTGCCGCGGCTATGCGAAAGGCGCGTCACGATGCGGACCATCACGGGCAGCTTGCGCCGCTCAGAGAGTTCGAAAGCGCGCAACACAAAGTCGTAGGCTTCTTGCTGGTTGCCGGGTTCGAAGATCGGCACCTGCGCAAAGTCGCCGTAGAAACGACTGTCTTGCTCGTTCTGCGACGAGTGCATGCCAGGATCGTCGGCGACGAGGAGGACGAGGCCCGCGTTGACGCCGGTGAGCGCCGAGTTGATGAAGGGGTCGGCGGCCACGTTCAGGCCCACATGCTTCATCGAGACGAGGGAGCGCTTGCCCACCCACGACATGCCCAAGGCCTCTTCGTAGGCGACCTTTTCGTTGGTCGACCAGCGCGCCGAAACCTCGCCCGAGCTCGCCTTGGCATTCTTGGCAATGTATTCAAAGATTTCTGTGGCGGGCGTGCCTGGGTACGAAAAGGCCCCGCCGATGCCGGCGTCAAGGGCGGCCTGGGCGATGGCTTCGTCGCCAAGCAGGAGTCGGTAGCGCATGGATCCTCGCGAGCCGCGCCGACGCGGCAACGCGTGCAAGATAGCGCCAAACGGCAACGGCGGCGGATCGTAGCTGGCCTAGCTTGTCGCCATGCTGTCACGCAACTGGTGTGGCCGCATGACAGTGTTGGCACGAATCGTGCGCGTTTGGCCAACCGCCTGCGCTGGCTGCCGCAGGGGCGCCAATTGCGGTGCAGGCGGCGGGCGGCTACGCTGCAGTGGTGCGGCAGGGGTCGCAAGGAGCGCAGGTGGCTTGGCAACATGCCAGAAAGCTGTGGCGGCGCACCGCGTTGCGGATGTGGCTGCTTGGGGCGGCGAGTGCGGCCCAGGTGCACCCCGCGGCGGCGGAGGAGCCCACAAACCTGCCGGCGGCGCCTTCGCTGATCGAGGACACGGACGACGCGCCCGAGCCCGCCGGCCAGCCGCGCGCCGACACCGTGGCCATCAACCTGGCTCCGGCAGTTTGTGGCCTGCTGGTTCTGCAGTGGGAACATCGATTTATTGAACGATTTTCAGCTGTACTAATTGGCGGCGCCGGAATCGGCTCGTCGTTGTCCAGTTTTGCCGACATGACGGTTCTGGAAGTGGGCGCCCAGGTTCGCGGCTATGCCGTGGCGACGCACGCCCAAGCCGCCGGTTTGGCGGTGGAGGCGATGGCTGGCTGGATACCCAGCGACCCTCACCGCGACCGACGCGGCCTGGCCATAAGCCCCCGCCTGGTCTACAGAATCATGGCAAGCAGTGGCCTGACAACTGAACTGCAGGTGGGCATGGCGTGGACGCAGCGCAGCGCGATGCAAGTGGGAACCGGGGCCACGGTCACTGCCAGCAGCGGACCGTCGCCGATTCACGCAGTCGTCGTGGGCTACAGCTTCTGACCGGCGAGGATGCAGCGATGCGAAAGCGGTGGGCGCGAGGATGGGTGATCGGCGGTGCGGCTTTGGCGGCGGGCTGCCAGTACGATTTCGCGACGATCGACGAATGCGTCATTGATCCAGAACGTTGCGCCACGTCGGACTCGGGCTGGGCCACCTACAGCGACTGCGCGGCCAAAGCCCCCCTCAAGATCGAGCTAGGTCAAGGTGACTCGGCGTTTACGCCCGTGGCGGCTGGCTCGCTGCCGACCCAGCACCAAGCGGTGGGCGCGCAAGGCGGCGGAAGTGCTCATATTTTTGGCGGCGTTCGCATCGTCAATCCCGACGCCGTGCGCCGCAAGTTCCGGGTCGAGTTCACCACCTGTTCGGGCGAAAAGTCGCTGAGTCAACAGGGCTTCTCTACCTCGGACGACTGCGACGGCGTGCTGACCACGCGCATCTCCGTTCTGGAAAGCTCACTGACAGCCGCGAGCGACGGTTCTTTGTCGCGGGCCGGCATCCAGGTGTTCTTGCAGGGGGCGCTGCACTGGGTCCGGTTGGAAGTCCGCGATGCCTGTGGCCGAACTGCCACCGACCAGCGCCCATAGACCTTCGCGAACCGCAGGGCGGCTGGGCGCGACAAACCCAACCTACTAGATAGAGTGAGCCGATCGTGGACGCGCGGCAATGGCTGCAGCGTAGTGGCCGATCCATTGGTCCACGGCGTGCGACCAGGATGCGTGCGCGTCGGCCCATCGCTTGCCGTTGGCGGCGAGCTCTGCCGCCAGACCTGGCTCGTCGAGCAAGCGGTCGAGCGCCGCGGCCAGCCCCGCGCTCTGGTCCGGCGGCGCCAGCAGCGCGCGCTCACCGTGCAGCAACACGCCTTGATAGGCCGGGAGATCGCCCGCCACGATAGGGACTTGCAGGGCCATCAGTTCCAGGAAAGTCGACGGCACACCGTCGGCCATCGGCACCGAGATCGCGGCGTCGGCCAGTGCGTAGAGCCCGGCAAGCTCGTCGTAGGCCAGACGCGGAGCCAAGATCACCCGGTCCCGCACGCCCAGCCGCGCGGCCAAGGCCAGCACGCCCTGCATGTAGCTGTCTTCGCCCTCGCGACCGTGAAGCTTTTGCAGCAGCACGCCCTGCTTGGCCCACTTGCTCGCAGCAAACGCCTGGACGATGCGTTCGATGTGGTAGTGCGGCTTGGGCTGGCGCGGCGACAGCAGCACTTTGGCGCCGTCTGGGATGCGGAGTTCGCGGCGGAACCGCTCGGCCAGCGGCTGGACCAGGGCGCGGTCAAAGGCCGTCATGTCCGCGCTCCAAAACACCAACTCCAGCGGGAGCTTGCGCTCACCCAGCCGCTGTTGCGCCAGGCGCAGCAGCGGCCACGAGTCCGCGGTGATCGCGCTGGCGCCCTGCAAGATGGCCTGGACAGCGGCCTCGTAGCGGGCCGAGCGCTTGAAGACCTCGCGGTTCAGGTCGCTGCCCCAGGCCGTGGCGATATAGGGCGGACCGTCCGGAAAGGCCGTCCAAACGCGCTGCTTGGGCCGGATAAAGTTGAGGTGGACGACGTCGACGCCCAGCCGGCGCACTTCGCGGCGCAGCCACAGGGTCCGCAACGGCGGTAGCCACGGCGGCGGGCCACGCAACTCCTCGCACTGGCTTCGAAACTCAGTGCGAATCTGCTGCGCGACCTTGGGCGCGTCCAGCACCACGACGCGATGGCCGCGCTCGGCAAGGGCCGCCCCCAACCGCGCTTGCTGCGGGGCTGTGGGGTCGCCGTCCAGCAGTATGGTCCAGCCCATCAAGAAGGTCCGTGCGGGGCCCGAGCCACCGCGGTGCGTAGGGTGCCCGACAACGGGCAGCGGTGCAACGTGCGTCCGGGGCGGACGGCATCGGCAGAAACAGCTTGCCGTTCAAACTACTGCGTGTCCGACAACTCGGCCAGGTCCGCGGCTTCGCAAACCACGCGCACCTTCAGGCTGCGGGCCGTGCGCTTGACCAATCCTGGCACAGCACCGGCCGGACCGCACGCGATCGCCCGGGTGTAGCCCGCAGCGCTCATTGCGGACACCGCTTCTTGCCACAGCACGGGCGCGACCATCTGATCGACGAGCAAGCCCGCAAATGCACTGGGATCGGCGAGCAGGTTCTCGACGATCGTCGACCGAATGGGCACGCGCGGCGCTGCAAAATCGACGCCGATCAGGGCCCGAGCCAAGCGCTCGCCAGCCGGCTGCATCAGCGGTGAATGAAACGGCGCACTCACGGCCAGCGGCAAGGCCCGCAGGGCACCGCGTTCGACGCAGACCGCACTGGCCCGAGCGACGGCCGCCGCGTGCCCGGAAATGACGTTGTTTGCGGCATCGTTGTGGGTGGCACAGACGACCACCTCGCCCGGCCCCGGCTGGCTGTGCGCCACTTCGGCGCAAACCTGCTCGATCACGTCGCGCGCCAACCCCAAGATGGCGGCCATCGCACCCTGCCCCTCTGGCACCGCTTCCTGCATCAGCCGGCCGCGCAGGCGCACCAGCTGCAATGCCTGGGCCAGCGGCAGGCAACCCGCGGCCACCAGTGCCGACCACTCGCCCAGCGAGTGCCCAGCCATCACCCCCACGCTCTGGCCCGCGTCTAGAAGCCGCGGCTCAGCCACACGAAAAGCCGCAATGCTGTGCGCCAGGATCGCCGGTTGGGCAAATTCGGTCCGCTGCAGCTGATCTTCGGGCCCATCCCAACACAGCGCCGACAGACCAAAGCCCAGTGCTTCGTCCGCTTCGGCAAACACCTCGCGCGCCGCCGCTTCGCCCACCAGCGACTGCCCCATTCCCACGAATTGCGAGCCCTGGCCCGGAAACAACACCGCAACTTGATCTGCCATAGCCACTCCGCTCCGGACCTGCAACATTCCAACGATCTTCAAGGCGCCGCGGGCAGATGGGCCGAGCTGACGCTAGACTTTGCTCAAGATCAGCGACGTGTTGATGCCGCCAAAGGCAAAGTTGTTGTTCATCACCACCTGCAGCGCCTTCTGCCGCGGCGCCCCGACCACGTAATCCAGCGCCGCGCAACGTGAATCCACCTCGTCCAGGTTCCGCGTGGGCGGCACCAGGCTGTCGCGCATGGCCGCCAGGCAAATGATCGTCTCGATGCCGCCGCAGGCCCCCAGCGTGTGCGCGGTGTAGCTCTTGGTCGAGCTCACCGGGATCCCGCCACCCAGCACGCTGAAGGTTGCCTGACTCTCAGCGATGTCGCCCAGCTCCGTCGCTGTGCCGTGGGCGTTGATGTAGTCGATGCGGTCCGGGGCGATCCCGGCGTCTTGCAGGGCCAACTTCATCGCTCCGGCCATGCCTTCCCAAGAGGGGCGCGTGATGTGCTGTCCGTCGCAGTTGGTCCCGTAACCCAAGATTTCTCCATAGATCTTCGCCCCGCGCGCCACGGCTCGATCGTAGGTTTCCAAGATCACCGTCGCGGCGCCTTCGCCCACCACCAGACCGTCGCGGCTGGCGTCAAAGGGCCGCGGGCTCAACTCTGGCTGATCATTGAACTTGGTCGATGTCGCGTACATGATGTCGAAGATGCCCGCGTGGGTGAAGTGCAGCTCTTCGGCACCGCCGCAGATCATCACGTCTTGCTTGCCTTCGGCGACGGCCTCGTAGCCATAGCCGATCGCCTGGCTGGCGCTGACGCAAGCCGAGCAGGTGGTGATGATCCGCCCCTGAATCCCGTAGTACATCGCCAAGTTGGCGGCGCAGGTGTGGCTCATGAAGGTCAGGTAGCCCGTCGATTCCAGGCCGGCCAGGCTGTTGTTGGCGAACACCTGGCGGGCATAGATCTCCAGCTCCGACGTCGAGCCGTGCGTCGAGCCATAGGCCAGCCCCACGCGCCCATTGCCCAAGTCCGAGCCCGCCAGGCCGGCATCTTCGAGCGCCCGGTCGGTGGCAAAGGCCGACAGCAGCGCAACCCTACCCATCGTCCGCACTTTCTTGCGCGGAAAATCGCTGCGCTCAACCCCGTGCACCGGCGCGGCCAGCCGCGTGGCCAACTGCCCGATCCGGTCCCAATCGGCCATGTGGGCGATCCCGCCGCGCATTTCCGCCAGCGACACGGCCACGTCGTCCATCGTGTTGCCGATCGGGCTGCACAGGCCCAACCCCGTGATGACGACGCGCTGTTTGTGTCCGCTCATGCCAACCCCCCATTGATACCAATAACTTGTCCGGTGATGTAGGCCGCGGCATCGCTGGCCAAGAACGCGACCAGGGCGGCCACCTCGTCGGGCCGGCCCATTCGCCGCATCGGAATGTACTGTACCGCCTCGGGTGGCACATCCTGGACCATCTCGGTCTCGATGAGGCCGGGCGCAACCGCGTTGACCGTCACGCCACGCTTGGCCATCTCTTGCGCCAGCGAGCGAGTCGCGCCGATCAGCCCGGCCTTGGCTGCGGAATAGTTGGTCTGCCCGCGGTTGCCCATCACGCCCGAAACCGAGGAAATCGTGATGATGCGTCCCCACTTGCGACGCACCATGGGCATCACAAGCGGCTGGGTCACCGCGTAGAATCCGTCCAGGCTGGTTCGCGTGACCGACTGCCACTGGTCCAGGGTCATGCTGGGAAACGGCGCATCGTCGATGATGCCCGCGTTGTTCACCAAGATGCCGATCGGTCGACTGGCCAAGTCCAAGCTCGCCAGACCGGCTGCGACGGCATCGGGATCCGCGACATCGAATTGCACCAAGTCGGCGCGCACACCAAAACTGCGAACTACTTCGGCCACTTCCTCTGCCGCCTCGCGCCGGGCGTGGTAGTGCACCACCACGTCGTGACCCTGCTGGGCCAGGGCCTTGGCGATCGCGGCCCCAATGCCCCGGCTCGCCCCGGTCACAAGGGCGCGCGTGGGCTTGGCGTACAACAGGTTGCTCACAGTACCTCCGCAAGATCACGCGGTTGCGCTACGTTCAGCACCGCTTCGGCCACCAGCACACCGCCGTTCAGCACCGAGCAGGCAAAGCTGCCCAACTGCGCGTCGCCCCAGGTTCGCTGCGAACTGACGATCAACTCGGCACCAATGGGCACGTAGTCGCACGTCAACTGCAAATCGCGACAACCCAACAAGAACCCCAAGCGGACCGGCTCGCCGGCCTCGCGCCCCTGCAGCCCGGCAAACGCCGCCACCGCCTGAGCCATGTACTCCAGCGTCACCAGCGCCGGCAAACCGTGCTCTTCGACAAAGGGTCGCCCTGCGGCCACCGTTGCCCGCGCCACCAAACGGTCGGCGGCCGCGTCCACGATCTGGTCCAAGAGCACCATCGGCCCGGCATGGGGCACCAGCTCGGAAACGGGCGGGAAATTCATGGCGCCCCCCGCAACGGCGCGACGTCCACGCTCCACCCGGGCGCCAGCGGGACCGTGACCCGCGCGTCGCCCAAGGCGGCGTCGACCAGGGCCAGACCACCGCGCGCTGGATTCGCCTGCAAGTCGATCGGCACGCGAGCAGCCCAGGTGGCATTCGCACGCGCCGCCAACGGCTGGATCTCGGCCAGGGCGTGCGCCGGATCCCCCACCAGCCACAAGGCCACCGCCAGCGGCGAAAACCGGACGGAGCTCAAGAAATCCGGAGGCTCCGCGTCGGCCACGGCCACGATCACATCCTGCTCGCCGGACTCGAGCAAGACCTGCGCCTCCAGCAGCGCCATCGCTAGCGTCGCCTCGCCCGCCGCGACCGACGTCGCAAACCCGCGCTGCCCCACCGCGATCGAAAGCTGCCCGATACACGCGTTGTGCACACTGGCTGCAAAACGCGTGGGCGAAAGCTCGCTTCCCGGGCTGTGCAACTGCCCCAGCAGTTCGGCCAGCGCCGCGGTCTCGCCGTAGGCCGAGCCAAAAACGACCGCCGCGCGCCCCAAGTCGAGCGGCGCGCCGCCGGAGCCAGCCGCGGCCTGGGCGATGGCGTCCAGTGCCGCCCGCGTCAGCAGGCTTGCGCGTCGCCGCTGCATCGCCGGCAACAGATCCCCGCGCGGCAGCGCTGGCGTCGACGCCGGCTCGCGTGCCGCCCACGCCGCTGCCGAGGCAAACGACGGAGTCCAGACCCCGATTCCGGCAAGTCCCACGGCCGCGCTCACGCTGCCCCCACTACAACGGCCGCGTTGTTGCCACCGAACGCAAAGGAATTCGAAACCACCACCTTGACTTGCGCAGCCATAGGCGCGAGTGCGAGGCGCACTGGAATCGCCGGGTCCGGGGCGGCACAACCCAGATTCGCCGGAATCAGCCCATTCTCTAGGCACAGGGCGCTCAACACGGCCTCGACCGCGCCGGCCGCACCCAGTAGGTGGCCGGTGTAACCTTTGGTCGACGAGACCCATGGCCGCTGCGCGAACCCAGGGTCGCTATCGCCAAATACCCTTTGAATGGCCAGACCTTCGGCGATGTCATTGAGGGGCGTCGCCGTCCCGTGGGCGTTGACGTAGTCCACCGCATCGGGCCGCAAGCCGGCCAAGGCCAGGCCGCGCCGCATGGCCGCTTCAGCTCCCGCACCCTCGGGATGGGGCGCGCTCAGGTGATGCGCGTCGCAGCTCTCGCCCACGGCCAGCAGCCGTACCCGCGCGTCGCCATGGCGCTCCACCAAGAGTAGCGCACCGCCCTCGCCAATGCTGATGCCATCGCGGTGCTCGTCAAACGGTCGGCAAGGCTGCGGCGAGATGGCCCCCAGGCTGGCAAACCCGTGCAGGGTCGTCCCGCAGAGCGTGTCCAGGCCGCCCACCAAGGCCGCGTCGATGCGGCCAGCGGCGATCCAGCGCTGCGCCGTGGCCAAGACCTTGGCACCGGACGAACAGGCGGTGGACACCACCATTGCCGGGCCCGACAGGCCCGCAAGCGACTGCACCACATGCAGTATTCCGTCATACGCATGTTGATTGGCAAAGTCGTAGTTGGTCGGCAAGCTGCCGCGGGCGAGCCATTGCGCGTGGGCCAGCTCACTGGCATGGATGCCGGCATTGCTGGTGCCAAGCAGCACCGCCACCCGACCGGCCCCCCACCGCTCGCGAGCGCGCCGCAGCTCCGGCAGCAGATCGCCCACGAGCTGTGCCGTCAACCGAGCCAGGCGACTGTCGAAACGGCGCAGTTCCTCTGGCAGTTCCTTCAGTGGACCGAGCACGCCCACGTGGGTCGCCACGCTCCAATCTACGGCGGCAGGCTGCAACCCACCACGGCCCGAGGCAAGGGCGCGCACATGCCCCGTGGCATCAGCGCCAAGGGCACTGCAAACGCTGTAGGCTGTGATAGAAACGGCTGGAAGGGCACCCATTGCGCGGCCGCGTATAGCACGCCCAGGCCACAAAACGCCAGCCGATCCACACCATCAAGTCGGCAAGAGCTCGCTCAACGTGACGGATCGCATTCCACTTTCTGACATGCTTTCAAGAAGTTGAGGCAGAACGACCAAGACAGCGTGGGAGCGGTCGGCAGGCCCGTCCACGCCGTCGTGCAAGACCAGGATCGCCCCGGGGCGCAGGTCTTTCCGCAGGCGCGCCAGGGCGACATCGGCTTGCGCGCGCGCCACACCGTCGCGAGCGGTGGCCGTCCAAATCACCAACCTTTGTCCGGTCATGGCAGACGCCAGCGCCACCGGGGGACTGACCAACCCCACCGGCGGTCGAAACCATCGGGGCGCCACGCCGGCAATCTTCTGCAGCAACTCGCTGCTTTCGCGCAATTCTCTGGCAAGCATCCGCGCCGGCAGCGCCGGCGTCCACGGCACATGGCGCCAGCTGTGATTGCCCAGTTCGTGGCCGCGGCGAACGATCTCGGCCACCAAGTCGGGGTGCGCACTCGCCTTGTGGCCTATCACAAAGAACGTGGCCCGCTGACCGTGGCGGTCCAGCAGGTCCAGAATTTGCGGCGTGTGCACGGGGTGCGGGCCGTCGTCAAAGGTGAGCGCCACCACCGACTCGCTCGTGGTGCAGCCCAACACCGGCCGGGCAAAAAGACCAGTCTGGGGCGCAGCTACCCCCACGCCGACCACCGTCAGCAATCCGGTCAGAGCCAGCAACAGGGCCCAAGTCGGCACGGCCGTGCCCAGCCCCGCGCGGATCACGAGCGCCCACGGCACCGCCAGCGCCAGGCCCAACAGCCACGGGCCGCCGCGCCAAGCCAGCTCGGGGGTGCGCGATGCTTCTTCCACCCGCCGACTCACCGCACCCGCGCATTGACCACCACATGCACGCGACTGACCTTGGGCCAGTCGGCCAGCTTCATGGTGCGCAGGGTGCAAAGGGTGGTGTGGTTGTCCTTTTCGCCTGGGTCGATCGAGTCCTTGCTGTCGCAGGCGATGGTCTGGCGACCGTCGGCCGTGTCAAAGCTGGCCGATACGCTAAAGGCGATCTCCACAGTGCCCGTATTGGTCACGCCCACTTGCAGAACGGGGTGGAACGTGTCGTTGGGGTCGTCGGCGGCGGCTTTGGCGATGTCGCCGGCCGTGGGCACCCGCTTGGCCACGACTTCGGTGATCGTCAAAGGTCCCACAGCGATTCCGACCTTGGTGCGGCCGCCCTTGTCGAACGGAACAGATTTGTCCAGCGTCCACGGCCCCTTGCCCGGGTCCGCCTTGGCGCCACCCTTGGCCGGCTCCGCTTTGGCTGGCTCGTCCTTGGCCGATTCCCCCTTTGCTGGCGCGGCCTTGGCCGGCTCAGGCTTGGCGGGCTCGGACTTGATCGGTTCGGATTTGGCAGGTGCCGGCTTGGCCGGTTCGCCCTTGGCCGGCTCGGGGTGCCGTTCTCCGTCTTTCTTGGCCGGGGGATCTTCGGCCGGAGCGCTGGTGTCGCCCCCAAGGGCCTCGATGCGCGCCCGCGCCTCTTCGCGCCCCGCCACTTCCTTCTCGATCGCGATGTACTGACGATAGATCTCGATCGCCTCGGCCTTTTGGCCGGCGGCCTCGCGAGCGCGTCCGGCGTTGAACAAGAGCGGCGGCCGCTTGGCCAACTCAAACGCCTTGAGGTACAGCCGCGCGGCAATGTCGTACTGGCCTTCCATGTAGCGACGCTTGGCCAGCTCCGCAATGGCTTTGGCATCTTCGGCCGGCTGTGCGGCATGCGCGACCGGGCTCGCCACGTGGGCGATCAGCAGCGCCGCCGCCGTGGCCACGGCCATCGCCAAGGCAGCGACCGATTTTCCTGCGTTTGTCTTAGTTTGCTGCATCGACCTGCCTCGTCGCACGCCGCTACGGAGTCGCGGTGCCCGCTGCCGGCGTGGCAGCCGCAGGGGGCGGAGCAGGAATTGGCTCGGCGGCCGGCGGCGCCATCGGCTCGGCCCGCGGGGGCGCGATCGGCGCAGGCGGCGGAGCCGGCACGTCCACGGCGCGGCGCGCGACCGCGCCGGCAAAATGGGCCGACTTGATCCGACCCGACAGCAGCGATCCCAGCGCAAGGCCTGCAAAAGCACCGATGGCGGTACCCATGCCGATCGTCAAGCCCGCATTGCTCGTGCCGTTGCCGTCCGACCCTTGCACCCCCGTACCGACCAAGGCACCGACCTGGGCCAAGGCCACCGCGCACAGGATCGAGGGCCACGTGCGCACGTCGTCGGTGGTCAAGATCGCCTCGGTCCCCGGCTCTTTGGGCAACGAGGCCTGCAACACCCGCTCCGCATCGGGCATGGTCGACTCGACCGGCGCCACATTTTCGGCCGGGTCGACCGCCAGGATGCGGTGCGTGTCGACCTCGCCGTCGTCCAGGAGCCGAACCGGCCCAGAAAACACTTGCTTACCAACAAGTTCGTGCGCAGGCACCGCATAGCGGATCGGCACGCCGCACGCGGGAGTGGTCCCTAGTAGCAGCACGGCCAGCAGCTTCCTGGTCTGATTCATCGGCAACTCCCGGTGCCCTTGCGCCGGCTGGCTGCGGGCTAGCTCAGCGAGGATGCGCCAAGCCTAGCCCTTGCCGTGGGCCGACACAACTTGCCCCGCCAAGAGTCGCGTCTCAGGTCCTGCGGAGTCCACGTGAATCGGCTCGGAGACTTGGGCGATTCTTCCGGCCCCAAACGGGACCGCGTCTGATTCTCGCCGGTTGCAGACCGGATCAGAGAAACGGTACAGGTCCAAACCAGCTGGAGTGCATATCAGTCGATGGGCGTGCCGGTCTGCACTGGACTGGTGCTGCTCGAGGCCGAGAAGATCCGCTCGTCCAGGTGCGCGGCCTTCAGGATGCGCAGACCAGGGTCGTCCGGGTTCGAATGCTGCGGAGTCACGCTGGGCGTGCCGCGGTGCCGCTCGTCCAAGTGCCCAGCCACGGTCTCTACGCCCGGGTAGTGCAGGCCTTCGATCACTTTCTCGGCGCCGGCATGGATGGCCGCGTCGACGGCGATGGCCTCTTCTTCCGCGTTGTGGACTTCGCCATCCAGGTAGGTGGCGTCGTTGGCGATCACGGTGACGTGCACGCCATCGACCCCGCGCGACTCGATGGCCTGCGTGATCACTTCTTGTTGGCGTTCAACTTTGTGCATCATGGCGTCCTCCTTGCCCCTTGCCACCAAGATAGGACGGCGGCGCCCACAAGCACGCGCCGGGGTACGGTTGCCGCTGGCGGCCGCTGGTCGTATCGTCACACCGGCGGCAATCCGCCCTGTCGAGCGCGACCATGGCCGAAGTACCCGCCAAACCTAAGGGATCGCCGCAGGCCCGTCCGGCGGCCAAGGCCAGTGCAGGGGGGGCAGGTGCGGTGGCGGTGCTGGTCGCGGCAGCTGCGGCGTTGATTGCACCAACCCTGTCTTGGCCGTTTGGCCGCGATCAGGCCATCTTCCACTACATCGGCCGGCAGTGGGGCGCCGGGCAGTTGCCCTATCGCGACACGTTCGACGTAAAGCCACCGGGTATTTTCGCCCTCTACCGCCTGACCAGCGCCCTAGCCGGCGACGCCATGTGGGCCGTGCGCGCTGCCGATGCGTTGGGGTGGTTGGCCATCGGGGCCCTGCTGCCGTGGGCCTGGCCAGGGCGCGCCGATCGCCGGCCGAGCGGACCACTCATGGCCGCCGGCGCCCTGATCGCCACCGCAGGATACTTTGCAGTGTTCAATTTTTGGGACACCGCACAGACCGAGACGTGGCAAGTGCTTGGATGTGTTGCCGGTGCCGCCGCCGCGCGCTGGTTGCCGGGGCTGTGGGCGGCGGTGGCCGCGGGTGGTCTGCTGGGTGGGGCGATGCTTTTCAAGCCGACTGCCGTGGTCATGGCGCCCTGGCTGCTGGGCAATTTCGTGGCGAGTCCGCGGCAGACCAAGGGCATGTCGCGCGCCGTTGCGGGTACCGCCGTGGCCGTGCTGGCCTGTGCGACCGTGTTCGGCGGGGCCTTTGGCTGGCTGTACTACCGCGGCGCCGGCCCGGCCTTGAGCGAGCTGTGGGACTATCAGCGCGCCTACGCCAAGGTGCCCCTGGGCCATGGCGAGGCCTTGCCGCGGCTCGCGTTGGTCTGGGATCGCCAGCACCACCTGTGGCCAGCGCTGCTGGGCGTGTCGCTGCTGCTCGATTTGGCGTTGCTGTGGTACGCGACCACCGCCGGGCCAGCGCTCCTGGGGTTCTTGGCGGCGGTCGGCCTGCTGGCGCTGAGCTTTGGCGCCGTCGCGGTGCAGGGCAAGTACTTTACGTATCACTTCGTCGCGATGCTGCCGGTGGTGGCGGGCGCGGCGACCTCGGCCATGGGCCGCCTGGCCGATCGTGCGGGCGGAACCAAGTTGTTGGTCGGAGTTTCGCTCGTTCTTTCCCTTGGTTCGTTTGCCACGGCAGCGCCTTGGCCGTACGGCGATCGGGTCAACGCGCCCAGCTTGGCGGTGGGTCCATGGCCCAAGTGGCTGGCGCACGACCTGGACGCGCCGACTTGGTACGGGCAGTTCCGCGAGATCGCGAACTACGATTTTGCCAATCACTATCGCATCGCCAAGGCTATCAACGCGCTGAAAAAGCCGGGCGATCGTCTGCATGTGCGCGGGTTCGAGCTGCCGATCTACGCGCTGACCGGGCTGAGCACGCCGGCGCGCTTTGTGTCCGAGCTCCCCTTGGAAGACGACACGCTGGCGACCGAGCACCGCGAGCGCTGGCAGGCCGACCACGACAAGCGCCTGTGGACCGACCACCCGCCGCGCTTTGTCGTGACCTTTGTGGACCGCCAATGGGACTTGGACGCACTGAAGCAGCGCGGCTACCAGAAGAACGTCGCCTCGGGCCTGCTGCAGTTGATGGTGCTCGAGCCGGCGTCCCCGTAGGGCCCCCAATCCCCAAAAAAACGCCGCGGCCTGGGTCCTCAGAGTGTCTGCGAGGAGCCAGGCCGCACGTTTTTCTAGTACCCGATGGCTTGGTGTCCGCTGGATGCCCTGGGGATCAAATCCCCCGCCGTCGGTCTACAGACCCGCGGTCTTGGGCGCCAGTTGGCCGTCCAGGGCGTCGACCACCGTCTTGAACTGCGTCTTGGCCGCCGAGTCGAGCTCGCGGCGGGTCGTGCCGTGATAAGCAACTGGATCCAAGACCTTTTCGCCCTGGTTCAGCTGGTAGTGCAGGTGCGGCGCCGTGGAGTGCCCGGTGTTGCCGCTCAGGCCCACCACCTGGCCGGCGGCCAGCGTGTCGCCCTCTTTGACCTTGTTCTCGGACATATGCAGGAACTTGGCCAGCGTGCCGTCGGCGTACTGCACTTCGACGCAGTTGCCGTTGAACTTCCAGTTCCAGTTGGCGCGCAGCACTTTGCCGGCAAACGGCGTGACGACCTCGGTGCCGACCGGGGTCTTGAAGTCCATGCCGGCGTGACCGCGGCCGTCGCCCACCAAGCTGGTCACCTGCTGGTACTCCTTGATCGGCGTATTCTTCAGCTGCATCGGCACTTCCACGCCCTGCTCGTTCCACCACGAAGCGAATTTGTCGCCCGGGGCCTGCCACTTGTACACGCGGAAGGTCTTGCCCTTCTTCGCCGCCACCAGCCGCGCCGCGGCGATGTCGATCTCGTTATTGCCCAGCTCGCGGTAGATCACGTCCACAGCGTCGTTCGGCGACAATTCGGTGCGCAGGTTGACGTCCCACACGAACAGCCGCGCCACGGTCTGGCTCACCTGCGGGCCCAGGGCCGAGCCCAGCAACTGGGTAAAGGTGCGCTCAAAGGTTCCGCTGACCTGCAAATTGGCCTGCTGCCACTCGACTTGCGGACCTGTGGCTGCCGCCGGGGCCGGAGCCGCGGCCGGGGCCGTCGCCGCCGGTTTGGCAGCTGCCACCTCGGGTTTGGGGTCGGCCTTGGGGCTGCGCGCCACCAGCAGGACGATGTTCAAGATGACCGAGCACGCGAGCAAGACCCAGGGCACCCCGCGCTTGCCAAAAACCGACGTATCCATGGCGACCTCCCGATAATTGCGCACGACCCAAGCCAGACGGGCCTGACTGCGAGCATGGCCCGCGCCGAAAAGTCGTCAAATAATTCGCACGAAAACTTGGCGACCGCTTATCTGTCGCGCTTATCTGTGACGCGCCAGCGGGTGTCGACTTGTTACCTTATGGAATTGCGGATGTTTTCCCGAATACATCCCGTACCGTTTCGCGTCACACTTGGGCGCGGCCCTGCCGACGAAAAAAAAGCGCACGCGAGCGCACACGGGGCTTGCACACCGGCGAGAATGCCGCTAGACTGCGCCGCGCTGAACCGGACACGCTCTGGTTCACGGGCACCTCGCGGGGCGTATAGGACCTCGCACAGTGGCGTATCGGGGATGTAGCTCAGCTGGGAGAGTACCTGAATGGCATTCAGGGGGTCACGGGTTCGATCCCCGTCATCTCCACCCGACGCAGCCCAAAGCAGCCAGCCCGTGCAAATCGGGCAGGCCAAGCGCCGAAAGGGCTCGAAATCGCGAGATTTCGGGCCCTTCGCATTTTTGCCCGCGGCCGCCGCCGTCTGCGGATCGCCCGCGCGGTGCCGGCCGACCGCCTGTGCATCTTGGTCGGGCACGCGCCGCAGCGGGTCGCGCTACACGTCGCTCTGGCCCAAACGATTGCGCAAAAGGATCGCGGCGACGAACCCGGCCGCCAGCACCGCCGCGCCAAACAGCATGGCCAGCACGGGGCCCAAGTCGCCGCTGCTGCTCTGGAAGGCCTTGCCGATCCACAGCTCTTGCACGACTGAGCCGGCCGAGCCCAGGCCCGAGATGATGCCCGCCGCTCGCACCGCACCGCCGCCCTTGCCGATGTCCATCGCGCCAGCGCCGGTCAGCAGCGCATCGGGCCCAAACAGCGTAAAGCCGACCAGGCCTATGCAAACCGCGAACATGGTGACCGACGCGCCGCCCAAGGTGAACAGCAGCCCGGTCGCGCCGATATTGGCCACCAGCATCCACATCGAGATGCCCGCCCGGCGGCCGCCGAAGAGCTTGTCCGACAGCCAACCTGTGGCAATCACACCGGCAATTCCGCAGAGATCGAAAAGAGTAGACAAATAACCGGCCTGGTCACCGGGGAGCTTGAAGTTGTTCTGCAGCACGTACGGTGCCCAGGACCACAGCGCGTACCGGATGAATTTCAAACAGAAGTAGGTCAGGCCCACCAGCACCACACTCGTCCACGTGCCGGCGGACCACTTGCTGTCGCTGCCGTCGCTGTCGTCGCTGGCGCCCTCGCTGTCGTCCACTACGGCGGGCAGACCAACGTCTTCTGGTCGGTTGGCCTGGTTGAAGTAAAAGACCGCCAGGATGCCCAGCATCACCGCCGATCCGGCCCAGAACGCCCAGGTCCAGCCCATGCGCGCCAAGACAAACGCCGCCAGCGCGTTGGCAAAAACGCCGCCGAACTGAAAGTTGGTCGACCACAAGCCCATGACTCGGCCGCGCTCGTCGCGGCGGAACCACATCGCCATGGTGCCCACGTTGCTGGACCAGCCGGTAGCTTGGGCAAAGCCGTTGACGGCCATCAGGCCAATGAACACGGCGAGACCACTGGACAACCCCAGCGCAATACCACACGCGGCGGTCACGCTCATGCCCACCAAGAGCATCTTGCGCGGCCCGACCCGCGGTCCCACGCCACCGGCCAGGAACTGCCCCGCAGTGTACGCGAGCAAGTAACTTGCGTAGATCAATGCAAGATCTGCCGTTCCAAACTGCAGTGCGTCGCCCAGATCCTTCTTGACAATCGAGTACGGCTTGCGACAAATGTAGAAGCCGATGTACGACAGCCAGGTCGCACCGAACACCCGATAGCGCCACATTTTCAGGCGCTGCGCCACCTTCGGGTCGACATGCAGGGGCGGCAGTTTGGACAGTGCGCTCACAGGTGCCTCACGGAGCTATTTCTTGGGTTTGCCGCCCTTGGCCTGCGCCTGACCCTTGGGCGGCACCGGCTTGCCAGCGGCCAGCGCGTCGGCCACTTCTTGGCGCCGCTCGGCCTCTTCCTTGTCGGCCTGCGCCAACGCTGCCAGCGCCTTGGCCTTTTTGGCCTGGTACGCCGCTTCTGCCCGCCGCTCCGCTTCTTCCGCGTCCAGATCGTGCACGCCGGCCGCGGCGTCCTTGATCCACTGCTCGTCTGTCTCGGCGCGCAAGTAGCTGCCTTCTTTGGGCAACTCCAGCACACCCATCTCAACGCTTTGCTCCGAGGCGACCAGGTACGGCTCCGTCTCGATCGGCATTTGGCTCAAGTCCAACACCGCCGTGCCCTCGCCCTGGGCCGCCTTGAGCCTTTCAGCCCACTCCAGATCGCGCTTTTGCTCCACGTCCAAGTCTAGCACCCAGCCCACCATGTGCGGATAAGTAGCGATCTCGTCCCAGCTTTTCAGCGGGAACTGCGTGCGCCACAGCAGCGTGGCCTGCTTGGCCTCCACGTCGATGACCAGCGTGTCCAGCTTCAGGTCCTGGCGCTCGACGCCGTTGCCGCGATCCAGCTCGCCAGTCAGCACTTTGCCGGGCAATTTGAACCACATCGTGCCGTTCTTGGTCAGGTTCGTCAGGGTCACGGGCTCGTCGCCGCGCAAGTCGGGCCACTGCATCTGCATCGCCGCGGCGTTGTAGAACCCGGCCTTGATCGGCTCGGGCGGCGGCTGGTTGCCCATCGCCTGCAAAATGCGCACTTGCTCTTCGTCTTCCAAGTCCAGGCTGCGCTGGTACTCCTCCATCGCCTTCTTCACACTCGCCATGGCCGACGGCGGCGGTCCAAACAACTGCACCCGCGGCCGGGCATGGCGCGGAAACGTGCCAAACCCATAGGCAAATGGCACTTCGTTCAGCCGGACCACGTCGCGGATCAGGTCCTGCGGCGTCAGTGGCGCGTCCGGGTGTTCGATTTGCGGCAGCTCTAGCCGCTGCAGCAGTGCGCGGTGGTTGCCCAGGCAAAACCCCTTGCCGTACGGGTTGGTAGGGCACAGCACCTGCGGGTACTGCGCCAGCGCCGCGTCGATCGCCTTTTGCCGCTCGATCTCCGCCTTCTCGCGCGCCGACTTGCCGGCCTCGTCCTGTTCGGCCAATTTCGCCCGCAGCTCGGCGGGCCAAGTCTCGGGATCGCCCTCGGGGATCGCGTCCAGATCCAGCACTTGCGTGCCGTCGCTGCTCTGGACCGACTCGCGGGCGCGCTTCTTGGCCGCCTCGGCCAGAGCCAGCGCGTCCTTCTCGGCCTGCAACCCCGCTTCTTTCTTGGCCTTCTCCCATTCTTCGTCGCTCAGTAGTTCGGCGCCGTCGTCGACCTCGATCCACTCGCCCTCGGCGTTCTTGCGCAGCTTCTGCTTCTTCGCTTCGCGCTCGCGCTCGACCTGCTCTTCAGCCTCGCGACGCATTTTAGCCGCCATCTCGGCCAGTTCCGCCTTGTCCAGCTCTTCCAGGCTCAGCACCGCGGTGCCGTCGTTGCTGGCGGCAGCGTTCCACAAACGTACGCCCTCGTCGTCAAACCCTTCGGACCCATCCCCGAATTTCAGCTTTTCGGCCTTGGCGGACTCGGTCTTGCTCTGCAATAGCGCCGCGATCTCGTCTTCCTTGGCCTTCTTGGCGGCCTCTTTGGCCTTTTGCGCCTTCTTGGCCTCGGCCGCTTTCTTCTTGTCGGCGTTCTCTGCGTCGATGACTTCTTGGATCTGGCTGGCGCGCTTGAGCTCTGCGTCGTCTTGGATGAACCACGACTTGCCGCCATAGGCGTGCAGATACGAGAGGTTCAGCTCTTTGATCGCTTCGGGCTCGCTGAACTTGGGCAACTGCGGCACCAGTTTCTGATTCTCTTTGCGGGGCGGCTGCCACAGCGCCTTGCGGGGTCCCCAAATCCGAAGCCGCTCCAGGCGGCTCCCCACCTGCACGGCACACTCAAAGCTGGCTGCCGCCTTGCCACCGGGAGCATAGGCCTTGCCCACCACGATCACGTCGACCTTGGGCTTTTCGGGCACCAGGTCCGACTCCACCGTGGGCGGCGCCTTGTCGGGCTTGCCTTCGTCGCAGCGGTCCTGTTCCAGAATCGGCGGTTGCTCTTCGTCGGGCAGCGGCACCAGCACGGCGCTGTCCGCGGCGATCGTGTAGGTGCGCCGGGCAATCAACGTGATCGCCAGCGCGCCGCTGGGTCGCTCTACGGGCAACAAGTGCACCCAATAGCCTTTGCGCAACTCGGCCATCGCCGCCTCCAGGGCGGCAGGTTAGCTGGGGTCGCGCCCGCCGTCTACCGCCTTGGGCCGATGCGGCCCTGCTCGCTGAATCGTTGGCCGCGCCAGCCGTTGTACGACAGACGGCCGCCGGACTCGCGGCAGGATCTTGACGCCGCTGCGAAATCCGGCACCGTGTTCCTGTTCTGCGCCGTGTCGTCCAGCTGGACCACCCGCCGGACGTGCGCCGCCGCTTGCGGCAAAAGAGGTTCGATGCCGGTACGCGCCCCATTCCTAGCGATTCTTGCGGGTTGTCTTGCCCTTCCCGCTGCCGTCTGGGCCGCCGATCCCCCACCTGCCGGGCCCGCGGCCGACGCACCTGCGGCCGACGCACCTGCGGCCGGGGCGGATATCGCGCTGCTCGAGTCGGTGGTCAAAGCCAAAGGCCGCGACCGAGCTGCTGCGGACGAGGTCGCCAAAACCCTGACGCGTATTGCGCAAATTCACGACGCCAAGGGCGATGCCAAGGCGGGCAACCAAGCGCGGCAACGGCTCGTCGACTGGTTCGACTCGCTGGGGCTGCCACGCGACGGCGCGCCGCCCGCGCAGCTCACGGCTGAGGCGCGACTGAAGCTGCTGGACCCGCACCTGGCCAAAGAAATGGCCCGCAAGCTGGTCGAGGGCGGCAAACCGGTGGTCGATAGCCGAAAGGCCCTGGAGTCTTGGCAAGATGCCGTGGTCGGTCCCCTGAAAGAAGCCCGCGCCCCCAAGGGGATCCCGCTGGTCGAGCAGCTGGAAAAGGTACGTGAGTACAAGGCACTGGCGCCGGCGAAGCTGGCTTCGCTCAAGCAAGGCCGCCTGCTGTTGGCGCTGGCCGCTGAAGCCGCGGCGGTGGGCGCGCTGGAGACGGGCGACGGCCAAGCCTTCTGGATCGAAATCGGCAAGGTGTTCCGCGACCAAGCGGCCGCGGCCCTGGAGAAGGGTTGGAAAGAAACCGACGTGGCCGGTCAGCGCGACGCCGTGGCCTTCGAGATTCGCGGCGAGCTCAGCAAGCTCAAGCCGGCTGAGTACCCGCCGCTCGACTCGATCCAAGAGGAGACTCTGACCCCACAGCAGCAAGAAGCCAGCAAGCTCGCAGCATTGGCCCAGCGCGCGGCCAAGCCGGCGCTCAAGGTCATGTACCTCAAGAAAGCGCTGGCACTGGACCCGAACAACGGCAAGCTCAAGGAATTGCTGCGTTCGGCAGAGGCCGAGCTGGCCAAGGAAGGCGGCGGCTAGGCCGTGCCCCAAATCATGGGCGCTGGCGTCTACCCCGGTTGTCCTGCCAGGGCGTCCACTTCGCGGCGCACGCCGTCGAAGGCTGCGGTGGCGGCGTCGATGGCCTGGCCGGCTGTTTGCACCATTGCTGCTACGGAATCGCGCGCCACCGCCTGATCATAGGCCTCGAGCACGGCTTTGAGGTGCAGCACCACCTCGGCGTCGTGGGTCAGGGGGCGCAGCACCAGCGCCGCCCGCACCAGCGCCTGGATCAACTCGAACAGCGTCAGCTCGGACCACTGGCTGCCGTACTTGGCGGCGGCAAAGCGCCCTTGTGTCTGCGCAGCCAGGCGCCACAGAACCTCGTCGGCGCCAGCGGCTCGCAGAGGCAGCTCTCGCAAAGCACCGTATGGATTGCGAATTGCCTGCGCAGCGGCCTCGACGGCCGCCGCCCGCTGCTGCCATACGTCAACGTCGCTGCGAAGCGCCGCCCGTTGGCACGCATCCCGCAACCCCACGGCTTGGGTCAGGATTTGCGCCGTGGTCAGGCGCACGGCCGCGATCTGGGCGGCCGCGCACAGGACGTCGTCGGCATCGCCTAGCGGCACACCGGCGGCGGCCACCTGCAGGTCGGCCTGCGCCTGAGCCAGGGCCGCGGAAAACGCGATTGTCTCTGTAGGAATGCTCACTTCAGTCTCCTTCGCGGCGCGGAAGCGCTTGGGCGCCCGCGGCCCGGTCCTGGCTTACGGCCCAAACACGCCGTCTTCCGGGGTCAGCATGCGCGGTCGGGGCCGCGGCGGCGGCGGGGGCCTGGGCACTTGCCCGTCCATGGCGTTGCGGTACTCCGTCTCGGCTCGGCGCATCTCCACGATCTGCAGGGACGCCAGCCACGCCAGCGCCAGGGCCAAAAGAACCAGCAGGACCAAGGTGTTGCGACGCACACGCCAGCCGGCAGGCACGTCCTCCTCTTGGCTCAGCCCACGCAACTGGTGCAGCGCGGCCCTGACGCGGACGTCAGTGGTCGGCCCCTGCGCCGGCTGACCGGGCCGAGAAAACGGCGTGGCGGCGGGCAGTGGCGCAGGCAAAGCCTTGAACCACGGCTCGGTTGGCAGCCAGGCCGCCAACTCCAGCGTGGGCGAGCCTCGCAGCCACGCGGCCACCACACTGTGCTCGCCCAGGCTCACCCGCGGCGCGGCCGAAGACGCTTGGCGCAACGCGTCGACCAGGCCCGCAAGCCCGGCAATTCGCTTGGATTCATCCGGATCGCGGCACTGCGTCAGCCACGGTGCCCAGTCCAGCGGCGGCTCGCCCAAGCAATGCGCCAGGCACGCCGCAAATTGGAACACGTCGGTCGCGGCCGTGGGCCATTTCCCGGCGGCCAGTTCGGGGGCAGCTTCTGGCAGCACCACGGGCCACGGCAGCGCGCTCTGTGCCGCCACCACCTGCAATTGCTGCGAAAGTCCAGCATGCAGCAGAACCAGCGGCGCCTGGCCGTCGTGGCCAACCGGGCAGACCACCAAGTTCGGCAGATCGATCGACCCCGCCACCAACCCTTGGGCGTGCAGAGCCAGCAGGGCCTGGCCCAGGTCCGCGAAGAGCGCCGCCGCCGCCTTGAACGAGACGCGCGGCGCCTTGGCCAGCACCGCCGCTAGCGAGGGACCCGTGGGGGCCCGCGCGTGACGCGCCGTAGTGCCCGCGTCCGCCTCTAAGGGAGCATACGCCAAGACGCTTGGATGGTTCGCAGCCAGCCAGCGCTGCGCCACTGCGGCCGTCTCGTCGGCAGCGTTCGGCGGGACTTTCCACTTTTCAATAAGTTGCAGTGGGCCGCCCTGGCCATCGTCGACCAAGCTGACCCGCCCCCACGGCTCGTGGCGCAGCGAGTGCACTTGCACTGCGGGCAGCGGGCGCGCCTTGTTCACGGCCTTTGGCTCAGCGCTCGCAAAACTTCTTGGACCAAGCGGGCTTCTAACTCGCCGGTCGCAGGCGGATCCAGGCGGCGCGCCGCCGGCGGCTCGGGCGGCGGACAGGCGTTCGTCTCGCAGCGGTAGGGCGGCGGCACGGGTCGCGCCAAGTCGAACAGCCGGTCGACCTCGCCGGTCTGGATCGGCGGCGCACCACCCAACATCTTGACCATGCAGGCAATATTCGCCGTGTGTTCCAGGGCGTCCAGGCGGGCCAGGGCCAGGTCCAGCGTAGCCCCCACCGTCACCGAGCCATGGCGCGGCATGATGATGCAGTCGTAGCACGCCACATAATCACCAAGCACCTCGGGAACTTGTGTCGTAGTCGGCGTGGTGTACGGGGCGGTGGCGATCTGCCCGACCGCAAAAATCACCTCGCTGACCAGGGGCTCAGACAGCTTGCCGCCAGCCAAGGTATAGGCAATGGCCAGCGGCGGGTGCGCGTGGATGACCGCGCCGATGTCGGGCCGACGCGCATAGCTGATCAGGTGGAGGCCCAACTCGCTGGACGGCTTGAGCGATTTTCCATCCGGCGCCTTGCCGGGCGTGCCGATGACCCGGCCGGCCGCGTCGACCACCAGCATGTCCGCGGGCGTCAGCCGCCCCTTGTGGACCCCCGACGGCGTGGTCACGAATCGATCTTTTCCTAGCCGAATCGAGAGGTTGCCGTCCATGGCTCCGGACAGCTTGCGCGCATAGATTTCGCGCGCCGCCTCGGCCAATTGACTCCGCGCCGCCCGCTCGTCCAGATTCTGCATGGTGGCCCCAACCCCTTGTGGATCCTAGCGGTCTCTGGCCGCGTCCATCGGCTTGGCGTCAAAGCGCTTGGCGTCGATTTTCCAGCGCGGAAGCAGACAGTATTTGTCCAAAAGCAAGTACTTGGCCTCGCATTGCCGCGCCATCGGGATGTCGTAGCCCTTGCTTTTGTCGTCGCCGGGCCGCCGCACCCGCACGCGCGCCTCGCCCACGGCGTCGTGCTCCACGCTCACGATGTTCTCGGTCGCCAGGTAGTAGTAGGGATGGCGCGGACTTTTGCTCAAATCCTCACCGCGCGACAGCGCCATCACGGCCGAAACCAGCCCGCGCGAGTCGTCGGTAAAGCCATCCAAAAAGCCCTCTTCGTCCCCCAGGGTGGCGCAGGCCACGGTGCGCAGCAGCGATTGGTCCGGCTTCTCGTCAAACTGCCAATACCAAACGCCAAAGAGCGCCGCGATCAGCAGCAGCAGGACCAGGATGGCGATCAGGACCTTCTTCACGCACAACTCCGAATTCGGCCGGCCGATTCGCGCCGCGGGCTACTTCTCGCGCACGCGGATGGCGGCGTTGAACGAATCCATGTCCAACAGCGCGATTTTCCACCGCCCTTCGACCAACTGCATGGGCACCATCAGGTTGCCCCGGCTGCCCTTGCCCTTGACCCACACCTTGGCCACCGTGGGCTCCGCCTCGACCTTGACGACTTCGCCCGCCGGCAAGACCGTGGGCGGCGGCTTGCAGGTGACAAAGACCGTGAATTGCCCTGTGGAAGTGCGCCCCACCTCCGGCGCCGCTTGGATCAGCTTGGCGGCCTTGGGCTCCACATAGCGGGCCAGTTCGCCAAGCCCGTCTTGCAGCCGCTCTTTGTCGCCGCACGGGATTTTGCCCAGGGCGTTCAGGGCATCGCGGGCGTTCTGCAGCACGGTTTCAGGGGGTTCGCGGCACGCGCTCGTCGCCAGCGCCGCGGCGATCACCAGCGCGATCGGCCACCGGCGCAGTATTTCGCTTGGAACTGTCAAGAGTTTCGTCATCGGGGTCGCAACTCGGCAGCGCTCGGCGTTGTGCAGCCCTGGGCCCCCCATGGGCGCAAATCGGGCCACGCTATCGGCGCTAGTGTGACGCAGGCGGGCAAAACCGCAACACGCCGGGCGACGTTTTGGCCAAATCGCGCTATCCTTGCGCCGTCCACCGAGTTGGTTCGGTTCGCTTGCGGTAGCGCTCATGGATTGGCTTGTCGACCTCGAAAGTCCCGAACTAGTCGGCCCTTCGTCCTGGTCGCCCGCGTCCATCGTCGCTCCAAGCAGCGCAGCCCAAGCCTCTACGCCCAAGGGCCGCCGGCGGGTCAAGGCCGTGCCCGCCTCGCCTTCGGTCGAACTGCGCGGCGAGCCCGCGACCAGCAGCGCCCGCTTCGTGGCCATCGCCGGCAACATCGGGGCGGGCAAGTCGACCATGACCAAGCTGCTTGCCGACAGCTTCAGCATCCAGCCCTTCTACGAGCCCAACGACAACAACCCGTATTTGAAAGACTTCTATGCCGACATGGGGCGCTACGCCTTCCACAGCCAGATGTACTTCTTGTCGGCCAAGTTCCGCGCGCACCTCGAGTTGGGCAAGTTGCTCGCGGCCGAGCCGCGCACGGTGTTCGTGCAGGACCGCACCATCTACGAAGACGCCGAGATCTTTGCCCGCACGCTGCACACCACCGGGATCATGAGCGAGCGCGATTTCGCCACGTACCAGTCGATGTACTGCGCCATTCGCGACAGCCTGCCCAAGCCGGACCTGCTCATCTACTTGCGCTGCTCGCTCAAGGGCCTGCGCAACCGGATCGCCAAACGCGGTCGCCCCGAAGAGCAGGCCATGGACCCCAAGTACTTGAAGTCGCTGCAAGACTCGTACGACGACTGGTTCCAGCGCTACGATCTGGGCCCAACGCTGGTCATCGAGACGGATCGCCTGGACTATCTGCGCAACTGGGTCGATCGCGCCGAGCTCGAAGGCGCTCTAGCCCGCATCGTCGCCCGCTCCTGATCGTCTCGAACCTGCTAATCCTTGCGGTTTTCCGGCACCGGCTGGATGTCGCCGCACTGTCCGTCGCTCATGCACGGCTTCAGTTCAGGCCAAACCTTGCCGCCCGAGCCCAGGTACAGGCCGATGGCGTGCATGACCATCGCGCCGTGGTCAAAGAACGATTGCTTGTCGCAGGTAGCCGGGTCCTGCCCTGCCTTGCCTGCCGCCGACTTGCACCGGGCGCGCAGGGCGTCGACCTGCTCGCCAGGGTTCCAGAATCCGTGCTTGCCCTCTGGTTCCACGTACGGAAAGAAGGTGCCCGACTGGCCGCCGGCCTGGTCCGGACCGATCGCGTGCGTGTGCAGCGGCGGGCTTAGGCGCGGCACCGGCCAACCATCCTTGCCCTCGGGTGCCGGCGCGGCGAGCTGCACCTTTTGGCCTTGCGGCGGCAGACTGGACTGACCGGCCGCCACCGGCGTGGCGCTCTGCGACAGGTCTTCCACATCGAACAGGAGGCCATTGCCCGAGCCATCCAGAAAGCGCGGAATCTTGTCCACCGCTTCTAGCACGTAGGTATCGATGACGGTTTGGTTGACCGTTCGGCCGCCCCATTCGGCGATCTTCTTCTTCCAGTCCAACAGACCCGCCGCGCGGCCGATGGCCGCCCCGGTATTGACCGGCACGTTCATGTCGCCAATGGTGTTCAACACGATCGCGTGAGTCCCCATGTCCGCGTCAAAGAAGTGCGAGGCCCACACCGCCGGGTCGGCCGGATCCAGGACCATCTGGGCAAAGCCAAAGAATTTTCGTAGTTCTGGCCGCGCTCGGTGCAAGCCCAGGCCTTCCGCTAACGGCGCCAGGGCCTCGCCCGCCTTGAATTGCAGCGGTGCCGAGCGGTAGTGGAAGGCAATGTCGTGGGTGAACTGGTCGACCACAAAGAGTTTCTTGGCGTCCAGCTTGACCGCGCAGGCCTTGTGCTTGAGCCGATCGACTTGGCCCGACACGAACGCATCGCCCTTGTAGAACGTCAGCAGGTGCCGTTGCGGCGGCACGGTGATGTCCGAAGCGAGGCCGACGCGAAACGCGAGGCAGCGCGCGGTGCACACTTGCTTGTCCGCGACCGCGGCATCGGCCGTGCAGGTGGCCAAACAGCCCTTGTCCACAAACAGGCGGGCGCAGTCGTACTCGAAATTGCTGACATTGTCGGCGCGCACGCTGTCACCGGCGGCCAACTGGCCCCACAGCTCGGCGGGCACGCTCGCGACTTCTTTGTCGTACGTGTCGTTGAGCGACGGCACGATGGTGTGGATGCTCATCGTCGACGTCGCCGGGTTGGGCGTGCTCACGTACAGCGGCCCCATCAAGCGCAGCTGCACCGACTCGCGCACACCGCCCTGGATCGACCGCACGCCCACGTCGATCAAACCGCCGCCGCCCGAAACCGGAACCACGGCGCTGATCTCGGTCTCTACGCCGCCCATCACGGCGCTCATGATGCCGCCCAGCGAGCCGCCCATCATGAAGATCGGCATCGTCGGCCCGCCCACGTCGACCACGCCGTCGCCGTCGGTGTCGCCGGCCAGGTCGTCCAACTTGCCGTTGCCGTTCAGATCCACCGGCCACACCGTCTTGCCGTCAAAGGCGCGCAAGATCCGCACCAACTGCATGTAGTCCACGGCGGTCTGGCGCACCACGTCGCGGGTGTGGAAGGTATAGGCAGTCCAGAAGTCGGCGCCCGAGTCGGCTAGACCGTCCAAGTCCTGATCCCAGTTGCGATTGCTGGTCAGCGCTTTGGCCAGGTTCAGCAGGCCAAAACCACCAAAGACGTTGGTCAGCAGCGCGCTGTCTTGCTTGCCCAGGGTGAAGCCGTGGCTCACGTTGTCGATGGCGATGGTGATAAAGCCCATGCGCGCCAAGTACGGGCCAAAGCTGAAGGCTTCGGTCTTGTTGCCCGTATAGCCGTGGCCCAGGATCACGATGCCGCGCGGCTTGCCGTCGGGCGTGGCCTCCTTGCGCGGGGTCATCGCCCAAAACGTCACGGTCTCGCTGCGGTCCTTGGCCTTCTTGCTCGCCACGTCGGGCGGCCAGCTCATGTCGTTGTAGCCCAGGTAGTGGCCGTCTTTGTCTTGGCGGTCGAACAGTTGCGGGCTTTGGTAGGTGCCAAAGAAGTGCACGCCCACGTACTTGAGCGCCTCGCCAAAACGCTTGGACTGTTCCGGCCCGCCCGTGCCGACCAAACCACCCGCGATGATGAGCTGGGCGACTTGCTGGAACGACTCGCCAGAGAGCGTGTACTTCGTCTCGAATTTTGGATGCTTGGGGTCGTTGTCGAACAACGGCAGCAGTTCGCCGAGTTGGGGCGGGTAGGCCTCGTGCAGGTGCTTTTGCGCGCCGGTGCCATACAAACCCTGGCGAACTGCACGCAGGTCGGCCTCAATGCTGCCCGTGGTGAACGACCAGGCAAAGGCGATGTCGCCCAGACCCAGGCCACCAAAGTCCTTGCCGTGACTAGCTAAAATCCCTTCCAAGGGCCGCAGCGCCTCGGTCTGCTGGAGGTGGTGGATGTATAGGCCCGGCGATCCCACGGGCTTGCCCTGCAGGTCCAGCACCCGCCGCGTCACCAGCACGGCGTAGGTGGTGCGCTCGCGCAGCGGAACCAAGGGCCGCAACAGAAGCGTATTGGTCTCGCGCTCGTAGAACGTCATCAGCGCGTCGGCGCGCTCGGCCAGGTTCATCTCGCCGGGCTTCTTGGTGACGCCGGGCAAGTAGTTGGGCTTGTCCAGTACACCGTCCAGGTCGTCGTCTTCGCCCGGGTCCAGCGCGCCATTGCCATTGGCGTCCTCGTCGTGCTCTTCAAACGACAGTGTCAGGCTGTCGCCGCGCGCGTCGCCCCGCCAATAGCCGCCGATTTGCTCCAGTACTTGCGGGAAGTTGCCGTTGCCCACGTCCAGCTCGCGCGGCTGGCCAAAGGTAGGCGACCCCTCTGTGATATCGACCAGATAGACCGCGTCATCGGCAAAGGCGTAGTCGTCGCCGTGGTGCCGCAGCATGAGCGACTTGGGATCGATGGGCCCGTCGAACGGCACGCTGATCGGCGAATACGTGCCCCAACCGTCCAGCTGATCGACCAGCTGACGCGTCCGACTTTCCATGTTAGTGTCGGCCAGTTGCGAAGCATTGATGCGCCGCAGCGTGGGCGAACTGGCGTCGTAGCGCGTCGCCAGGTCGTTCGGCAGCGGAATTTCTGGCAGCGGCTTGGCGTCAAAATCGATCTTGACGTGGACGCTGGCGGCGCCGGCTTTGGCCAAGCCCTCGGGCTCGCTCTGACAAGCGCTCGCCGCCAGAACTAGCCACAAGTGCGCGAACCATCTTGAGTGCCTCTGCATGGTCCCTCCCGCAGGCTACGGCGCCTCGCGGCCCAGCCAAGCCAGCGTAACTCGCCCAGCTGGAATCGGTTCGTTCAGGCCTGCCAGCGCGCCGCCGGGGATCAGCACGCCCGCCTCAGCACAGAGGAGCAGGTGGGCCGGATAGTGCGGCACCGGCATGCGCCAACGCACGCCCGCGTCCAACTCGGCGCCCAGCAGCGAGCCCGTGGCAGCGTTGCCCAAGAAGTTGCGAGGAGAACCGCCACCTTCGCTGACCGTCCAGCGCGGGTCCGCGAGCGGCACCGACGTCCACGCCAGCAAAGCGCCGCCGTAGACCTCGCCGCGCTCCAAGAAGGTGTGGCCTACTTTGGGGAACACGACCCAGCTATTGGTCACCGCGCCGCCGGTCGCCAATCGATCCAGGTCCTCGGGCGGCTGGCCGACCAAGTTGGGGTCCGAGGCCGAGAGCCTCGCCCGTCCGGTCTGCCACGCAAGGACCCGCGGAAACAGCACGATGCCCAGCTGCGCGTTTGGGTCGGCCTTGAACGCCGTCACCTTGCCGTCGCCCAAGTTGGCATCGCCCGAGAGCCAAGCCAGGTCCAGCTGCGTGCGCAACCCAGGAGTCAGCTCGGCCGACGCCCGCAGCAGCGCAGCGCCTTGCAGCACGTCGTGCTTGGGGAAGTCGGGGCTGGGCGCCAACGTGGTCGTGCCCGCGATCAAAGCGGCCTCGCCCTGCAGGCGAATCGCGTGCAACGGCGTGGGCAGGCGCAAATCGAAGGCGCCGTCGACCAGACTGACGTCCAGGCCGCGCCCAGAGGCCGCGGTCTGACTCCTCCCGGCATAGTACAGGCCAAGCCACTCGTCCGACGCCACGTACCAGCGCACCGAGCCAACGACTTGATTGGCCGTGTCGCCGTCCAGCAGGACATCGTCGGCAAACACGCGGTCGACCGCGAGCGACACCGCCAGGCCGCGCAAGACCGAAGACGTGTTGCGGAAAGGGGTCAAGACCAGCGCGCCGCGGACCACGCGGTCGCCGACCCGCGGCACATAGAACCACTGCTTGTCCATGCCCTGGACTCGGCCATCGCGTGCGACCAAGCCATTGCCCCACGACGAGCCCATCAGGCCGCCGCGCACCTCCGCAATTTGATTCCAGTTCGCCCCGATCCAAGCTTCGGTTGGCTCTAGCTTGCCCTCGCGACTGGCCGGCAAGCGATCCCCGGGCAGCGGGGTCAGACCGCCCCAACCGCCGCTCAGCAGTTCGCCGCCCAGCGCGCCGCGCACGACCAAGCGGCCCAGCCAGCGGCCAGTCTGACCGCCCACGCCAAAGTGCAGGCGACCATCCAAGTCCGCATTCGCCGGCGATTTCGTGCCTGTGCGGTCGACCATGAACTGGCCCATTTGGGTAGCGGTGGCCAGGATCGCAACGTCGGGGTGCCAGCTGGGCCGATTGGCAGCTTCGCGCATGGCCAGGGCCATGACGCCGGGCGGCGTGGCGATCCGCTCCATAGTAGGCGTGGCCGATTCTGCTGGAGGCACAGCGGGTTTGCTGGCAGGCCCCTCGGCTGGCGTGGCGGCAGCGGGCGTATCGACCGCATCGGCCCAGGCTGGCCCCGTTCCGGCCAGCGCCAGCACCGCCCAACCCAACAAGGTCAAGCGCGGCAGGAGCACGCCCGGCCGGGCCCAACTCCCAGCGCCCCAGGGCGTTCGCGTGCGAGACATGGCGTCCTTTGGCGGCTCCAGGGGCCGCGGCGACAACGGGTGCCGTGGCGGCAACGTACGCAGATCGGCGCCAGAGCGTCAAGGGGCCGGCAGCGGTCGCAGGTCCAGAGACTTGTGCTGCGTAGTCTGGCGCGGGCATCGCAAAACGGCCGCCCCGCCCACCTGCCGCAGCAGGCCGACGAGGGCCGCAAACCCTTGTGCGTGCGACTACTTCACGGTCGCCATCGCCGCCTTGGTGGCGTTGATGGTCTCGCTGAAGAAGGTCGGGTTGTGTAGGCCGCCGCTCTTGTCGTTGTTCAGCAGTTGCATGTTCCAGATGCCCTTGAACACGGTGGTGCCCGCGCCGATGACCGCGGTGTTCTTGCCGGCCACGGGCGTCTGCAGCGCCGTCCACGACACGCCGAACTGGGTCACGCTGGTGGTGGTGTTGTCCGTCCAGGTGATCGAGATGGCCTTGGGCATGGTGAACCACAGGAAGAACGAGGTGCCCACGTACTTGGCCTCGATGCTGGTCGGCACGTCGGTCAGCTCCACGTTGTAGGTGGTGCTGGAGCTGGACGAATACAGGCCGTTGCCGTTGTTCGCCCGCACGAGCACCTTGCCGTTGGCGGCAATCGCCTGGCTGGTCAGCACCTTGGCGGCGGCGCCGATGCTCTGGCCCATCTCGGTCATCTGCATGGCGATCACGCCCTTGAGCGCCTTGCCGTCCACGTTGGCGGCGTGGCACGAAGCGCAGACTTTCTCGTCTGGCTTGAAGCTGTGGTTGCCGGTCTCGTTGGCCGCGGCTTGCGCCTCGGTCGGGATTTTGACGTGGCAGGCCGCGCAAGTATCGGTGACCGCCAAGTGCTTGCTGGGCGTGTAGCGCGGCATGAAGTAGGCGTTGAAGCCGTACAGCACGTCAGTCTGCGCCGGGGCGTGCGGGCCCGAGGTCGAGGTCGTCGCGGCGACAAAGTCGGTGTGCTCGCCGTTGCGGGTGTTGTGGCAGGCCATGCAGGTCAGGCCGGTGCCGGCGCCGGTGATGCCGGTCATGCCGTTGGGCAGCGCGGCCACGCTGTCGTACAGACGGACTTGCGCCGGGTGATCCGCGGCGTGCGGGTCGTGGCAGGTCTGGCAGGTCTGCGGCTCCACGGTCGAGCGCTGCAGGCCGGCCGCGCGCAGGTAGGCTTCGTCGGCGGGCGAGCCGTCGGGCTTGACGATCAGGCCAGCGTTGCCTTTGTCGAGCTGATCGGCGTACAGGACGAAGCCTTGCGCGGCGTGGCAGCGGCCACAGTGGGCGGCGTTGGCGCCACTGGCTTCAAACGTGCCGCGGTCGGCCAGGGCCGGGTTGGCGTGACCGCTGGTCTGCCACTGCGCGGGCTTGTAGTGATGCGGGCCTTCCTGGTGGCACTGCGCGCAGACCGCCGTGCTCATCGACACGCGCGCAAAGTGCAGGTCGTTGACCACGGCCGCGTTCTTGCCCATGCCCGACGACGAGTGCCCTTGCGAATTGTTGGGGCCGTGGCAGTTCTCGCACTGCACGCCCGCGAGCTTGCCCAGGTCCGGGTGATCTTTCTGCAGCGCATCCCAGGTGCCGGCGGCGGGCTTGAAGACCCAGCCGTTGTTCTTCTGCACGTCGTCAAAGCCGCCGTTGTCCACAAACGGCGAGTAGCCTACTGTGTGGCATTCGATGCAGCCCTGGCCAAAGAACGCGCCGCCCTTGACGCCGTTGAACTTGTCGATGCTGCCCAGCAGGTGGTTGGTCTTGGCCCACGCGCCAAATGGATCCGGGGCCACGGTGTTGTTGTGGCACGCCTTGCAGACGTCCTGGCCGTTGTACATGCCGGCCCAGCTGCCCGCGTAGATGGTCAGCGTCATCTTGGCGACCGTCTCGGTGAGCACGTAAGCGCCCTTGGCGTCAGGGGTAAAGTGCGGGAACTGCGTGGTAGCGTCGACCAGCTTGGCGGTCGAGCCGCTGGCGCCACTGCTGTCCAACGTCCAGTTCCAGCTGGTCACGGTGGCGTCGCCCTGCAGGTACACGGGCAGGCCCAAGGTCACGTTGCGCAGTCCGGCGCCGGGCGCGGCCGACATGACCGTCACGTTGGCCGTGCTGCTGTGGCCCTGCGGGTCCTTGACGGTCAGGCTGAAGGTGTAGTGACCAGCGTCGTCCGGCGAGATGCCCACCACGCCAAAGCGGATCGGCGTGGCAAAGGTCTTCGAGTTCGGCAGCGACAACGTCTTGAAGGTCAGCGTGTTGCTGGTGGGGTTGGTCAGGGTCACGGGCAGGCCGCCGGTCTGGGTCCACTGATAGCTCAGCTTGGCCACGTCGCTGTCGGCGTCGGTCACCGTCGCCTTCAGAGCCACGTTGGCGTCGTAGCCCGCCAGCAGATCGCTCGCCACCACGATGGTCGGTGCGCCGCCACTCTTGCTGTCGGCCGTCAGGGCCGCGCCCACGTTGGTCGTGTTCAGCGCCACAACGCCCACGTTGTTGATCTGGGCGGTGGCGTAGCCGGCCAGGCTCACCGTCAGCTGGTAGGCACCGATCGGCACGCCGGTCAGCGTGAAGGTGCCATCAGCGCCCGACTTGACCTGCAGACTCAACGGGTTGCTGGTCACCAGCGCGCCAACCAGGGCCGAGCCGTCGGCCGCCGCCGTCACCTTGCCGCTGATGGTGCCCTTGGCCGAGGCTGGGTCGCCGCTGTCGCCCTTGGGGCCTTGGGCGCCGTCTTTGCCGTTCACGCCGTCTTTGCCGTCTTGCACGGTCGCGGTCGGCGAGCCTGGGCAGTTGATGGTCTTGGTGCCGGCGCCGTCGTCGGCCACGGTGCAGGGCGCGCCGTCTTTGCCGTTCTTGCCGTCGTATACGGTGACTGTGCTGCCGTCAGGGCAGGTGATGGTCTTGCTGCCGTTGGCGTTGGCGGCCACCGTGCAGTTCTTGCCGTCCAAACCGGCCTTGCCGGCGGGCAACGTCACGGTGGTGCCGTCTTCGCAGGCGATGGTGGCGCTGCCGTCGGTATTCGCCTTGACCGCGCACGACTTGCCGTTGGCGCCGGGGGCACCGTTGGCCCCGTTCGTCCCGTTCTGCCCGGCCGCGCCCGTCGCGCCGATCGGCCCGGTTGCTTCACAGCCGGCCAACGAAAGCAGGGCTGCGAACGCCCCGACGAGCACCCTGCCAAAGACAGGGGTGGCCATGCCCGTTTGGTTCCACTTGATTGCGTTCATCACCCTACCTCCATGGACTCTGGCCCTCTTGGCCCCTGCTGCCGCGCTCGCGGCCCCTTTCAGCGCTCGACTCGCCTGGACTGCGGAACGGTCCTCACCCTTGTGGGCCCGTCCGTACCTCGGCTACGTGTGGCACGGCGTGCACGCCGGTGCCGTCTTGGGATCTTGCTTGCTCGACCAGCCCGGCGGGTGCGGGTTGCCGCCCGGCTCGCCGACTTTGTGGCACTTGACGCAGTTGCTGGCGGCGCCGCGGTCGTGGCAGGCCGCACAGGCCGTGATGTCTTGGCGCGCGGCCCGACCGTGGTTGTCCACACCGCCGCGGTCCATCCACCCGGCTGGGTGCGGGCTGGGGCCGCCGCCGGCTACGGGCTGCGAAAGGCCCATGCGTTCGTGGCACTTGACGCATGTCTGCGGCGCGTGGCAAGTCTGGCAACCCTTGCTGTCCAGCTTGGCTTCCATCGAGTGGCGGCTCATGTAGTCGCCGCGGTGGTGGAACGACGCGTCAACCCGGTCGGCATGCAGCAAGTCTGGGCGGATCGCGTTGTTCTTGCTGTGGCACTCGGCGCAGCTAGTGTCTTGGTGGCAGTGGCCGCAGACCTTGCTCTGGCCCTTGGCGACGACGCCGTGGCGGCGCAACCAGTCCGCGCCGTGGTCGAAGTCGCGCACCGGCTTGTCCTGCATGGATTTCAGACCCTTGTGGCAGGTGTAGCAGTTCTCGGTGCGGAAATCGCGGCTGTGGCAGCTGGTGCAGGCGACCAGCATGTTGGGGCGCATGTCTTCAGACACCTTACCGTGCTTGCGGATGTCGCCGTGGCAGCGCACGCAGGTGTCTTTGTCGCCGGCCTTTTGCACGCGGTCCAGGTGGTTCTTGTGGCTGAAGTTGACGTCAAAGGTGCGGCGCGTGTCGACGAACGTGGTGGGCATGCTGGGGTTGGCGTGGCACTTGTCGCAGCCGCCCTCGGCTTTGTCGTGGCAGTCCATGCACTTGGCTTCGGTGGGGATCTCGCGCTTCTTGCTAAGGTCTTCCGAGGCGGCAATGCCGTCGTGGCAGTCGGCGCAGGCCAGGCCCTGGCAGGCGCCCGTGTCGCCCTTGGCGTTGGGCAGGCAGTCGGCGTCTTCGGCGGCGGCGACGTGCCAATTGTGCGAGAACTTGACGTTGTCGCGCACGTTGCGCTCCGGTGCGCTGCCGCCCCACGAGCCGAGCAGCCAGGCGCAGGCAGGTAGCGTTGCCGCCATCGCCAGTACCAGCGCGAGCCGGAGCAGTGCGGATCCTTGCAAGGATTTCATGGATTTCCTCCGGCGGGCTTGGCGTCGTCGGCTTTCTCGGGCGCTTTGTCGGGGGCCTTCTCGGCGGGCTTGTTCGGGGCTTTCTCGGCCGGCTTGCCGTCGCCCTCGTCGTCCTTCTTCTCTTCGGCCTTCTTCTCGTCGGCCTTTTTCTCTGGCGGGGCTGCGACTTCGGTAGCACCCGCGCCCGAGACCAGGGCAGCCGGAATCGGGCGGGGAGCCATCAACATGCCCTCGTTGACGGTCAAGGTCAGCAGCCCCAGGGCCTGCGCGTCAAAGTACGGGTTGCGCCAAATCTGGGCGTCCACGCCAGCGTCTAGCCCGCGAATCACGGCATAGCGGGCCGAGGCGCCGCCGCGGACCGAGAACGTCTCGCCGTGCACCGCCCGCATGAAGGCGTAGCAGTCGATGTCAGCCGCCACGGTCAGGCGGTCCATGGGCTTGCCGCTGCCAAAGATGCGCACTTGGTCGTAGCCGTTGTCGCCATTGAACAAGCGCGCGTACTGCACGCCGGCCCGGTAGCGCCCCGCGGGGTCGATCTTGACGCGGCCTTCCACGAAGGCGCGGTAACCGTCTGCCACGCCATCGTTTTTCACAAAGCGGTCGTAGCCGCCCGCCACGGTCAGCGCGCCGGGGGTGATCAAGTCAAAGCTGCCGCCGACCATGCCGTCGGTCCGCTGCAAGAACGCCTGGAAGATCGACGTCTTGCTCATCCACGCCAAGGGGTCGCGCAACTCGGCCTTGGTGTGCACGATCAAGAAGTCCTTGACCTTGTAGTTCAAGTCCAACCGCGCCTGCTGCAAGCGGTTCTCTAGCAGGTCCTGCGCGTAGAAGGCCACCAGCGTCAGCGGGTCCAACATGCGCAGCGACCCGTCGATCGACAGCGACCGGCGGTTGGTGTAGTCCACCTTGGCGTTCGCACCGGGCACGTCGTCGATGGCCTGCAGGCCCACGCCGACATGGCCGAGTTCCCAGGGCGTCCACGCGACGCGAGCGCCGTAAGTGGGCGCCTTGAAGACATTGTCAAAGTTCTCGTACACACCCGTGCCAAAGTAACCGTCGACGCGGACGGCCTTGGGCAGGTGCATGATCAGCGAGGCGCCGTCCATGTACTGGTACTGGGCGCCGCCCGTGAATACGGCGATACGGCCAATCTGGAAGCGGATTTCGTCCTTCTTGGCCGCCCAGCCCAAGTTGCCAAGCATCAGATCCGCGCCGTGCCCCGCAGGGCCGCTCGCGAACTGCTGCTGCAAGTAGCCGTAGGCCGAAGCAAAGATGCCCGTGCCGCCCGCGTTGGTGGCGTCAAAGGACAGCAGCGCCAAGCCTGGGACGCTCGTATCGGTCGCGGGGGTCGTACCGGGACGCAACTGCCCGGTGAACAAGCCGATCGCCTTCAAGCTGGCGTGGATGTCGCCCGTTTCGGCAGCTTGCGCGGCCAGCGCGGTCCCGCCAAGGGCCAGCGCCAGTGCCGCAGTCAAAAACCGCTTGGGGAATCTGCAGTTCATGGGTCCACCCATCCGTTGATGTGGTAGCCGTCCTTGAGGTTCAAGGTGCCGTCCGCGTTGACCGTCTTGGAGTGGCAGGCGGCGCAGGCCTTGGTGGTGCTGCTGCCCACGTAGGGGTGACCCGCCAGAACCGACGGCGGCAGGCCGTGGCAGTCGCCGCAAGTCACGCTGCCTGCTGCGGTCCACGTCACGGTGGGCTTGGCGGCACTGTCTTGGGTAGCGCCGTGGCAGTAGGTCTGCGAGCAGGTTTGCTTGACCGGGTCGTAGGTCGGCTTGGAGCCAAAGTACTTGGCCAAACCGCCGGGGAACACGATGGTGCTGAGGCCGGCAAAGTGCCCGGGCTCGTCCACCGTCTTGGGCAGCTTGTGGCACTCTTCGCAGGCCATGCCGCCGCCGCTGAACTGCTTGCCGTTCAAGTGGGCCGCGTGGGCGCCGACCATGGGCGAGGTGGGGACGCTATTGCCGGCGGTGTCCGGGGCCGGCGCGCCCTTGCTCTGCTCGGTCCCGTGGCAGGCGTAGCAGTTGCTGGGGTAGGCCGTGTCCACTTTGCCATTGTAGTGGAGGCCGCCGGCCAAGATGTTCTTGGTCGAATCCACACTGGTCGCGTGGCACTTGCTGCAATCCTTGACGGTTTGCGGGTGGGCGTCGCCGCTGGCGATGGTCTTGGGGGGCTCTTGGTGGCACTGGTTGCAGGTGCCGGCGCCGATGGCGAACTCGACCTTGCCGTCGTAGTGCGATCCGCCGCTGACCACATGCATGTCCGCGTCGATACTGGCGGCGTGGCAGGCGCTGCACTGGCCGGCCTGCGGGTGCGGCTTGCCAGCGGCGGTGGTCTTGGGCGGTAGCGCGTGGCAACCCGTGCACGAGGTGGGCGCGGTGGCGACGACGACCTCGACCGTGCCATCCATGTGCTTGCCACCACTGATGATCTCTTTGCTGCCCTTGACCGAGGCCGAGTGGCAGTCGCCGCAGACGGTCGAGGTCGGGTGCGCCTTGCCGGTGGCCGCGATGACTTTGGGCGGCGCGGCGTGGCAGCCGCTGCAGCTGGTGGGGTTGGCGGCGAGCTGCACTTCGACCTTGCCGTCCATGTGGCTGCCGCCGCTGATGATCTTCTTGTCCGCGTCCACAGTGCCGGCGTGGCAGTCGTTGCACACCGCCTGCTGCGGGTGGGCCTTGCCGGTGGCGGCGATGACCTTGGGCGGCGCGGCGTGGCAGCCTTCGCACGACGTGGGCACGGGCGCCAGCTGCACTTCGACCTTGCCGTTCATGTGGCTGCCGCCAGCGACGAGCGTGTTGTCGGCCGCGACCGTGCTGGCATGGCAGTCGTTGCATTGGCTCTGCTGCGGGTGCGGTTTGCCGGTGGCGGCGATGGTGACCGGCGGCGCCAGGTGGCATCCGTCGCAGGCGGTGGGCTTGGCCGCGATTTGCACTTGGACCTTGCCGTCCATGTGGGTGCCGCCCTCTACGATGGCCTTATCCGCGGTGACCGAGCTGGCGTGGCAGTCGTTGCATTGGTTTTGCTGCGGGTGTGGCTTGCCCGTGGCCGCGATCACGACCGGCGGCGCCAGATGACAGCCGTCGCACGAGGTCGGCTTGGCCGCCAACTTGACGTCGACCTTGTCGTTCATGTGCGTGCCGCCAGCGATCAGCGCGTGCGAGGCGTCCACGGTCGACGCGTGGCAGTCATTGCACTGGCTCTTTTGGGGGTGCGGCTTCTTGTCCTTGCCGGCGACCAGCGGCGGGGCACCGTGGCAGCCGTTGCAGCTGTTGCCGGCGGGCAGCAGGGCTACTTCCACCTTGCCGTTCATGTGCGTGCCGCCCGCGATCAGGTCGCGCGTGCCCTTGACGGTGGTGGCGTGGCAGTCGCCACAGTTGGCCGCGACCGCTGGGTGCTTGTCGGTGAACGGCGGCGCGCCGTGGCAACTGGCGCAGTTCACGTTGTTGGCCAGCACCACGTCCACCTTGCCGTTGATGTGCATGGCGCGGTCGGTGACGACCATCTTGGCGCCCATGGTGGCGGCGTGGCAGGTTTCGCAGTTGGTGTCTTTGGGGTGCGGGGCGGGCGGCGGCGCACCGTGGCACGAGTCGCAGCCGCGCTGGCTGCCGTCCACTTTGGTCCACAGCGGCTTGCTGTCCTTGCCGGGCGCCTTCAGCGTCGCGCCGTGGCAGTAGCTGTTGCTGCAGGTGTTGCTGGCCGCGTCGTAGGTCGGAGTCGCGCCACCCGCCAAGGCCAAGCCGCCAAAAGTCACGGTGGCTTTCTCGTCCGGGGCGTCCAAGTGGCCGGTTTGATACTTGCTCGTCGGCACGATATGGCAGGTCTGGCAGGGAATTGGTGTGTGAACCGGCCCGTAGCCCAGGTGCTGCTGGTGGGCACCCACGCCGGCGTCGGTCGTCGCGGTCTGCCCTTTGAGCCCGCGCGGTGGGGCGGCGTTGTTGGTGGTGCCGTGGCAGGCGGCGCAATCGGCGGTCTTCAGCACTTCGTCTGCAGTCGGCGCGGGCGTCTTGGCGACCGGGGTCACGGCGACCCGCGCGGTGTCGCAACCGCTGGCCCACACCAGGGCCGAGGCCAAAAGCGCCAAGCCGATTGGCAAGCGCCTGGCGGCGGTCGGGTCGGCGCCGCGGCGACGCGGACTCTCGATGTGCAGACGGTGGGGATGCGGACTGTCGGGATGCGGACTGTCTGCGCACAGGTTGACCTTGCCCATGTTGGCCTCGACGAATACGGCGACGTGTTCGAGCTTCGCTGCCGCTCGAACCGTAGCGTAGCAAGCGACATACCAGTTGGGCAGGACGGCAAGGCCCGTTCTGCAAGGGTTTCGTCACAGCTTCGCAAGCCAACCATGGGCGACAATTCCATGACCATTCACGGCCCTGTTGCCTTGGGACCGTTGTCGCCAACCCTCGCAGTCGCCAAAGTCGCTCGGCGTACCAGCGCGGCCTACTGCCGCGGATCGCGGCCGTCGCTTGGCCTGTCTGCGCTCCCGTCGGATGGCGTCAGCTGTTGGGTAGACCATCGCGGGCGCGAGACTGCGAACGCCACAGACGAAATTGCCGCCTGTGGCCCAGTCTGTCTGCGATTTTGAGCGGCGGCAGTCGTGCAGAGCGCGGCGAGTGCAGAGCGCGGCCAGTTGGTACCAAGTTTGTCACCGGCTCCTTCCACGACGATTTCACTTTTGATATGGAGTGTCCCAATCGGAGCCATGCGCTCCAACGCACCCAGGCCCAGGCGCAAACCGTGCCGATGGACCGGGCACTTCTAAACCTGCGCGTGCTGCCTCGGCACCTCAAGGGCCGCCCAAGCCGGCCCATCCGGGGCGACGCGTACGGCGCACCGCAAGACCAAGTCCGCCGGCCTCCGCCACGAGCGGGCCGGCGTGCAGGGGGAGGTTGCCGGCTGGATCGAGGGGTCAGCCGGCACCTCCAACCCCTGTGCCGCGCCGATTTCGACGGCCCGGATGCGCGGAGAAAGTCTAAACTGATCCGCTCCCTAGAGCGTCCTACCCTCCGGCCCAAATCGGCGCAGGTTACAGATCGGTGTACAGATCGGTGTACGGATCGGTGTACGGATCGGTGCAGTGGGCCCTACCGCGGTTCGACAGCGCCCACCAAGGTCCCTATACTTCGCGGCGCTGCGGCACGGCCATTTGGGCCGCCGCCGCGCTGTCACCCCCAACGGGGACTGCCCCTGGTCCCGTGGCGCTTGCCCATGATCCAAGCCGTTGCGCTGGTTGTGGACGTTGAAATCCCGAGGCCTTGGGCACAGGGCCAACGGCGGGCTGCCAACGGCCACGGCATCCTACGCCTCCCGATTCGGCGGCCAGCCAGTCTGGCGTCTTCTGACCAGGCCAGGCAGGGCCACGCTGTCGGGACGAACCTGGGATTTGGTGCAGCAGAACGCAGTCTTGGGGATTGAAATGACCCTTTCCGTAGCCCAGCGACCCGCGCTGATTCAACGCCTGCGCACAGAGGTTTTTGACCTGCTGGTCGTGGGCGGTGGCATCACCGGAGCGGGCATCGCTCGCGACGCCGCCTTGCGGGGCCTGCAAGTCGCCCTGATCGAACGCGGCGACTTCGCCGTGGGGACTTCGTCGCGCTCGACCAAGCTCATCCACGGCGGCCTCCGCTACCTAGAGATGGGCGACGTGCCGCTGGTGTTCGAGGCGGTCCGCGAACGGCAACGCCTTTTGCAGCTGGCGCCGCACTTGGCGCGGCCGCAAAGCTTCATCCTCCCGGTGCAGGGGCACGTCAAACACAGTGTTTTCAAGCTGGACGTGGGTCTGACCGTCTACGATATGTTGGCGGCCGGCTCGGGCGTCATGCCGCACCGCGCGGTACGTCACAAGGCGCTGCTGCGCATGGAGCCGCTGCTGAAGTCCAAGGATTTGGCCGGCGGCGTCCGCTACTTCGACGCCATGACCGACGATGCGCGCCTGGTGATGGCCAATGTGCGCGGTGCCTTTGAAGCCGGCGCGGTGACCCTGTCGCAACTCGACTTTCTGCAGCCGCGCCTGGGCAAGGACGGCAAGGTGATGGGCGCCGAAGTGTGCGATCAGCGCACGGGCGAGCACCTGCCGGTGGCCGCGCGCCTGGTGGTGGCCGCCGCCGGTCCGTGGACCGACGAGGTCCTGCGGCGTTGGAAGGGCGGCTCGCCGATTCCGCCGCTGATGCCCAGCAAAGGGGTCCACGTGGTCGTGCCGCGCGCCCGCTTGCCGCTGACGCACGCGGTGATGATGACGTCGCCGCTGGACGGCCGGGTGGTGTTCGCGTTGCCTTGGCCGCACGCGACGGTCATCGGCACGACCGATACCGCCTACCAAGGGCCGCTGGACGAGCCGGCGTGCACGCACGAGGATGCGGCGTACCTGATCGCGACCACCAATGGCTGCCTGCAGTCGCAGGGCGATCCACTTCAACTTACCGATATCATTAGCACTTGGGCGGGTATTCGCCCGCTGGTGGCGCAGGCCGGGCACTCGGTCTACAAGACATCGCGCGAGCACGTGATTGCGTCCGATCCGCGCGGGCTGGTGGCCATTGCCGGCGGCAAACTGACGACGTACCGCGTCATGGCCGAGCAAACGGTGGATGCGGCCCTCAAGCTTCTGCCGCCGGCGCGGGTCGCCGAGTGCAAACCGTGCGCCACCGCGAACCTGCCTCTGCCCGGGGCTACGGCGTTTTCCAGCAAAGTTCGCCCCCTAGAGCAGCTCCAGATCGACCTAGTGCGCGGCGAGGGCCAAAGCGAGGCCAGAGCCAGGCACTTGGCGCTCAACTACGGCAGCGATGCACGCGCTGTTCTAGAGAGCTGCCGCCAGGAACCAGAGGGCGATCAGCCAGTTCTGGCCGATTTGCCCTGGACCTGGGGCGAATTGGCGTGGTTGACCGCAAACGAAGTACCGATGAACCTTCTGGATCTGGCGGTTCGGCGCACGCAGCTTTACTATGTGGCGGGCGAGCGCCTGCTGACGGTAGCGGACAAGTTGGCCGAGCGCATGGGCCAGTGGTGCGGCTACCCGGCGAGTCGAGGGCCAGAGATGGTGGAACAGTTGCGCAATTACGTAGCGATTCGCCGCGTCACTCCGCCCGAGGCGGCTTCGTGACCCTGCCTGTGCCCCCCAGCTTGGCTGCGGTCGAGGCCGTTTGCGATGCGGCGTGCGTGCTGGTGCGCGAACTGCTGACCCAGCCTTTGGACAGTCGCAACAAGGCCGATCACTCGCCAGTGACCGCCATCGACCTGGCCATCGACGCCTTCTTGCACCGCCAACTGCGCCCGCTGATGCCGGCCGCCGGCTGGCTGTCCGAAGAGACCGCCGACCAGCCCGACCGCCTCGACAATCCGTGGCTGTGGGTCGTGGATCCGATCGACGGCACCCGTTCGCTCATCGCAGGCAAGCCCGAGTTCTGCGTGTCAATTGCGCTGGTCCACGCGGGTGAAGGCCCTGTACTGGGTGTGATTGGCAACCCGAGCACCCACGAGCGCTGGAGTGCCCACAAGGGCCGCGGTGCCCACGACCAGTCCGGTCGCCGCCTGCAAGTGCGGCTCTCGCCGCCGGCCGACCCGATCGACCTACTGGTGTCGCGGTCCGACGCTCGGCTGGGTCTTTGGGACGACGTGCCGGGCCATCCCGACTTCCGCCGCGTCGGCAGTCTGGCCTACAAGATGGCGCTGGTCGCCGCCGGCCTGTGCGACGGGCACGCGACGCCCACGCCCCGAAGCGAGTGGGACGCGGCCGCCGGTGAGCTGCTGATCTCAGAAGCCGGCGGTGCTACTTCGGATTTGCATGGCCAGCCGCTGCGGTTCAACCAACCGCGTCCCCAGTACGACGGCTTTGTGGTCGCGAGCCGCGCCGCCTTTCCCAAGGTGCTGGACTTGGCGCGCGCCGCCAACCGCCGCTGGCTGGCGCTGACACGCAACGGCTCGGACCCGCGCCCAACCTGATACCCCGTCCGAATCGGATGGAAAACTCGGGCAATTCTTCGGGCCCGAACCGGGGTCCCCGCCTGATTCTCGCCAGTTGCAGAACGGGTCAGAAAAGCCGTACAGGCGCGAATCAGGTGGGGTGCGTACCAAAATCCACCAGCGAAATTGGCCCCGGCCGTCGATTTGGGATGCAAATCAAGGCGCAAGAAGCGGAGCGACTGAGGCGACCTAGAGGTCGCCGCAGGGAGAGTAGTGACGCAGCAACGCCGAGTTGCGCCCAAGGCGGCGGATCGGTGCGTATGAGCCCGCTTGCGCCGCAGCCCAAGTGTGCTTCAATGGCCCCATGCTTGTTCGCCCGCCGCGCCGCCTTACCCTTGCCACCTTTGCCCTGGTCGCCCTTGCCGGTCCGGGGTGCGACCGGTCGTGTGCGCGTTTGGCCGAGCAGCTTTGCGAGCAGGCGAGCTTGAGCAACGCCAAGAACGCCGACGAGATTTGCGAGACGTGGCGCGCCCGCGTGTCGCGCGTGTCGCCGACCACCTGCCAGGGGGCCCTGCGTCGCCTTGGTCAGCAGCGGTGACGGCGTGAGCGATTCTGGCCACCGATCGCCCTTGCTCGTGCGCGACGAATCCCAACCGCTGTGGCGGCTGCGGCTGCCCGGTCCGCGCTGGATCTGGTGGACGGTCTCGTGCGCGCTGATCGGGTTGTCGCTCGCGCTCTCGGTCATGGCACGCACTGTGCCCGAGCAAGAGCGAGAGTCGGTGCGCCTGGCCGTGCGGCTGTCGTCGCTGAGCTGGCGGCTGACGCGCTGGGCAGGCCTGGACCAAGCCAGCAGCGCCAAGACAAGGCGACAGGCTTCGACCCTGGGGGATTTGCGCAGCACCGAGGCGGCAGAACTCTTCCACATGGCGACGGCAACGGACGGCGCGGCCACGGGCCAGCCGCTGGCCGAAGAGGTGATGGCCCACCTTGTTGCGACGGAACAGGACGCGCTCGCACAGCAGCTATTGCCACAGATCCGCAAGCCTTCTGCCGATTTACAGACGATCACGGTCTTGCTTTCCCAGCCCGCCACGGCGACCACCGCGGCGGCCGAGCGATCGGCACAGCTGAGCAGTTTTGGTCGCGGTTGGAGCAGCTGGACCCGCGATCGCTTGCGCTTGCGCATCTTTGGTCTGCCTGGCGCCACCGGGGCGTCGTCCCTAGCGGCCGAGTTGATTGAGCGCGACCGCGCTGTGACCGCAACGGCCATGACGCTGGTGTACGTGGTCGCCCTGGTGGCCCTGTGGGGCTTGTCGCTGTGGCTGAGCGCCTGGCTGCGGGCGGCCGTGCAGCGATCGCGCGGCCAGCCGCCGTGGGAATGGCTGCGGCGGCGCTATCCGGGCCTGCCCAATGACAATCCGTACGCGGTGGACCGTATCGTGCCGTGGCTGGCGCTGGCCGGTTGGATCGCGGTGCAACTGGCCATGACGCCGCTACTCGCCATGCCGGGCCTGCGCACGGGATCGCCGTTCGGCGTCTTGATGGAGGCCATGGTGGGCCTGGCGGCGGCGCAGTGGGCCGTGACCTACCTCTCCCCCACGCGAGTTCCGTTGCTGCACGCGGCGCGCCTGGGCGGCGATCCGGCGATCCCTCTGGGCCGGGCCAGCACGGCTGCGCTGCGGGTCTTGGCGGCGCTTTTGCCAACGATGGCGGTGGCTTCGCTGTTATCGGCACTGTTCTCGACCGAAGCCGACCGCATCCATCCCGTCGCCGGGATGCTGCTGGCGAACGCCGACCCGGTCACGCTGTCGGTGGTGGGCATCGCGGCCGTGGTGGTGGCGCCCCTGGGCGAAGAGCTGCTGTTCCGCGGGCTGCTCTACCGCCACCTGCGGCAGCGACTGGGCATTCGGCCGGCGGTGTGGGTGTCGGCCCTGGTCTTTGCCGCCATGCACGGCTCGCCCAGCCAGATGTTGCCCTACGTCGTACTTGGGCTCGCGTTCGCGCTCGTGTACGAGTGGGTCGGCTCGCTGTGGGCCAGCGTCATTTTGCACAGCCTTTGGAATTTAGGAACTTTTGTAGTCCTAGTCTGCGCGGCGCTTTCCTGACCAGCGCGACTTGGGCTGTTGCTTCTCGCGTGATTCTGCTATGCTCTGCGCGGCGCTCATTTTTGTCGCTGCGCCTGACCGGAGCCGCCCATGCGCGTGTTGCGAAACGCCGAACTGCGAAGTGCCGTAGTTCGAAGTGTTGTGCCCTACCTTTCCGTTTTCGTGACCTTGGCCGGTCTGGCCGCCTGCAGTGACAGTGGCAGCGGCAACAACGGGGGCAAGGTCGACCCGGCTGCTGCCACCGGCCTGCCGTCCGGTCAATTCAACACGTTCAACGACATCGACACCGCTCTGTCCGAAACCAAGGTCGCCGCCGGCACCGACGTCAAGGTCGTTTGCACCGCCTCGCCCGGCGCAGTCGTCGTGCCCAAGCCCACTTTCTCGCTGACGCCGGCCACCGGAATCAGCTTTGTGGGCGACACGATCAAGACGAGCAAGGCCGGCAGCTACACCGTGGCCTGCACGCTGGCCAACAGCAAGAAGCTGGTGGATGTGACGCCGGTCATCCTTACCGTAGTGGCCGGTCCCGCCAAAGAGCTCACGGCTACGGTCAACCCGGCCAAGATCGCGGCAGGGGCCACGGCGCAGATCGCTTGCACCGGCAAGGACGCGTTTGGCAACCCGCTGGGCCAAGACGATCAGAAGTTCTCGGCTGTGACCAGCCCGGCCGAACTCGGAACCGTCGACGCCTCGCTGGTCGTAACCGGCAAGAAGGCCGGCAAGGGCGACGTGCGCTGCCAAGTCCCCAACATGACGAGCGACGCCAACGTGGTGCCGGCCAACTTTGAAGTCGTGGCCGGCAAAGCGACCAAGACCATCGCCACGGTCAGCCCTGGCGAAATCACCGCTGGCGACGCGGGCGCAAGCGTCACCTGCGAAGCGCAAGACGCGTTTGGCAACAAGGTCGACACCGCGGACTTCACCATCGACCCGCCCACCGGCACCAGCCTGCAGGGCACCAAGATCGTCAGCACCAAGGCGGGCAGCTACGACGTCAAATGCGGCCTGACCGGCGTGACCGACAACACCGCAGCCAAATTGACTGTAAAGCCAGCCGCTTCGGTAGCATGGTCGCTGGCGATCTCGCCGGACAAGAAGATCTATGCCCAGAACGACACCGTCAAAACCATGGCGAACGAAGAGGACCAGTACGGCAACGTGACGCCGGTGTGGATCAAGACGGACGTCACCGTGGACCCGGCCGACGCGGTCAAGGCCAACGCCGGCGGCGCCAGCTTCGACCTGCTGCAAGACGGCAACGTCACCTTTACCTACACGCATCCCACGCTCAAGACCAAGGCCGGCAGCAACAAGGATAGCAAGACCATCAAGGTCGACTCCACGGGTCCGCTGCTCCTCATCAGCAGCCCCAAGCGCGGCGAGACCCGCGACGGCAACGTCAACGTCGAGATCAAGGGCACGTGCGCCGACGAGCTGAGCGCGCTCAAGTCGCTGAAGATCAACAAGAATGACGTCGTCGTGGCCAAGGACGGCAGCTTCGCGGTGACCCAGGTCAGCCAGCCCGGCATGAACCCGATCGTGTGGGAGGCCGAGGACGAGTGGGGCAACAAGTCGAACGGCGTGCAGACCTGGTACTACACCACCAAGTGGTACCCGAACGACACGACCAAGCCCGAAGACGCGCGCGTGGCCTCGGGCATCGGCTTTTGGATGTCGCAGTCCACGGTCGACGCCGGCCCGCCGCACAACCACCAGAAGCCCAAGGATCTGGCCTCGATCGCCGAGATCGTCATCGGTACCCTGGACCTCAAGAGCCTGCTCGGCTCGGCCGGTTTCCCCATCAACCAGGGCATCTCGGGCATCTTTACCATCAAGGACATCGCCATCAAGAGCGTGACCTTTGGCGACAAGACCAAGAACGAGGGCTTCCCCGAATTCAGCTTCACGGTCATCAAGGGCGGCCTGCACATCGCCGCCAAGATCTACAACTTGAACGTGCTCTTGCAGCTCAACGTCGACGCCTTTGGCACCACGGGTTGGCAAGAATTCGTCGCGACCAGCGATTGGATCACCTTCGAAAGTGACCTGATGATGTCGCTGGATCCGGCAACCAAGAAGCCGGTGACCGAGCTGAAGAACACCAAGATCAAGATGCAGGACTTTGTCATCAAGCTGGGCGGCAACAGCCTGCCAGCGCCGCTGGACAAGCTGGTCACGGGCGCCATCAACCTGGTGATCGATGTCGTCAACCAGTGGGTGGGCAGCACCTTCACCGGCTTGCTGGAAGGCATCCTGCAAGACCAAATCCAAAAGCAGCTGGGCGGCGCGCTGGGCAAGGCCTTCGAGGCCCTGGCGATCAACACCAAGCTGCCCATGAAGCCGTTCATCGGCGGCGGCGATGCGGTGGATCTGGACCTCAACTCCGCGCTGGGCCTGCTGGATTTCAAGGCGGCCGAGGGCATCTTGGTCGGTCTGGACGCGTCGATGACGGCGCCCAAGAAGGTGGAGCACACCGTGCTGGGCTCGTACGGTCGCGCCGCGTGCCTGCAGGCGAACGCCAAGGATGTGTTCAACCCGGCGCTGAAGTACGCGCTGGAAGTGGGCCTGGCCGATGACTTTGTCAACGAATTGCTGCACGCGCTGTGGAATGGCGGCTTGCTGCAGCTCAAGATCGGCGCGGCTGACCTGGGCAGTGTGGACCTCAGCTCGTTTGGCGTCAAAGACCTGAGCGTGGACACCGACTTCTGGCTGCAGCCGGTGCTCAACACCTGCGTGGCCAAAGACGGCCAGCTGGAGCTGCAGGTCGGCGACCTGAACATCCACGCCAAGCTGACTATGGGCGGCACGCCGGTCGACGTGTGGATGTTCGCCTCGCTGGGCGCCACGGCCGAGCTGAGCGCCGTCGCGGATCCGGCTACCGGCAGCAAGAAGATCGGCTTTGCGCTGAAGGCCGTGGACTTCCTGGAGATCGAAGTCACGCAAATCAACGCCGAAGCCAAGAACATGAAGGGCCTGTTTGGCACGCTGATCAAGACGGTGCTGGTGCCCAAGCTGTTGGGCAGCCTGGGCAGCGGCCTGGGTTCGTTCCCGCTGCCCGAGCTGGACCTGTCCACGCTGTCGCCGGCCATCCCCGCGGGCACCAAGTTCGCGATCGACGTGCAGCAGATCGACAACACCGGCGGCTACACCTACTTGCGCGGCAAGATTAAGTAATTTCACAACTTGCACTGCATCGCGCCGGACTCGCCCGCGGCATGGGCGGCCTGCCGATCAAGGGCAAACTTCGCAACAAAATGATTGCGAATCGGCGTTGCTTACTGGCGGCGGCCGCGCTAGGGTGCATGCCGGTCGTGCGTCGACCGCTCCCAACTTCGCGGCTTGGCCGCTCCAGGTGAATGCATGCGTTCTCTCTTCAATAATGCCGCTTTGCGGGCATTGGCGGTCCCGACCGCGCTGGCGGCCCTGAGCTGCGGGCCGATCGGCTGCGGCACGACTCCATCCAATGGCGGCGGAGGCACCACCGTGACCACCGACGCGGCGGGCGGCGACCTGGGCACCAAGACCGACACCGCCGCCGACACCGCCGCCGACACCGGCGCCGACACCGGCGCCGACTCCAGCGCAGTGGTCACCCCGGTGGTCAATCTGATCGTCGACTCCAACCGCGATGGCATTGCGAAGCCGGGCGACAAGGACGACGAAGACTTCGAGACCGCGTTCGACGACAAGCACGGCGCGTCGTTCTTGCCCAATTTGGACGACGACAACAGCAACAAGAAAGAAGATTTCTACGACGAGGCCATCCCCGACGACAAGGCAGCCCAAGACCTGGCGCCGATCTTGGTCCAGGCCTGGAAAGACGTGCCAGACGGCGCCACGGCCAAGCTGACCGTGGAACCGGCCGACAAGGCGCGCATTTGGGCCAAGCTCAGCGACGGCACCTGGGGCTGGCTGGCCGGCGCCCAAGGCGTTTGCGACGGCGTGGGCGAGTGCAACGGCGTGGGCGAAGTGCAGTTCCCGCTCGACCTGCTCAAGAGCGGCGCCGAGTTGGGCTTGGAAGGTCGGCAGTTCCGCATGTCGGCGAGCGACAAGGACACCGACCCGCTGTTCTGGGACGGCCAGGTGACGGTGTCGCTGACGGTCTACGACAAGGCGGGCATGCCCTACAACAACGCACCGGGCACGGACAAGGGCACGGACAAGGTGCTGCTGCGCGTCGCGCCGTGGCTGCAAAACGGCAACTTGTCCGAGTTCGACAAGTGGACGTCGCTCAGCTGGGGCAATCAAGCCGACGCGGCGACGTTCAACGCCGACCTGGACAAGGCCCAGCAAGCCGTAGGCAGCAAGGTAACCTACGATAAGTACACCTATTACAGCGATCAGTGGACCCAAGACTGGTACCAGACGGGCACCGTGCAGATCCCCGGCCCCAATGGCACGGTCCACGGCATGCGCGTCTACAACGCGCGCCCCTACAGCAACGGCCCCAAGACGCTGCCGATCACCATCTTGAAGTCCAAGTTCATGGGCCCGGACCGCATTGCCATCAAGATCTACAAGAAAGACAACTTTGGCACGTCGTTCGACTCGCACGGCAACCACGACCTGCTCCCCGCCTACACCAACGGCAAGGACAGCTACCCGCTGAGTCGCATCCTGACCGGTTCGGGCGCCCTGCCCGAGACGATGGACTTCTACGCCGCCCAGCGCGTGCAGGGGCCACCGGTCGTGGTCGACACCACTTGGTTGGCGGTGGGCCACTGCGACGAGATCCTGAGCTACGCGCCCGCCAAGACCGCACGCGGCTGGAAGCTGCTGTATGCCAACGACAAGATGGCGATCGACATGTTCACGCAGCTGCAGAAGGACGGCAACGGCAAGATCGAGGTGTTCTCGGGCCGCGACGTCGAGCGCAAGGGCAAGGCCGTGACCACGCAGCCGACGATTGACTCGGTGATGGCCGATGTGGATCTGCTCACCTCGTCTCAGGGCGCCCACGTCAAGACGGATGCGGCCGTGGAGTTGGTCAAGGGTGTGGTCGGTCTGACCGAGGACGAACTGGTGCCGATTCCGTTCCTGACCGAGGACTGGAGCAAGAACGAGATGATCGCCTGGCAGCCCGGCACCGTGAACTCGATGATTGTTTACGATCACATCATGGCGCCGAACACCTATGGCCCGATCGTGAACGGCGCCGATGTGTTCGCCAAGGACCTGCAAGACCGCCTGGGCACCGACAAGCTGGGCTTGGGCAGCGATGGCAAGGGCATGAAGGTTCACCTGATCGACGACTGGTACGGCTACCACTTGCTCATGGGCGAAGTGCACTGCGGGACCAACCCCGAGATGCCGCCGTCGCCCAAACTGACCTGGTGGAAGGTCGTTCACTAAGCCAAGCTGCACCCAAGGAACCGGAGGAATGATGAAGACTTTTGCAATCAAGCTTGGTGCGGTCGCGCTGGGCAGCCTGTTCGCCGCCACGGCCATGGCGGCCCCTGCGGGCGGCCTGCTGCTGAAACCCGACCAACTGCCGACGGCGGCGCGCACGGCACTGACCAGCGCCTACAACGCCGAAAAGGCCCAACATCCCGAGCGTTTTGAGGCCGTCGCCGCGGTGCGCGACTGCACGGCCGCGGGCTACGTGGGCAAGCGCAATCCCAAGCCGCAGTGCATGCCCGAGCTGCACAACCTGGGCCGCGAGTACGGCCTGGCGATGTTGTCGGGCTTGGTGTTCGAAGCGCCGCGCACCCGCGACGGGCACGTGCCCTACGGTACGGCCGCCGAGCAGCAGGCCTATGTCAAGGCCGTGCTCGAGTCGGTGGGCCGCTTCCGTATGCCGATCGCCGCGCCCGTGCTGTACGCCAGCCTGATGCACGGCAATTCGGCCCACTGGCAATCGGCGGCAGACGCGCTGGGTCGCCTGGGCGGCGATGCCGAGGCGCGGGCGCTGATCGACTTGGCGAGCGCAGACAACCCGCGGCAATTGGCGGCCATCAGCGGCCTGGGTGAGTGCCGGCGCGTGGATGCGGCGGCGGCCCTAGCGTCGCTGCTGGGCAAGCACCCGCAAGGCGAGCAGCTTGCGATGGTGGCGGACTCGCTGGGTCGCGTTGCCTCGGCGTGGGGCTGGCAGGCGATGGGTGCGGGCAAGGCGGCCATGGGCTTGGAAGTGCGCACGATCGCAGCCAAAGCGGCCGTGCAGGCGCTGGCGACCTACAGCGATGCCACCGGACTGGAGCAGGTTCGCCAGGCGCTTTGGATGGCCGAGCACCCCGAGACGGTGGCGATGCTGCAGGCAGGTGGCCAGAACGCCGCGGCCGACGTCCGCTTGCGTCTGGAAGCGTTGGCGCGGCGCTACCAGATCTATATGGCGCGCCGGTAGGCCCACGGCATCCGCGTGAGAGTGGCTCCTCGGCTTTGGCTGTGCCCCTTCGCGGCCTTGGCGATCGGTGCGTCCAGCGGCGGCTGGGCTCAACCGCGACCGGCGGGCGAGGTCAAGACCGGTGAGCGAGTGCTGGGCGATGACGCCGATCCCGCCGCCGAACGCCGCGTGGACTTCTTGAGTGGCGGGGCGCTGACCGCAGCCAAAGCCGGAACAGGCTTGGCCGTAGCGGCGCCCAACCCGCCCGCATGGCTTAGCCATTGGATTCGGCGCTTTCGCGAGGCGGCGCAACCGCAGCAGGTGGCCCGCTTTCCGCTGACCCATCCGCTGACCCAGCGCGACGCCAAAGTGCTGACCTTGCAGCGCCGCGCGGGCACTGAAGTGCTGCAACCGGCGATGCTGGCGTGGAGCGAGCTGCTGTGTCCGGCGGCCGCCAAACCCATGCAACGGCTGGATGTGCAGGCTCAGCCGCTGTGGCAGTTCGAAGACGGCCGCCTGGATCTGGGCTTGGAATTGATTTGCCGCAAGACCGATCAGGTGGTCGCGCGGGCCGTGCGGCTGGTGGCCGAAGCCGACGCATTGGGTAGGGTGACAGCGGTGTATGGTCTGCGGCTAGAGGGCGAGCAGGCCACTTTGAGTGCGCCCGCGGGCGACGCTCGTCTGACCTGGCCGCTGGAGCCGGCAGAATTGACGCAGCGCCGGCCCGCCTGGCAGTTGGAGCAGCACTTGGGTTGGCTGGTGCAACTGCAGTGGCTGCCGCGGCTGCGCTGGACGGTCGACGAAGGCCTGCCGCAATTGGAGTCGCTGGGCGACGACGACGCCATGGAACTGGGGAAGCTGCCGGTCCGGTTGCTGCTGGTGTTCGAGCAACATGGGGCGCCGCGCGCCCGTTTGCTGGTCCACGGTGCGCCGTTGCCGCGCAGCAACGCGGTGCGCCAGCCGCTGTCGCGCGAGTCCGCCGACACGCTGCAACTAGGCGATCAGGCCGGGCTTTGGCTGACGCAGCGGCTCGCCCTGCAGGGCGACGACCACGGCGCCAAGCTGGCCACCGTGCAGTTTTGGCACCTGAGCGACGCGGGCGTCCAGCCCTGGCCGGCGCAGCTGCCGATGTTGGACCTGGAGGGCCTGTGGCAGTGCCACGCGGTGCTGGATCAAAAGCGACTGCGGTGCGCGTTCTTGGCGGCCGGCGCAGCCGTGCAAGTCCAAGTGCCGGACCGGACGCTCAAGCCCGACTTCAAAGCTCGGCAATTTGCCGAAGACGCGAGCGAATAGGTCATGCGCCGGCCTCGCTGGGCGACGGGATGGATCCCGCTGGCGCTGCTGGCCTGTCTGGCGTGGTCCAAGCTGGCGCAGGCCGACGAGCCGGCGCAGGCGGTGCGGGACTGGCGGGCTCCGGCGGGCACACAAGTTACCGTTACTCCAGGCGATCCGGCTACCGTGTGGCTGCTGCGTGGGGACCAAAGTCTGCGAGTGCTGCTGGCGCGCAGGCCGACAGACGGTGTGCCGCACGGGGCCCATGCCCTGCCCTCGCTGATTTGGTTCACGGACCCGCGGCAACCGTCGCCCGACTGGCAGCCGGTGCTGGACAGCCTGGACCAGGCGCTAAGACGGACGGATCACGGACAGTTTCGCGATCGGGCGCATGCGCCGACGCCGCAACACGCGCCGCCACCGCCGTTGTTGCTTAGCCTGACCTGGCTGCTGCTGGCCCTGGCGGCGGTGGCTTTGCCGTGGGCCCTGTGGCGATCGCTACGGATCGTGCGCAATCACCTGTCTGCATGGGAGATCGCCGCGGGACTGGCCCTTGCCCTGCTGCCGCGGGTCTTTGCGCCCCACCGGATGGTGATGGTGCACTTTGGCTACCTGCACGTGGACCAAGCGCGCACATTGGCCGAGCTGCCGCGCTATGGGCCGGCGACGACGCTTCTGGACCACGCTTGGTTCGCGCTGGTGGGTGCGCACCACGCGGCCGTGCAGTGGCTTCACGTGGGCCTGGGCACGTTGACGGTGTTGCCGATGGCCGCAATGGCGCTGCGCTTGGGCGGGCCGATTGCGGCGCGTTGGATGGCGGTGCTGGTGGCGTTGGCGCCGTTTTCTTGGCTGGATCACGGCTCGGAGTCGATGCTGGTGCCGGCGATGTTGGCGTGGTGGTCGGCGCTGGTCCTGCTGGAAGACTACCTGGTTTGGCGCAGTGGCTGGCTGCTGGGCCAGGCTGCGGTGCTGTTGGCGCTGACGGGCCTGTGTCGCCCCGATGCGCTGCTGATGGCGCTGCCCACGGCGGCTCTGGTGGTTTGGCCCGGCGTGGGCAGTCGCCGGCTCGCAGGGCCGCTGGCGGTGGCGGCGGTGGTGATCGGCCTGCTGTGGCTGCCGGACATCGCCTACCTGCAGGAACGCACTGCAGAAGACGTGGCGATGGGCAACCTACCGCGGTTGGCGGAGGGATTCGGCGATCTGCCGCGGCGGTTTCTGCACGGCTGGCTACCCCTGGACCCGCTTTGGTTCCCGGCGGGGGCGACGCTCCTGGCCACGTTGGGCCTGGCGATGGGCCACCGCGGTCCCGTGGTGCGCGTGTGGGCGGCCGCGTTGCTGTGGGCGCTGCCGATGTTCGTCGACTTCAACGACACGTCGAAACTGCGGCTCCACGCCCCGTCTGCCCTGTTGATTTTGCTGGCGGCAGCCCTGGTGACGGCGCGTGTGCACGCCCAGACCGTGTCCCGGCTGGCGCTGTGGGTGGGTGGCGGGCTTTTGGCGGCCAGCGCCCTGTTCACGGCGCCGGCCGTGCTGGCACCGCAACTGTCCGACGCCAGTGAGGAAGTGATGGCCCAGGCCGCCGCGCTGGCCCGCGATGGCAGGCCCACCGCGCTGGTGGTGCGCAGTTTTGTCGACGAACCGGCGCGCGGCGTGCACCTGTTCTGGCCCGACTACTTGCTGGAACCGGGCGACCGCTGGCTGTCCGTCCGCGACTGGCAAGCGGGGGCGTTGCGGCCTGGCGAGCAGGTCCTGGGGGTGGTCGACGTCCGCTGCTGGGCGCACCTGACCGAGCAGCGGCCGCAACTGGGCAACCACGGGCTGCACCCGGCGTGCCAGCGACTGCTCGAGGCGGGCGCCCCCGTCCTGTGGCGACAGGATGTGATCAATGTGGACGAGCGCGGGTTTGCGTGGTATGTGCCCGCTGCGGACGCGCCCACGTTCACTCAGCAGGTGCTGGGCCCGCTTCCCAATCCGCCGCGATAGACACCCTATTGGCAGGCGGTGCAGGTCGACCCGGCGCAGCTGGCGCCCTTGCCGCCGGCCGCCGTGCAGCAGTCGCCGCCGTTCATGCACTCCGCGTCGCACCAGCAGCCCAACGCCGTGTTCTGCTTGCCGCAGAAGCCGTCACAGGGGTGGGTCTTGCAGTCGCTGGCGCACGAGGTAGAGGTCTCGCCCGTTTCGCAGACGCCGTTGCCGCACTTGGGCGTCACCTGGCACTGGCCGGTGGCATCGACGCACTGGCTTCCAGTCGGGCAGACGCCGCAGTTGCCGCCGCAGCCATCGGGCCCGCACTTTTTGCCGGTGCAGGCCGGCGTGCAGGTGCAGTAGGTGGGGTAGTCCGCACAACAATCGCCGTTTGACTTGCACAGCTTGTCGCAGTAGCAAATGGTGCCCTTGTCGTCAACGGCGGACAGACCGCAGCGCCCCTTGCAACCCGATGTGTTGACTGCACAATCAGCTGGGCAGCTCTTGAAGTTTTCGGTGATCGAGCAGGTGCCATCGCCGCACCCGGGCAGTGTGCTAGGGCAGTCTTTGGGGCACAGCGCGGTCGTCTCGCCATTTTCGCAGGTGCCATTGCCGCACACCGCCACGTTCTTGCAGTCTTTGGGGCAAGTTGCGGTGGTTTCCTTGGTGCTGCACTTGCCGTCGCCGCAGACATAGCCGGCCTTGGACACGCACACGTTGACGTAGTCGCCTTTGACGTTCTGCACTTCCGTGCAGGTCCAGTCCGTCGGGCACACGTCGATGCACTCCTGTGGGCAGGTCTTCTTGTTGGACCCCGAGGTATGGCAGACCCCGATGCTACAATCCGCGTCGCCCGTGCAAACACACGCGGTGCCGCCCGGGCACTGGTTGGCGCAGTCCTTGGTGCAGCTGGCGGCCGACTCGCCCGCCTCGCAGACGCCATTGCCGCACTTGGGATTGGGGCAATCGCCCAGGCAGTTCAGCGTGTTCTCGCCGATTTCGCATACACCGTTGCCGCAGACTGCGTTGGGGTCGACCAGGTCCGCCGCGGCCGCGTCGGCATCTGCGCCCCCAGCGGTATCGGGCTCGACCGTGTCGGCGGGCGCCACGCTGTCTTTGGCGGCCACGTCTGGCTCAGCGGTATCCGGGGGCGCGTCAGCGTCCGTCTGCCCGCTGGCGTCCTCGCTGCTTTTCAGGTCCGCGCCGGCGTCTTGGCCCCCGGTGGCGGTGCCCTTGCAGGTGCCTTGAATGGTGGGGCCGCTGACGATCTCGATGCAGTACTGCCCCGCCGGGCAGGCGATCACCAACTGCCAGGTGCTGGCCTCGCACGCCACGACGATGGCGCCCTCGGACGACTGGTAGCACGCCGTGCTGCCGGCAGCGTAGCTGCACGGTTGCCCCGGAGCGCCGCCCACGGGGGCCGGAGCGCCGCCGCTGGTGGTGCTGCTTCCGCATGCGGCCAAGGTCGCCGCGGCCAACACAGTGGCAAGCCGGAACGCCAGGGATCGGAATGGGTTGGCGAAGGGCATAGCAGGCCAGCCTTGGGCTACTGGGTACGCCGGCAGCGGTTGTCGGTGCAGGCGGCGGCCGGTCCCAGCCAACTAGCGGGGCACGCGGCAGAACCGGCGCAGGCCACGGTCAGGCAAGCCTCGCCGCCACACAGGCCGCTTTCGCAGCCATTGTCGGTCGTTCCGGTGCACACCGCCGCCATGTCGGCCACGACATCCACGTGCGACTGCACTTGCGAGGTCTTGCCGTGATCGTCTTGCACCGCCAGCAGGATGTCGTACGACCCCGGCGAGTCGAACACGTGGGTCCACTCGGGCGCGCCGGTCTCGTAGACTGGAGTCCCGTCCGAAACTTCAAAACGGTAGCGGGCAATGCGTGCACTCAGGTCCGGCCGGTTCGCCACCAGCGCCACCGCGGTGGGCGCCGCCGACATGACGAGCGTCTGGCCAACCCGCACCGTCTGCGGATGGGCCAGCCCGGCGACCGGCGCCGGCAGCTCGACCACAAGCTCGCTGTCTTGGCAGGCGATCAAGCTTGCCGCGATCGCCAGAATGCCTGCGCTACGCCACCACATGACCCACCACATCGTGTTCGCCGGCCTCGGTGACGTGCACCTGCCGGAACTGCCCGCGGCCAATGTCGCGCGGGGCGTCGTTGATGTAGACCACGCCGTCGATCTCGGGCGCCTGACCGGGCAGGCGGCCCTGCAGCAGCAGGTCGGTCTCGTCGCTCAACCCCTCGACCAAGACCTCGAATTCGCGGCCGACGTAGCCCTGCAGGATTTCGGCAGAAATCTGCTGTTGCACCGCCATCACCTCGTCGCGCCGCGCCGTCTTGACCGCGGTGGGCACTTGATTGCCCAGCCTGGCAGACAGCGTACCCTCCTCGCGCGAATAGGCAAAACAACCGACGCGGTGGAAGCGCTGCTCGCGCACGAAATCCAAAAGTTGACGATAATCGGCCTCGCCCTCGCCCGGGTGCCCGACCAGCAGCGTGGTGCGCAAGGTCAAGCCCGGAATTTCCTTGCGCATCTTGGCCAGCAGCGCTTCCATCTCGCTGCGCTGGACCCGCCGCTTCATCGCCGCCAGCACCCGATCCGACGCGTGCTGGATCGGCATGTCCACGTACTTGACGCAGTTGCCCGTCTCAGCGATAGCCGCTATCAGATCGTCCGTAAAGTTATGGGGATACGCGTACAACAGCCGTACCCAATGCAGTCCGTCCACGCGGCCCAAGGCCCGCACCAGCTTGGCCAGCGCGTCCGGATCGCCGATGTCGGCGCCGTAATGAGTCAAGTCCTGGGCCACCAAGTTGATTTCGCCGACGCCGCGCTCGACCAACTGCCGGGCCTCGGCCACGCAATCGTCCACGGTCCGCGACCGCTGCACGCCGCGCAACTTGGGGATGATGCAGAACGCGCACGCCTGATCGCAGCCCTCGGCAATCTTCAGGTAGGTCGAAAAGCTGGCCGGAGCCGTCCAGCGCGGCTCCAGATGGTCGGCGATGTAGGCCGGCCGCGGCCGCTTGCTGGTCCCCGTGCGCGTCACGCTGCCCAGCCGCTGCAGCAGTTCCTGGTACTCGCCGGTGCCCACAAAGGCGTCGACTTCGGGCATTTCTTTGGCCAGATCGTCGGCATGGCGTTGCGCCAGGCAGCCGGCTACCACCAGCTTGGCCTCGGGCCGGGCCTGCTTGAGCTCGGCCAGGTCCAGGATCGCGTCGATGCTCTCGGCCTTGCTTTCGTCAATGAATGCACAGGTATTGACGATCATCACGTCGGCGCGCTCGGGCTCGGCGACGATCTCCCAGCCATCGCGCTGCAGCTGACCCAGCATCAGCTCGCTGTCTACGCGGTTCTTGGGGCAACCCAGGCTGGTCAGGTGAACGGTACGCGACATACTCTCCTTGTACTCGTGCAAATTCCGCGGGCCAGGCTGATCCGCTAGGGCGGCCAGTCTAGAACGGCTCGACCTCGGTGCCGACCGTGTCGACAAAGGCATCCACGTCATCGCTGTCGATGCGGCCGTCGGCCGTCAAGTCGTACAGCTCGTTCCAACTGGTATCGGCAAAGAAATGCTCGGTCCCCTTCTTGCTGGTCACGACCACACCGCGGCCGTGGCGCAAGGCCAGCTCGACCAAGTCGGCGCCGTCGGCCAAGCCAGACAGGTTGAAGTCGCCCGGCGTGCCGACCGCAAACTGGCGAATCAGCGTGCGCTGCACGTCAAAGCGGACGCGCACGGGCCACGCCGTCAGCGGCAACTCGGTCACAAAGTCGGCCTTGGCATTGACATCCACCTTGACCACGTCGGTCTTGCCACCGCGGTAGTCGATGCTAACAGGCACGACGAAGCGCAGGGCCTTCTCGGGTTGGGTCACGTGCAGACGCAGCACCGGCTTGCTGTCGACCTCGACCACTTGGCCACGCAACTCAGCGTGAATGTAAAACTTCTTGGTGAACCACTGGCTAAAGAACCAACCAAGGTCGGTCCCCGAGGCAGCCTCCATGGCCGCGCGCAAGTCATCGATCCGGGCGAAATCGCGACCAAAATCCGTGGCGTACTTGGCCAGGCCCTTGGCCATCACGTCGTCGCCCACCGTGTGCCGCAGCATGTCCAGGACTGCGGCGCCCTTGTAGTACACGATCTGCACGTAGTACTCGGACTGCGTCACGCCCTGCGTGCCCAGCGCCAGGTCGCTTTTGGCCGGGACCTGGTACATGTAGCTGATGTTGTCGCGGATGACCTGCGAGCGATTGCCCAGCTTCGCCTCGGTGTAGAAGCACGACGAGTACTCGGCCAACGATTCGGACAAGGCGACGTCGGCGTTCGTTTGGGGCGCGACCAAGTTGCCCCACCACTGATGCGCGTACTCGTGCGCCGCGAGTTCGACCACGCTCTGCCATCCGCTGTCGCCCGGCACGCCCGTGAACTCGTCGCGCAGCATGAACACGCCGGACAACGGCGAGTAGCCACCGCCAAAGTCGTTTTCGACTTGGATGATGTTCAGGCTGGCCCACGGAAACGGCACGAATAACTTGCCGTAGAAGCCGATCACGTCGATCGCCATGTCGCGCATCGCAGGCAAGTACTTGGAATAGCCCGCCGTACCGTACACGTGCACCGGCACACCGGTGTCCAACGTGCCTTCGACGGGCTGGTACGGCGCCAGGGCAAAGCCGGCGTTGTCCGTGCGCTCGGGTTGGTGGAAGGTGGTGACGACCCGCCCGTCGGGCAACGTTGACGTGCCGACCAGGCCACCGGGCGCGGCCGCCACTTGGCCGCTGGGCGTCACCACGTGCAACTCGCTGGTAAAGGGCGAATGCATCGCCTCGCCGTTGCTCACGTAGTAGTCAAAGAACGCGACGTAGTTGAACACGCTCCCCAAACCGCAGGGGTGCAGGCCGATGCCCACTGCGCCACACTCCAGGGTTGCCTCGGCGTCCAGGTGCAGCTGAGCCGCGGTGTCCGGGGTGAGTGGTTCGGGCAAGGCGACCTGTAGCATGGAATACGTTGAAACTGCTTGATTCTGCACCGGGATATCCACCCCGGCCAGCTTGACTTGGGCCGAGTCCACGCCGCCCATCAGCATCGACAGGTTCGTGGTCTTCTCGTGCGCCAAAATGTCGACGACGATGGCGATCTTTAGCTTGGAATTGGCCGGCTGCAGCTCGACGGTGATGTCTTGGTGGGTGATCTCCCACGCGGCCGGCGCCAGGTTCTGGAAGTTGGCGGCCAGCCACGAATTGGCGAGCGCAGGCGGTGAGGGCCGCTGCGGACGATTCGCTTCGGCCTGGTGATGCGCCTGGGCGGCGGCGGCCGCCGAGCCCGGCAAGGGCTGCAAACCGGGCGTCTGGTACCAAGTTCCGGCCAAAGCCGGCGCGGCGGCCAGGCTGGCAAGCGTGACCAAGGGCAGCCAGTGTAGGGGCGTGCGCATCACGGCACCCCCGCAGTCGCGGTCATGACGGCCGCTGGAACGTCGATCTTGGCGCCGTGCCACTCGGCCGCCACCTCGGTCCCGTCTTCAGAGCGCAGCAAGGTCGAGCGGGGATCGAACCCGAGCGTGCTGGCACCCGCCCTGAGCGGCGCGAACTCCAGCTTGACCCAAGCCTCGCGGGTCACAGCGGCGCCCGTTGGAGCGATCCATGGCAGCGGGTTGGTGGCAAACCGGGCGCTGCCCAGGATCACCCGGCCGGGCATGGCGTCGTTGTACACCGCACGGGTCTTGTTCGCGCCCGGAACGCCCTTGCCCTGCGCTACCGCGAGCACTTCGCCCTTGACCAGTTGCAGCGCCTCGGGGTCATAGCGGAGATGCGCAGCGAGACCGAGCAAGTTCTTGATGCCGCCGATCCACACCGTCACGACCACGTGCCGACTGCTGGGCTCCCATACGCCGGCCATCTCGACATAGGGGTCGGCAGCATGTGGTTCTGCCACGATCGCGACCGCTGGTCCCGCGTTGGTGTCCGCCGCGATCACCGTGTCGCTGCCGGTGGCGTTGGCGTCTGCAGCAGGGGCGCCCGCCGTCACAGCGTCGTCCGAACACGCAGAAACCAGCACGATTACAGGGACAATCCACAGAAACAGCGAGGGGAGTCGCGAGTGCATCTCGGCCTTGGGTCCGAGCGCGCGGGCTCGGCAACGGAACGGAGTAGTGTACCGGTGCGACCGGCGCCCGGCAAACGCTTTTTGCCGTGAACCTTGGCGCGGTGCGTGGCAACCTATTGGCAAGAGTGGCCCATGCAGCGGCCACCGGCGAGCGCAAAGATGCTGACCATGGCCCCGGTAGGAACCGACGAGCGCGCAGATGCCGATGCGGCAGACCTGGCGCTGGTCACGGCCTATCAACGTGGCAACGGCAACGCGCTGGCCGAGCTGTATCGCCGCCACGGCCGCCGGGTCGAGTCGGTCGCGCGCAACCTGACGGGGCCCTCGTCCGAGCTAGAAGACGTCGTGCAAGACGTGTTCATCGAGCTGCAGAAGGCCTTGTTCAACTTCCGCGGCGAGGCTCGTTTTACCACCTGGCTGCACCGCATCACCATCAATGTCACGCTGATGCACCTGCGCCGCAACCGCCGCAAAGGCTGGCTGCGCTGGGTGGGGCTGGATCAAACGGCCGAGGCGAGCAAGGCCCACTTTGGGGCCGAGAGCCGCATCGAGGCGCGGGATCTGTGCAAGCAACTTTACGATATCTTGGGTAAATTGCCGGAAAAGAAGGTTCTGGTCTTTGCGTTGTACGAACTCGAAGGCATGAGCCTGGAAGAGATCGCGAGCACGCTGGACATAGGCATCAACACCGTCAAGTCGCGGCTTTTCCATGCCCGGCGCGACGTGTACGAGATGGCGCGCGAGCGCGGCGCACTGCCGGCCCACGCCCTGCAGGTGATCAAATGACTTCGGCCACCACCACCATGGCGGCGTGCCCCAGCCGCGAGCAATGGCTCAATTGGGTGCTGGACGGTTCGGTTGAACTGGGCCAAGCCGAGCAAACGCAACATCTGACGGCGTGCGCCGCGTGTGCCGCTGAAGTGAGTGATATTCGGCGCTTCCAGGGGCTACTGCAGCGCGGCCGGGCGCCGGCTCTGACGGCCGAGCAGCGGCAGAGTCTGGACGAGCGGATCCGTCTGCAGGCCGGCGTGTGGGAGCGTCCGAGCCGCATGGCGCCGTGGCTGGTGTGGGGCACGGCGCTGGCGGCGGCCACGGCGGTGGCCCTGATCGTGGCGCGGCCGTTCCACGATGGCGATCGCCCGGTGCCGTCGGCGTCGGCCGTGGCCGCATCCGAGCACTGGCACGCGGAAGTCGAGGGGCGCGTGGAGTTTGCCCGCGCCGATGGGCACTGGCAGGCTGCGGACCGCACCGTGGAACTGGTGCCTGGGTTGCGGGTTCGCTCTGCGGCGGGCGCGCGCCTGACCGTAGCGCACCACTTCGAGGCGGCGATCAACCCAGGTTCCGAGTTCGACGTGGTGGGTTTGGGCGCCCAGCACACCGACCTTCGCGTCCGGCATGGCGAAGTCGAGTGGCAGGTCGCCAAGCAGCGGCCCGGCCAACGCTTTGCAGTGATGTTCGGCGGTTTCCGCGCCAGCGTGGTCGGTACGCGGTTCTGGGTGCGTCAAAGCAGCGACGGCAGCGACGGGCAAGTGCAGGTGAGCGAGGGGGCCGTGCGGGTCGACGCGGCGGACGAGCCGACTTCGCCGATGGCCGAGACCACGATGGTGGTGCGGGCGGGCCAGCGTTGGCGGCACAGCGGCGGCGTGATGCTGCTTGAACCCAGCCAGGCCGTAGCGGCGCCGCGGGCCCCAACGCCCCACAGCGTGGACGCGGAACCAGTGGCGATAGAGGCGGCAGAACCCGCACGGATCGAGAGCACGACGCCACATCCGCAAGCGCGCACCAAGCCCAAGGCGGCGCGGGTCGAAGGCGACGCCGATCGCCAGATCCTCATCGAGGTGCCACCGCAGACGATGCCGCCACCCGAGCCCGCTCTGGACGGCAATTCGCGCCAGCCCTAGCGTAGCCCCAGGAACTCAAGGAGTCGAAACGGGATTCAAGCCCGTAGGCGCGCTGGTCCGGCCCCTACGGCGCGTGGCGAACGAAATCGCTATTCGGCCGACTTCTTCTTGGCTTTCTTGGGCTTGCTCGCCCGCGCCGCACCGGTTGACAGCGTCGGGACTGAACCGCCGATCGTGCGAAGCCAGGTCCAGCCGAGCAGCAGAGCCAGCGCGGCCAGTGGCCAGTCGCCGAGCGTCGCATAGACCGTGGTCGATTCGAGCAGCGGCACCTCGCGCAGCAGCGTCTCGGCATCGGTGAGCTTGGTCTCAGCCACGCGACGGCCCACCGCGTCAATGAAGACGCTGATGCCGGTATTGGTCGACCGGACCAGCCACTTGCGGTACTCAACGGTGCGCATCAGCGCCAGGTTCAAGTGGTGCTCGGGCTCGGCGGTCTGGCCAAACCATGCGTCGTTGGTCAAGTTGATCAGCACGTGCGGGTTGTGTACGGCCACATTGCGGGCATAGCGCGGCAGCAGATCTTCGTAGCAAATCAACATGCCTAGCGACGCGTGGCGGCCGTCGGGCAAAGCCAGGTCGATTGGCGCCACCTTGGTGCCCGATTGGAAGTGCGAAGTCTCGGGCGACAGCTCGTAGAGCACCGGGAAGCGGTCGCCCAGCGGCATGTACTCGCCAAAGGCGAGCAGGAACGCCTTGTCATGGATCGCCTGGATGCTGCCCGACGACCCCAAAAGAACCGCCGAGTTATAGCAGTCCTCGCAGTGACCGGGCCCCGGATCCAGGGGCTTGCCGTGCGTCAACGCGCCAAACAACAACGGCACCGAAAACCCGCGCCGGGGCGTGGCGCGCTCGGTATCCGACAAACCCATGTCGCCGATGACATCGTCGGGGTACTTGACGTCCGGCGCCGGAAGGGCGGCGCCAGAGGGCACGATCCGCTTGGCCGAGCGCGACAAGGCAAAGCTCTCGAAGGCCTGCAGTCCCAGGACCGCCGTGATTTCGCCGTCGCTGGCGCCGGTCACACTCACCCAGGTGCCATTCGCGCTGCGCCAGACCTTGCCGCCGCGGCCCGCCACCAGCACCCGGCCTTCGGCGTCGCAGGCCCCCGCCATCACGTCCGCCGTGACGCTGCGCTCCGAGTGCCACGTGCCGTTGCCGCTGCGGCGCGCGATCTCGCCGGACTCGCCGCCGATCCACAAATCGCCGTTGGGGCAGAACCAGGCGGCAAACCAGGTCTTTTGCCCGCGGTTCTCGGCACGCCAGCCGCTGCCCTCGTCCACCAGCACGGTGCCCGCGGCGCCGACCGCGGCCAGAGTCTCGCTATGGGCGTCGCCCGCGGCGGCCCACAAGTCCTGGACCGTGGGCGAGGTTTCGCCGCGCACTACCCCGTTGCGCACGCCGACGATCGCCCCACGCCGCCCCACCGCCGCGCACCGTTGCTGCACGCCACACGCGGCGGCAGTCAGGTCGACCGGTGCCGACATCTCACTGCGAAGCTCGTGCAATTCCACATCTTTTCCACCAGGCTCGGCCACACCCGGCTTGGCAGGCTGCGGCCAGGGCAGTGCCCATACTTTGCCGCTCCGGGCGAACACCAAGCCGTCGGGCAAGCGGCCATACCAGTCCACCGGCGAATTAGCCGTGGCGACAATGACTTCGCTGCCTGGAGCCTCGCGCACAATGGCGCCGGCCGGCGTGACCGTCAGGATCCGACGCCCGGCATCGACGAGCCGCAACAGGTCGCCGCGCGGCGACGAAAGCCCAGCCAGCAGCGAGAGATCCCGCGGAAGGCCCAGACGATCCGGCGCTTCGGCTCGCAGGCCCTGGCCGTCGTCGCGCAGCATCGCGCCACCGGTCCCCAGCAAGACAAAATGATCCAAAGAGTGCTGCAGCGGCAAAAGGCCAAACGGGATGTACGCGCTCTCGGGCCACACGATCAGCTCGGCGCCGCGGGCCTGCAGATCCGCAGACATTTTCTGATGGGTGAGCAGGTTGTGCCGCAGCGTGTAGGCGCGCGACGTCGCGTCGAGGTGGCGGGCCTCCTTCTCCCAAATGCCGATATTGCCTTCGACCAGACCGATTTTCAGCTTCTTGGCGGCTGCTTGCTCGGCATCGACCTGATTGATCCGGAGTACGCCGTAGCCATAGGTCATCGCCACCGCCAAGCCGGTCGCGGCCACGAATCTCCATGCCATCAGGCGCCGGTCCAACACCGCGACGACAAGGCCAAAAACGGCCGCATTGGCCGCCCAAGCCAGCGCCGACACCAGATGCACGCCTCCCAGGTCGGCGATCTGGATCATCGGCAACTCGAAGGACAGCGAATTCCCCAAGAACCAAGGGAAGATCATCGGGATGGCCACCTCGCCCGCCCACAGCGCCAGCCAGGCTGCCGTGGCCTCGCCCGCACCGCGCCGCACCAGCCAGCGCCACAGCGCGATGCCAGCGGCCATGGTCAGCCCCTGCGTGACGGCCTGCAGTCCCAAGATCGCCCAAGTCGCCACCGCGGGCAGGTGCCCGAACTCGCGCAGCATGTAGGTAATCCAGCCAAATCCGCCCGCGTTGGTGATGGTGCCCGCTAGCAGTCCCAGGCCAAAGCCCTGCTTGACCGTGGCGTGGCGGGCCGCCAGCAGGATCGGCACGGCGCAAACCCACGCCAGGAAATGATAATTCCAGTTGGGGAACGCCAGAAACGTCAGGGCGCCGCCGGTGCAGGCCAACCCCAGTGCCAACGGGCGCGGCAGCGGACTTGCCATGCAGCCTCAGGGATGGACGGGGGTGAGGTCGGCCGGCATGCCCGTGGCCGGGGCCGGGGTTGCGGCAGGCCGCGCGGACAGGGCCCCCGCGCGCGTCGTTCCCGCAGTGATCAACGGCAGCACCGCCAAAAGGGCCTTGCGCGTGTCGGGATAGCGCTGCGCTTCCATGCGGATTTTCGCCAGGATCGGCTCGGCGCCGTGGGCCGCTTGGGTGGCCACTTCGGCACGCTCGGACTCGCTCAGCTTGGCCACGGCCTGCTCGCCCCGCTCCCGCAGCCGGATGAACTCGATGCCGTGCTGGGCGCGATACAGCTTGACGGCTTCGATCAAGCCCTTTTCGTTGCCGCTGTTCTCGCGCAGCAACCGCTCGGCCGCCTGCAGGTGCACTTGCCCGTCGGCCAGCACCGCGTCGACCTCTTTGTGGCCGCACGCGGCCAAGAGCGCCAGCGTCAACAGCAGCGCCAGCCTGCGCAACCACGCAAAATAAGAGGTACCAAACGTGCGGGTCATGGTCACGAGCCGCGGACGCCGTTCAAAAGGCGGCCAAAAACGCCAAGCGCCACCCCGGTACGACCGAGCGTGGCGCCTTTTCTCCATGCCGGAAACGGCCTGGGGCATATTCGAGCTGGTGCGAAAGGAGGGACTTGAACCCCCATGGCCTTGCGGCCGCTAGTACCTGAAACTAGTGCGTCTACCAATTCCGCCACTTTCGCTTCGGGCGCGGCCGCACAGGCCGTCCAACGAGGCAGCAGTCTGCCTCACCGCGGGCGCCCTGTCAAGCACCCAAACCGCCCCGTATCACCTTTTTCGTTCAAATGCCTCTGGCACCGAGTATGCATGAATATCGGGCATTTGAACTAGGCGGCCGTGGCTACGGCCATACGCGGGGGTCGCAGGGGGCGGGGGTCCTATACATGCTGACCGAGATCGAACATCACCGTTGTCTCGTCGCCGCGCGTCGGCCGAATAGGACGCGCGCTTGGCGACCCACCCAGCACGCAGCCAAACCGATGACGCTAGACAACGGTCAGGCTGTATACAGTGCGCGGCGCGCCCCCTTGGTACCTTCTACCTAGCGGCGCCGCGGCGGACGCTTCTTGGCGCCGTGCTTGGCCTGGAGCCGCATCGTCGCGGCGAACGAGGGGCTCAGATCCTCGATGAACATGTCCGAGGTCGCGATTTCCGACGGGATTTTGTGACCGAGATACTTCTCGACCGCGGGCAGGTTCTCGACCAGGCCTTCGTCGGCCAGCGTGATCGCCCGGCCGCTCTGCCCGGCCCGACCGGTGCGGCCGATGCGATGCACGTAGTCTTCGGCGTCGGTCGGAATGTCGTAATTCACAACCAGATCCACGTCATCGACGTGCAGGCCGCGGGCCGCCACGTCGGTGGCTACCAGCACCTCGATCGCGCCCGCGCGGAAATCTTCGACGAGCTTGACGCGCTTCTTCTGGGCGACGTCGCCGCTCATCAACTGCGCCTCCCAGCCGTTGTGGTACAGCTTGAAGTCCAGCCACTCGCCGGCGCGCTTGGTGTTGACGAATACAAGGGCTCGATGCGGCTTGTATTTTTCCAGCAGCGCCAGCAGCAGCGGCAGTTTGTCGCGCTCGGCCACGTGGTACAGGATCTGCTCCACGGTCTCGGCCGCGACGCGCTCGGGATCGACTTTGATTTCGACGACATCGCGCAGGTAGCGGTTCGCCAACGTCATCACGTCGTAGCTCAGCGTCGCCGAAAACAGCAGCGTCTGCCGATCGCGCGCGCTGTTCTGCAGGATGTAGCGAATGTCGTCGACAAAGCCGACCTCGAACATGCGGTCGGCTTCGTCGATGACGGCGACCTGAACATGCTGCAGATCCAACATCTTGCGGCGCATGTAGTCCATCATGCGGCCGGGCGTACCCACCACCAGGTCGACCTTGCCCTCTAGCACCTTGGCCTGGCGCTCCCAGTCCATGCCGCCGAACACGGCGACGGTGCGGAAGTGGCAGTGCTTGCCCACGTTGTCGGCGTCTTTGGCGATCTGCAGGGCCAGTTCGCGGGTGGGCGCGACTACCACGGCGCGCGGGGCGGTGGCGTGGCTGCGATCGGTCTCTAGCAGTTCCTTGAAGATCGTAATCAGGAACGCGGCGGTCTTGCCCGTACCGGTCTGGGCCTGGCCAGCCACGTCGCGACCCGCCAGCGAGAACGGCAGCGTCTTGGACTGAATCGGCGTGCAGCGGGCAAAGCCCAGATCATCCAAGCCGCGCAAGATCGGCGCGGGAATCGGCAGATCGGCAAACTCGGTCTCGGTCAGGGTGGGGCCGCGGCGGTCCGCGGGCTGCGCGTCGGCCGGCAGCGGGCCGGCGTCGTAGGTAACTTCTTCTTTGTTTTCCATGTCCTCGTCCGTAGGGATGGGAGCAGCCCGCCGGCATTTCCGCGGAGGGCGAGGGGGCGGTTCCGCTCGGAGCGGCGGCTAGGGACTGGATCAGCTTGGAGCCTCTCCAGAAATCCGGGCCCCCGAATTCGGCGCGGCGAGTCGCGGAAGGCGCTCGCCTGCGCCCCACTTGGGGCTAGGAACGCGGCCGAAGATGCAATTACTGAACGAATGAGCAGTAATTGGTCGCGTCTCTAGATGCGCACCGACCCAGGCTCGCCGCGATCCAACCGCGCACAAGCCGGCGTCCCCGACAGGAATCGAACCTGTGACCTTTCGCTTAGGAGGCGAACGCTCTATCCTGCTGAGCTACGAGGACGGCGTCGCAGCGGCTCGGCAAACCTGCCACTTTCGACCCGGAACCGACAGCAAGCTAGCAGGATTCGTGCCCATGCACAAGCTGGCCCCGGGCAGCTGGCCGGCGGCGGCACGGCTACCATCGAGAAAAGCATATGGCGCAAGCAACGTTTCCCTTCGCTGGCCAGGCCGCGGAACAGCTGGATGTGGACCAACTGGCGACCGTGGTGGCGTTTCACAACGACCGCTACTACACCGACGGCGCGGCGCTGATCCCCGACGCCGAATACGACAAGCTGGTGGCGCGGTTGCGGGCCCTGGCGCCGGATCATCCTCTGCTCAGCCAAGTCGGCGCGCCGGCCGCCGCGGGGACCAAGGTCCAGCACCGCGTGCCGATGCTGTCGCTGGACAAGGTCAACACCAGCGAGGAGTTTGATAACTGGCTGCGCGGACTGGCTTCGGCCATGGCGGGCAAGCCCATGCGGTCGGCCGAGGAGCTGCAAACCTGGGCCCAGTCGACGGTCGCGCGTCTGGTGCTCACGCCCAAGATCGACGGCCTAGCCTGTACGTTTCGCTACCGCGACGGTCACTTGCAGGTCGCTGCCACCCGCGGCGATGGGCAGGTGGGCGAGGATGTGACCCACAATGGCCGGCAAGTGACCGGGGTGCCGCCCCTGCTTGCCGACGCGCCCAGAGGCGAGGTGGAGGTCCGCGGCGAGGTCTACCTGAGTCTCAGCGAATTTGCCAAGGTGGCCGACCAGTTCGCCAATCCGCGCAATCTGGCGGCAGGGACGCTCAAGGCCAAGGACAACCCGGCTATCGCGCCCGGTAGGCTGGGCTTTTTTGCCTATGATGTGCAGGGCTTGGACTTTGCATCCAAATCCGAGCGACTGCAGTGGGCCGCGCGCCAGGGGTTTGTGCCGCCACCGCACCAGCAGCTTGGCCCCTTGCAAGTACCGGACGCGTTTGCGGCGTCGGTCAGCCAACGGCCAAGCTGGGACTTCGAGGCCGACGGCATCGTGGTCGAACTGGACGACGTGTCCGCGGCGCAGCGCCTGGGCACCACGGCGCATCATCCGCGCTGGGCGGTGGCGTGGAAGTTCGCCGCCGATGCGGGTTTGACGGCCTTGGTCGACGTGGAATGGAGCGTGGCCCGCACTGGCACCATCACGCCGGTGGCGCTGACCGAGCCCGTGCTGCTGTCCGGCGCTACCGTGACGCGGGCGACGCTGCACAACGTGTCGAATTTGAAGCGGCTTGCCTTACGCCGGGGTGACCAAGTCGAGGTGGTGCGGCGCGGCGGCGTCATTCCGCACCTGGAGCGCGTGGTGGTGGCCAGCGAAAGCGAGCCGATCGCGGTGCCAGAACGCTGCCCAAGCTGCGGCGCGCCGACCCGCTTGTTGGTGCGCGACGAGCGGCAACCGCCGGTAGAGGTTTTGGTTTGTAGCCAGCCCGATCAGTGCACCGCCGCTCGGCGCCGCAGCGTGCTGCACTACTGCCAGACGCTCGAACTCGAAGGTTTTGGCGACAAAGTAGTGGACTTGGCAATGGAGTCGGGGCTCGTGCAGGACCCAGCCGACCTGTACACCCTGCGCGCTGGCGATCTGCAAGAGCTGCCGCGCATGGGCGCCATCCTGGCCAACAACTTGCTGGCCCAAATCGAGAAGGGCCGGCGCGTTCCGTTGCACAAATTCCTGTGCGCTTTGGGTATTCCATCGCTGGGCAAGCAGACGGCTGGATTGCTGGTTTCGCGCGGCGACCTACCCGTGTTGCGCCAGCTGACGGTCGCCGAGGTGGCAGCGCTGCACAGCCTGGGCGAAAAGACCGCCGAGCAGGTGGTAGCCGGCCTGGCCGAGCGCGCGGGCTTGATCGACCGCCTGCTGCAGCACGTCGAGGTGGTGAACGAGCGGCCTGGGGGCGACGTTGCGGGCGGCCCCTTGAGCGGCCACGTTGTCGTATTTACGGGAACATTGGCCAAGATGGGCCGGCGCGACGCGCAGACCAATGTGATCAAGCTCGGCGGCCTGGCTGGCGATAGCGTCACGACCGACACCACCATCCTAGTGGTTGGTGGCGACGAGTTGGAGAGCCCGACCCCGTCCAGCAAGCTGAAGAAAGCCCGCAAGCTGCAAGAACAAGGTGGGCCGATCCGCGTCTTGGGCGAAGTGGAGTTTTGGGCCGAGGTCGAGGGTCGCTCATGAGCAAGCTGCTGATCGCCCTGACTGCCGTCGCGCTTGCCCTGCCCGCCCCCGCTTGGGCGACCGCGGGCGAGCGCGAGTGCAGCTTGGCCGCAGGCGTGGGCACGGGCTCGGTGATCGCGCGGCCGATGCTGGCCTTGGACGGCCAATGGCTGCACCACGCCAGCGACTTCTGGGCCTTTGGTGGCGCGCTGCGGGCGCGCTCGGCGCTGGACCGTCAGTACGCCGCGAGCGCGACCGTGGATGCGCGCTGGACCCTGGATGCCCTGACGTGGATCCCGTCGCTGGCCGTCGGCATCGGCCCGCAACTGGCCAGTTGGCAACACGATCCCGTGGCGCTCCTGGCCCGCGGTGAAGCCAGCTTGGCCTGGCGCGGCGCGCGCGACCACGGCTGGGTCCTGCGAGCCGCGTGGGAAGGCAGCCCGCTGCAGGCTCCGGTGGGCGGCCTGTGGACGCTGTCGCTCGGCTACGTGGACTACCACGGCCACGGCATTGGCATCGATCTATAGAGATTCCTTTGAGTTCTTGGCCGATTGCGCGTTGCGCGCCTGGGCCCGTTTGCGCCGCGCCCACCACGCGCGCAGGCCGCGAGCAAGAGTGATCGCCATCAGAAGCGACCCAGCCACCGCCATCACCTTGCCCATGCCCAAATCGGGCGGACCACTCGGCATCGTTTACCTCGCTCGCGGCCGCTCCACCCAGCCACGCAAAACATTCAGAGCCAGTTGCAGGCCATCGGGTGTGCCGATCGACTCGGGGTGGAATTGCACGCCCTCAAAACCGCCGCCGCAGAGCGCCATGACCGAGCCGTCGGCGAGCTCGCCGGTCACCTGAACGGTCGGCGGCAAGTCGTGGCGGGCCACACATAGGCTGTGGTACCGCATCGCCGGCAGCGGCTGCGGCAAGCCGGCCAGACAGCCCTGCCCCTGATGGTGGACGGGGAACACCTTGCCGTGAATGGGCTTGGCCGCTCGCACGACCTGGGCGCCCAATGCGACGGCAATGGCTTGGTGGCCCAGGCAAACACCGAACACCGGCTTGCGCCCCCGCCAGGCGCGCAGCAAGTCCAGGCAAAGGTGCGCCTCTTCAGGAGCACCCGGCCCCGGCGACAGGATGGCCGCGTCAAAGTCGTCGCCCTCGATCGCCGCCAATGAGGTCGCGTCCGGTCGGCGAACCTGCAGGTCCAAGTCGAGCGGCAATTGCCTGGCCGCCCGGGCAAACAGGTCGACCAGGTTGAAGGTGAACGAATCGTAGTTGTCGATCAGCACGACGCGCAAGTCGGCGCTATCAGTGGGGATTGTTGCAGCTATGGCTGCACCGCAAACACGGGGATGCTGGCAAACTCGCCCAACTGGTTGGCCGTGGCGCCTTTGTGCTCGGGAAGGTAAGCGTTCGAGAAGACGCCGCCGCTGGCGTTGCCCAGAGCCACCTGGATCCGCAACTGCGCACCGCCTGCAGGAATCCCGTTGGGATAGAGGGTCTTGAGCGGAATCACGGCCTCTAGCCCCACGCCCGCCGTCGCGGCGACGTCGCCGACGAGCCAGCCCAAGTCGCCGGCATTGGCCAAGCTGCGCCAGCCGGCGCCGGTGGACTTGCTCAGATCCAGGCCCGTGAAGGACTGCATCCCCAACGACGCAAAGGCGAAATCCAGGCCGATCCCGGTGTCCGCCACGGTCAGGACGCTGGACACAGCGTCGTCGACCAAGCCGGCGTTGTCGCTCAGCGCGGACGGCGACTTGGCACCGGTACCCGACGCGTAGTCCACGTCCAGGTACGCGACGATCGCGTTGGTGCTCTCGCACTGACCGGCGATGCCCACGTACAGGTTGGCGGCGTCGTAGGCCACCCACAAGGTCTTGAGTTCGTTCTTGCCAGCGCCCCAGTCCGTGGCCACGTCGTTGGTGCCCACTTTGAGCGCGCCGTCAAAGCTCTTGGCCGGGTCGCCTTGCAGCTTGGGCGTGGCGATCGGCGCGATCGTCAAGGCGTCGGTCAGCAAAAGGGCCGACTTTCCGGGCGGCGTCACGGCCACCGTCACCTGGCCCAGCGGCAGCGCCGGCACCTTGACCTGTAGGCCACCCGACACCGCCGTCACGCTGACGGCCGAGGCAGACGCGCCGGTTTTGGGCACGAACTCGACGGTGCTGCCCGCCGCCAAATTGGTGCCCTGGATGGTGAGCGTGGAACCGCCCAATACGCTGGCAAAGGCCGGGCTCAAGCCCGACACGCTGGCGGGCAAGTCGGCCGGGTCCACGGCGGTGACCACCAGGGTGGCGCTGTAGAGGGTGGTGGCCTTGTAGACGACCTTGGCCGCGGCCAGCCAATTGCCCTTGGCCAGCGCGGGCATCTGCGAGGTCCACTGCTCGTCGCCCACCTTGCCTTCGCCGTCGTATTGCGCCGCTGTCCACGTCCACTGGCCGCCGTCCTTGTCCGGGTCGGTGCCGGTGGCGCCCGTACCCAGCATCACCGCCAAGTCCGGCGTGACCCCTGGCGCCGCAGTAACCGTGCCGATGGCCACCAGGGCGCTGAGGTCCCACTGCTGACCCGCCGCGACGGTGCTCGACGTCCCCAGCGGAACCAAGGTCGCGGTGGGTGCGGCGGGCGCCTGATAGCTGAACGCATCCTTCAGCATACCCGACTGGCCATTGGCGTTTTTCACGGTGACGTCGACCAGACCGGCCGCGTGGGCCGGCGCCTTGCAAGTCAAGGTGTTTCCGCCAAATTCAACCATGATATCGGTCGCGTCGACACCACCGAACTGCACCATTGCCGTCGGCGCAAAGTGCGCGCCCGTGACCGTCACCGCTGTGCCGCCGGCCGTGTCGCCTTTGCTGGGGTCCACGGCGGTTACGGTGACCGGCGCGGGCTCGCAGGCGCCGCTGACGCATTGCTCCCACAGCTTGCACTCGGGGTTGCAGGTGGTGGGGGCTTTGTCCTTGCACACGCCGGCTTCGCAGGTCTGCTTGTCGGTGCAGGGCGGGTTGCACTCGACCGTGCCGCCCTTGGGGGTGGGCACCACGATGGCGGTGTTGTCTACCTTGCCCTTGCTGTCCTTGCTCAGAATGACGGGCACCGACTCCCACGCGCCGCCTTCGCCGGTGTTCGTCCAGGCGGCCACGCCGTCAGTCAACGCGGTGGTGGGCGGGGACTTGTATTCGGCGCCCGCATCGGGAGTCTGGTCACCCTTGGTCGCCACAAAGATGAACTGCACCTGCTCGCCAACGCTCAGGCCGCCGTCGTGCTTGCCCAAGTTGAGCTTGTGCACGTAGGTGGCAATGCCGTCACCCGACTTGTCGTCGCCCTTCTGGCCGTCGTCCAGCAATTGGATCGGCGTCCACATGTTCATGGTGCCCTTGATGTACAGGGCGTAGTCTTTGCCCGCCCAGGCCGTGCAGCACGCGTGTAGCTTGCTGGTGTCGATCGTCACCTTCATGTCCAAGTCGCCGTGCTTGGGCAGCTTCATGCCGGGCACCGCCACCACGCCCGACTGGCCCTTCTTCAGCGGAAGCAAGCCGTTCTTCCCCACCCACATCCAGTTGCCCAGCTCGTTCAGCGCGCCGTACTCCAGCGTCACATCGGCGGACGTTGCGAACTTGACCTGGGTGGTAAAGATGTGGTCGCCTTTGACCGCGCCCTCGCGCTCGTGACCGCCGGCCGAGATCGGCCCGTCGTCATACAGCGGCGGGTACGGACCGTCCGTGGGCAGCCAACTGGTGGCATAGACGATGGTATTGGTCTTCTCGTCCCACGAGAACGAGCCCGTCCACACGATCTCGCCATCGCCAAAGCTCTGGTTGGCGCTGTCGTCCACGTCAAAGGTCAGCGTGACGACTGCGCCGCCGGTCGAGGTGCTGTCGGTCTTGCCGCCGTCGCCGGTCGCCGTGTCGGTCTTGGTCGAGTCCCCAAAGAGCTGAGTATCGGCGGTTTCGCTCGTGTCGCCGGTCAAGTTCGTGCCGGTGTTGGTGTTTTGCGGGGACGGCGAGCACGCCCCCAGGCCCAACGCGACCCAAGCCGCCAAGACCATTGGCCAACGCCCAACGCCGATTCCAATGCGTACCATGCTGCCTCCTGCTGAGGCTGCCGGGTAGCTGCGAGTCGCCGGGTCCGAAGGCATCGGCGAGGCGGCTCGAGTCCCAGCGCCTCTGCGTTCTCTGCGCCTGCGCGCGGCGGCGTTGCGACGGCCGAAGGGCCCGCTGCCGGCCTGGCGCTACTTGACGGTGACTTCGTCCAAAAGGATGACGGTGTCGAAGATCGAGTCGCCCTTGTCGGTGGCGAAGAACTGCAGTTCCACCTTCTTCTTCGAGCCCGCCAGCGGCGACACATCTTGGCAGGTCTTCTGCCACGGCGTCATCCACACGCCGCCCTGGTCAAAGCCGACGTCGGCCTGGCTCAAGCCCTTGTAGTCCTTGCCGCACTGACACGACGGCGAACCCCACTCGCAGGGCGCCTTGCCGCCGCAGTCGGGATCGCACAGCGAGTCGATGTACACGTTGACCATCGTGTTCTTGCCCAGTTCTGAGGTCAGGGTCGCCATGAACGTGTCCATGAACGACGACCCGCAGTATTCCTTGAACTCCTCGCTGTAGAACTTCCAGTAGAAGCACAGCTGATTCTGCGCATCGTCGACGCAGAAGGGCTGCGACAGCGAGCCGTTCTGGGTGGTAAAGCCCAGGCCAGTCGAGATGATGCCCATGTACTTGCCGGCCACAGGAATGGTCACGCCCAGGCGCGAGATCACGCGGCCGTCGCCGACCGGCTTCCAGCCCGTCAGGTTGCCCGAGTCCCACGACGGGTTGATGAGCGCAGAATTGTTCACGTTCGACTCGTCGATACCGAGCATGCGCAGCTTGCCGCCGTACACCGGGTCCACATCGGCCGTGGGCAGCGACGACGCCGAGCTCGCGCCTGCATTGATCAAGTTGTCGAAGAACTTGCCGCCCTTCTCCGCCGCGTACTGGGCACTGACGTAGTCCGAGAAGCCAATCACCGTCGCCGCACCCAGCGACCGCAGTTCCAGGGCCAACGTGCCGTTGAAGAGCGAGCGGCAGGCACCCAAGTACACGATACTCTGGGCAAAGTTGTCGCGGATGTGGAAGCGCAGCAGTTCGGGCGTCAAGCCGTAGGTGGTATCGCCGATGATGGCGCGGCCGCGCATGACGTCGGCCTGAGTGTGGTCCACGCAGATGCCGCCCGAGATCGAGGTCTTGATGCAGGTCTCGCCGTTCGGGCAGCCGGTGCCGGCCTGGTTGCAGCTCGCCGTCGAGGTCGACAGCGCCGAGCAATTGACCTCTTCGCCCGACCAGATCACTTCTTGCGCGCCGTGGTGCTCCCAGCCCAAGTCCTTGTAGGCCTGGGGATCCATGCCGCCAAAAAGCGCGTCGCCATGACCCGAGATCGCCACCAGGCCGTAGCTCGACATCGAGCGGTAGAAGTGCAGGTACGCATTGGAGCCGGTGGCCTGGTCGACCGCAAACGGCGGGCACTGCTTGCTTTTCAAGTTGGTACCAGCGGTGTCGGCCTCGTCGCCGCCCGTCTTGGAAAACTCGGTCAAGTTCGGCGCCAGCGACAGGGCCCGGCGCGCCCCCACGGCGTTGTTGCCCGCAAGCGCCCCGGCGTCGATCGGCCCGCCGGCACTCCGCGCACCAGCAGGCGCCAGGCTCAGGGCGCCCAACTGGCCGGATTTGTAGCGGATCCACACGCCATAGCCGTCGTCTTCGGCAACGCCGGCCTCGGCCACCGTGGCGTCGGCCTTGAGCATGTTGACCACCTCGACCTGGGCGCCCTTGGGCGTCTGGCCACCGGAAACTGCGCTCAAGAACTGGTCTTTTGCCTTCTTCTGCAGGCTGACGATCGCGTTGCAGGTGCCCTTGTCAAAGCGCTGCACCACGTCGACCACGGCCAGCGGGGAATAGGCGGTGTACTGCTGCACGCCCACATCGACCTGGGCCTTGACGCGGAAATAGCGGCGCTTGGCCGAGGCCGACTGTGCCGACACACACTCGGAGAATACGGCGTCTTTCTGCACATCGTCGCAGTCGCTGCCCGAGCCGCTGTCTTTGAGCTGCGCGGTCACGCCGCCGCCCAGCGCCTGACCCAATTCGTCCGTTTCGATCAGCGTGATGGTAGCCGGGTCGATGATGGGCTTGGCGCCGGCCGCCGCCACGGCGCCTGGGGCCGTAAAGCGTACTACGACGTTGCTGGTCTCGTTGACGAACAACACGTTGGGAGTGATTTCGGGTGGTCCGTCAAATTGGAAGACCGGGTTGTAGACGATGTGGAGCGTGTCCGAGACCGTGGCGGTGCCCTTGGTGGCCGTGACGGTGTAGTGGTTGTCGCCGGGCTTCAGCGTCAACACGGCTGATTTCCAGTACTCACCGGGCGTGATCTTGCCGGTGCCGCCGTTGGCGTCCGCCCAGGTGATCGAATCCGGGCTGCCGAACGCGGCGCCCGTAAGCTGAATGGAGGCGCCGCCGCTCTGGCCCCAGTCGCGGCCGGTGGGGCCCAAGATCTTGACCAGCAAGCTCTTGAACATCTGCGTGTTGCCCGAGGTATCGCCGCTGTCCTTGCCGGTCGTATCGGTCTTGCCGGCGTCCGCGTCTTGGACGATCACACCGTCGGTAGCGGCTGTCGTGTCTTGCAGGTCGGTCGAGTCGCCGCCCAGCGTGTCGGGCGAAAGAATGTCCCCGCCGCCAATGGTATCGACCCCTTGGCCGTCCCCCTTGGCGTCGCCGAGTTGGCCAGAGTCGGTGATCGTGTCGGGTTTGTCGGCGGGCGTGGTCGCAGGGCTGCTACAGGCCATCACCGCGAGCGTGGTCGCTGCCACGACCCCGGCGGCCGCATGCCGCCGAAAACCTGCAAAACGCAGTAGAGTTGCTGTGCTCACCAACTGCCCCCTTTTGGCACCTGTGACTGCCGCCGCCAGCGTGACCCATGGCACGCGCCGTGGCCAATGGACAAGGGTACCGTTGTCAGGGCCATGCCGCAAGGCGGCCAGCATGCCCAATTCCGCCAGCGAAATAGGCCCCGGCCGTCGATTTGGCATGCGAGTCGAGGCGCAAGGAACGAGGCAACTGAGGCGACCTAGAGGTTGCCGCAAGAAGAGTAGTGACGCAGCAACGCCGAGTTGCGCCCAATGCGGCAGATGGGGATGTGCAGGAGTGCCTGGCCGACACTGGCCTTTCGCCACGGCAAGCGGCACGATCGGACAGAGAGAGGTGGGGCCGCGGCGCGGTCCGGCCTTGCGCAGGTGCAATGTTGGCGAAACCCGACGATCCCGTATCCCTTGCGTTGTCTCCGGCCGGTGCCGAAGCTCGCCGCCGTGCCTGCTCGCCGGGCCAACCCGTCCGCGTGGGCCTGCTGCTCAATCCGCGGGCCGGCCGCTCCAAGTCCGCGCGCCAGCGTCACCGCCTGCAATCGCTGCTGGGCATCGACGACGCGTGGGACGAGACCTGGGATCTCGCCTCGGTTCGGCGCGCCTTGAGCCGCTTGCTTTGTCGGCGCGGCGCCAATGTGCTGGCGATCGCGGGCGGCGACGGCACGGTGCACCACACCGTCAATGCACTGGTGGATCTGACGCGCGAGGCCGAACTGGCCACCGGCACCGAGGTCCCCCTGCCGCGCCTGCTGATCCTGAATGGCGGGACCCTGAACATCGTGGGCCGCACCTGTGCCATCCACGGCCCGCCGCACGAGATTCTAGAGAAATTTCTGCGCTACTTCTCTGGCGCGCCCTTGTCCAGGGTCCCGGCGCGACGGTTGCCGCTGCTGAACGTGGCTTGGCAGGGGCCACAGGGCCCCGTGCTACCGCGCCTGGGATTCGTGTTCGGCTCCGAGGTCGCCTATCACGCGATCGCGCTGTACGAGCGTTTTGGCGCCGGCTACCACGGCCTGGCGCGCTTCCTGTTCGAGCTGAGCCGCGGCGCCACCGTGGGCAGCGAGTTGTGGCGGCGCGAGGGCTGGAAGGTGGGTCCGTACGAGTCGCAACTTCAGGTCGATGACCAGACTTGGCCGCGCTATACCGGGGTGGCCGCCGCAACGGTCGATCTGACCCTGGCGATTGGCGCCGCGCGGGCCATTCGCCGCAGCTTGTACCAACCTGGATTCTCCGTCCGCGTCATCGAGGCCGTGCAACCGGCCGCCGTGGTCCGGCTGATCCCGGCGATGATGAGCGACCGCCCGGTCGCCGGGATGCGCGATCTGCCCAGCTGCAAGCTCCTCAACCTGCAAGGGCCCTACACGCTGGATGGCGAGCTTTTTGACGAGCCACCCAACGCGGAGCAACGCCTGCCCCTGCAGGTGACCTTGAGCGAGGTGCGGCTGCACGCGGTGCCCGGCGAATGGACCGCCGACGAATGGTAGATCCCGCCAACCCTTCGCGCGTCAACAGGTTGGAATCCCTCGTGTTGCGGGATCCTTGTCGCCCTTGCTGCCGCGTGCTACGATCGAAAGACGCGGTGTTCGCCGTTTCAGTTTGAGTACGTTTCGCGTTTCGTTGTTTGGCCCGAGTGTTTGCCAGCTGACCCCAGGGAGACAGATCCGCACAGCGGAAAAGGTGTTCGCAGAACAATAGGTTGCCCGCAAAGCGGCCGAGGCCGCCCCCAGGGTGGCCACGAGTAGACATCCTGCTGCCGCATCGTTCGCTGGTTGCGGCGACGCCAGGCACCCACGCCGACGCGCTGCCCGCCCCCAAGCGGCCCACAAAGCGGTCACCGCAATCAAGGAGCCCGGCCCTGCCCATGCTCAAGCTGTCGATTCAAGACTTTGAAGGCCGCACCACCTACGTCTCGCTGAAAGACGGCGAATACAGCATCGGCCGTGACGAGGCCAATGCGATTTGTCTGTCGGACCGCAATGTTTCGCGTCAACACGCGCGGTTGCAGTCCAAGGGTGGGCACGTTTGGCTGGAAAACGTCCACGCCACCTATGGTACGCGCCTGAACAACCTGCTGATCCGCGAGCGCACCGAGGTGCAGCCCGGCGATGTGGTTGAAGTTGGCGACTACAAACTTGAATTGGTCGGCGAAGAAAAGCGCGATACCGCCCTGCGCGACGAAAGCTCGGGCGGCATGGCCGTGCCCGCGGCGCCGCCGCAGCCCGCCAGTGGCGGCGGTACGCTGAAGTCCAAGACCCCCGAAGGTGCAACCGCCATCGTGAATTTGGCCGACATCTCGGCGATGTTGACCAAGGAGCCGGCGGCGCCCGCCCAGGCGATCCCAGACGGCCAGCAGCCGCGAATGGTGGTCGAGAGCGAGAACCTGCGTGGCTTGGAGTTGCGCATCACCAAGACGCCGATCATCGTCGGCCGCGTGCGCGAATCCTCTGACCTGGTGATCGATCACCGGTCGATCTCGAAGGAACACGCCCGCCTTACGCGGCTCACCGATGGCACGTGGCAGGTGCTGGACCTGGGTTCGGCCAACGGGATCAAGGTCAACGGCGAGCCCTACAGCAAATCGGAGCTGCGCTCGGGCGATCGCCTGGAACTGGGACACGTGACGCTGCGATTCCTGGCGGCGGGAGCCAAGGCCCCCGCGGCCGGCGGCGCGAGTTCGGGCCCCAGCAAGGGGACCTGGGTCATGATCGGCGGCCTGGTCGCCGTGCTGGCAATCG
>JBBISH010000012.1:0-86479 GCA_037441385.1 Myxococcales bacterium
GGTTGCGGGGCGTCCGGGGCCGGGGCGGTGGTTGGGGTGGGCTGGGCCGGCGCGACCACCTCCGGTTCCGGTCCTGCGCGGGACGGAACCGGCGGCGCGGCGGGCGGTGGCCGTGCGCCAGCGGCCTGGGCGAGCTCGGCCTCTAGGCGTTCCAAGTGTTGACGCGCTCTAGGCAAAATTCGTTCGTCATGGCGACTGCGGCGCACGACTTCGCGCAGATAGCGAACCGCCGCCTCTTTGTCCCCGCGCGCCATGGCGGCCAAGGCCGCCCCGTAGCCGTAGGCCATGGCCGCCGGGTCGAGCTCCCACGCGCGCAGATAGGCCGCTTCGGCCTGGGCAAAACGCTTGGCTTGGTACTCGGCCAGTGCTTCGCGACCTACGGCAAGCGCCTGCCGATCCTCGCGTTCTGCGGCAGCGACCACCGGGGCGGTCCCCACCAACGCGGCGGCGAGAACCGTGGCCAAGCAGGCAGAGATCCAGGACTGATGAGGAATACGGAAACCGTCTAATGCGGCTCGAAAACTCCGGCAATTCTTCGGGCCCGAACCGGGTTCCCCGCCTGATTCTCGCCGGTTGCAGACCGGGTCAGAGAAGCCGTACAGGCGTGAATCAGAGGGGGTTCTTACAAGGCGGTCAAGGCCGCCGCGCTGGGCTCGCATCGGCTACTCCGGCGGCAACACAGAATAGGGGTCGCCTGCAGGCGCGGGGCGCGGCCGGGCTCCGCGTGCCGGGCGGCGCGAGGGCACAGACGCGGCCCGGCTTCCGTTCGCAATGACGTGATGTTCTGGGCTTGCGGGCTCGACCGGCCGAGCCGGTGCAGGTTCGGGCGGGGCCGCAACGGATGGCGGGGCCTGCGGGCGACCTGGCTCCGCAGGTGTGCTGGCCGGCGGCAATGGGTTGGGCAGCGGCGGCGCCGTGACCGCTGGGTGGGCGGAAATAGCGGTGGCCGGGGCAATCGGCGGCTTCGTTTGGGCCGCCGGGCCGCGATCGTGGACCTGGACCGCCGCCAACCCGGCCAACGCCGCCACGGCCGCTGCCGCCAGGACCCAACCGCGAAGACTGCTCCGTGGGGCGCGCCGGAGGGGCAACGCCGCGACCGGGACGGCGTCGTCGATCGTGGCCAAGTCCAGGTTGGGCAAGTGCTGCACCTGGGCGCACTGGCGCAGCGCTGCGGCCATCTGCTCGGCGCTGCGGAAGCGGCGCTCGGGCGAGCGGGCGATGGCCGTCATCACGATCGCCGCGAACGCCTCGCTGACTTTGACGCCAGCCACAGCCCGGATGTCGCGCGGAGACTCATAGACGTGCGCAAACATCGCCCGCGCGCCGGGAAGTTCGCCCCACGGCAGCTGACCGGACAACGCACGGTAGAGCACCAACCCCAGCGCATACAGGTCGGTGCGGCCGTCCACGACCTCGGCCATGCACTGCTCGGGACTCATGTATGCGGGCGTGCCAACAACGTTTTCCGTCAGCATCGACGCGCTCTCGTGCCGGGCTAGCCCAAAGTCGATCAGCTTGTAGCGCGGCTGGCTGCCGGGCCGACCTACCATGATATTGCCGGGCTTGATATCGCGGTGGACGATCCCCAAGGCGTGCGCAGCAGCCAAGCCATCCAGAACACAAATGCCCAGTTCCGTGGCCGCCCCCTCGGTCAGCCGGTACGGAGCGGGCGGCGTTTCGGCAAGGTGGTGCTGCAGGGACTCGCCTGGCACAAGGTCCATCGTCAGGTACTCGCACCCGTCGGCCGTGGTGCCCGTGCCCAAGATCCGCACCAGACTCGGGTGGCTCAGGCGCGTCAGCGCGGCGACCTCGCGGCGAAACCGGCGTACATGCCGCTGGTCGTCGTTGCGCTGAAGGAGCTTGACGGCCACCAAACGCTCGCCAGTGACATCCCACGCCTTGAACACGGCGCCGTGACCGCCGCGCCCCAGCATGCCTTGGAGTTGGTAGCGGTCATCGATGGTCATGCCTGGCCGCCACGGCAGCCCGGCCCAAGGCACCGTGGGCGTCGGCCGGCCCAAGTCGTCCAGGTCGGCAGACGGCAAGTCCGCCGCCAGAAGGTCACCGGCCGCAGACCCGCCAGCGGCGGGCTCGACAGCCCGTCTGAGCGGTGCGCGTTCAACGATGGCGTTGCGAGATTCCACGGCGTGGTCGCTTGGCCTCCAGAAAGTTGCGGGGACCGCTGACTTGGATACCACGATCCTACGGATAAAACTGACGCAAGTCAATGCTTTACACGGCCATGAGTTGGCCGGCGGCCGTCTCGGTCGCGCGGGGCCGCATCGCGACAAGCCAGGCCTGTCCGGCGCGTCGCGCTTTGGCGACAGGTTGTCGGGATTTTTGGACACCAATACAACTACGCAAAATGGATAGCTATTCTCCAGAGACATCCATGTCGGCATTTGCCGACGCCGACGCGGCGCCGACAGTTCGCCGATCGCCCTTACCTACTACTGATTGAAATTACATAGATCTGTAAGTTGGCACGACCCGTGCAATAGCCAAGGTCAGGACGGACGGCAGCACGGACACCGCCCGCGAGCGCAACAACGACACCCAAACGGGACTCTTGGAGGACACCATGGCTACCACTCGCAACCACATCGCTCTTCTTCCTACCTACATCGGCGCCGGCCTCAGCTTCATCGCCTTCTTGGTCATCGGCGCGGTCCCTGGCGTGCTGTACGGCGGCTACATGGGCATGACCATGGCGAATGTCCTCTTTGGTGCCGCGGGCGACGGCAGCTGGCTGAGCCGGGCAGTGGTCGGTGGCGGCATGGGCCTGGGTCTGGTCGCGACGGCCTTCTTCTTTGTGGTGGCGGGCGCCGTGACCGGCACGCTGGTCGGCCTGCCCTTCGCTCCCGTGCTGCGCCGCATCGCCCAGAGCCAGCCGGCCGCCGAGGCCCAAGAGGCGCTGGCTCACAAGTAGCGCACCAGAGAGAGCACCCCCTGCTAGTTGTTGAAACTATTGGGTGTCCGCCTAGAGGCCCTGCCCGAACGAAGGTTCGCGCGGGGCCTTGGCGCATTTTGGGATGGCCAGGTCGACTAGCCAAGCCAGGGTCGACTAGCCAAGCCAGGGTCGCCAACCCAGCTGAAACGCCGCAAAGAAGCCGACGTAGACGCCAGCCGCGACGAACGCATAGGCCGCCGGTCCGCGCCAACTGCGGGCGGTTCGCTCGCCTTGGGGACGTTCGTAGACGTCGGGCCGCACCACGTAGTGCCAGATTCCTACGGCCAACAGCAGCGCGCCCACGCCGTCGGCAAGGTAATGCTGCTTCATGGTCAGGATCGACACGGCGATGCCCGCCACCAGCGGCGACGCCACCCAGCCCCAGAGCGGCCGGGCGGTATAGGCCGACAACATCGCCAACACGGCAAACGACAGGTGCATCGACGGAAAGCAGTTGGTCGGCGGGTCGACAAAGTAGGTGACGCGGACGCCCCAGTGGGCAAAGCGATGCAGGTCCAGGCTGCTCAGGTCCGCCCGCAAGCCCACGCTGGTGACGGGCATGGCCCAAAACATGGCAAATGAGATGGCCAAGAGCCAGGCGTAGGCGCGGGCGATGCGCAGAAACAAACGCTCGGACCGGACGGCGAACAAAGGGTAGGTCGCGCACGAATAGACCATGCTGTAGGCGTAGATGGACTCGGGCACGAACGGGATGGCCCGGTCCAAGCGCGTCGCGAGCCCATGAGCGCGCGCCGGGTCGATGGCGAGGCCGACGAAGTGATAGCCAAAGACCATGGTGGCGATTAGTCCGAGGACGACGAGGGACGCGCGGCCGCGAACGGTCGGCGCGGGGTCCAGGACGAAGTCCTCGCTGAATGGAGAGGAGGAAGGCGGAGTGCGGTTCATGGCGACCTCCTGCTTGTGTTGTGCAGTTTGCGGGGCCGTCTGTCAAGGATCGATGCTCACTGGCCTTTTTGACGCAGTGCGTCGCAGACCGGTGTGCGTCGTTCGGGTGTGGCGGGGCGAACCCGCGCTGCGCGCGGTCCCGTGCTGGTCGGCCGCGGCCGGCGCCGCGCCGACCAGAGGCCGGGCGACCCGAACGGGTCGACACGGCCTCTGCCCTTGCGGGCGACGCCCGGTTTCGCCTCCGCGGCGCCAAGCGCCGCGATACTGGTATCACGCGGTATCCGCGAGACCGGTGAGACGGGACCATACGATGCAAGCGGTGACAATTAGAGACCTTTGAAGTTGGCACGCCCTATGCAACGGCTTCAGGTGCCCCAGGGAGCCGCCCTGGGGACCGCGGTCGCTGCGTACGGGCGACCGCGGACTACACCGGGTTCGGCGGACACATCGCCGGGCCGAAGGCTGGCCGGGGGTTGGATTTGGCCCCGGGGGGCGCCAATGGGCCGCGCGAGCGGTCGGCTGGCGTCGGTGTGGTGGTGTGCCTGGGGCCGCGAGGTCCTGGGCACTGCGGTGGGGCGGGCTTGGCTGGGCGGTTTCCTGGCCTTTAGGCCAAGTTATACGCACCCCACCTGATTCGCGCCTGTACGGCTTTTCTGACCCGTTCTGCAACTGGCGAGAATCAGGCGGGGACCCCGGTTCGGGCCCGGAGAATTGCCCGAGTTTTCGATCCGATTCGGACGGAACTGGTATTAGGTCCCCAGGGAACGCGGCGGGGTGGCACGCGGTTGCCGGACTGCCCGCACCGACGCCCGGTCTCTGGACCAGCGTGGGGCCCCGGAGTCCACTGCAGGTTACCGGCGCCTCCCGGACTTGGGCTGCCCTGGTTTGGCCCGATCCGACCGCGGACTGGCGCAGTCGCGGCCTTGACGCGCCCGCCGGGGCGCGGCCACGCGGCAAGGATGCGAGCCCGCAGGGCGGCGGACCGGCACATCCCAAGTTTCCGTCCCAGGTCCCATCTCGCGCGTGCCGGGCCGCCGCAGCGGCGGCGTGATTTGGGTATGGGCGCCAGTTGCCCCGTCCGCCGCTGCCGCAGCCTGACGGCGCGCAGCGCCGGGCCGCCCATCTCCCAACCCAGCATGACCAATCCGCGACCGACGCCACCCACAACCCGTTGACACCGCAGGCTCCGCGTCGCAACCTGCCGCCCGCGACCCGCGCACTTCCCGGGCCGCCGCACGACCGCACCCGCGGCCCAAACCGCCACCCAGACGAGGTCCCCATGAGCGAGCCAACCCTGCGTTCCATCTACGATGTCGCCGCCGACCTGGGCCTTCAGCCCGACGACCTCGAGCCCTACGGCAAGGTCATGGCCAAGCTCAGCCCCGCCGTCCGCCAGCGTCCGCGCCACACCAGCGCCCCCGCCAAGCTCGTCCTCATGACCGCCATCACTCCCACGCCCGCCGGCGAAGGCAAGACCACCACCACCATCGGCCTGGTCCAAGGGCTGCGGCGCCAAGGGATCCGCGCGGTGGCAGCGCTGCGCGAACCCAGCCTGGGCCCGTGCTTCGGCGTCAAAGGCGGCGGCGCCGGCGCGGGCAAGTCGACCATCGAGCCCTCGCAGCGCATCAACCTCCACTTCACCGGCGACCTCCACGCCATCACGTCGGCGCACAACCTGCTGGCCGCGATGATCGACAACCACCTGCAGCAAGGTAACGCCCTGAACATCGACCCGCGCCGGGTCGTGTGGCCGCGCGTCATGGACATGAACGACCGCGCCCTGCGCCAGGTCATGCTGGGCATGGGCGGCACCGCCCACGGCATTCCGCGCCAAGGAAGCTTCGATATTACAGCAGCTTCTGAGGTCATGGCCATGCTCTGCCTGGCCGAAGACGCCGAGGATCTGCGCGCCCGCATCGACCGCACGTTGGTCGCCTGGACCCGCGACGGCCAGCCCGTGCTCGCTGGCCAACTCAATGCGTCGGGTGCGATGCTCGTCCTGCTCCGCGACGCGCTTCAGCCCAACCTGGTGCAGACCTTCGAAGGCGCGCCAGCGGTGGTCCACGGCGGCCCGTTTGCCAACATCGCCCACGGCTGCAATTCCATCGTAGCCACTCGCACCGCCCTGCACCTGGGCGACATCGTGGTCACCGAGGCGGGCTTTGCTTTTGACTTGGGCGGCGAGAAGTTCCTGGACATCAAAATGCGCACGGCCGGCCTGCCGGTCCACGCGGTCGTCTTGGTCGCGACCACTCGGGCGCTCAAAATGCACGGCGGCACGGCCCTGGCCGATGTCGGCACGGTCGACGTGGCTGCGGTGATGCGCGGCATCGCCAACCTGGACGCCCACTTGGACAGCATCCAGAAGTACGGCATCCAGCCCGTGGTGGCGCTGAACCGCTTCCACACCGACGCGGACGAAGAGCTGCAGGCCGTGATCGCCCACTGCGCCGCGCGCGGAGTGCAAGCCGCGATCTCGTCGCACTTCGCCGACGGCGGTGCGGGCGCCGAGGAGCTGGCCAAGATCGTCTGGAAGACCGTGCAGACCGCCAGCGGTCACTACCAGCCGATGTACGCGGTCGAAGACAGCATCGAACAAAAAGTCGCCGCCATCGCCAAGAACATCTACGGCGCCGACGGCGTCGAGTGGGCGGCCGAGGCCAAGAAAGACTTGAAGCAGCTCGAAAAATTGGGCTACGGCAAGCTCCTGGTCTGCATGGCCAAAACCCAGGGCTCGCTGTCCGACGACCCCAAGAAGGTCGGCCGACCCACCGGCTGGAAACTCAACGTCCGCGGCCTGGTGCTGAGTGCCGGCGCCGGCTTTGTGGTCGTGCTGACCGGCGACCTGATGCGCATGCCCGGCTTGCCGGCCAAGCCCGCCGCCGAGCGCATCAACCTGGTGGGTGGCGAGATCGTGGGGCTGTCGTGATGCCGTGGACGTTGGTCGCCGCGATTTTGGGCGGTCTGGGCGTAGCGACCGGCGCGTTTGGCGCCCATGCCCTGCAAGGCCGCCTGGATCCGCAGCATCTGGACTGGTGGGACAAGGCAGTCCGCTACCAGTTCTGGCACGCCCTCGCGCTGTTGGCGGTGGAGCCGGCGTGGCGCTGGGCCATGGCACAAGCCCGCCCCGAGTTGGCGCAATGGGCCCATCGCGCCGGCTGGGGCTTCCTCGTTGGCGTCGTATTGTTTTGCGGCAGTTTGCAGGTCATGGCCCTGACCGACTGGCGCAAGCTCGGCATGATCACGCCACTTGGCGGCCTGTCGCTCATCGCCGGCTGGGTATGCCTGGCCTTGGCCGCGCGCCGCTGAAGAACGCCACAACCGGTCGCCCCTACTTGGCCTTGTTGGTGCACGCCCCGGTCGCGGGGTCGCACGAGTCCACGGTGTTGGCGTTGCCGTCATCGCACTTGGGCGCGGTCTTGCAGGCAAAAACACCCGAAGAGTCCACGCATTCATCGCCGACCGTGCACAAGTCGTTGTCGGTACAGGCGCCTGCGTGCAGTTCGTGGCGGCAGGCGGCGTTGGCCGTGTTGCAGTAGTCGTCGGTGCAGACGTTGCCATCGTCGCAGTAGTCGGTCTTGCACACGTGGTCAGGCGGCACGCAGGCTTGCTTGACGCACACGCCGTCGCCGCAGTCGGCCGAGCTGGAGCACGAGCGGCCGCACAACCCTTCGATGCACAGGCCGCCGTCGCCGCACGATCCGCCGTTGTTGTTGCAGGTGCCGCTGTACCAGCGTCGCGCGCCGTCGCTGCAGCCCCAAACTCCTACGCAAGCGGTCAGAAATAGGGCCACAACCTGGGCCCGCAGCGCGACCTGCGCTCCCCGACCTGGGCACGATCGCTGGCAGTGGGTCATCATCCGCGCCTCTGCCACGCTAGCGGTGCCGCCCCGCGCCCTTGTCGTCCGCTTTGCCGCCCTGCGCCGCCAGCCGCGTGCACTCGTCCACGGTGGCTACCGGGGCGTAGCCGGTCGACAAGACCAGGCTGCAATCGGCCAGGCATTTTGCGGTGTCGTGCGTACGGCCATTGCACGACTTCTGCCGCTCCAGGTCCGCCAGCAACGCCAGCGATTGCAGCGACTTTTGCGCATCCGCCCCGTAGACCGAGGTGGTGGGCACCTGCTTGTGCAGCGAAATCGCCGTCTTGAAGTCCTGCCGCTTGAAGGCGTCTTCGGCCTGGGCGATGTCCGCCCCGGCGCGCTCTTCCAGCGAGACTTTGTTGAGCGCCTCGTTGGGCTCGGTGGCCAAGACGTCGGTCTGGTGGGCTTTTTGGAACCAACTTTTGGCCTCGGACCATTGCCGGCGCAGCATCGCGTCGCGCCCGCGGGCCATGGCGTCTTGATACTGGGCAGCATTGAGGGCCCGGGGATCGACCACCGCCTTGGCCTCGGCCTTTTCGGCCGGTTCGCTGTCGTCGGCCTTTCGCGCCGCCGCCCGACTGGGACGATCGCCTGCCACGCGCTCTTCGTAGGCCTGCTTTTCGTCCAGACGCGGCGCGACAAAGCGGAAGAAGGCAAAGCCGACCAGCACCACCAGCGCCATCAAGGCCACCAGGATCACGGCAATCGCGGCGAGCTGCGGCAAGAAGCTGCGCTGGGCAGGCGCGTAGACCGGTTCGGGCGGATGCTCCATGGGCGCATAGGCCTGGTGCGCGCGCTGCCCGTACTGCGGCATCGACGTTTGGCGCACCGGCGCCGCGAGCATGGGCTCGGGGTCTTCGTCTAGGTCCGGCTCGGGCATCCCTTCGATCTGGAAAGAAAACGCCACCGTACCAAAGCGCACGCGGTCGCCGTGCATCAGTTCGGCATGATCGATGCGTCGGTCGTTGACGTAGGTGCCGTTGCTCGAACGCAGGTCCTCGACCGCGACCCGCCCAGACTCGTCTTGGGTGATCTTGGCGTGGATGCGCGACACAGAGACGTCTTGCAGCACCACCGCGCAGTCCTTGCCGCGCCCAATGAGCACGGTGGGGTGCGACAGCTCGGTCAACTCGCCGATACTGCCCGGCATTGGCACGAGCCGCGCATACACCGGCGTAGTCATCGGCCGCGAATAGGCCGCCCCCTCGATATGCAAGAAGAAATCGCCGATGCGCACCTGGGCAGAGCGCGGCAATTCGGTCACGGTGTGGATACGGCGACCGTTGACCCACACGCCGTTGGCGGCCTTCAGATCTTCTACGAAACAGCGGCCGTCTTGGGTAAAGACCCGGGCGTGGCGGCGCGAGACGTTGTCGGCGGCAAGTTGGATGTCGGCCTGCTGGCTGCGACCGATGATGAACTCACCGTCTTCAAAGGTGTACTCGCCGACCAGGGCGCCGTTCTTGTCCTCGATGATTAGCGTGAACAACGGCGCCCCCTGCTATGCCTGACCGCGGGTGCCTCGGTGCACCGCCGGCGGTCGAGTCCATCCGTGGCCGCGGTCAGCCACCGATGCCCGGAACCACCTCGACCAACGCCGCGTCGCCTTTCTGGGCGCGCGTGACCTCGCAGATCTGCGACAACACATGGTTGCCGTTGACATCCTTGACGAAGACGGCCACGGCGTCAAGGCTGCGCAGCACGCGCGCCCGGGCCACACTGTCGGTCAGCCCCGGGTGCTCCAACTGCAGCGCGTGCATGGCGCGGTGCACAAAGTCGTCCGCGTCGCGGGCAATGAACACGCCCAGCCAAGTCGGCAGCGCATCCGCGGCCACCGCGAACACTTCGTGCAGTTGCAGACTCACCGCATCCCCGAACAGGACCGCGTCGGGCCGCAGCCGCAGCGCAACCTGCAGAGCCGTAACCCCGCCGTCGCCCAACAGCGCCGTGTCGATGCGCACCACCTGCTCGGAGGGCAACCGCAGGCGCTGGCCGTCTTCGAACACCGCAAGCCGCGCGCCGGCAGTGTACACCAGACCCAGCGCGTTCAGCACGGTGCGCTTGCCTACGCCGTGCGGCCCCACGATGGCCACGCTGCGACGCTCGCCCACCAAGCGGGCCAAAACCTCGGCCGCGTGGGCAGAAACCGTGCCGCGCGCCACCAGCAATTCCAGCTCGGGGGCTTCGGCCCGGGGCTTGCGCAGCACTACCGCCGGGCCAAATGGGCAAGCCGGCGGCCAGACGACGTACACCGAGGTCCCATCGACCAGGGTGCCTTCCATCTGCGTGCCGCCGCGGGCGCTCTGTCCCGTCGCGCGCACCAACCGGTCCACGGCCAGGGCCAACGCGGCCTGACAGCTGAAACGTTCGCTGGCCCGCTCGCGGCGACCGTCGCGAACGACGTGCAACTGGTCGTGGCCATTGACCTCGATGGACTCGATGGTGGGGTCGTCGAGCATCGGCTCCAGCGGCCCAAACCCTGTGAGTTCGTAGATCAAATCGCGACAGACCTGGCGTGGATCGTCGCCAGCTGCCATCGCTCCAGCCGCCACGGCGCGGTCCACAAAGTTGGTGACGCGGTCTTCCAGCTCCGTCCAGTCGCTGTCCGACATCTGCGTCGTATCGGTGGGGAGCGACGGCCGCAACTCCTGCATGGCCTCGCGGAAAAGCCCCGCCAAGCGATCGTGGTAGCCCCCTTCGGCCGGAGCTGCCGGCGCCGCAGCGGACGCCGCGGGCGTGGGAACCGCCGCAGGCTGGTGGGCAGGCGCGATCGCCGGCTTGGGCTGCGAGGCCGGCCGCGACTCAGGCAAGGGCGCCACCGCCGGCGCCTGGTTTTGTGGCTTGGACGGGGCCTTGATCGCCCCCGCCAGGCCGGGGATCGCGGCCAGGGCCGAAGCCGCGGCCCCCAAGTCGCCGCCGGCCGCGTGCAGACCATCGCCGTGCAGACTCTCGAGCGGACCGGTCAGGCGGTCCAGGAAGTCGACACCCAGGCCGCCCTCTGGCGGCGGTTGCTGTACCAATTCCGCTGGCATGTCCAAAGGTTCGATCGGCGGCAGCTCCGACGCCACCGGCTCAGCCGGCGTGGGGATGCTGGGGGGTGCCGACATGTGGAGCGTTGCCCGCATGTTGGCGCCTGCTTCGCCACTCGCTGCCAGATCGGGCAGATCGGGCACGGCGGGGAAATCCGGCACGGCCGGTGGCTCGGGCAGTCCTTGTCCGGCCACCGCGGACAAGTCCATGAACGTCATCACAAAATCACCAAGATAGACCTTGTCGTCTGGGCCAATCTCAACCGCCGAGGTAATGCGATGCCCATTGACGTACGTGCCGTTGGTCGACCCAAGGTCTTCTACCGTGAAGCGCTTGCCCGCCGTCCGCACCATGGTGTGGCGCTTGCTGATGTTCTGCTTGGGCAAAATGACATCGTTGCCCTTGACGCGGCCAATCAGGACTTCGGGCTTGTCGAAGTGGAAGGTGTAGTCCTGGCCGCTCCGCTCGCGGATCGTGATGGCAAACATGCAAAATCCCCACTTCTGCGCAGCCCTGCAGTCATTGGCTCAGTGGCCTGGAACACCGCGCTCAACCTCGTATCGTGGTCAAGTAGGGCAAGAACGTCAATAGACTGGCCCACGCCCCGCGCAATCGCCGCGGCTGCGCCAAGGGCAGCTACATGCTGTATGCCGCAACTAGCTGTTTGGGCTCGGCCGTCCAAGACCGCAACACCGCCACGCCAGCCGCTCCCGCCTGCAGCGCGGGCGTGACCTGCGCTGATCCCAGACCGCCCAGGGCCACCACTCGGCCCGGAAAGCGGCGGGCAATGTCGGCAAAAAGGCTCCAACCCAGGCCCACATGACCGGGCTTGGACGGCGTGGGCAACACGGGCGACAGCGTCACCCAAGCTGCCCCGGCGGCCAAAGCCGCAGCGACGCCGGCTTGGTCGTGGCAACTTCGGGCGACCGCAAGCCCGCCCGTGGGCCAGCGCTGGGCCTGGGCCTCGCTAACCTGCAGCCACGTGATCGGCAACGGCAGGTTGGCGGGTGGCGGCACGGCTTCGCTGAGCGAGGGCGCGGAAATTCCGATTCGTACACCGGATTGCCCCAGCCAGCCCAGCCGCTGCAGGGACTCGTCCCACCACGGCCAGCCGCGGTCATGGGCCCGCAACCACAGCCCGCAGTCGGCGGCCGACAAGTGGGGACTGCGATGCAGCTCGGCAAGAAACCGTCCAAAATGGAAAGAGAACTCCACACCAGCCAACGGATCGGCAAACTGCGGCTCGTCCGCCACCAGCACCAGGCGCGGCGCTGGGAGGTCGCTCATCCCAAGAGACCGGTCAGTGGGCTGGACGCCGACGCGTACAGCTTCTTGGCGATCCGACCTGCCAAGTAGGCCTCGCGACCGGCCTGGACGCCCAGCTTCATCGCCCGCGCCATCCGCACCGGGTCGCGCGCGCCAGCGATCGCGGTGTTCATCAGCACGGCCGTGCAGCCCAGCTCCAGCGCCAACGCCGCATCACTGGCCGTGCCCACGCCGGCATCGACCAGCACGGGCACCGTCGCCTGCTCCAGGATGATGCTCAGGTTGTGCGGATTGCGGATGCCCAAGCCCGAGCCGATCGGCGCCCCCAGCGGCATCACCGCCGCGCAGCCCAGATCCTGCAAGTGCCTGCAAAGCACCGGGTCGTCCGTGACATACGGCAGCACGACAAAGCCCTCTTGCACCAGGATTTTCGCCGCGTCCAGCGTGGCTTGGTTGTCTGGGAAGAGCGTCTTGGGGTCGCCGATCACTTCGAGCTTGATCAGATCACCCATCCCGGCTTCGCGGGCCAAGCGGGCGTAGCGGATCGCGTCCTCGGCCGTGAAGCAGCCCGCGGTGTTGGGCAACAGCGTGTGCCGCTTGCGGTCCAGCGCGTCCAGCACGGTCTCTTTCGCGGAAAAATCGATGCGGCGCACGGCCACGGTCACGATCTCGGCGCCCGACTCGTCGATCGCTTGGCGCGCCACCTGGTTGTCTGCGTACTTGCCCGTGCCCACCAGTAGGCGCGAGTGGAACGTCCGCCCGGCCAGGGTCCAGCTGTCCGCCGAGGTGGTCATTTGTGTGCTCATTGCGGCTCCCATCGTCAGCCACCGCCGACAAAAGTAACGATTTCGATGTGATCGCCCTCCAAGATGGGCGTGTTCGCGTGGTCGGCCCGACGCACCACCTGGCGATTGCGCTCGACCGCCACGCCAAAGGCCGGCGTCTTCAGGCGTTGCAGCAGGTCGGCCACCGTCTGCCCGGCAGGCTCGTCGCTGGGTTCACCGTTGAGGACGATGCGGATGGTGGCGGTGGGTTGCGTCATGGCAGGCTCGGTGCGGAAGGTTCGTTCGCGACAGCGGCATGGCCCGCCGCGCTGCGGCGCCCCGCCAGACCAAGCAACAGCCCGATCAGCGGCCAGACCACCACGGCGATCTGGGTATACGCAAAGAAGAAATCGACCGTGCTGTGGACGATGAGGCCGCACAGGCCGGCGGCGATGGCCAGCGCGGCGCCGCGATCAGACCCCCATCGCTGCCGGAATGCAAGCCGCACGGACCGGCCGACCGTCAGCAGCAAGAAGGCGAGCACCGCCACGCCCAGCAGTCCCAGGTCCACGGCGGTCTCCAGCACGATCGAGTGGGCCCGAGCGCGCGGATCGTACCCCTGCGCGGGCACGTACTCGCGGTGAATCAAGGCAAATCGGTCCGAACCCCAGCCCAGCCAGGGTTTTCGCTCCCACAGCAGCACGGCCGCGCGCCAGTAGTGTCGCCGCTCTAGGTCCAGGCCCCGCCAGGCGCGCACAGCATCAAACCGGCTGATATCCAAAGGCTGATCGGCGGGCGGCGGCAGCGGCTGATCGCCCGGAACCACGGTGCAGCTCAGCAGCGCGAGCGGCGCGCCCACCCCCGAGATACGGAGCACGCGATCGCGCAAGATATCGGCCGCCACCACGTAATCGCCTGGTCTGGAAGGCAGATCTAGCGGCACGGCCACCGTGACCGTCGCGCCGGCAGGCAAAGCCGGCATCGCCGTGTAGTCCCAGGCGTCGAGCAGTTGGTGCCCCGTCCGGGTGAGCCAAGTGTGCACGACATGCGCCGGCGCTTGGCGGTTCGCCAGATCCCAAGTGCCACGATTGCGAATCTCTAGCGGCACTTGCAACCGGTCGCCGGGGTGGCCCACACAGCCTTGCAGCCAGCGGTACTGCGGCCGGTACGACCGCTCGTCCAGGCCGATGCGCGCCCGCATGTCGGGATTGGCCGCGTAGGCGCCCAACACCAACAGCGCGTAACCCACGGCGATGGCTCGCCAAAGCCCAGGCTGCTCCTGCCAGCGCGCCGCCCAGGCCAGGGTCAGCGCACCCGCCATGCCAGCGAGCAGCCCGGCGCGCGAGTACGTGAGCGAGAGCAAGACCGCCACGACCGCGGCCCACAGCAAAAACCCCACACGCGTCCAACGCTTTTGAGCAGGCGCTGCGGCCGCCACCAGCAGCAGCGGCGTCGTGATCTCCAGATAAGCCGCGCAGGTATTGGCGTGGTAGAACACGGTCGACAGGCGCTGCTCGCCCAGCATCCAGGTCGGCTCGTCGCGGAACTGCACGAGCAGGAACTCCGCGCCGCGGCCCAGGAACCGCTCGATCACGCCCAGCAACGTGATGATCGCCAGGCCCGCCAGCGCCCCCGCCAGCGCCCGCTGCCGGAACCGGTCGTGGCGCGCCCAAAAGGCCGCCAGCGCTGCCAAAGTGACTTGTCCGGCAATACGCAACGCGGCTTTGGCGACATGGCCGCGATCGCCGCTCGCCCACAGCGCGCTCGCCATGTGCACAGCGGCCCAGGCCGCCAGGGCCAGCAAGGGCCACTTGAGCTCGCGCAGCGCCGGCCGCAGCGGGTGCTGACGGGCGTGATCCACGGTGGCCAGCAGACCCAACGCCGCCGCCAGCGCCGCCAGCAGTTCCGTCGTGGTCAGGTGCAACGGCCCCAAGGGCACGCTGTCGCGCAATTCCAGCGGCCCCAAAGCCAGCAACGCCGCAAGAGCCAAGCCAAAAACGGCAGGCAGGTCTCGCCGAGCGGGTGCGTCGCCGGGCATGATTCGCTACCCCGCCGCCACCGACCGGCCGTCGGCATTCAACTGGGCTTCGTGTTGGGCGCGCACGCGCAGCCCCAGCTCGCGGTGGACCAGCGGCAGCACAAAGGCGAGCAGCACCACCTCGGTCACCGCCGTCGCGAGCGCCGCACCCACCCCGCCCAGCGCCGGGATCAGCGCCAAGTTGGCCACGACATTGACAGCGATCAGCGCGACGGCAAAGGCCATTTGCGCCTTCACCAGCCCCATCGCCACCAGCATGTGCGTCTCCAAGTAGTTGACAAACGTCAACACGACCGACGGCGCCAGCGCGCGCAGGGTCGCCGCCGCCGGGGCATACTCGCGGCCGTTCAAGATGGCGATGAGCAGGTCTGGCACCGCCAGGAGCACCAATGCGCCCGACAGACCGGCCAATAGCAGCACCTTGCGCGTGGTGCGGTGCAGACGGCTCGCCGCGGCTGGATCGCTGTCCACCGTCGAAGACAGCGCCGGGAAAGTCGCCGCCAACAGCACCGCCGGAACGATGCTCATGTTTTCAAGGATCTTGTAGGCCGCGTTGTAGAGCCCCACATCCACGTCGCCGCGCAGCATCCGCAGCATCGGCACATCGATCTTGAAGTAGATCAGGCTGGCCACGATCGCAAAGCCAAGCGGCAGCACTTCGCGGGTAAAGCGCTGCAGCATCGGCATCGAAAAGCCGAATTGCGGCGTCACCACCCGCATCAGCAGCATCACCGAGTAGCCCAGCGCCACCAGCGACGCCGCCAGCATGGCCACGGCGATCGCCACCATGACCAGTCCCTTGTCGTGCGCCACCGCCGGCATGGTCGGCACCAGCGCCAGCGCCACCGACACGCACGCCAGCTGCGCCCCCGCAAACACAGCCGACGAGCGCGCCTCGTACTTCAGCTGCTGAACCCCGCGAAACACCTGCCAGATTGACTCGATGGTCGAGACGGCGAGCCCCGCCAGGCCGGCCAGCGCCACCGTCCAACCCAACGGCCCCGGCCGCGGGTGGAACAGCGCGGTCGACTTGAACTCGGGGTCGGCAAAGTGCCACCAGGTCAGGCCGCCGATGACCAGCAAGTACAGAAGCGCCAAAACCATTTTCAGCGAAAACACGTGGCCGATCAGCTTGGCCGGCGGCACGTCGTGCTTGGACACTTCGCGGGCCAGGAACAGGCCCAGGCCCATGTCCGTCATCTGCACCCACAGCAGGGCCAGGGCAGTCGCGTAGGTGTATTGGCCGTAGATGCGCGGACCCAAGGCGCGCGAAATCAGGGCAACCAAGAAGAAGCGCAGCGACTTCTCGGCCAGCGTGCCCAGGGTCTTCCAGCCAATGTTCCTTGCGATTTTACTGGTGAGCACCGGGTTTGCCTACTCGCCTGCGATCACAGCGCCAAAGGTCTGCAGCAGGATGCGGGCGTCCAGGGCCAGCGAAAAATTGCGCACGTACCACACGTCGTACAGCGTGCGGTCGGCGATCGACACGTTGCCGCGCAGGCCGTTGACTTGCGCCCAGCCCGACAGCCCGGGCTGCACCGTATGCCGCAGATCGTAGTCCGGGAATTGCTGGCGGAACTTCGCGACGAACACCGGCCGCTCGGGGCGCGGACCGATGAGGCTCATGTCGCCGACCAGGATGTTCCACAGCTGCGGCAGCTCGTCGACCGAGGTGCGGCGTAGCACGCCGCCCACGCGGGTCACGCGGCTGTCGAACGAGCGCGCCCAGCGCGGCCCGTCCTTTTCGGCATCCACGGTCATCGAGCGAAACTTGAGGCAGGCAAATGACTTACCGTTCTTGCCCACGCGCTCCTGGCGATACAGCACCGGCCCAGGCGAGTCGAGCTTGACGGCGACCGCCACGGCGGCCAGAAGGGGCGCCCCCACCGCCAGCGCGGTGCCCGAGGCGGCGACGTCGATCGCGCGTTTGATCAAGAACTGCAAGGGCTTGTGCGGCGGGTGTTCCGCCGGCATGGCAAACACCGGCCCCTGCGGCTCGGCGGCCTGCGCCACCTGCTTGGACGGGCCGGCCTTGTCGTGCAAGTCGGGCGCAAACGCCGGATCCAGCGCCTGCGACGGCTCCACGACCCGCAGCGGTCGGGACGCGGTGTGCGCCGCGGCAGAGGGCATCGAAGCAGGCGTATTTGTGGCGCTTTCCATCTCGCTCCTGGGTCACCGGCTAGCCAACGGGGCGCCGTTGCTGCAAGGCCAATTCGACACAGTCTGCCATTTCTCGCAAGAAAACGCTGCGGTCGAAGCGGCGAGCCTGCGCACGGCACGCGTCGGGCCCGATCGCCAGCGCATCCAGCTCGCGAGCCGCTTGGGCCAACGCTTGCGGGGTCGGATCGTCAAAGAACAGCCCGGTTTTGCCGCCAACCACCGTCTCTAGCGCCCCGCCGCGGCCAAAAGCCAGCACCGGCACGCCAGCGGCCTGGGCCTCGACCGGCACGATACCGGCGTCTTCCTCGCCCGGAAAAACCAGCATCCGCGCACGGGCATACCACCCCGCCAGCTCTTCTTCGGCCACCCGCCCGACAAAACGCACGTTGGTGCCGGCCATTTGCTGCAGCCGCGGCCGCTCGGGCCCGTCGCCCACGATCACCAACTGCCGCTCGGGCATCAAAGCCCAGGCGCGCACGGCCAAATCGACGCGCTTGTAGGGCACCATACCGCCCAGCACCAAGTCGTAGTCGCCGCCGGGCTCGGTCCGTGGCACGGCCTCGAACTGCGCACACTCGGTCGGCGGAGCCACCACGTGGGCATCGCGATGATAGAAGTCTTTGATCTTGTTCGCGGTATTCTGGCTATTGGCGACAAAGGCGTCGACGCGGCCCACGGTGCGCGCGTCCCAATTGCGAAGCCAGGTCGCCGCCAGCCCGATCGCCGGCCGCGCCAGCTTGAGCACCGGCGAACTTCCAGAGAGATAATCGTCCGTTCGGTCCCATGCGTAGCGGACGGGCGTGTGACAGTAGCACACATGCACCGCCCCCGGCCGAACGATCGCGCCCTTGGCCACGCAGTGGCTAGACGACACGACCAGATCGAAGGCCGTCAGATCCAGCCTTTCGATCGCCAGTGGATAGATCGGCAGCAGCCAGCGGTGGCGCTTGCTCGCGCCTGGGACGCGGTCCGCCACCGAGGTGACGTGGCGCATCGCCTCGATCCGCGGCGAGGCGATCCCAGGCGCCCGCACCAGCGTATGCACCGTAGCTCGCGGAAACAACTCGCAAAGCGCGTCGAGCACCCGCTCGCCACCGCGGGCCGTCACCAGCCAATCGTGCACCAGAGCGACCCGCGCGGGCGCGATCTGGGCCAAGGCAGGGTAGTTGCGCTGCGGCTCGAACATGGCAGGGCGACTCGCGAGCCCGCTCTGGCGGGCCAAGGAGCGGAATAGTTTAGAGGTTGACCGCCAGATTGTCGACAGCGCGGCGCGCCCGAAACCCACCGGGCCACCAATGCGCCAACCGGGGCAGGCGCTTGCCAGTAGGCGGCAAGGTTTGGCAAGGTTCCGCCGCAGTCGCCCGTGGCGGCCGGACTTTGCATGGCCCTTGGCTCGCCCACACCGCCCGCTTGGATGACGACGCGCCGCCGCCTCGCGGTCGTGATCGCGCTGCTCCTGGGCTATGCCTGGCTGTTTCCGTTCAGCGAACAGATCAACAATCCCAACGAGATGGTGCGCATCTACCTGACGCGCGCGATCGTCGATCACCACACCTACGCGATCGGCCGGCGCGATGCGCTGCCCGGAGGCGGGTTCACGGACCGCGGCTCGGTGATGGCTGAATGGGGCTACGTCAACGACAAGGCCCTGCAATGCGATGATCCGACTCAGAAACCGCCGGATTGCGCCGGCTGGCTCTATCCCGCCAAGGCGCCGGGCCTGTCGCTGCTGGGCGTGGTGCCCTACTGGCTGCAGAAGCAGTTCTTTGCCCTGCGCGGCGCGCCGTTGACCAAGCCGGCGATCGTGTGGTGGCTGCGCCTGTGCTGCGTGGTGCTGCCCAGCGTGGCCGGCTGGTACCTGCTGATCCTGCACCTGACCCGCCGCTTGCGCCGCCCGGAGCTGGGGCTGGCCGTGGGTCTGGCCGCCGCACTCGGGTCGCTATCCCTGACCTATGGCCAAATGTTTGCCGGCCATCAACCCACTGGCATGGCGCTGCTTTTGGCCTATTTGGCGGGTGTGCGCGCGCCCACCGCCGCCCAGGGTGCGCCGCAGGGGCGGGGCTGGGTGGTGCTGGCCGGCCTGGGCATTGGCCTTGCCGTCCTCATCGAATTCCCCGGAGCGCCGGCGGGGTTGCTGCTCGCCGGTTGGCTGCTGGCGCGGCGACGCCACCTGCAGGACCTACTGTGGTTGGGTCTGGGCGGCCTGCTGCCGGCCGTGGCGCTGGGTCATTTCGACACGGTCGCGTTTGGCGCGCCGTGGCAACTGCCCTACAGCCATCTGGAAAACCCCGAATTCGTCAAGGACATGGCCCCGGGCTTCATGGGCATCTCGCTGCCCACGGCCGAAAAGCTCACGGGCTCGCTGATTTCGCCCTTTACCGGGCTGTACTTTTGGGCGCCGTGGGCGCTGTTTGCGTGGCTGGGCCTGTTGGGCGCGCGCCGCCACGTCGACCCCGCCGGCTTGCTGGGCACGCGCCGCGACGAGGCCCTGATCGCCTGGCTGATCTGCCTCTATTTCCTGTTCTTTCAGACCACACACGCCCTGTGGCGCGGTGGCTGGGTGGTCGGGCCGCGCTACATCACGGCAATCGTGCCGTTTCTGGCGCTGGCGGCCGCCCACGGCTTGGACAGCCTGCGCGGCCCGTGGCAGGCCCTGGGGCGAATCCTGTTCAGCACGGCGGGGATAGCGGCGATCGTGGCCACGGGCGCCGCTACGGCCGTGTGCCAGGGCTTCCCGCTGGAAGTGTGGAATCCGCTAAACGAGGTGGTGCAACCCCTGTTGGTGCATGGCTTTGTCTGGTCCAGCCCGCTGTACTGGGTGGGTCTGTCGGCGCGGATGGCTGCCCTGCCCTACGCGATGGCGCTGGGTGGCGCGATGGTGGGGGTGGCGTCCGCCATGAACCCGTTTGGACACGCTCGCTTGCCGCTGCGGCTGGCGGCCACGGCGACCCTGCTGGGTTTGGGCCTGATCATGGCCGCGACCCTGTGGCACCTGCAGCCCGCCAAGCCGCGCACGCCCGACGATCAGCGCGGTACGGTGCGTTTCTTGATGAACACCTGGTGGCCACCGCAGCCGCGCGGGAGCTACCCGCTGCCCCCCGAGCCCAAGTAGCCGGGACCAACGGCAGGCAATTGCTTGAAAATACTACAGATTTGCGGCGATACGCTGCAGACTCACCAGAATGCGCTGGTCGTTGCCCATGTGACCGCCCTCGAATTCTTCGAGTTGGTAGGGAACGCCCGCCAACTGCAGTTGCTTGGCCAAGATGCGGTGACCGATGTCCAGGCACCACTCGTCCAACGTTCCGGCATCTAAGTAAAGCGTTTTCAGCGACTTGAGCGCCGTGGCGTGCCGCGGCGCGAACCGCACCGGGTCGCACTCCAGCCAGCGTTGCCACACGTCGGCGCGCAGGTCGCCCGTGTCCAGGTCAAAAGGCAGGTCGCAGAAGATACCAGGAACCGCGGGGTTGGGCGAATAGGCCTGGGCGTAGGCGATCACCATCATGGCCGAGAACTCTTGCGAGCTGCGCGACGCCTTGGTCACGAACTGCTCGACAAAATCCGCGGGCTGAGCGTAGCGCCGCAACACCTGAAAACACTTGCCCAGATCCAGCCGATAGCTCAGTTCGAAGGCGCTGTCGCCGGCCGTAGAGCACACGTGACCGAACACGTCGGGCCGCTCGGCGCCAGCTAGCAAGGCCCCGTAGCCACCCGAGCTCTTGCCCATGACGCCGCGCGCGTCGCGGTGCGCAACGGTCCGCAATTCGCGGTCCACCGCCCCAACCAAGTCGTTGCACAGGTAGTCCAAATAGTTGCCACATACCGGCGAGTTGCGGTACTGCGCGCCGCCCAACCGGGTAAAACCATCCGGAAACGCGACCAGCAGCGGCGGCAAGCTGCCGGCGGTGATCAGGCGGTCCAAAGCTAGGTGGATCGGCTCTTCCCAACTCTTTTCGCCCAGTTTCTGTCCGCCCCAGCCGGCGTAGCCCGCCAGATAGAAGACCACCGGAAAGCGCTGCTCGGGCTCGCTGTCGTACTGGGGCGGCACGTACACCGGCAGCAGCCGCCTGGTAGGATCGCCAAGTAAGTTGCCAGAAAGACTGAGACTATCCACAACGAGTTGACGATAATAGGCACGACTCGGGGCGGCGGGCATGGCGCATTCCTGAGCGCCGGAGTGGCGCGACGCCGCAAGGAGACACGCATCCCGCTGCAGATTCAAGCGGCCGCGCGACAGATCGCGGTGCCGGTCCTATACTTATCGCGCCATGCCCAAGTTCCGCACCGCCGATGTCAACGACTTCTTCAACCTGACCGGGGGCGGCGTGCGCCGCTACCACCTGGAAAAACTGCGCTACATGGCCAAGCGCAGCGACATCGAATACCACCTGCTGCTGCCCAGCGATCGCGCAGCCATCGAGGTATTTGGCAACGCCCGTGTCCATCACGTGCCGGCGCTGCATGTGGGCGCAGGGTACCGGCTGATGCTGAACCCGCTGCGGCTGCGGGCGGTGCTGCAGACGATCCAGCCGGATCTGGTCGAAGTGGGCAGCCCCTACAACACCCCGGACATGGTGCGATTTGCCCTGTGGGGGCGCCAGGTTCCGATCGTCGGCTTTTGGCACGCCAACTACCCGGTCACGGATGTGGGGCGGGTGTTCGCCCGCCAGGGGGAGCGCGCCGGCAAGCTGGGCGAGCGGCTGGCTTGGTGGTGGGCGCGCCGGACCTACGGGCAATTCGCCGCCACCATGGCCGCGACCGACTGCATGATCGAGCAACTGCGCGGCAATGGCGTGGATCGCGTGGTGCACACGCCGCTCGGCGTCGACACACAGATGTTCCATCCCAAGCACCGCGACCACGCGCTGCGGCAAAGCTGGGGTGCCGGCCCTGAGCAGGTGGTGATGGCCTGGGCTGGCCGGCTGTCGGAAGAGAAAAATTACCATGCACTTTTAGGTGCTTACGATATCTTGCGCCGCACGACCGAGCACAAGCCCGTGCTGGTGATCGCCGGCCACGGCCCCGGTCTGCCCGAAGCACAGGCCCTGGCGGCCCGCTACCCGGAGGTGCATTGCCTGGGCTTTGTCGAGCAGTCGCGGCAGATGGCCAAGATCCTGGCCTCGGTCGACGTGTTGGCCGCGCTGTGCCCGTACGAAACCTTTGGCCTGGCCGCGGTGGAAGCGATGGCCTCGGGTGCGGCCGTGCTCGGCGCGTCGCAGATGTCGATCGGCGAGCTGCTCGGCGTGTGTCGCAGCGGGATCGCGCTGGATCGGGCAACCCCAGACTCGGTGGCCGAGGCTTGGCTCGAACTGCTGCGCCCAGGCCGCGCCGCGTTGCTCGGTGCCCGCGGCCGCGTCGAAGTCGAGCAGCGCTACAGTTGGCGCGCGACCTTCTCGCGCATTGTCCAAGTCTATCAACAAGTCCTGGCCGAGTCGGCGAGCTCGCGCCGGCTGTCCACGGCGGTGACACCTTTGCTGGAGCAGGAGCCACCGCCGCCGGCCGACGAACAAGACCTGCCCGAAGAACGCCTGCACCGCTGAGATTCGCTCGCGCTGCCAGCGACTTGGCTGGTTGGGCACGGGGGCGGGCGCCGGCTCGCCGGCTGGACACAAGGCCGCGCTCAGCCGAGTCGTCAGTACGGGCCCCAAGCCCTTGATGCCCAAAGGCGGCGCGCCCCGCACACATGGCGCTTGCCGGCAGTGCTCGACCAGGGCGGCTGCGAGTCGCGGCCCAACCCCCGGAACGCTGTGAAAATCCTCGACCACCGCGCGACGACCGTCGATGCAACCCTGGCCAGCCAACTGGGCTCCCGGCGAGGCCACCACCTGCCCCGGCGGCGGTTGGCCCACCGAGTGGCCCAGCTGCAGCCAAGCCGCGAGCGACGCCAGGGCCAGCGCCCCCAACCGAACCAAGACTGGGTCGCTGGGCTGCATCTATCCCTCTGATCCCACGTAGAAACTCTGCCGGACTTTCTGCTCCCGGCCGGCGCTGCCTGGCCCCTGCTGGCGCGGAAACAGCCCCCGGTCGGCCAGGCTCGACCAGCCGCGACTCGCGACGACCACGTGGTCCAGCAGCGCCACCCCCAGCAACCGCGCCGCGGCGGCGACCCGGCCCGTAAAGGCGATGTCGGCCGCGCTGGGTTGCCCCAGTCCCGACGGGTGGTTGTGCACCAGGGCCAACGCCGGCGCCCCGGTGGCAATCACAGCCCGCAGCACCTCAGCCGGCCGCACCGCCACGTGGCCGCGACTTCCGCGGACCACCGTCTCGCAAAGCACCGCTCCACTGCGGTCGAGCCCAATCACCACCAGCACTTCGCGAGTCAGCAGCGCCAGGTGTGCGTAACGCGCTGCCAGGTCAGCAGGTTTGCGCAGCGGCGCGCGGCGGGCCGCCTCGGCAAAATGGGCCATTTCCTTCCCCTTGTGCGGTGCGCTAGCTTCCGGGCGACCTGGGCAACGGCGCTGCGCCAGCCGCGCGCGAGCGAAGATGCAAGGACCGTGCCATCGACCTACACCACAGAACCAGATGCGCACATTCGGCTTTTTGGTCGGCGGGGACGGCGATACTGGTATCAGGCGGTCTCATCGATACCGGCGCAGCGCGGAACGCCGGACCTGCGACTTCCTTGACCGCAGCCGCGGTACAGAGACAATACAGGTGGAGTGCTGCACTTTTTGCCGTTCCGCGAGTTCGCCCATGCCTGACCTCCAGCCTGCCCGGCCGCTCTGCCACCCCCGGACGCTTCTACGTCAAGTGGGCATGGCTCTTGGGCTTCTTTGCCTGACCGCCAGCCAGTTTGCCTGTTCCCCCAACGACGAAGACCCCTCCACGGGCACCTCCGTCGCCACCGCCGATATCACCGTCACGGTCACCGAGCCGGCCCTGGGCGACAAACCGCCGGTGCTGGGCAATACCTTCACGCTCAAGGTCACCGCCAAGGCCCCCAAAGGCACCACCATCAACTCGGTCAAGGCGACCTACCCGAACGGAACAGTAATACCATTGGCCAACGCGAGCGGTGTTTGGTCGGCCGTGCTCGACACCACCAAGATGTTGGCGGTGGCCAGCCCCGAAAAGGCTTGCGGCAAGAAGGCTTCGATCGACATCACCGCCACCGGCAACGCCGGCGCCTCGGGCAACACCATCCTTGAGATCGACGTGGATCACTGTGGCCCGGTGCTCGAGATCGTGAATCCCAAGCAGCCTGGGCCGGGCGAGGCCAACCCAGTGTTCATCGGCAAGGTGCCCTATGAGTTGAAGGTCAGCGATCCCAAGTTGGCCAAGGCACAGCTGTTTGCCTCGACCGATGCCGAACCGGCGCCCGTACAGCTGGGCGAAGACATGACCCGCACCGGCAGCTACACGGGCCTCATCGACCGCACCAAGAGCGACTCGGCGACGGTGCACCTGCAGCTCAAAGCCGTGGATCAGGCTGGCAACGTGAGCGAACTCACGCGCGACGTCTCGGTGCTGCGGCAGCCGTCGTTCTTGGGCAACACGGACGACAACGACCTGTACGCCAAATCGATCGATGACGTGGTGGCCCTCGACTTTGACGGCGACACCATCTTGGACGAGGTGATCGGCGGCGATTTCGGCGTCATTGTGCGCCGCGGCCTTCCGGTAACGGGCAAACCCACCCAGCCGTCGCTGACGTTCGAACCCATCTCGGCGCTCGCCACCAATCCGCTGGCGCAGGCAAACACCTTCCAAGACAAGGACTTCACGGTATCGCGCCTGCTGGCGACGCATATCCTGAGCAAGAACGCCGCCGGCCAGCCGGCCAACCTCGACTTGATTGCCGCGGGCACCTGGGGCGGCAGCCCGGCCCTGATCGCCTTGGTGCTCGTTGCGCAACCTGACAGCAAGACGGGCAAATTCCGCTACGGTTATCGGGCGATCCAAGCCCACCCGGTGCCAGAAGCCATCAAAGCCGCCGAGTTGGGCGACCTGGACGCCGACGGACTGCCCGACGTGATCGCGGCCATGGGCACCGGCAACACCGGCCTGCTCACCGTGCTGGTGCAAAAGGATCCCACCTGCTACCTGGGCAAGACGCCCAAAGCGTGCAGCGAGACCGATCCGCTCAAGATCACGGACTCGAACGTGTTCCGCGAGGGCGATCACCAGCCGCTGCACAAAGGTGTGGCGGCGATCAGCTCGATCGCGGTCGGCGATTTCTACTCGGACAAAGAGAAGCTCAACGACGTCTGCGTGGGCGACGCGAACCGCCCCTACGTGACCTGTTACGAGAACACCAGCAAAGACGGCGCGTTGCAGCAGGGCGAAGACGGCTTCTTCTCGGCCGACACGGGCGACACCAATTTGATCTTGAAAGTCGAATTCACCTCGCCAAACGGCTCCGATGGCCCCGACCTGATCTACGCGAGCAAGAACGGCACGGTCCGCTGGATCAAGGGCCAGCCCAACGGCACCTTCAACTTCGATCCGGGGTCCAAGAGCTTCCGCACGATTTTGGGGTTCGTCGCGACCGATCTGCGCGTCGCCAACGTGGGCCCCACCGGGACGCCGTGGCTGGTGATGGTGTCGGGCGGCCGGCAAGTAACCACTGTGCCGGTGTCGCTGACCGAAGACAACATGGTGCTCGAGTGCTTCCGCAGTTGGGTCATGGGCGGCTCGGTCAAGAAGACGCTGGTCGACGACTTTGACAGCGACGGCACGCTGGACATCCTGGCCTTGGCCGCAGGCCCCAACGGCACACCCGTGTACCGCGGCCTGGGCGGCGGCGATTTCCGCGCGCCCCACGTCCACCACATGTGCTACGTCAAGCGCGGCACCAAGCGGTTTGGCGTGTCGAACATCGTCCAAGCCACCGCCGTGGACCTGCAGGCCGACGGCAAGCCCGACATCTTGGCGCTCGGCGACCTGGGCGATTCGCTGATGCCCCTGCCCGGCGACGGCAATTGCGGCCTGGAGATGGCCAGCCCCAAGTTCTTCCCGGTCTGGCCGTGGCACGCGTGGATGAACGCCACCGGCCTGCCCGGCTTCATGCCGCGCGCCACCGAGTTCAATCCCAATTACAGCAAGTTCAAAGCCGAGGCGGGCGTCAAGACCGACTGCAACATCGAAAATGGCAACGCCCCGCAACAGTTCGGCTCGCCCAAGCGGTTCGCCGTGGGCGACTTGAACAACGACAAGCTGCCCGACGTGGTGATGCTGCGCAAAGAGTCGTCGTACTACGTGGGCGACAAGGATCCGTCGTCGGACAAGTGCGCAAAGTGCAAGGCTTTCAAGACGTCGAACGAGTTCCAGAACGATTATGGCGACGAGGGCAAGGAAGGCGACAGCTGCTGCCACTACTACGCCGTGTCGGATACGGACAAGCAGACGCCGCTGGTGGGTTTTGGCGGTGGCGCCCCCCTGCCGCGGGCCTCGCTCTTCATCCAGCTGTCGGGCAAAAAGGACGCGCCGCTGGGTCTGGATGTGACGGCCAAGATTCCAAGCCCGATTCCCGTCAAGGCCAATTTTGCCCAAGCGGCCGGTATCGAGCCGGTCGACGTGGTCATTGCCGACTTGAGCGGCGACAAGAAGAACGATTTGGCCGTGGCGCTGCCCGATTTCGGGACCAAGGGCCAGGCCGTGTCGATGTCGGCGCGAGTGCGCGTTTTCTTGGGCAATGGCGCCGGTGGCATCAAGCACGCGGACCAGAGCGGCGACTACCGCGACCTGCTCGATGATGGGGGCATCTGGATCGGCAAGGAACCTGTAGAGTACCGGCGACTGTACGGCACGCCGGCTTCGCTGTTCGCGGCGACGTACGGCAACAAGGGCCTGCTCGGCCTGTTCGCGGTCGAGAAGGTGGCCGACGCGGTGGACGCCCTCATGTCGACGGGCACTGGCGGGACTTTCGAGTCCGCCAAGCAAGTCCCGGTGGGTACCGGCGTCGCCGCCTGCAGCGGCCGCGACGTCAACGGCGACACGATCACCGACCTGCTGTGTGCCACCAGCGACGCCGTCGGCTACCTGAAGGGCCTGGCCACGGGCAAGGGCGACTCATTCGAAGCCAAGACCAACTTGGTCGAAAACGGCGTGCCGCTGGCGGCCGTCGAGATCGGCGACGTCAACAAAGACGGCAAGATGGACTTGATCGCACTGGACGCGACCTCCTCGATGGTCCAGTTCTACCTGGGCGACGGCAACAACGGCTTTGCGGCCTATACCGGCCAGTTGCTGCCCTTGGCCGAGGTCATGGCCATCCAGTCGGCCGACTTTGACGTGGACGGCTGCGTGGACCTGATGGTCACCAGCAAGATGGGCGTCACGGTGCTGCGCAACTTGGCTTGCGACAAGACCAATTAAGCCAAGTGAGCGCACCTACTTGGGCGGTCGCCGCGCGTAGAACCCGTCGATCACCGCCGCGTCCAGTGTGACGTGCAGCGCGCGCTCGCCGCGGATGTAGACCGATCCCGCGGGCGCGCCCTTGACCTTCTTGACCCCCTTGCCCGGACATACGCTGACCTCGGCGCGATCGCCCTTGGCCAAACCCGATAGGTGCGCAGCCAGCATGGCACAGGCGCGCAGCTCGGCGTCGCTGGGAGCGCCCTGCCCCTCCAGCCGCAGCACCACGTGGGCGCCGGTCTGGTCGCGCACGTGGAACCACAGGTCGCGGCCGCGCAGCAGGCGGGTGACCAGCGCGTCGTTGCCCAGCGCACTGCGCCCGACCAGCACCGGCCGCCCCTCTGGACTACGGAACAGCTCGACTCCCTTGGGCAATTCAGCTCCGGCCTTGCGGGCAATCTGGCGTTGCACCGCGTCGGGCTTGTGCTCGCCGCCCACTTTCAGGCGCAGAGCCCGCACCTGTTGCAGCCACGCGTCGGCATCGCGAAACAAGGCGCACGGCCGATCGTCAAGCTGTTCGCGCTCTTGCGTGGTCGCCGCCTGCCACCTCTGCGCGCGGGCCAGCAGCAGCGCCCAGGCGGCTTGCACGTCGGCCACCTGCTGCAGGCGCACTTCCGTGGCCCCGCGCCGCTCGGCGATGATGCGAGCACCAGCAGCAAGCCCGCGTGCCCGTTGGAAAATCTTGGCGACGTTCTCTGCCGCGCTCAGGTCGGGCCGCAGCGACACGGTCAGCGCCTGGTCCGGCGCCCATGGGACCACCCCGCTCCATGTCGCGGCACCGCGCGGCACCTGCCCAAGCTGACCTTTCAGAACTTCGCCGGCTAGACGCAACTCGCCAGCCTGGTCGGCGCGGAGCTGGTCCTGTGCCAGATTCTGCAAAAGGCGCTTGAGCTTGGCGACCTCGGTCTTGAGCGACTGCCGGGCCACGGCGGTCCGCTCGGCCAGGGACTGCGGCAGGGGCGGTGGGGCAGGTACAGGTTCCATCGAGTTCAAATGCCTCCCGCACCCGGTATGCATAAAAATCGAGCATTTGAACTACGCGGCCGTGGCTGCGGCCGTGCGCGGGGGTCGCAGGGGGCGGGGGTCCTAGAGTGCGCGGCGCGCCCCCTTGGCCCTTTCTACTTAGCCTTTCTGCGGGCGCAGCAGCGCCACCGCGTGGGCGCGCGGTCCAGGCACGGCCAGCACCTGCACCACCCGCCCAAGCGGACCCAGCGACTCGGCCAGGGCCTCGGGCGGCCCCTTGCCGTGCACGGCCGCCACCCCGCGAGGCGTCAACAGGGGCCAGGCGCGCGGCAACCACTCGGGGGCGGGCCACACGGCACGCGCGGTGGCCAGCTCGAAGTCCGCCGCCAGATGAGCGCTGTGCAGCGAAGCCGCCACCGTTTGCAGGTTGGCGAGCCCCAGCGCCTGAGCGGCCTCGGCGATGAATTGCGCTCGCAGCTTGCGGGGCTCCACAGCGACCACGCGCACGCTGGGCCAGCAGGTCGCCAGGGTCAGCGCGACGATGCCCGCCCCAGCGCCCACGTCGACGACCCCGGCCGGTGCCCGCCCCAGCTGCTTGTGGGCTGCGCTGGCCAGGACCAGGGCTTCCAGCACATGCTCCGACACACCAGCGGGCGACGGGTCCCCCACCAAGTTGACGCGAGTTTGCCCGTCGGCCACCTGCGCGAGCAGCGCCTGCAGCGGCTGCGACCACACGGAATCCCACAAGAATCCGCTAGCTTGACAAGCCTCTGCCGCCAAAGCGATCGCTTGCGACCGGGCGGACGCGCTCACGGGGTGGCCTTGGGCGCCCCTTGGGGCGGCTGGCCGGCGTCGCGCATCATCTTGGCCTCACTCTCCGCGCTCTCGATGGCCTGATTCAGGAGCGCCTTGACCTCGTCGCCCTTGTCGCCATAGCTCTTGACCAGCCGATCACGCAGTTGTTCTGCCTTGGGCTTCTGCCCCGTGGCCACATACACCGCCGCCAGCGTCGCCGCCAGGTTGGGATCGGGCTTGTCGCCCGCCACTTCGGACTCCAGGATCTTCTGCGCCCGCGGCAGATCGCCGGCCTGCAGCCAGACCTCTACGATTTCCAGCGGTTTGAGCAGCTTGTCGGCCACTGCTTTTTGCGCCTCTTGGTCGGCCCGTTCGGCGGAACCCGTCATCGCCAGCGTCACCACGTGCAGCATGGCCGCGTCGCGGTCGGTCGGCACCTTCTTGCGCACAGCCTCGATGATCGGCAACGCCATGGTCGGTTGGCGGTTTTGCAGATAGAGCTGCGCCTGCAAGAGGGCCATGCGGTCGCCATCGGGGTCGTTCTTCAGCGGCTCCAGCGCGGCGATTGCCTCGGGCACGCGGCCATTTTGACGGAGTAAGTCCGCTCGCAGCAAGGCAATGTTGTGGCTGTCGGGGAGCGCGGCAAAGGCCTTCTCGGCAATTTCCAGCGCCTTGCCGGTCTGCTTGGCCGCCATCAGGGCGCCCGTCCAGGCCAGTACCGCGCGCTCGTCCTCGTACGGCGGCGCCAGCGTATCGAACAGCTTGGCCGCCTCGTCATGCTTGCGCTGGCCCTGCAGAATCTGCGCCAGCAAGATCCCCGCCTCCAGATCCTTGTGCTCGCGCACCGCCTGGCCAAGCAGCATCTCGGCCTGCTGGTCCTCGTGCTTGGCCAACAACCACTGGCCTTTGGCGGCGCGGGCGCCCGGGGGCGGCGGATCCGCCTTGAGCGCTTGGTCCAGCAGGCTGCCCACCTCGGCCAGGGCCTTGTCCTTCTGGTCTGCCGGCAGGGTCGGGACACGCGCCAACTGCAGCATGGCCTTGGCCGTCAGCGCCTCGGGCAGACCGGGGGCGATTTGCAGTGCGTCTTCGCATCGTTGCAGCGCCTTGACCGGCTGCTGTTGCGACTGCGCCACCTGAGCCAAGAACAGCTTGGCCAGCGGGTCCGGGGCCTTCTGCAGCGCCGCCTCGCACGACGCTACGCCCTGGTCTTCCATGCGCTGGTCCAGTTGGCCCACGCCGCGGGCAAATTGAATGACCGGCAAACCCGGCACCAGCGCTTCGGCCGCCAGCAGGTCTTCAGCCGCCTGTTTGAAGCCGCTGCGCGCACGTTCGGCATTGGCGCGCACCACCAGCCACAGCGCCACCGCCTGGGCCTCGGACACCGGCTGCGCCTTGGCGACGGGAGTGTCGGTCAGCGGATCGAACACCGTCCCGTCGTGGAGGCGCACCGCCAGGCGATAGCGGGTCAGGGTCAAGGGCGTCTGCACGCCGGCCGCATCGGTCACAAATTCCGTTGCCTCGCCGCGAGCTTGCAAGAGAGCGCGCGCCATGAACGCGGCCTCGATGGGATGGATCGGCAGGGCACTGCCGGCCTGTACGGCGGCGAACAGCGCGGGGGTGTCCAGCGCCAGCCCTTTGCGGCGCACGTCGTAGCGGAGCGCCTCTAGTTTGCCAGGCGCACGCAGTGCCTTGATCTTGCTGATCAGATCGCTGGTCGACGCAGCGGATTTGGCAAACGTCTGCATGGCGGCGTCGGCCTGACCTGGCAAACTGGCCCGCTCGAGCGGCAGGCCGGCCGCCCGCACTTTGGCCGCCAAGTCCTGCGTTTGCCCGCCCGGTGCCGCCGCTTCGCCGGCCAGCTTACCCGCCTCGGGCTTGAAATGGCACACCCCCGTGGCCACGCCGGCCACCACGGCCACGCCCACACCGATCATCAGCCACTTGCGCGATCCGCCCGCTTTCTGTTCGCTCGGCGGCGCGGCCAAGCCCTGCATGCAGGTGGGGCAGCGGCTGTCGCCTTCGCTGGCGACGTCGACCAACTTGTCACAATTGGGACAGAACTTCTTCATCTGACTACGACTCCGTGGCGTCGGTCGGTTTGTGCCCCCGCGCCAGTCCATGTTTGTCGACAAACCGCCGCAACCCGCCGGGGTCATCGGTGATGATCGCCGCAATCGCCTGCGGTCCGGCCATTTCCACGGCACGCTGCCAAGCCGCCGGGCCGTTGAGCGTCCAGGGCCACACGGGCCACCCCTTGGCTTGCCATTCGTGCAGCCGATCGGCGCTGAGCAGCGCGGCGCCCGGGTGCACCTGCGCAATTTCGCCCAGATCGCCCATGGCCCGCAAGTCGCTGTCGCCCTCTGCCAAAGCGCCGCGTCGCCAGTGCGGGGCCACCTGCCCAAGCAAGTCCAGCGCACCGCGGTCAAACGACGAAAACACCCAGTTGGCCGGCGGACATTCCCCAATCCGGCGGAACACCGTCTCGATCAGCGGCCGCGCCAGCACCTGGGCCGCCACCTTCAGCTCCACGTTCAAATGCAGCGAGCGCAAACTGGCCCACTCCAACAGCTCGTCCAGGTGGGTGGGCGGTTGGGGCCTCCAGTCGCCCACGCGTTGCTCCAGACTCCGCAGTTCGCGCCAACTCACCTGGGCCAGGCGCCGCCGATCGCCGGTCAGCCGCCGCAGATCGTCGTCGTGAAACAAGACAGGCTCGCCATCCGCCGTGAGCTGCACGTCGCATTCCACGCCGTCTGCGCCTTCGCTCAGCGCAATCTGCAGTGAATACAAGCTGTTTTCAACTGCGAGCTGCCGGGCGCCGCGGTGGCCAATCACCCACACCATCGTCTTCCTGTTGGCTGGACGGCCCGACCGCTATCCCGCGCGCTCGGGGTCAAACGTGACGAGCTCGGTTTGCAGCATCAAGAACAGCACGTGCAAAAGCGCCAGGCGTTGCGGGCGGTTACCGTAGCAGTCCTCGTAGGCTGGCCGCGGCGTCTTGTTCGACAGCAGCATGGTGACGGCCTTGGACTCGCGGGCCTGCAGCTTTAGGTCAGACAGCGAAATCAACGGGTTGTGCCGTTGATACAACGGCCGATCCAGCTTGTCTTGAAAGAGTGGATCCAAGACGGCCAGCGACACGCGCTCGCGCACGCCCTCGGCCAGCACGGCGATCGGGTCAAAGTCCAGGGGCACGATGTCGCTGGGGGGCTCCACGCCCTCGTAGAACGCGTAAGTGCCGCTGTCCCAGCCAAAAGCGTCGATAAAGCGCGCGTGGGTCTGGCCTTCGAGCACTTGGTACAGCTGGAACGGCTTGATCAGGTTCATCCCAACCAGCAAATCGCCTAGCTTGGTGCCCGTGGCGCGCGAACGACCGACGGCCAAGTCCACATCGGCTTGGCTGATATAGCCGTTGGCGACCATGAACGGCCCCAGCAGTTCTTGATGCTGATTGCTGGTGATGTATTGCGTGCGGCCGCGGCGGAAGTAGATCGACTTGGCGGCGTCGCCGCGATGCAACTCCAGGGAACCCGTGGCGCGATCCGCAAACATCTTGTAGAGGAGGCGCACGAACACCCACTGCGACAGCGGCCCCGACAAGGTCGGCGGTTTCGCGGGCTCGGCGGTTTCTTCTACCACCGCGCTCAAGGCCGCCAGCGAGCGAATCGACGAGAACGGCCCGTTGCCGTGGGCGACCAAGTCGTCGGCGCTGGCCGTCTTGGCGCGCAGCATGGCCTCCAGCCCGGCCAAGGTCAGCCCTGTCAGCTCAGCGCCGTGGGCCTGCCTCAAGCGATAGAGCGAAGCAACCGGCGCCGACGCGCGCAGCGTGTCGTTGACGTTGTCGTTGATCGGCGGGTGCTGCGTGACGCGCGCCGTGGGGAGAGGCGCGCTCGGCGGATCGGCGCTGACGATGGGCGGCACCTCGGCGGTCGTCCGCACCGGTTCGGCGCCCAGGCGCTGCTTGACGAAATCGGGCGCGATCTCAAAGGCGCTGGCCGAGATGGGTTGAAACACGGGCAGATCGGCGAGCGAGAGCGGTGCGCGCGCGGGCTCCGGCGTGGCCGCCAATGTGCCCTCGGTCGACGACACCGGCGAACTGTGCTCGACGGCCATGGCCACAATGCCCGACTTGTTGGTCGCGGCGTCGGCCACGTCCTCCAGCGGAAACGGCGCGGTCTGGAACTCGGGGCGCATCGCGCGGGCCGCCAGCGAACGGGCCTGCGGGTTGGTGGCGGGCGGTGAGGCAATGGCGATGTCGACGGCGCGCTGCGAAGCACCCGAGCCTTCGGGCATGGCGGCCACGGACAATTCGCCCGTGTTGGCCCGCATGGCCCGGTCGTCCATGGCGCGGATGCGCGAGCGCGACGGTGTGGCCCCATGGCGCAAGACAACGCCGCTGGCCGACGGAGCGGAAACCGCTTCGTGGGCCCCGCTGTCGTGCGACGCCGCGTCCCGAACGGCTCCCGGCCGGGGCACCCCGTCTACCGGGGTCACGTCTGCCGAAGCCTGCCGCCGCGGCACCTCGGCGTGCCCGACTTGCGGCACCGTAGGCCTGGCCAGCTCGCCAGGCTCGATCGGCAGCGGTGGCAGGCCACTTTGGGCGCGGGATTCAGCGATCCGTGCGCGAATCCGCTCCATTTCGTCGGCCGAGAACGAGAGCGAGGCCACGGAAGTGGGCGCAGCCACCGCCGTCGGTTGCTGTTGTTGCGCGGCCGGCTTGGTGCGGGCCGGGGCAACCGCACGCTTGGGGGGCTCGTCGTCGGGGATGGGCGGAGGCTCGTCGCCGGGAGGCAACGCCGTTGGCCCCTGCCCCACACCCACGGCCGAAGCGCGGGTAAGAACTGGAACCGCCTGGTCGTCCCCGGCAAACAAAGCCTCCAAGTAGGCCGACAGCTGCCCGGTCGCCACGTGTTGCCGCCGCTCGAACATCACTTTCATGATGTCGTCGTGCATGGCCATGGCGGTGGGGTAGCGCTCGTTTGGATCGCGCGCCAGCGATCGCCGAAGGATGTTGCGAATATCCTCGTCGATGTAGCTGTGCTTCTTGAACTTGTGCTCGATGCGCGCGTCGCGGATGTTGACCAGCGTCTCCAGGTCGGTCTTGGCCAAGAAAAGGCGCTTCAGGGTCAGCGACTCGTACAGGATGATCCCCAACGAAAAGATGTCGCTGCGGTGGTCAAAGGCGCGTCCCGTCACCTGTTCCGGGCTCATGTAGCCCAGCTTGCCCTTGAGCACACCGGAGCGCGTGGCGTTGTCGCGGTCGCCCGACGAGGCCTTGGCGACGCCGAAGTCCATGACTTTGACCTCGCCCCCCTCGGCCAGCAGGATGTTCGACGGCGACACATCGCGGTGGATGATGTTCAGCGGCCGGCCATAGTGGTCCTTGGCAAAGTGGGCGTAGTGCAAGCCTTTCGCCGTCTCAGCGGCGATGTATAGGCACAACTCGGGCGGAATGCGCATCTGCGTCTGGGTCGCGCGCGACAGGACCTTGAACAGGTCGTGGCCGCGCACGTACTCCATCGCGATGTAGAAGATGCCCTCGATCTCGCCGTTTTCGTAGGTCTGCACGATGTTGGCGTGCTGCAGCACCGCACACAGGCGCGCCTCGGCCAACAGCATGTCGATAAAGGTCTTGTTCGAGGCAAAGGAGGGAAGGATCTTCTTGATGACGACGATCTTCTCGAAGCCGCCCACGCCGCCGACCTTGGCGCGCCAGACTTCGGCCATGCCGCCCAAGCCGATGCGGTCTAGCAGCTCATAGCGGCCGAACATCGTCCCCAAAATCACCTCTCCGCCCTGAACTCCGTGCGCCAGCTGAGCAGTGGCAAGCCGACACAGGGCAGAGCATCCTATACCTGACACCCGGCTTGCAACTGCCGCAGCCCCGTCGCGGACGTAATTCTCGCGAATCCGCGCCGCAGCGGTGCATCAAGCACAAAACATGATTTGGATCAGTTCTTTTCGAGTTGGTCGAGATAGATCTTTCCGGCTCGGCACATCTCTTGATCGCGGTCGCTTGGCGACGCCGCAACCTGACGCAACTGCAAGCAAAGTCCGTCGCGCTCGCCGGCCCGGCTGCATGCGCGTTCGGCGACTTCCTCGCACGGCCCCTTGCAGGCCCCCACCGAAGTCGCCACGATCGACAGCGTCAACCACCATCGCAACTGCATCAAGGCTCCTCGGCCGGCGCTGGGCTGGCATCGCCCACGGGCAGCCACTCGACAATGTCGAGCCCATAGCCCGACACCGCCCGCAGCCGCCGCGGCTGGTTGGTCATGACACGCAGCTTGCGCAAGCCCAAGTCGCGCAAAATCTGAGCGCCAATACCGAATTCCTGAAAGTCCATTTTGGCCGCCAGGTCGTCACTGGAGCGCTGGGCACCAGCAGCGCGCTCTGCGTAGGTCTGCAGAGCCTGGCCCAAGGCGTCGGCGTCGCGATCGACGTCCAAGTACAGCAAGACGCCCGAGCCGGCTTCGGCAATCCGCTTCATCGCCGCCGCCAGATTGCGCTGCGCCGACGACAGGACAAAGCCAAAAGCATCCGCCAGCGGGTTGCTGCGGTGGACGCGCACCAGCACGGGTTCGTGCGTGGCCACCTGGCCGTAGATCAGCGCCGCGTGGGTGGCCGTCCCCACCAGCGACCGGTAGATGGCGATGCGAAACTCGCCGTACTCGGTTGCCAATTTGCTCTCGGCCTCGCGCACCACCAGCGGCTCTTTTTGCAGGCGGTACTCGATCAGGTCGGCGACCGTCACCACGCGGATCCCGTGCAACGCCCCAAATTCCAAAAGGGCCGGCAGCCGGCTCATGCTGCCATCGGGCGCCATCACCTCGCAGATCACGCCCGCCGGCACCAAACCGGCTAAGCGCGCCAGATCGACCGAGCCCTCGGTCTGGCCGGCCCGCACCAGCACCCCACCCTGGCGCGCGCGCAGGGGGTAGATGTGCCCAGGAACACGAAAATCCTTGGCCGTGGCGTCGGGCGCGATCGCCCGCAGGATGGTGTGGGCGCGGGCCTTGGCCGATACGCCCGAGCCCTGCACGTCCACCGAGTCCATGCTCACGGTAAACGCCGTGCCCAGCCTGGCTTCGTTCTGCGGCGCCATCGGCGGCAGTTCCAGGCGGTCGACCAGGGCCCCCTGCATCGCCAGGCAGACTAGCCCGCGGCCGTGCTCGGCCATGAAGGCGATCGCCTCGGGCGTGACACGCTCGGCGGCGATAACCAGATCGCCTTCGTTTTCGCGATCTTCGTCGTCGACCAGGATCACCATCCGCCCAACGGCGATGTCGGCAATGGCTTGTTCGATGGGAGCAATCCGCAGCAGGGCAGGATCGGGGGCTGGCGCGGTTTGCATCGCGTGGGGCTCCAAGTAGATGGAAGGCAAGCAGAAGTTCGTCGCGGCCGGTCAGGGCTCCAGCGGCGACAGGGCCCGTGCACTGCTGCGGCGCTGGGCGGCGGCGTCACAAGTCTCTGGCGCGGGCCGGGCCAGGCGACGGGTCTGAACCACGGTACCAGCCGGCGCGCCCGTTTCCGCAGCCTGCAGCGCGGCTTCGATGTCGTGCTGATCCCCGGCGAGCACCGCGTGGCCTTGGCCGGCCAACTCGGTGGCAAAACGCAGACGGAGCAGTTGGGTCTCGGCGGCCTTCAGCGCCCGATCCACCGCCGCCAGCGTGGCGATCGGCGTGTGGCACTGCAGAATTCCCAAGGCATCCTGGCGGGCTTGCGCATCGGCGCTGGTCAGCAGGTGGCCATGCAGGGCCGAGCGCAGCAGTTCGTGCGCAAAGGGCAACAGCAGCGTCTCGGTCACTTCGCCGGGCACTTCCGCCGCGCCGCGCTGCAGCGACGCCTCGCAACTGGCCACATCGCCGCCAAAAACCACCAAGTACCGACCGGGATCGATATCGCCGGCAAAAATCACATGGACGGGCGCCTCTTTGACCAGCGCATCCAGCGCGCACAAGCCGGCGGGCACCGAGATGAGCTCGATGGCGGCCAGCGTGTCGTGTTCGGAGGCAAGAACCAAAAGGGGCTCCGTTAGACGATGCGGAAGTAGCCGTGCAGGGTGCAGCGGCGTTGCTTGGTCCAGGTGCGTGCGTTGGTCAGGCCCTCGCCAGTGGTGCCGGCGATGGTCCAGGCCGTGTAGCCCTCGCCGCCCAAGCCCAAGCCAGCGTACGACGGCGCATTCTTGACGAAAATCGAGGTGTTGACGGCCTTGGCCATGCGGTCCAGACGGTCGATCGCCATCGAGTGCATGGTCGCCGTATGCAAGAAGCCGTGCTCGCAGCGCACCGCCGCTTCAACGGCCGCTTCCCAATCGGGCACGCGGAAGAAGCCCAGCACCGGCAGCAGGCCCTCCAACTGCACAAAGGGATGGGACTCTTCCACCTCGGCGTAGGCGATGCGGGTGTCCTCGCTCACGTTGACGCCGATCTCGCGCAGGATCACGTTGGCGTTCTTGCCCACGAACTTGCGGTTGATGTGGCCGTCTTCGATCAGCAGCTTCTCCAGCGCCTGCAGTTCGCGGTCCTTGACCTCGTACGCGCCGTTCTGGTTCATCTCGCGCTTGAGCTCGTCGGCGATCTTGGCGACCGCGATGATCTCTTTTTCCACGATGCAGACGATATTGTTGTCCAGCGAGGCGCCCGCGATGATGTTCTTGGCCGCCTGGCGCAGGTCCGCCGTCTCGTCGACCACCGCCGGCGGATTGCCCGGCCCGGCGCACACCGCGCGCTTGCCCGAATTCAGCGCCGCCTTGACCACCGGCCCGCCGCCCGTCACCGCGATCAGCCGAATCCCCGGGTGCTTCATCACCTGATTGGCCGACTCGATCGACGGCTCGGTCACCATCGTCATCATGTTGTCGGGCGCGCCAGCTTCCACGCACGCCTGGTTCAGCATCTGCACGTACCACGCCAGCGTCCGCTTGGCGCTGGGGTGCACGTTGAACACCACCGTGTTGCCGCCGGCCAGCATCGAGATGCCGTTGTTCAGGATCGTCTCGGTCGCGTTGGTGGTCGGCGTGATCGAGCCGATGATGCCCAGCGGCCCAAATTCGTCGATGGTCAGGCCCGCATCGCCGGTGTGCGCCGCGGGTTGCAGGATCTCCATGCCGGGCGTCTTGAGCGCCACCAGCCGGTTCTTGTTGATCTTGTCGGCCACGCGCCCCAGGCCCGTCTCTTCCACCGCCCGCCGCGACATCTCTTCCAGGTTCTTCAGGGTCACCTGGCGCATGTTGTCGATGGCGCGGGCGCGCACATGCACCGGCGTCTTGTGCATCTGCTCGTAGGCAGCGCGGGCGGCCTTGACGGCGTCGTCGACCGTGTCAAAAAGCCCGTTCTTGCCCGGAGCATAACGCGGGGTGCTGATCGTGGGACCACCGCCGCCCGCCGCGGGCGTTCCCAGGCGGCGAACCACTTCGGCCACGATGGCTTGGATGCGCGCTTCGTCCATGAGGTTCTCCCTTCGGCCCGGACCTTGGCGGTCACCCGGCAGGCGCTAGCCGCACTCCGGACAGACCGCGTGGCCCGGCCAGCTACTCGCCCTCGCCGCTTGGATACTTCTCGTAGACGGCGGCACCATCGGCGTGCACGCTGTCCACGATCGCCATGATCACATGATCCACCGGGCGATCCTTGGTGGCCGAGGTCAGGCGCGCCGACGAGCCAGCCGCAAACAGCACCACCTCGCCATCGCCCGCGTTCACCGCGTCAACCGCGACGATCACCTTGCCGGTGGCCTGGTACTTGGCGTCGAGCTCGCGCACCAGCAACAGCCGCAAACCAGCAAGTTCGGGCTCTTTTCTTGTCGCGACTACCGTGCCGACTACTTTGCCGAGCAGCATCTGATCCTCGCCTGCGGGCTCCGGTTGGCCCCGCTCGCGCCGCTGCGGGAGTGACCCGGCCAGCCGCGCTTGGTGCGCATCACGCGGTGATCGCCCACCGCCATCCCGGCGCGACCGGTGCGGAATTGGCTGACGGCACCGCTGCAATCAGCGATGCGGCCAACGCAATTGCCGCCCCGGCACCGGCTGGGCGACGCTGTGGGCCACGACCAACTAGACGATCTTGTTGTCGGACTTGGCCGGGCCGCGGCCCAGAGGCAGCGTCGCGTCCACGTTGGCGTGCGGGCGCGGGATCACATGGACCGAGACCAGCTCGCCCACGCGCTCGGCCTGGCGCTGCCCAGCTTCCACCGCCGCCTTGACCGCCGCGACGTCGCCGCGAACGATCGCCGTGACGTAGCCGCCGCCGATCTTCTCAAAACCGACGAGCTCGACCTTGGCGGCCTTGACCATGGCATCGCTGGCCTCGACCAGGGCCACAAAACCGCGGGTTTCGATCATTCCCAAAGCGTCCGACATGATAACTCCTTGCTAACGGCTAGACTGACAGAACACGCTAATCTCTTTGCACTTCAACAGCTGGGCTCCGCGGCAGGCGCCCCCCGACCGGCGGAGCGGGCGGCCTTGCCTAGCGCGACGGCGCCTGCCCCTCAACCCCTTCCAGAGCGGCGATCGCCGCGGCGCGCGCCGAGTCGATCTCGGACTCGCTGCCCGACATCCACAACCGGCCAAAAGCACCGAACGGTCGCACTTCGATCAGCTTGACGTTGGCGGCCTTCTCCGCTTCGTTGGCCGCATAGGCCGCGTAGCCAGCGGGCTCCGTCTCCAAGATGAACAGGCTATCGCCCGGCAAAATCATGTTGCCGTACGAGTCCTTGTTGATGATCTGTGCCTGATATGGCTCGATCGCCCGGATCACCTGATTGGTGGCGATGCGCGGCTTGAGGCGCTGCGACTCGTCGATGCCCAAGTCTTCCAGGATGGCGCGACCGGCGCTGCGAACCGCACCTTGGTCGGCGTCGTGCACTTCCAGCAGGCCAAAAGCGCGCTCGACCACCTGGATCGCCGGCGTCACCGTAGTCGCTTTGAGCGCCACGTCGGTGATGCGGTTCACGGCGATACCCGGAGCGATTTCGACGTAGAGCGCCGCCATGTTGGGCAGCGGCAAGAAGCCGCGCGCGGTTTTTCCAATGAACGACGCCAGTTGCGGCTGCAAGCTGTCGAGAACGATGAAGGTGCGCAGCGCGATCGCCATGGCCCCTCGTACGCCGCGGATGGGCGCGGGCAAAAAGAAAACGGTGGCCGGCACACGTGGCCGGCGTCGGGCATGTTGTAGCCCAAGATTGCCGCTGTGCAAAGTGCACGGCCGGCGTTGCCCACCGATTTTTCGATCGCGACTGTGTGGTCCTTCCGACAGACCCGGCCGGTGGGCGACCGGTACGGCGATCGCGGTTGGGAAATGCAGTGCCCAGGGCCGCGCGGATCACGCAGGTCGTCAAAAATCCTCGCCAGATTGGTCGCACGGGTTGGCTCGCGAGCATGGTTTGTGAGAAATTGTGGCACCCGACCAACAAGAAGGCTTGACGGTGTTGCGAGCGAACGGTACGACAGCCATGCTGATGGGGCCTGCCAGGCGACGCTGGTCGCGGTAGGCGCCCTGGGAAATCTGCGGCGGCTGTGGAGGGTCTGGGCTGATGGCAACGTGTCCGCGCTGCGGCAGGAGCAACGAAGGCAAGTACCGATTCTGCCTTGGCTGCGGCGCGGCCTTGGGCGCGACGGAGGCCAAGCCCGCCGTGGGCGCGCCCCGCTCGGCTGGCGGAACCGGCCCGGCTGGCGGAACCGGCCCGATACCCGGTGCGACCGCTCCGTCCTCGCCAGCGCCGGCCGCAAGGAGTGGCCCAGCCAACGCCCCAAGTCAGAGTCCTGCGGCTGCTGCCCTGCCCGCCCGACCGGCAGTGAGCCAATCGGCCGCCGCTGCCGTGGGTCGCGTCCGACCGGAGTCGGCGCCGCCCCCGGCCGCAGCCGAGCCCGCCGCACCGCCTGCGCCTCCCGCTGAAGCCCCTGCCGAATCCGAAGGAGGCGACCGGCTCCGCGCCAGTTCGATGCCGCTGCGTCGCTCTGCGAGCCTGATGGGCGTGGCCAACCGCGGCGAGCCAATGCTGCACCGCGAAACACAACCGCGCACAGCACCGCGCGCCGATTCGGAAATGCCAAGCGCCGCCGCGGCCGTGGAACTACCGCCGCGCCCCGGCAGCAGTGGCGCCGTCGTGGGCCCAGCGGGAGCCGCCAAGACCGAAGCGCATCCCACGCTGCCCGAGGCGATGCAAGACCCCTTGGTCCGGGCGCGCCGCACCGCTGGCCAGCCCGTGATCGGTGTCCCGCCAACACCGGCCGCCATGCCGGCCGCGGCAATTCCGCCTTTGGTGGCTAGGCCGATGCCCGGTCCGAGTCCGACCGACTACGCCTCGGCCGAGCAGGTCGCGCCGCGTACCCCGGGCAAGTACGAGCCGCCGCACCAGGAAGTGGACGAGCCCAAACGCATTTTGACGCCGCTGATGACGCGCCCGCCGCTTGGGGTGGAGGACGCGGCCCCCACGACCCAGCAACCGGCCCAGATCGACGCGCCGATGCAGCCCGTTCGGTCCGCGGTCGTGCCGCCTCCGCCGCGCCCGGGACTGCCGCCGCGGCCGGCCACCATCGACCGACCACCGCCGCCACCGCAAGTCCCACCGCCGTCTGCCAGCGCGGGCAACGTGGCCCCGCCCGCGCCGCAAATCAGCCGCTTGGGTCATTTGGCCCTCATCGACGACAACGGCGCCGAGTCGCTGCAGTTCCCGCTTGTACTGGGCGAAAACCGCATCGGCTCGGGCGAGGGCTGCCAGCTCCGCTTCCCAGACGATGGCTTCTTGACCGGCGTGCACTGCATCATCCACGTTGAGCCAAGCAAGATGACGTTGCGGCCCGTCGACTACGGCAACGGTACGTACCTCCGCATTTCAACTCCGATCGAGTTGCACCACGGCGACACGATGCGAATCGGCCAAGAGGTGCTGCGCTTCGAGCGAATCGACCGGCTGACCCCCGAAATCAACTTTGCCGGCAAGGCCGAGATGGTGGGCTTCCCGCTGGGGCGCGAAGTCTGGGGTCGCCTGTGCCAAGTCGGCTTGGGTCGGCAAGTAGCGAACGCGTATATGCTCGCCACGCCAGACGTTTTCTTAGGGCGTGAGCGGGGGGACATTCTGTTTCCGCGCGACGGCTTCGTGTCTGGTTCGCATGCCGTCGTGTCCGAGCGCAACGGTCGCTGCTTCCTCAAAGATTTGGTGAGTTCCAACGGTACGTTCATCAAGGCCAAACAAGACGCGCCGCTGCGCAATGGCGACTTGTTCTTGCTGGGCCGGAATTTGCTCAGGGTCCACTTGGGGCCCCCGAACTAACTTTTCTGCTCAAATTCAGGTTTGGCGAATTGGCCGACCTGTGAAACACTGCGGGAGTCCCCCAACCCCGAGCGCGAGAATCACGATGAGCAAGGCAACCGTACCCCAGACCAGCACCCCCGCGCGTGCCAGCGACCGCCGCGAGCTGGTCCGCAAGGCCTTCGATATCCAAGTGGGAATCGCCACGGATCATCGGCTCTTTGTCGGGCTGGTTAGCAACATTTCGGCCGGCGGGTTGTTCATCGCCACCGACGAGCACCTGCGCAAAGGCGACCAAGTCGAGGTCCGCTTCTCGATCCCTGGGCACAACCACGTCTTTGACAAGCAGGCTACGGTGATGTGGACGCGGCCCCTTTCCGAGGGGTCCAACCAGCGCACCAAAGCCGGAGCGGGCGTAAAGTTCGCGGACTTGACCGAGGAAGAGACCAAGATGCTCAATGCATTCTTGCAGATCCACGAGCCGATCTTCTTCGATACTTGAGCCCTGGGCGGGCGCACGCGAGCGCCTCCAACCACTCGTCAGCGACTTCCAAGGTGCGGACGCGCGGAGAAAGGCTGGAGCACCGATCAGAAACCCGAACCTGCGTGCAAACGTCGCGGCGGGTCGCGCCAGTGCAGGGCTCTGATACGGTTTCCGTCCAAATCGGCTCGAAAACTTCGGCAATTCTTCGGGCCCGAACCGGGGTCCCCGCCTGATTCTCGCCGGTTGCAGACCGGGTCAGAGGAACGGTACAGGCGTGAATCAGACGGGGTTCATATGAGGGGCCCGCTTGCGACCCACAGAGCATCAACGAGTTTTCGTCAGCGAGTCGTTACGTTGCTCTGAACATCGGAGATTTGTGATTGGTGTTCTACAGTAGCTGCAGTCCGTGGCGCCGGCTCCAGACTTCGATTCGCAATTCCAGCAATTCGGGCAATTCCAGCGGCGCCGTGTGGCTGCCGCCAGGGACTTCGCACAGTTCTGCGGCGGGCAGACCGGTAGCGAGCTCGCGCTGGAGCTTGACCGGCGTAAAGTGATCCTGAGTGCCAGCAATTACGAGCGCGGGCATCGTCAGTTCCGCGAGCCACGGCCGGGCGGAGTGGCCCGCGACGCTTTGTAGGAACTCGAGGAAAACGAGCGGCTCCATCCGCGACATGTGGTTGAGATAGGGCAAGAAGTCGTCGCGGCGGATCATGCGCGGGTTGATCTCGGTCGCCACGGCAAACTGGTAGGCCCACTCCGTGGGCACCACGCGCTGCCAGATGCGCCGCAACCCCTCTTGGTACTTCAAAGCCGCTCCGCTCAGCAGGGGCAGCAGGCGGGCGCCCAGATCACTGCCCTGGAACGTGTCCAACGGCCGCTCGAAGGCCCCGCAAATCGGCACGATGGCTCGGGTTTGCTGCGGTCGCAGGTGCGCAGCTTCGAGCAAGACCTGCACGCCCATCGAGTGCCCCAGCAGCACCACCGGGCCGACACCGGCCCAGTCTGCGACCGTCCAGAGATCGCGGGCACTTTGCTCGATGGTCAGCGAGGCCATGTCGCTGGGGATCTCGCTCTGGCCGTGGCCCCGATAGTGGAAATGCAGAACCTTGCAGCGATTCTCTAGTGCAGGGCGCAAGTAGCGCCACACGTAGCCGTCGCAACCCACACCGTCGCAAAGGATGACCGCGGGACCGTCGGGCTTGCCCGTGACGCGGACCGAGAGCTGGGTACCGTCGGGCGCAGCGACCGTCTGCGACTTCACGGCTTGGCCTCGTGCTCGGCCTTGGCCTCTTTCCACATCTTGGGGCCCAAGATGGCAAAACCAACGGCCAGATAGCCAGCAATCAGCAAGTGGGTGATCCAGATGCCCTGTCGAGCCAGAACAGAGAGATAGATGAACACGCCCGCCGCGAGCTGCACCATCTTGAACGCCTTGTTCTTGCTGGCCTTGAGTTTGGGTAGGGGCAGATTCGACACCATGGCCAGCGCGTTGAACACAAGCGCCACGGGCAGCCAAGTCAGTATTTCTGGGTGGGTTTTGTCCCAGCCCAGCTCGATCCAGGCCAAGTAGGCGCTGCAAATCATCGCACCCGACACGGTGGAGGGCAGGCCCAAAAACAGCAGCGGCCCGATCGTGGAGGTCATGACGTTGAAGCGCGCCAGGCGGACCACGGTCATGATGGCATAGAACAGCGCGATTCCTTTGAGGACTGCCGCGGCCGGCAAACCCAGGAGTTGAGCCTGGGGGCCCCAGACGCCTGGGACCAGCGTCTCGCACAGGCCAAGAACCAGCGCCCCAGGCGCGGCGCCAAAGGCGGTGGCGTCGGCAAACGAGTCGAACTGGACGCCGAATTCGGTGGAACCGCGCAGAGCCCGCGCCACCGACCCGTCCAGCTTGTCGAGCAAGACGGACAACAGCACCAGCCAGGCAGCCAGGGCGAAGTCGTGCACCGCGAGCGAGCAGTACATCGACGAGAGGCCGCAGCCGAGTGCGGTGGCCGTGATCAGGTTCGGCGGGATGGTGCGCGGTGGCACTGGGTCAAAAAGTCTCACGGCTTGGGCCTTGTCGCGCGAAGTGGTCGCGTGCGGCTGCGTCCGATGTCTGGCACGCAGCGGGCCTAGCTTAGCGCGCCTGGGCCGCGGCGAGCAATTGCCGCACGGCGGCCGCCACTGTCGCGGTTTTGCGCGGGCCTGCTACAGTTGCACGTGAAGACCTTGTTGGGGTTTGCTTTGCCGCTCGCCGTCCGCCACTGGAAGCCGCACATGCGCATCGGCGCGTCGCTGGTCCTGCTCCGGCAGATCGGCGAGGGCGGCATGGGCCAAGTATGGCTGGCCCAAGACGAATTGCTGGATCGACAAGTGGCGGTCAAGTGGCTGCGGGCGGACTCGGACCTGGAGGCGCTGGCGCTGCGGACCTTGCTGGAAGCGCGGGCGGCTGCGCGCGTCGTGCACCCCCACGTGGTGGCCGTTCACGCCATCGGCGACGATCAAGGCCTGCCGTACATCGAGATGGAGTGGGTGGATGGGCCGTCGCTGCGGCGCGTGCTGGCCAATGGGGCGGTCCCCCGGCCGCAGGCGGCGCTTTGGCTCGTGCAGATCGCGGCGGCTCTAGACGCTGCCCATCGGCTTGGGGTCATCCACTGCGACATCAAGCCAGAAAACGTGCTGTTGCGCACCCTGAGCGACGGCCCGACCATCGCCAAGTTGGCCGATTTTGGGCTCGCACGCAGCCGGCAAGACGGCCGGGCCGATGCGCCGCTCAGCCACGGCACCGCGGCCTACCTGGCGCCCGAGCTAGAGACTAGCGCCCCGCGAGCGACCTCGGACCTGTTCGCGTTGGCCGTGATGGCGGTGGAGTTGCTGACCGGCGACCTGCCGGAGCGGCCCGACTGGCGCACCCAACCGCAGATTATCGCCGACCAATTGCCACCCGCGGCCCGCGACGTGCTGCGGCGCGCGACGGACGCCAACCCGCAGCGGCGGCCTACTTCGGCCGGGGCCTTTGCCGACGAGCTGTTGCGGGCCCTGGGTCTCGCCAGCTTGCGATCGGGCCTGCCATCCGCGGATTTCAATGCCACCAGCGCCGAGATTGCCTTGCCCGTGCTGGGGGGCCAGGTGCCGCTTGAGGTGGCGATTCCGCTGCTGCTGAGCGTGTTGCCGCCGCAGACTGGGCTGCTGGACCTGGCGCTGGGGTCTCGGCCGCCCGCGGACCTGTTGGCCCAACTGCGCCACGACGGCACGCTGATCGGGACCAACGCCGCCCCCGAGCTAGCGCCGGAGATGGATCGGCACAACCTGACCCAGTCGCTGCCGCCGCGGGCCCTGCGCGTGGTGCTAGCGCGCGCGGCGTCGGCAATCGAGGCGGGCTGCGCACAAAGCGAGTCCAGTCGGGAAGATGCGACCCGCTTGTACTTGGCCGCCCGCCGGTTGGGCGATGCCGCCCGTTTGGCGCGCGAAAGTGCTGCGGCTACGGCGAACGCGCGGGCGCGCCGGCAGCACTTGTCCCGGGTGGTGGCGCTATCGGCCTCTGCGACCCAGGCCGGGCCGTGGCTCGCGGCCCTGCTCGACGGCATCGAGTGGGATCTGCGCTGCGGCTGGCTGGAGGCGGTGCGAGCGCCGCTGGCCGAAGCCCAAGGCCTGGCCGCGGATTTGGCGCTGGCCCCCGGAGATCCCCTGCGACTCCGGGCTGATCTGGCCGATGCGGCGCTGCGCCTGGGGCACGGTCATCCTCGCAAGGCGCTGGAACGCTTGGACCGGGTCGCTGCGGCGATGCCCGCCGAGGCGGCGGAACACCCTTTGGGGCCCGAGGTTTGGGCGCTGCGCGTAGCCGCACTGGCAGAGGGAGAGCGGCCGGAGTTGGCGCTGGCCCAGGCCCGAGCGGGCAGCGGCGGTCAGGCCATCGAGCCAGCCGTGCAAGCGTCGCTGGCGGCCGCTTGGGCGGCGATGCGCTTGAACGATTGGAACAGTGCCGAACGCTTTGCGCTGCAAGCCACGGCCGGTGCTGCCGAATTGGGCGACGCCCTTTTGGCGGCCGAAGCGGCCCTGCGCCGCGGTGAGTGTGAGCTGGGTCGCGGCCGGCCCACGCGTGCCAGGAAACTCGCCGACGACGCCTTGGCCCTGCTGGAGTCGCTGGGTACCGTGGCGACGACTGCCAAGGCGCTGTGGTTGGCCGGCCGCTGTTGCGAGCCGTTGCGGCAACCGCTGGCGGCCGCGCGCGCCTACGGTCAGGCCGAAGTGCTGGCCGGCGAAATGGGCTTGCCGCGGCTGCGGTTAGATGCACTGCTTGCGCTGGCCGAGCTCGCGCAGACCGCCGGCCAAGGCGACGTGGCCGAGGCTTGGCGGCAAGAGGCAGCGCGGCTCCGGCGGCGGATGGTCTAGCCGAAGGCGCGGGAGTCGCCCAATTCGGCACGCGGTGTCGGGAGTCACGAGCAGAAGCAAAAGCACGAAAGGCCCGGGAATTGCTTCCTTGGGCCTTTCTTGGTCGCTGGGGCAGGATTGCACGCCTGGGCCGGTTTGCTCAAATCCCGCCTCGCGGATGGCAAAAGCACGAAAGGCCCAGGAATTGCTTCCTTGGGCCTTTCTTGGTCGCGGGGGCAGGATTGCACCCCTGGGCCGGCTTGCTCAAATCCCGCCCCGCGGATGGCAAAAGCACGAAAGGCCCAGGAATTGCTTCCTTGGGCCTTTCTTGGTCGCGGGGGCAGGATTGCGCCCCTGGGCCGGCTTGTTCAAATCCCGCCCAGCGGACGGCAAAAGCACGAAAGGCCCAGGAATTGCTTCCTTGGGCCTTTCTTGGTCGCGGGGGCAGGATTTGAACCTGCGACCTTCGGGTTATGAGTGGCGGACGCTGACCTTGGTGGACGCGCGGGGCCTTGGATTTTGCCCTGTTGTGAGTCATCGCCGCCTTGAGTACCTTGTCGAACTTGCCCGGCAAGGATAGCCGTTGGTCACAAAATGGGAACAGACGAGCCGAAGAAAGACACCAAGAGGCCGCGACGGACGAGCGAAGAGGTAGCAAGAGCGAAGAAGGCGAGAGAGAAGGCGAAGAAGGTGAAGGCGGCGAGGAAGGTCGCGAAGGAGAATGCTAAGAAGGCGATCGCTGACAAGAAAAGGGCGGTGCGGGCCGCCGGGGGCACCTGGCCGAAGGTGACCAAGGCGCAGAATGCGGCGGCTTTGAGCGATCCCGCGCGGCGACCCAGCCTGGGAGACCTGCACGCAGCGATCAGGACGTTGTCGGTGATGGTCGACTGCTACGAACGGCAAGAACCCATGCTCGACCCGAAGAATGGCGCCGTCGATCGCGAAAACGACACTGTGCTGCTAGAGGTGATCGAAATCCTACGCAATGCCGCAGCACGACAGAGTTACACCGGTGCAATCCGGTCCGCCGCTGCCCAGTTGAGCCAGTCGGTTGCACAGGCGGTCGCCACGGCTATCGGCAAGCGGCACAGGGGGCGCGGCGCCCCAGTCACGCGGTCCGGAATCGTGCCTCCGGGTTGGCCGGAGTCCTCAGATCGCTTCGTCACAGAATTCGGCATGGCCATTTGGGAATTTCAGCGCGCTACGGGTCAAAGCGTTGACGCGAAGTTGGCGGCAGAGGCCCTACACACCGCACAGGAAGGCGTCCACAATGCCCGAGCCGCTCACACCGATGTCGGCCCAGCAGACGTTGGGCTACAGGCTGCAGCTGACATAGCCGGGGTGTCGATTTCGACGATCAAGAAGTGGGCTGCGGCCCAGCGCACAACCGGCAGCAAGAACGCGGAGCCGGAACATGGCCGGGCAACGACCTTCTACGGTGCACGGTTCGACAACAGCGACCTCGACCAATTCGCACGCCGCTTGTGTAGGCCGTTTGGCGGTGACGCATTCATTCGAGCAGCTGCGGCCGAAATCGGCGTCGACGACGTGTTGCGGCTGGCTACCCGAATCTTCGACGGAGCCGCCTGGAGCTTGCCGGCATCGCCGGAGTTCTACGCGAAGCGCGATGCGTTGAAGGCCCTGGTGGCAGCACTCGGGGGCAATCCGGCGCTCTACGGGGCACGAGCTGATGAGCTACCTGCAATCTCGCCACGGACAGGCGCCGCGCCCGGGTCAATGGAAATTCGAGGGCGGGACGCGCAGGGGGACGGATTGTGGCTGTTTGAGGAAATAGACAAAGGTGCGCGTCTTGTCGACGTTGCACGCGGGGCTTGGTCCACCGAACCCCTGGCGATTGAGGAGCGCTATCGGAAAATGGTGAAGGAGTTCCTGAGCCAAATGGCACGTGAACTGGCAGGCAAGTAGGTAACGCCTGGCCGCGCCTGGTGGCGGGACGGTGGGCGGATTGGTGCCGAGGCATCCCTAACTTGAGCTTGCTGCCCACTTGATAGCCAAACCGCGCAGATCGCAACACTGCAGCCAAGCCCAACCCGCGTTTGCTCTGCCCTACCCCACCCGCCGCCGGTCCCACAACTGCGCCTCGATCAGCTCCATCGTCGCCGGATCCGCCGGCCCGCCGAGCGCCTGCCATTCGTCGCGGCAGGCGTTCTCGAACTCCCACACAGCCAGGTTGGCGACCACCAGCGCGTCGACCTTGCACCCCAGCGCACGGGCCGCGCGGGCGACAACTCCAAGGTTTAGGGCATAGGCCCCGGTCTCGTAGCGGCACAGGGTTACCGGGGCGACCGGCGGCGCCATGCGGGCTGCTAGGTCCTGCTGCCGATACCCGCGCCGGATCCGCTCTTTGGTCAGGCGCCAGCGGCTGGGGATCAGGCCAAGGCGCGCGAACCGCCGGTGCATGCGCTTTAGATCGGGCAGTTGGCCCGCAGGCTGGATCGGGTTCATGGGTTACCTCCCTCGCAGGGCGCGATCGCGGGTCGCCTCGGCACGGGCAGGCGGTGGGCCCGACACAGGCATTGGCACTTCCTCGACAGCGCGGCCGGCTGTTGCAGCGTTCCGCAGGGGGCGCAGGCGCACATTTCGCGACGTAGCGCGGGGTTGCGGCTTCAAGTAGCTCGCCGTGCGAGCGGCGGCCTCCTGCCTGGAGTGTTCGGCCAGCGTCTGCAGCAGCCTCGGCCGCTCTGGGGGCATGTTGGCGGGCCATGTGCGCCACTTTCCCCCGCAGCGGCTGCAGGATTGCAGTTGCCGGGTAGCAACTCGGCCGCAACCGGTGCACGTCCAGAACTGACGAACCTGGGTGTCGGCGGGCTGGGCGGCCAAGGTCCACTCGCGATCACCGTGCGCCAAGCCCAGGCGGCGCCAGTTGTCGCCAAAGTCGACCACGAGCAGCGCGTCTTTGCGGTGCGCCGGCAGCCGACCGATGGCGAGCTCTTGCAGCCAGCGCGAGCGCGACAGTGTCGAGTGGGCGACGAAGATGGCGTCGACGGCGGGCGCTTGCACTCCTTCGGTAAATAGATCGACCACGCACAGGGCCCCGACCTTGCGCGAGGCGAGTTGCTCGAAGGCCGCGGCGCGTTCGACGTCGGGTGTGCGGTCGTCGATGCACGCCGCGCGGATCCGGGCCTCGGCCAGCGCGGTTGCCAGTTCCTTTGCGTGGCGCAGGCTCGCCGCGAAGATCAGCAGGCGCTGGCGGCTGGCAAGGCTGGTTGCCGCCTCGACGACGGCGCCGATCAACCGCGCGCTGCAGAACGCCTCTTCTTGGTCGCGGGCGTCGAATTCGTTGTCGTAGCGACGGAATAGCGACACGTCGGGGCATTCGCTGGTGTGCAAGTGGCTCGGCACCAGGTGGCCGGCGCGGACCATGTCGGCGTCGGTCACTGCGACAACGGCCGTGCGGTACAGGCGCAACAGGGCGTCGTCGGCGACTCGCTCGGGGGTGGCGGACAGGCCGACTAGCGCGGCACCGGGGAAGGCGTCGGCCAGCGCGCGGGCTTGCTCTGGGTCGACGTGGGCCTCGTCGATGATGATCAGGTCGGGCGCGGCGTCTTGGGGCCAGCGGCGGGCGCGGCGGCACATGGTCTGGGCCATTCCGAGCGTGAGGTGCGGCGCAGGGCTGGGGGGCTTGGCGGTTGGCGAGCCGAGGGCGGCGACGTCGGCGGTCCAGCGGTGGATCTCGGCGAGGGTCGGGGCGAAGAGTTCAAGCCGGGGCACGACGTACAGGGTCTTGTTGCTTTGCTCGGCGACGCGGCGGGCCAGCTCGACGGCGATCGCGGTCTTGCCGGCGCCCCTGGGCGCGCAAAGCATGACGCGGGCCGGTTGGCGTGCGGCGAGCTGGGCACGCAGGGTCGCGAGGAGGCGATCGACGGCGGCGGCTTGGTAGGGGCGGAGAGCGGGCCGTGGTGTATGCGGGGTTTGGGGGGTGGCCATATGGCAACTGCGCGCCGCGAATTGGCGGAATTGCCAATCAGTATAGCGATTTCCATGACCTCAGCCAAGGCCGACGTGCAAAGTACCGGTTTCGTGCTGCCGGGGCGGCCGCGACATGTAGCGCGCGGCCGTGCCAGGTATCGCCGGAAACTGCACACAAACCGACGGACATGAAGGTTGTCATCCGCCAGTTGATAGCAACCCGCAGAGTATTGTTTGAATGTCAACTACTTGACACAATCCCCATCGCGGGCAGTGCACTTCTTGAGGACCTGGCAGTTCAGCGACTGCCGGCAGCTTGCATTATTGGCCGCAACACACTTAGTGCCGTCTGTGCTGCACCGCCCGAACTTCTGACACTGTTCGGAATCAAAGCAGTCCTCGTCCGATAGGTGAGCGCTCTTTGCTGGAGCGACGGGTGGTGCGGTATCTGCCGCCTTGGCTGGCTTTGTTGTTCCCTGAGGCGCCTTCTTGGCCCCGGTGCTCTTGGCGCTTGCCGCTGTGCCTTCGTCGGTGGGCGTTTCTTCGACGGGTTCAACTGGGGCAGCGGCCTTCTTGGGCGCTGCTGTTCGCTTGGGCGGCGGCGTGTAGATGCCAGCACCAGAGTCGACACGGCACGCATACTCAACCGTCCGCGTGGCCAAGATCGTCGATGCCGATGAGCCGAGCGAAGCCATCGACGTGATACAGCCGGTGTCTCCTTGATTGCAACTGCGCGACAGGGCGTAGCCGGTTGCGGCGGCAAGCCCGAAGGAGATCAACAGGTCGCTGAAGTCTTGCTTACTCTCAGACCACGCCACGCCGGCCGCTCCGCATTCCCGGGCCGCGTCCGCGGAAATTCGCGTAGCCCCCCAGAAGAGGAACCACTGCTTTTCCGATTGCGCCGGGCCTGCGGGCGCACTGGTCATTAGGGAGGTCGTAAAGCAGCCGGGGAGGCTCAGGGCGATCGCAATGACGCATAGGATCTTGCGCATGGGAATTCCTGGATGTCACGGATCGCGACAGGGGGCCGCCGGGACACGTACTGCACGGTGCCGGCGTTGGCCGCGCTGGGTTTGGCAAATCGCGACAGACAAACCCGACGAGGTGAATGTGCTGACGCCGAAGTGGATCATGCTGCTTTCATTCATGGAGTTTGCGCCGATGAGCACATGCAAGCCAGCGTCACGATCGGTTCACGGTCAGCAGCAGACTTGATCGTCCAGTTGACTACTTCGGTCAGAACGTCGGCGCGATCGTGAACTCGACCTCGACCACGTCGTTGAAGAGAAATCCCGACTTTGCCCCGGCCTTGATCAGGCCGAGCAGTCCTGTCGTGGACCAAGCGCTACCGTCCGCAAGATCGTCCGAGAACACGTCTTCATCGTACGCCCACACGTCAAGCTCTGAGCTTTGGAACAACTTGACGGAAAACGACTCGGAAAACGTGGCCTGAAATACGTCCTGGGCCGCCTTGGTACAGAAAAGGCTCTTGCCGTCCACCCCAACACACAACTTGGGATCGGGCGCGCCACCCCCGGAGTCCCAGGCAGACTTGGATTTTGGGTCGAGCACCGGGAATTTCGCCGACTTCAGTGACACGAGGTAAGTCATGCCGTCATACGGCTGGCATTTGCCGCCTGCGCACACGTCGGTGGGGCCGCATTGGCCAGACGACGAGCAAGCCGTGCAACCTGAACCTCCGTAAACGCAAACCTTGCCACCAGTGCACGCCGCGGCAGCTAGCTTCTTCTTGCACCCGTCGGTGCCATTGATGCACTGCTCAACCTTGCCCGCACTGGTGCACTTGTCGCCCGAACACTCGTCAGCGCACGGTACCTTGCACGTTCCCGAGTTGCAGACCGCACCGCCCGTGCATCCACAAGTTGCGCCGCAGCCGTCGTCCTGCCCGCACGACACGCTGTTACAGGCGGGCACGCACGTCGGCTTGGCTAAGCACGCGCCGCCCTGACAGACCTGGTCGAGGCTGCATTCGGAACTCTTCTTGCAGGGCCGACACTCCGAGTCTCCGGTTGGGCAGACCTGACCATTGCCGCACGATGACGGCGAGTTGGTGACGGGGCACCCGTCGGCGCCGGTTCCGCAGGTCTGAATTTCGTTTCCGCCTAGGCACAGTTGGACACACGTTGCGGTGCAGGTCACGCCGTTTGGTTGCCCTTCGCAAACGCCACCCTTGCAGACCCGCGAAGAGCCGTCGAAGCGACACTCAAAGTCGCCCGCGCATGCCCTACATTTGGCCTCGCCGGGGACGCACACGGCACCGCCCGGGCAGATCATCGTCTGCGACGGGACAGAGCAGCCGCCGTTGTCGGTTCTGCAGGTCACCAGCCTTCCCTTTGTGTCGCACGCTTGGGAGCAGGCAATCCCACAGGTCGATCCCGGCGACACGTCAGCGCCCACGCCAGACCCGCCGGTTCCACCACCGGATTGACAACTGGCGGCCGTCGCTATGAGGCAAGCGGCGCAAAAAGATAGAACCAAGTTGCCGCGCATTCGATCACCGTTACGATGTTGCACGCCGTATAACATGACGTTCAACATCGGTCAAGTTGCAGCGCGTTCCGACGCAAACTCCCCTGTCGCCCACGCGGCAAGGGCCTGCGCAAATGGCACAGCGGTCGACGAACAATCCTGAATGCCGAGCGCTCGCCGCCGTAATAGCTAGGAATTTGCGCAAGCGACGACTCGCCCACGGGCTCTCTCAGGCGGAAGTGGCGGAGGTGCTTGGCGTAAGCGTTGAATCCTTTTCGCGAATCGAGCGCGGCTTGTCCCTGCCCAGTTTCCCGACACTGCTGCGGATGGCGACAATGTTCGGAGCGCAAGCGGGTGACCTATTGAAATCGGAGGGCGAGCCTGAGATGGCTCGACGGCAGCCGCGTGTAACTGCAGATTACTTGGAGACCGCACCCACTCCGACCGCCATCGCCCCACAGCACGACGCGCAGCAGGCCGCGGTGCTATTTCTGCGAATCGTTGACGCGAGCCGCACACTTGATGCCGCTCGTCTGGAGAAGTTGGCGGTCGCCGCAGAGGAACTGGCAAAATGATCCGCGGTTCGCGGCCGGACAGGTGGCGCCGCCCCGGTGCGCCTGCAATCCGATGCGGGGAGCGCTGCTCCGGCCTCGCTGCTTCCGGTCGTCCTTCCCTTAGCTTATCCAGGCCGCGCCAGCGGCGCCACCCAAAGTCGCCTGCACTTCGCCCTGCACCGGCGTAGCACCACCGGAAACCGGTTGAGCGAGTTCAGACTCTTGGGGGCAAGTCTCGGCGGCGTCACCCGTGATCCCAGCTGCGCCGGCGTTACCCGCGCGTTGCTGCTTGTCGTTGCCCGACCACGGCCGGATAGCTTGGCGACGGACTGCGACGCCTGCCGCGGGCTGGATGCGGCCGCGCCATGCGATGCCACGGATGATCGCCGGGCGCCAGCCCGTGCACCGTCCCGCACCGGTGCGCAGCAGCGAGAAACCACGGCGCAGCTCTGGCGCGGTGGGGCCGCCACCGCACCGCAATAGCGCGCGACGCCCTGGAGCACACCCGCGGCGGTAGCGGCGCGCGAAAAGCCCAGGTGCCGGCCCACACCGTCTGCAGGCGAGGCACGTGAACCCGCGACGCGGCGCAGTAACCCGATTGCGGGGCAGTTCCATACGATGCGGTTGTTGTCGCCATTAGTGCAGGCATGGATGGCAGGCATTAGACAGCATAAACGAAGGTAACAACCTGGCGCTGAGGTTACAGCAACGCCGCGGGGGTCAACCGGCACCAGGTCAACCGGCACCAGGGCCCAACGGAGTCGGTTAGCCAACAGCGTGGGGCCGATCCGCGTGCCCTGGCTTTTCGGCGCAATGGCCGGCAGCCGGAAGGCGCACAACCGGCACAGGGAACCGTTGCTGGGCTGCGGTTCTTGCCCTCGGAGCCGGCGGCTTTGGGGGCATCTTTGGCCGCTATGTCATGCGGGCGGGCCGGGGCCCGTGCCGCAGGCGTAAGGGCCAGCGGTCCCGCCCTACTTACACTCCGTTCCGTTCCGTGTACGGTTATTGCACACAACGGCCTAAAATTATTGGACGCGGCATGAGATAGAGTGTGAAGCGTTGCCGGTTGGAGTGTGAAGTGTTGCCGGTTAGGCTGTGAAGCGTTGCGCGCAGAGTGTGAAGCGTTGCTGAATCTACATCAACGACCTGTGTTTACGTCTGTTTCCTTTGCGGCCGTTTGCGCGGCCTTCGATTCGGAGTCTGCCGCTAGCGGCGATAAAGTCGCGCTCCAGGCCGTGCGGGTCCGCCAGCGTGAATTGGCCGGGTTCGGGCTCCAGCAACAACGCAGGCGCCTCTTCGCTCTCGCCTTCCCGCCACAGCTCCAGCAACTTCGGCAGCGCCGCCACTGGCAGGCCCGCCGAGCGAGCGAGCTCGCGCAGTCGGTCCTCGCTGATGCAAACAGAGCCAAATCGGAACAGCTCTTCGGCTCGGTCCACCAGTTCGACCAAGAGAAGTCGGTGCAGCATCCAGGCCTTGCCCCAGTCGTTGGACCGTAGGGCCGAGACTGGCGGCTCGAACCGCAGTTCGGGCACCAGACGCCGAGCCATCCGGTCTGCATGGGTGCCGCCTGCCAGATTTGCCATCTGCGCCGCCATCCCCGGCAACAGCGCTTCGCCCAGCGTAATGCGCACGACGCTCACTTGCCCGGGCGCTGGTTTGGTGACGCGCAGCCATGTCCACAGGCCTCCGATCTTGAGTGTGGGCTGCATCCACGTGATGTGCTGGCCGGCAGTGAGCATGGCTTCAAGGGCGCCAAAGTCGCGACTGGTATGGCGCACTGCCAGGGCCAGCGCCGACAGACCGCCAAGAAACTCGACAACGCGAAAATCGACACCGGGCTCACCGGCCGCGTGCCGCTCCCGTTGGCTGTGCCCGGTACTTACAAGCAGTCGCAGCAAGCGATGCCACGCCACCGTGCCGAACTGCGCAAGACCTCCGTGCACCGCTGTCAGGATCGCGGGGTCAAGGGTAGCGACCGTGCCGAGGATATTGGGACCATCACCGCGGACAGCGCCATCGGTCGGGGAAATCGTCAGTCGACCGCTGCCAGCTGGGACCAGCACGTCGTAGGCCACCACTCGGGGCAGCCCAGCTGGTGCAACTGCGTGCCGGTGTAGCCACTGAGCCTCGACATGGGCCTCCCAGAGAGTGCGCGCCACGGCAGCGAGTGCCGGGTGCGCGCAATCGCCCCATAATTTGTAGAGGTCGCTGTCGGTGCCGTCGCCGCCGCGGTAGGCCTGCAGCCGCTGGGCCGAAAGTGTACGCAGGTTGGTCGCGCGGCCGGATTCGATGGCGTCCATCCAATCGGCCAAAGCGGCGTCCAAGGCCAACATGTCGTCGCGAATCGTCGGGCCTTGCCCGCCGGCCGCGTGGTCCCCCTGCGCCGGAAGAACGAATGTCGCCGCCAAGCGCCTCGTTGCGTCAAGAAGGGCAGTGGCTAGCATCGCCTGCGCAACGCGGTCAACCCTGGCCGATTCGCGCGACAGCGTAGTGGTCACGGCGGCGGAGCGCGCATTGGCCCCTGCCGATTCGGGCCATAGCCTAACAGCCGACAGCGCCTCCGCTTCGTATGCGGCAGGGCATTGGCCGACGGCAGCTGGCAGCGAATCAGAGGTCATCGTCGTCCGCCAGCGCTCGCTCGCGCCCGGATATCGGCACCAGATGGCCGTGTCCCGTCGATTTTGTAGCTGCCTGCAAATTCGGAAGGTGTCGAACCCGAATCTGTTTGTGCAGCTGGTCAAGTTCACGGTCAATCTTGGCGAGCTCAGTTGTGTTGCCCTGGGCTTCACACGCGGTGCGTTCGTCAACCAAGGCCGCCACGCGCGCTTCTGCTTTCTGCAAGGCGTCCTTGGCACGGCGCACCGGCGCGGGGTCACCTGCGGTCTTGCGTCGTTGCGGGGCAACGTATGCAGCCGCCTCTGTGTTAGCCGGTCCCCGCGGCGCGCCTTCGCTGAGCCATCCCTGCGACTCAACCAATCGGCACCATGTGCTCTGGCCGGCCCGCAGCTTGGCGGCTCCAATCCACATAGCGCCGGGGTCGGCACCATAGGTGTTGCCGTCGTCCTTGGCTTCCCCCGTGGCCCGCGCCAGCACCAGCGAAGAGTCACTCGCAAACTCAATGTCGCCACTCTCTTTGCCGACACCGATGAGGTCGGCGGCATGCGTCTTGGGCCAGCCCATCTCGTCGAGAACAATACCATTTAGTGCCGCGTAGTTAGTCCGCGCCGTACTCGACAGGGCCAGCACGACCACGTTGTGCTTCCGGGCCACCTCGCGTGCCTGATAGGCGGCCTTGCTGAGACGCTCTCGGGTATCCTCATTCCGCACCGGCGCGCCATTCTCCGGCGTTGCACCGCCAAGAAGTTGAAGAAAGTCCAGGACAAATAGGACTGGAGCCGTGGGCGGAAGCTCGGGGTGCGCCGTGCGCAACTGCTCCGCCGCGCCACCAATCTGGTCGTAGCCCCAGCCGTGCGGACCTTGTTCGGTGCACAGGTAGAGCGGGAGTTTGGCCAGCATGGGCCCGCCATCCGCAACCAATCGCTCCAGGTGCTGGACTCCCGGCGTCTTCCCCCACTTGCCTGTGTAGAGGGACGACCACCAGGTCCCAGCAGATTCACCGGCAGTCATACAGAGCAGGCGTGCGACCAGGCCGAGGCTGTCTAGCTCAAGCCCAACATACCGAACAGGAATCCCGGCCAGCGCCGCCTGCAGGGCCACCTGCAGGGCAAACTGGCTCTTGCCAGTGCCGGTGCCGCCGGTGAGGATATGCAGGCCCGGCCAAAAGCCGCCACCCAACATCGCAGCCAGATTCGGCCAGTTGGGCAGCAGTATCGGACCATCCTCGCCCGAGGCGCGTCGGCGCAGGTGGCCAATCGCGTCAGGCAGGATTTCGCCGATTCGCTCCTTGGCCAGCGCAGCGCGGGCTTCGGCCACCTTGGGACCCAGCATGGGCACCGTATCGGCCAGCCGCTGCGCCACAAGTGCCGCTTTGGCGTCCTCGGCGAGCCAGTCAGCCGGTTTGATGTCGCAATCGTGAAATGGTCTGTCGTCGCTCATGCCGCCCCCATTTCGCGCAATTGCTGGTTGTATATGTTCAGTTCCCAGTCATTCAAAGCGCTCAGCTGGCACCGCAGCACGTTAGCTACCGCCGTGGGCACAGCGTCGGGGCGGCCCCAGTCGCGACAGCAGTACGCCCAGACCACCGCGAGGCCGTCGGGGCCGATGGCATCGCGCAACGCCTCGCAAGCCTGTGCCACCTGGTCTGCCTTTGCCGGCGCTGACACCGCTGCAAAGGTCGGGCCCGCGCGTTGGATCGCAGGCGCCGCAGGTTGCGGTACGTTCGGCTTGAATTCTCGACGCATTCTGCAGCCGCGGGCGATCAGCAGGGTTTGCCACGCCGCCGCATACTTGTCGCCTGCATCGTCGGCATGAGTGCGGAGCGCCACGGGCCATCCCTCGGGCACCACAGCACCCAGCGCCGGATCAGCCGATCCGTTCCAAATCCCCCACACGGCAGATCGCTTGCCTTTGGGCAGTTCCGACGCAACCGTCACCGCCAACCGCAACCAGTCGGGCACGCCCTCGGCAATTTCGACCAGGGGGAGGCCATGCGAGCGCGGGTCGGCCCCTGTCGCAAGCACAAGGCCAGCCGCTGACGCACGGCCGGGCCACGCGGCCTTGTCAGCCGGGCCGTAGGCCGGCAGCACGTTGCGCGCGTGCAAGCTCGCCACCCGCAGCCGTCCAGGGGTGTCGGGGTCCGCTTCCCATGCTCGCACCACCAGGCGGTGCCCGCTCGCCGTCCAGGGCTTGCCGTCTTTGTACCGCGCCCACCGGGGCAGGTTCGCCAGGTCGGCCGGCAACGCGCGCGCCAAGTCGAACTTTGCGACCGTCGCCGGGTCGATCGCGCCGTCGTGTCGCCCGGCCAGCCAAGCCGCCATCTCGGGGTCGGCAGTCACGGGCAGGCAGCGCGCCCAAAGGGCCGCAACCTCTGCCGCAGGGGGCCGGGGCTTGGGTTGGTTGACCTGGACGGCCACCGTTGCACGCCGAGGCCGGGCAAGTGTAGCCGGGGTCGATCCGCCGTCTGGCGAAGCGTCACACCAGCCGCGTGCCGCGTACCATTCGCGCACCTGCGCGCTCGTGTCGCTGTCGCCCTTTGCCCACGCCCTGCCGGTCAAGGACCAGGCGACCAGCGCCAGCCCGTCACCTTTGGCGCCGCAACCTTCGGTGCCGTTGCTGCAGCAGGCCCAGCGCTTGCCGTCGGCTTCGATGCGGCACCGCCCACGCCGGTCGGTTCGGCCTGGGTTGGCACGCGTGGCCATGCCGCAGCTCGGGCACGGGCCAAAGCTCTTGCCGTCGCGATGCAAATCGAGGCCCAGTGTGGCCACCACTTCGGGCAGTGGCGCGCGGCAGGCGTCGTCGAGCCAGTTGCTCGGTGTGCGGTCCGTGCCGTGACGGCTCAGGGTGGGCGGCGTCATGGCGCCACATCGGTTGCCAGTTCTTCGGTCCTGGGCGGCTGCGGTGAAGGTGAGTCGGCCAGCGAAGGGCTGGGCAACTCCGGGGCGGGCTCGGTCAGCCGCAGCAGGAACTCGATCGCTTGCCGCGCCTGTTCGCGATCCAGCTTGTTGGCCAGCCCGAAAAGGTACAGCTGCTGACCGCGGCTCATGGCCTTCGGCGGGCCCATCAACCAGGCGATGAGAAACCCGGCTTCGGGCTTGCTCAGCGCCTTCAAGCGGTCCGGGGCGGTCAAGCCATCGAGGTAGCGAAGTTGACCGTCGCTGGCGGTGACATGCGTGCTCATTTCTGCACCGCCGCGGGTACCCGGTGCGACTTCAAGAACGCCTCCAAGGCGTGTTGCTCAAACAGGACCGTGCGGGCCCCGAGCCGGACGTGGTCGATCCGTTTGTGGTGGACGAGGGAGTAGAGCGAACCAACTGGAATTCCAAGGAACTTCGCAGCCGACTCGTAGCGGTGAATGATGGTGCTGGTGGGCTTGTCCGTGGCTTCAGGGCTTGTCGCCATCTTGGCTCCTTCGTACGGCGGCTGATTCCGTCGTACACGAGCCAAATTGCGCTGAGCTTGAGGGGCGCGGAAGACGCCGGATCCGTGCGAATCCTGGTTCTTCCCGGCAACATGCCATTCTACATGGCATTTTTCGTGCTACTGTGCACGAAATTGCAGAACCTTTGCGCCCGTCGAGGCTGGCGCCGCCGAGCCGAACCGGCCGTAGTCTTCGGCAAACGCAGCGGGCTGCAGGTGGGCGTAGCGCATGGTCATCTGGATCGACTGATGGCCCAGAATCTTCTGCAGTTTCCACAGGTCGCCGCCGTTCATCGCCCAGTGGCTGGCAAACGTGTGGCGCAAGCTGTGAAAGTGGATCGCGTGCTTGTAGCGGCCCGACGCGGGACGCTTGAACCCGGCGGCGTCCAGCACGTCATGTAGGCGCTCTTGGAAGATCCGGGCGCTGGGCTGGTGCTGCTGCCCATCGCGGTTGGGAAAGACCAGGTCCGTTGGATTCCGCTGCAGCCAGTCGCGCAGCACAGGTAGCAGCGGATCCAAGATCGGTACGGGGCGCGAGCGCCCGCTCTTGGTCGGGCCCGCGTGGCTGCGCTGGACCATGATCAGTCGCCGTGCAAAGTTCACATCGGACCAGCGCAGGGCCGCCAGTTCGCCAACCCGCAGACCGGTGTACACGGCAGTCGCATACATCACGAAGACGTCGGGGCCGGCCTCGGCGGCTGCGGCCAAGAAGCGGTCGATGTCGTCCTGGCTCTGCAGAAACGTGTAATCTTCGGCATCTACATAGGTCTTGGGCTTCTTGATGCGCGGCAGGGTCGCCAGCCACCCCAGGTCGATCGCTGTGCGGAGCATGGTGCCGAGGAGCGTCAGGATGTTCGACACCGTCTTGGGGCTCAGATCGCGCTTGCTTGCCCGCAGGGCGTCGATGTGCGCCACGCCGATCGCCGTGAGCCGCAACGGCCCCAAGGCAGGCTTGAGGTGCTTGCGGATGACGCTCTGGTCGTCCTTCTGGCTGCGCTTCTCCACCGCGTGGTTGGCGAGCCAGTACTCGCACAGCTCGTCGAACGTGTGCTCGATCGGCGGAGCCGGGCGACTCCCCGCCTTGATCGCGTCGACCTCGGCTTGGCGGGCCCGCAGCGCCTTCTCGGCGTCGCGGTGGTTGTCGTGGAGTTCAGAGCACCGCTTTCCCGTGTGATCGGTCCAGCGGATACGGTACTTGTCGCGGAATTTCTCGGGGGTTGCCATGCGCATCCTTTTAGGTGCGCGCGTCCAGTTGCGGAAGAATACGAAACCGACCGGATCCTGGTTTTCCAGCCCGGTATGCGACTTCTAGCGACGAAAGCGCCCGGGTGCCGGCCGCGCAACAGTGTCTTGCGCAGCGGCAGGGGCCCCGGTGGGTCCGTGGTCACAAAGTGGTCACAAAACGCCGAAAGCCCGGCACCTACGGCGAACGTAAGTACCGGGCTTTCTTGGAGTCGCGGGGGCAGGATTTGAACCTGCGACCTTCGGGTTATGAGTGGCGGACGCTGACCTTGGTGGCCACCCCGCAGTCAGGCCTTGTAAAGGAAGTGGGGCAGGCTGTCAACGCGCCGCACAAAAAAACGGACAGGCGCCTGTCGATTGTTTCGGCCACTGGTCGGGCTGGTTGGCCGGCAGTATGCATTTCAGGACATTGTGCCGGCAGCGCGACGGCGGGAACGGTGATCACGCGACGGCGTCGTCGATCTCTTCCAGCAGGTCCTCCGCATCGCCGCGCGGCCCGGCGTGGGACTGGGCGATCGCGAGCCGGAGCGCCTCTTGCGCCAGCGACCGGGCCTGGGCATGGGCCCCGAGCGCGACCAGTGCCTGCGCCCGGCGCAACCACGCCATCATCAAATCCGGCTGCAGTACGGCAGCTCGCTCAAAGGCGTGCTCGGCCTCGGCGTAGCGCAGGCCCTCGAACAGCGCTTGCCCGAGCGAGAACCACACCAGCTCGTTGTCGGGATCCTCAGCCAACATGGCCCGGAAGCTCTGGATTCGCGCGTCATCGGTCATCGTTGCCCAAAGCCGCCCTCCAAGGCGGCAGTTGCGGCGATTGTGGCGCAGCGGCGCGACCAGCGCCAGCAGCGCGCGACCAATCCTTCCTGCTTGGGCTGGGCCGCCAGCAATCGCACAGGATAGTCCTATGAAATCATCGGACATCAGAGGGAACGTTTTGCGCGGTGCTCGGCCAGGATTCCGCCGGCGGCTGGTCTGCGGACTGCGCGCAGGTTGCGTTTTTTTGCGCGACGCTCGGCCTGCTCGTACGCTGCGTGCGGCGTTTGGGCTGCGACTCGCTGGGCGGCGAGTTCGGATCGCTACCGCCCGCAAACTGCCGAGGTGTCCGTGAAGCGCCCGCGTCTGCAACTGTCGATAACTCAAACGCTCGCCGTCCTTGGCAGCCTGACTGTGGTCGCCGCGACCCTGGCCTGGGCCAGCCGGCCTGTGGCGGTGCCCCCAGCGCCTCCCCGTCCGCAGGCCGCCGCTCCGGCCCCGCGACCGGCACCGCCGCCGCCCCCGCTGGTCATGCAGGCTGCCGAGATCAAGACGGCCCAGGCTGGCCCAGACGGCCGCCTGGTGCTGCCGCGCGCTCCGCATCCGCAGCCGACCACCCTGCAAGACGACCTGCAGCGCGCCGTGGCCGACGAGCTGGCCAAGTCTGGGCTGCCCTACGGCGCCGTGGTGCTGATGGACCCCAAGACGGGCGCCGTACTCGCGATGGCCGAGACCCGCGACGAAGCCGACCCCGTCGGACGCATCGGCGATCTGACCCGGCCCACGGTGCCGGCGGCGTCGGTGTTCAAGATCGTCACGGCGGCGGCCCTGCTCGAATCGGGGCACAAGCCCGACCTAACGGCGTGTTTTCATGGCGGATTGCATGGTCTCGACGCATCGCACTTGGTGGAGCGCCCGAGCGATCGGCGTTGCGAGACGCTGACCGAAGCGCTGGCACGCTCGTCGAATGCCGCGTTTGCGCGGTTTGCCCTCCGCGACCTGGAGCCAGGGGCGCTGACGAAAATGGCCAATGCTTTTGGGTTCAACCGCACCCTGCCCGGCGATGTGGCGCTGTCGCCGTCTCCGTTTGCCGAAGCGACGCAACCGCTGGAGCGTGCCCGCAACGCCGCCGGTTTTGCCGGATCGCAACTGAGCCCATTGCATGCCGCCTGGTTGGCCGCGGTGGTGGCGAGCGACGGGCATGTGCCCAGGATTGCTGCGCTTGGCTTGGGCGATCCGGCGGTGGTGGGCCCAACGGCCGTACCACCGATCAGCGAGGCAACGGCCCGCAGCTTGCGCGCGATGATGGTGCAAACGACGGAGATCGGGACCGGCCGGCACGCGTTTGCCGTACGCCCCAAGTCGCTCCGAGGTATCGATGTGGGCGGCAAGACGGGTTCACTCTCTGCTCCAGAAGGCGAGATGTTTCGCCATGTTTCGTGGTTCGTCGGCTTTGCCCCGGCCGACCGGCCCCAGGTTGCCGTGGCCGCCTTGGCGATCAACGGCTGGAAGTGGAAGGTCAAGGCTCCGGCCCTGGCCCGCGATGCGCTGGGGATCTACTTCGACAAGTCCGGTGCGCGCACCGCCTTGGATGTTTCGCCGCCAGCCTCGCCAGCCCCCACTCGTGCGGCCACGCCCGCTGGCTAGAAAGCGCTCAAAAGAACTCCCGAATCTGCGACAGACGTCGCGTGCAAGCCGACCACGCCAAGCGGGCGTGCGGCCGCGATGTGGCCCAACGCAGCGCGGTTCTGGCCGCTACCGCGACGCCCCCCTTCATGTCGAGCGATCTGCCGGCCGTTGGGGGGCTTGACGCCGCACGCCGGCGCAGCTAAAGTATCGCGCACCGCTGGCCACCGCGCGTGGCTCGCCGCAGAAAATCCACAGGGGGATCGTCTAAAGGCAGGACCGCAGACTCTGAATCTGCTTATCTAGGTTCGAATCCTAGTCCCCCTGCCAACTCGGCACGCCGCGCGGTGTCCCCGCGCAACCCGGTTGACTTCGACATCGAGGATCAGCCCGACCCGCGAGCCGATTGGCAGCGCCCCGTTAGTCTAGCGGTCAGGACACGGCCCTCTCAAGGCTGGGACAGGAGTTCAATTCTCCTACGGGGCACCCTTCCATTTCCTGCGGAATCGGCGAAAGTTCTGTGGGTTCGGCGAAAGCGCCGCGGAAGAAGGCAAGAAGCGCCGCGGAAGAAGGCAAGAAGCGCCGCGGAAGAAGGCAAATAGCGCCGCGGAAGAAGGCAAATGGTGCGACTGTCGTGTCAGTTGCACGGTTGGCGAAGGTCGACATCCAGGGCTAAGCCTGAAGCCAGGCGGTGCCCGCTGCGATGTCGGCCTTTCTTGTTTTTCGCGCCCGCTGCGTTCTTCGCGCCCAGTGGCCGTCGCTGAACCAGTGGATCCCCAAGCGGAACCGGCCGATCCGCGAGTGCCCATGCCGCCGTCTGCCCCAGCTCCCAGCACGCTCCGGGTCGCACCGCCGCACGCGGGCCAGCCTTTTGGTCGCTGGGCCAAGGTCAGCGCGAGCGATTGGCATGACTGGCGCTGGCAGTTGCGCAACCGCCTGACCACAGCCGCAGACTGGGCGCAAGTGCTGGGGCTCGATCCCGCCGATTGCGACTTTGTGGCCAGCGGCGCCGCCTTTGAGGTGGGGGTGACGCCCTATTTCGCGAGCCTCTGTGAGCCCGGCAACTCCGCTTGCCCGCTGCGGTTGCAGGTGGCGCCGCAGCGCGCCGAGGCGACGACCCGCGACTTCGAGCGGCTCGATCCCCTGGGCGAGGACCCACACCGTCGCGCGCCGGGCTTGGTCCACAAGTACCCCGACCGGGTGCTGCTGCTCATCACCGATCGCTGCGCCGCCTACTGCCGTTATTGCACGCGAGCTCGCTGGGTTGCGGGCGACCAAGAGCGGCTCGGCGAAGACGAGCTGGACCAGGCGATCGCGTACATCGCAGCGACGCCGCAGATTCGCGACGTGCTGATTTCGGGTGGCGATCCGTTGCTGTGGTCGGCGGCGCGGTTGCGGCGCTTGCTGGATCGCCTGGACGGCATCGATCACCTGCGCTGGGTGCGGATCGGCACCCGCGTCCCCGTGTTCCTGCCGATGCGCATCGACGCCGAGCTGACCGAAGCCCTGCGGCCGCGTCGCCTGCCGCTGTTCCTCAACGTTCACTGCAACCACTATGCGGAGTTGACGACGCAAGCAGTGAAAGCTCTTGCTCTTTTGGCCGGTGCCGGCATCGGCTTGGGCGGTCAGTCGGTGCTGCTCCGTGGCGTCAACGACGACATCACCACCCTGCGCGAGACTTGGTATGCGATGCTCGGCGCGCGGGTTCGGCCCTACTACCTGTTCCACTGCGATCCCATCTTGGGCAGCGGGCACTTGCGCACCTCGGTCAACGACGGGCTGGCGCTGATGCGGCAAGCGATTGGCTTTACCAGCGGCATGGCGGTGCCCAAGTACTGCATCGACCTGGAGGGGACGGGCAAAGTGCCGCTTTGGCCCCAGTACGTGCAGCAAATCGAGCGCGAGTGGATCACCGGTGTCAGCTATGCGGGCGAGGCCTGGCGGTACCGCAACGATCCGCAGACTTGATGCGCGGTTGCGGAGTCGCCAGGGCCGGGGCTACGATGGGGGCTGGCTGTTTGCTGCCCGGCGCTGGAGGCACATTGGCACGATTCCGACGCGTTGGGCTGCTGGTTGCCCTGGTGTGGGCAACTTGCGGCTGCGGTGCGGGGCAAGTCGCCGCAAACAAGCCGGCGCCCCTGCCGGCGGCGCAGGCCATTGCTGAAGCGCGGCGTGCCGCGGCGACTCAGGCCTGGAGTGAGGTTCTGGCCATTTACGCTCGGACCACGCCGCCGGCACCCATGCAGGTCGAACTGGCGGCCGTGCGCGCCCTTTGGGAGCTGCACCGCGACGCCGAGGCCAAAGCGGCCGTGCCCCGGCTTGTGCCGCTACTGCGGGTCGAGCACCGCGACGATGTGCTCGAACTGGCTCACTTTCTTCGCAGCGAGCGCCGCCAGCCGGCGTCCGCGTGGGCGTGGCTGGCCCCCCTGGTTGCGGGTGGTTGTGACGTAACCCCATACTCGTCCGAGCTTTGCCGCGAAGCGGGCCACACGCTAGCGGCCATGGACAGCGCGGCCCCGACTTGGGGGGCCGAGGCGTTGCGCGCGGCGCCGCAAAACCCAAAGCGGCACTGGCATTGGATGCAGTTCGTGGCGGGCCAGGCTGCGACGCGCGGACCTGCGGCGCCGCCGGCCGTGCTGGCCTGGCTGCTGACCGATGCCGCGCGCCAGCCGGCTGCGATGGAGGGCTGGTGGTTGGCCTACGGTGTGGCGCGCACCCTGCCCGGCGACGACCCACGAGCCAGTTGGCGTGCGGCGGTCACGGCGGCCACAACGCCCACAGCGACCCTGTTGCAGGTCGCCAATCAGGTCGCGTGGCAAGAAGATCGCGCCTCGTGTAGCGAGCTTTTGCGGGTGGCCACGGCGCGCGGCGACCAGCCCGAAGCGCCTGGGCTGCTGGCGGCTGCCTTGGCCCGGCAGGACGATGCCGAAGGGTTGGCGCGGCTCTCGGCCGACGGGGCGCCGCAGTTCACCACGCCCGTGGCCCAATTGTCCTTGGTGCGGGCGCTACTGGCCGTGCGACAAGGGACGCTGGCCGCGCAGTTTCTGAGCCGGTGGGGCACCCCAAATGCCGAGTGGCAGGCGCTGCGGGCAGAAGCCGCGCGCCAGACGGGCAACCAAGATGCCGCGCGCGCCCTGGTGGCCAGCATCGACACGGCCCCCGGCGATCGCTCGCTGGCGTGGCTGATCGTCGGCGAGACGTGGCGCCGCAGTCATCCGGGCGAGGCGCAGCACAGCTTGGAACGGGCGGCGACGACTCCGGGTCTGGGCCAGCGAACTGCGGCGGCCCTACGAGCCCAGTGGCTAGTGGCCGGCCATCGCACCGCGGCATCGACCGCGGCCGTGTTGACGTACGCGCGCTTGCTGGAGCCGCGCACTGCCCTGCCGGGCGCCGGTGGGGCTGCACTGGCCGTGACCCCCGCAGTCGAAGACGCGCGCCGCGAGTTGCTGGCCTGGATCGCGTTGCCCGAGTGGCAAGAGGTTTCGCAAGCCGTCGTGCAAGGTTTTGCTGGCGCGGGCGTGGCGCCGCCCGAGCAGCTGCGCGAAGTCGCCGTGCAAGCCGCCCAACGCGAAGACTTGGATGCCTTCCTAGCGGTGGATGCCCAGGCCCGCGCCGTCGCGGACGAGCGGTTTGTGGCCCTGCCCACCAAGGGCTTATTCTTGCAGTTGCTGCGCCGCGGCCCGTGGTTGGCCCGGTGGCTCCAGGAGGCAGGCACGCGCGACTTGGACGACGGGCAGCTGCTCTGGTCGGGCGCGGCGGTGCTCTTCGAGAGCGGTTTTGGCAGTCTGGCTCAGCAGTTGCTTGGCGTGGCGCTGGCCCGGACCGCAGTGGGCGACTTCGAACCCCCGCCGCCCCAGCTCCAGAAGTTGGCCATCAGTGGCGCCGCCGATCAGGTGTTGGGCGAGGTGGCCAGACGGCGCGCTGCCGCTGCGGGCAAACCGATGGATCCCGGCGTAGAGCTGTTGGAAGCGCTCGCCCTGCTGGCAACCGGAAAGCCGGATGCCGCCGCCCAGGTCCTGGACCAGACCGCCAACCGACCGGACCTGCCAACCCGAACCCTGCGCCCGTTGCTGGACTTGGCTGCCCAGTATGGCCTTTGCGCCACGGTGCGGACGCTGGCGCCGCGGCTGATGGCCGAGTCCGACCTGTACTCGCTGCGCGCAGGCCTGGAGCAGGGGCTGACCTGTGCCCGCCGGCAGGGCGACGCGGCCCTGGCCCGCAGTCTGGTCAAGGTGGCCTACGGCGCGCGCCTGGACGCCAATCGCTTGGATTCGGCAGCGCGCGCGCTGGTCCAGGCCGGATTCTTTGCGATAGCGCTCGATATCTTTCCGCAGCTGGCGCAATTGCGGCCGCCCAGCGACGAGACCCTGTTGGACTGGGCCAAGGCGTTGCTGGCCAGCGGTATGGCCGATCAGGCCGCCGACCTGTTGCGCGGTGCGCAGACCAACGGGCGGCAGGTGGCGCGGCTGTGGCGACACGCGTGGAATCTTTTCGAGAACTATGGCGAGCCAGTCCTTGCGGTGGAATTTGCCCGCAAGACATTGGCATTCGAGCCCGATGCGCCGTCTGTGCGCAGCCGACTGATTGCGATGCTGCTGCGCTTGGACCAGCGCGCGGCCGCAGCCAGCGAGCTGGCGATCCTTGCCGAATCGGGCATGGACGATCGCGACGCAGTGACCATCTTGACCTTTGCCCGCCGCGCGCGGGCGCAACGGCCCCTTCTAGAGGTGCTGGTCGCGCGCACCAACCTGGATCGCGACTCGGCGTGGTTGCGGGGCGAACTGGCAGCCGATCTGAGTGATCGCGCCGCGGTGCAATCCACCTTACAGCAGCTGCGGTCCAAGAATACCAGCCCGCCGCCAGAGGCTGTGCAATGGCTTGGCCGGGTTGGCCTATTGCACGACGCTCGCCAGGCCGCGGTCGATCAGCTGGCCTCTAGCGAGCCCTTGGGCATGCAGCGCGACCGCAGTCAACTGTTGACAGCTGCTGTAGAATTGCGCCACGACCCCGGCTCGGAGCAAGAGCTGCTGGGCCTAGTGCGCATCTACTTGTCGCGGGCGGCGCGCGCGGACGTCGCGGCCCTCGAAACGGCGGCCTTGCTGTCGGCCCTGGGCTGGCCCCGGCAGGCCGATGCGGTGGCGCAGACGCTGGGTCCCGATGCGCCGCCGCAACTCGCGACGGTGGCAGCCAATTTTGCATGGCAGGCGGGCCGCAGGCAAGCGGCGCTGGCGACGTGGCAGCGGATTCGCGGCCAGCTCACAGTCGACGACGAGCTGCGCGAAGTCCTGAAGTCCGCAAACCTCTCCAATTTGGCCTCGCTGCGCGACCGCGGGTCCTTCGTCGCGCTATGGCGGACTTGGAGCTACCTCGAGCGCGCCGGCCAACATTCCCTGCTCCTCGCTTGGGTTGCCGAGCTGCTGCAACTCGCGCCCGACAGCGAGTTTTTGCACGCCCAACGGATCCAGTGGTTGGTGCAGTCCGGCCGGCTGGGCGACGCCAAGACGGCGCTGGCCGTGGCGCGGCAGCGTCTGCCGCGTTGGGGCAGAGAACTGGCGGCGACGGCCAACTTGCTGGCCCGCGAGGCGGGTGCGGCCAGCTTGATCGACAGCCTGCGGATCGTTTCGCCCGCCACTGCGGCAAAGTCCAACGATGGGCGGAGCGGTCCCGACGCCACCGCCGTGACGGGCACGGTCGAGCCCCTGCGCACCAATTCCTGGTGGCTGGCCCTGCTCGTCAGCGTGGGCGATCTGCCGCCGGAAATCGTGGGCCCCATCCAGCGCTTGCAGGCCAATCTGCCCGAGCTGCGGACGGAACTGGCCGTGCGTCTTGCGGCGATCGGGCGCGGTCCAGAGGCGATCCAGACCCTGGGCAAGCAGCCGCTGGTTTGCCAGCAAGAGCAACTTGCCCACACGGCGGCGGCGATGGCGGCGGCGCTGGTGGCTGTGCAAGGCCAGGCGCCGGCAGGTACTTTGGCGCCGTTGGCCGTCCACACGCTGCAGGGCTGGCTACAGAACGGCTACGGCGCCGATGCGGCGGTGCGTCTGGCGGTAGAGCTGACGCGTCAAGGTCATCCCGAGCTCGCGACGCTGGCCCTGAAGCAGGCGCCCGCGGCACAGTTGGCCGGCCAGCTCGACGGCCTGGAGCAGCGTCTCCTCGCGCTCGTGGCTGTGGGCAGCGACAGCGAAGTCGTAGAAGCGGCACTGGCGTTCACCAAGGGCAACCGCAGCGTCTACAACGTGGGCAGCGACGCCGAGCGCCAGGGCGAGCCGGTCGAGGCCGTGGCGCGCAGCTTTGCCGACGACGCCATGGACCTGCTCGTGGTGGCCGGGAGAAGCAGCGCAGCCGCCGCGCTGGCCCAGGCCCTGCGCGAAAGTGAGCCCAGCGTGGGCATCGCCGCCGGCATCGAGGCCGCGGCGCCGGCACCCTTGGTCGAGCGAGCGCGCGCTTGGCAACCGGCCGCGCTTGACGAACTGGGCCAACATCCAGAGAGCGCCACCCCGGCGGAGTTGCAGTCGCTGCTTGACCAGTTTGCCGCGCGGGGTCCCGACTTGGCGTGGAACATCACGAGTCTGCTGGCCAAGACGGCCGAGGAAGGCTGGCGCCTGTGGCTCGCGCTGGCCCAATCGTTCTTGGCGAGTCACGACCCTGAGCCGGCCCGGCGCGCGCTGGAACGGGCCAAGAAGTCGGGCGCCCCCGCGGCGGCCTTGGCTTGCCCGCAAACGGCGCTGGGAGAGCGGAGCACCGCCGAAATCTGTTGGCGCAATCAACATTTGGCCGACATGGAGCCCGCTGACTTGGGCGCGCTGGCTGCCCCCCTTGCCGGCGACCCATCGGGAACTTTGGCCGCCGACTTGGCCGCAGAGGCCACCACCAGCACGGCCACCGGCTTTGCCCGCGTGGTGGCCGCGTTGGCCGACCGCGTCGCCGACCTGGGCGAGACCGCGCGCAGCAACCTTGGAGGCTGGCTGACGCGGGTGCTGGACGGCATGGCGGAGCCGGTGCGGCGAATGGCCGTCTTGACCGCGATGGAGGATTTGGGCGATTTCGGCTTGGGCCACCTGGGCGTCACGGCCGCGCGCGGCATGCTGCAGCGGCACCCCAGCGGCCATAGCAGCCACAACGACTACGCGTACTCGCTGTTTCTTGCCGGGCAAGCCGGGCCCGAGGCGTTGCAGCACGGCCGGCAGGCCGAGTGGTCCACCGACGCCGAGCCGGCCATGGCCGGACTGGACACGTTGGCCGCCATCCTCGATCGCCTGGGCCAAAGCCAAGCCGCCCTCGACGTGCAGCGCCGCAGCCTCGCCTCGGGTGCGGTCGAGTGGCGGCAGGGCCGGGATGCCTCGCGCCGCGAACGGGCGAACAAGCCGCCGATGGCGCTGCCGATGGCCCGCTACGCCGAATTCTTGGTGAAGCTTGGGCAGTTCGACGAAGCTCGGCGCGTCGCGGCCCAGGCGTTGCGGCTGGCCGAGCTCGACGAGGATCGCGAAGAGCCCAGTGCCACCAGCCGTTTGCGCAAGGTGTTGCGAACCGTACTGCGCTCGGCGGCCCCGGCCGCGCCGTCCAAGGCGGTGCCGTGAGCGACCCTGCCGCCAAGCCGGGCGTCGCCAAGCCCGCCGCAATGGCCAGCAAGTCGCCGTGGCCTGGGCGTATTTGGCGGTTGGTGCGCTGGTCGCTCTTGGCGCTGCTCGTCGTGCCGCCCCTGCAAGCCGCCCTATTGCGTTGGGTCGATCCGCCGGTGACGGAGACGATGCTGGCGCGCTCGGTCCACCATTGGCGCGAGACCGGCGAGTGGCAGCTGCCCGACTACCGCTGGGTGGACCTGGACGATCTGCCGCGCGCGGTGCCGACGGCGGTTTTGTCTAGCGAAGATCGCTCGTTCTTTGCCCATCACGGCTTTGACGTGCGTTCGATTCGCCGCGCTTGGGCCCGCTACCAGACCCACAGCAGCGGGGCGATCGTGGGCGGCAGCACGGTGTCGCAGCAGGTGGCGCGCAACGTGTTCCTGTGGCAGCACCGCTCGTGGCTGCGCAAGGGCCTGGAGGCCTGGTACACGATCTGGCTGGAAGCCTTCGTGCCCAAGAAGCGCATTCTAGAAGTCTACGTGAACATTGCCGAAATGGGCCCAATGACCTTTGGCGTACAGGCCGCAGCGGACCTGTGGTTTCACAAGCCCGCCGCCAAGCTGCGCCTGGGCGAGGCTGCGCTCATCACCGGGCTGCTACCCAACCCGCGCGAGTGGTCGCCCAAGACGCCGCACGTGCGCCGCCGCGCCGCTTGGATCGAACGGGCACCGATCAGCTATCCCAAATAATTCAGACTACTTGGCCCGCGCCGGCAGCCGCTCGGGATCGGGCGTCGGCGTCGGCTCGGCGATGGCGTCGCGGTCCTGCTTCAGCGCCCGCACGATCAGGAACAGACCGAACAACACCAGGGGAACGCTCAGGTATTGCCCGGTAGTGGGGTGCCCCAGCACGCCGTCGATCGACTGCAGGAAGCCGTCCGTCCGCAACTGCTCGTCTTGGTATTCCTTGAAGTTTTCGACAAAGATGCGCAACCCAAAGTACATCGACAAGAAAATGCCGGCGAGCAAGCCCGAGCCCGAGCGGCGAATGTTCTTCTTCTCCACGTACATCAGCACCACATACGTGGCCACGCCCATGAGGAATTCGTAGAGCTGGCTGGGGTGGCGCGGCATGCACTGCTGCAGGGTACAAGCCGCGTCCGGCGGGCACAGGCGCTCCAGCCGGCAGTAGCGCACGAATTGCACCGCCCACGGCACGTCGCTCACGCGCCCGACGATCTCACTGTTGAAGAAGTTGCCCAAGCGTACCCCGCCCGCCGCGATGGCGATGGCCGGCGCCAGGTAATCCCCCACGCGCGCCCAGGTTTTCTTGTGTTTGCGCGAAAACAGCCACAGGGCGGTGATGAGGCCGACGGTAGCGCCGTGCGAGGCCAGGCCGCCCTTCCAGAACTTGATGATCTCGACCGGGTTGGCCAGGTAGGTCTTGTATTCGTAAAAGAACACGTGGCCCAGCCGCGCGCCGCCGACGATGGCGACCACGCCCCACCACAGAAATTGCTCGGCAAAATCAACGCTCTCGCCGTTCTTGAGCGCCTGGCGCCGCCAAACGTAGAAGCCCGTATAGATGGTCAGGGCGAACAACACGCCGTAGTAGCGGATCTGCAGGGGCCCCAGGGGCAGCAGCACCGGATCCAGGTCCCAGTTCAAGAAGGCCAGCATCGTCGTCCTGTGGGCCGGTCGCCCGTGGTCGGGGAAAAAGGGTGCGACGCTATGCGCGCCCGCTGTAGAACACCTGCATCACGTCGATCATGCCCTGCAAATCGCGCGCGCCCAAAGTTTCTGCCGCCGAGTGCATGGCCCACATGGGGCAGCCCACGTCGACCACCCGCGCCGCTAGCTGGCCGGCGGTGATGGGCCCGATGGTGGTACCGCAGGCCATGTCCTGACGCACCACAAAGTCCTGCACTTGCACGCCGGCCGCCTCGCACAAGGCGACAAAAGTGGTCGCCGTCTCGCCGCTGGTGGCGTAGCGATCGCTGGCATTGGCTTTGACCACCACGCCGGCGTTGATGCGCGGCGCGTGCTGTTTGTCGTGCACGTCCGGGTAGTTGGGGTGCAGCGCGTGGGCCATGTCGGCGCTGATGCAGAAGCTCTGATTCAGGGACTGCAGCGCGTCGTCGCCGGCACCGGTCGCCGGATGCCGCGCCGCCACCCGCACCAGCACATCGCGCAAGAAGCTGGAAGCCGCGCCCGAGCTGGTCAGCGATCCCGTCTCTTCCGCGTCAAAGAACGCCGCCACGCGGGTGCGCACGGGCTCAGGATCGCGCGCGATTGAGGTCAACAGGGCCTGCAACCCGGCATACACCATGGCCAAATCGTCGTGCCGCGCGCCCAGCACCAGCGAGCCATCCACGCCGACCCGCTGCGGCGCGGCCCACGGCACCAGGTGCAGATCGAAGCCGTCGATCGACTCGAAATCCACGCCCGACCTGGCCGCCAACTGCGCCAGCGCCTTGGGGATCTCGTCGCCAGTGCCAAATATCGCGTTCAGCTGCGTCTGCGGGTTGATCGCGCCCTTGTCGTTCTTTTCGCGGTCCAAGTGGATCGCCAGATCGGGAATGACCGCCAGCGGTTCGGCCACGTGCACCAGCCGCCGCGTCACCACCGGCAGCCCATTCAGCTCGTGGAAACGCGGCTTGCCCTGGCGATCGCGCAGCGTCTGATACACCGCTCCAGCCAGGGCCAGCGGCCGATCCAACCACGATCGCCGAATCAGGCCGCCATGGAACTGGGTCTGCCACTGCACCACACCCGCCGATTGCGCCAGCGGATTCAGGCGCAAGCGCAGATCCGGGCTGTCGGTGTGGGCGCCCACGATCGCGTAGCCGGTGTGGACCGGCGATCGTTCGCCAATCACCAGCGCGATCACGGACTTGCCGTCGGGATGCACCACGAAGATGCGGTCGCCGGGCGCCACGGTCAGCGCTTGCGCCAGCGATCGCTCCGCGAACCCCGCGGCGGTCAGGCGCGCCACGGTCTGGGCGACCGCATGAAAAGGCGTGGGGCTGGCACCCAGCCAGGCAATGTAGTCGTCTGCCGCGTCGCCCGGCGCAGGCGACGTCGACTTGCTGGCTTTGCGGGCAGTGGCCGCCATCATGGAGCCCTCCATAGCAGGGTGGGCCGCACGGAGTACACCTGGCAGCGCGAACGGAGCAGCGCAGGGCTATGGCCGGCCCATCGAGTACGCGAGCAGCGAATCCCGTAAGATTAGCGCAGGATTCGCTGGCGAGGTGGCCTACTCGAAGATGGTCTCGGGACCCACGGCGACGATGTCGATGCCGTTCTTCTGGCAGAAGGGCACAAAGCCCAGCTTGGCGATGCTGCGCAGGGCGCGGGTCGACAGACGCACGCGGACGTACTGCGACAGCTCGGGGACCCACAGGCGCTTGTACTGCAGGTTGGGCAGCTGGCGCATCTTGGTCCGGATGTTCGAGTGGCTGACGCGGTTGCCGACCATGGGGCCCTTGCCAGTGATGGTGCAGATGCGAGACATGGAGTACTCCGTTTAAGCGAGAATCACACAAGAATTCGGCGGTCGGCTTGACCACGGGCTGCGCCGATGCGGGCGCAGGGGGCAATAGTGTATGGGCGCCGCCACGTTACTGTCAAGGTTGAATGCGCGGCCGACGTGCACACAGGGTCTTGCGAAACGCCGCGGAACAGCAGATCCTGTGGGGACTGGAGGCCTGCATGCGCGCTACCGCTCGTCACCCCTTCGCCGGCAAGTTCGTCAGCTTGGTCGCCCTGCTCAGCTTGGCTGCCTCCGGCGTCGCCGGTCCGCTCGCCAGCAGCGCTTGGGCCGCGCCCAAGAAGCAGAAATTCGCCGAAGGCAAGGCCGGTATCACCATCTCGTCGATGACCAAGGGCGCCAAGGTCCTCATCGACGACAAGCTGGTCGGCGAAGTGCCACTGCCCGGACCGATCGAGGTCGACGCCAACGCCCGCCACACGGTGCAGGTGCAAAAGCGCGGCTATTCTCCGTACATCGACACGGTGCTGCCGTCGAACGGCCAGCTCATCGAGGTCGAGGCGGACTTGGTCGCGACCGGCGGCATCGTTCGGGTGACCAGCCGCAACCCCGCGCTGAAACTGCAGCTTTTGGTCGATGGCCGCGTCGCCGGCTTTACTCCGTTTGACGGCGACGTGCCACCCGGCGCGCACACCCTAGAAGCGCGTGCCACCGGCTACCTGCCCGAGACGCGCGCGGTCGACATCAAGGCCGGGCAAGAGTTCTCGTTCGACTTCGAATTGAAGCTCGTCCCCGAACCCATCATCAAAGAAGACAAGAGCCTGTTGTCGCGCTGGTGGTTCTGGACGGCGATCGGCGTAGTGGTGGTCGGCGGGGTGGCCGGCGGCGTGGTCGGCTCGCAAGACACCCACGTGCAGCCCAAAGCGCCGGACCACGTGCTGCCCCTTCAGTAAACAGAGCCGCCCATTCAGTAAACAGAGCCGCCCCTTCAGTAAACAGAGCCGCCCAATCAGTAACCGAAAGTGCAGTAGTCGCTCCTGATCTTTCGCAACGATTTTGGGCGACTACGCGACCGCGTGGTGCTCGCCGGTCCGTTCGCGGCGCACACCGATCTTGACCACGTGAGTGTCGTCGGCTTCCAGGACCTCAAAGGTCAGGTCGTTCCAACCCACGGTCGCGCCATTCTCGGGCACGCGGCCAAAGAGCTCGATGACAAAGCCACCCACGGTGGTCGCCGTCGTACTCTCGGGGAATTCCACGTCGACTTTCTCTGCCAATTCACGCAGTTCCGTTGAAGCCTCCAGCGTCCAGGTGCTGGCCGACACTTGCTCGATCTCGGGCTCGGGGTCGTCGTACTCGTCGCGAATGTCGCCGACCAACTCTTCGATGACGTCTTCCAGCGTCAGCACACCGGCGGTCCCACCGTGTTCGTCGACGACGATGGCCATGTGCACGCTTTTCTTCTGGAACGCCTTCAGCGCGTCCGAGGCCTTGATGCCATCCGGCAAAAAGATCGGCTCGTGGATGTGGTCGGCCAAGACAAACGGCCGCGCCACCTCGGTATGCAAGTGCAGCAGATCCTTGGCAAAGAACACGCCCGCAATCCGATCGGGCGTCTTGTCGTACACGGGATAGCGCGAGTAGCGGCTGGTCTGCACCTCGGCCACCACCTGATCCAGCGTAGCGTCCAGCGGCAGCGCCACCATCTGCGTGCGCGGCGTCATGATGGCCCGCACCGCCCGCTGCTTCAGGTTGAACACGGCCTGCAGCATGTCGCCCTGCTCTTCGCCGATCGAGCCGGTCTCCGAGCCGATGCGCACCATGTCTTCGATTTGTTCCTCGGTCACTTCCATCGGGTTGGCGTGGGCCTTGCCGCCCAGCGCGCGCACGATGTGCATGGCGAACCAGATCATGCCGCGGGTCAGCCAGCCGGTGACGAGGTGGAACCACCACACCACGTGCATGAGCGGCAAGAACCACTCGGGGTGCATCTTGGCCAGCGTCTTGGGAGCGATCTCGCCAGCAATAAGGATGAGCGCGCCCAGCCCGGTCACCGCCAGCGCCACCAGCCAATCGGTCAGATTGTGATCCCAGTGGTAGTGCTCGCTCAGGCTCAGCATCAGCGAGGTGGTCACCGACGAGGCGGCCACGCTCGCCAGCGTGTTGCCCGCCAGCAGCGTGGTCAGCACGCGCGACGGATCGGTGAGCCACAGGCGCAACCACCCATCGGGACCACGGCCGGTTTCCAGGATTTTGCGCACCCGGAGCTCGCCCATCGCGGTGATGGCCGTCTCGGTGCCGGCAAAGACAAAGCAGCCCACGAGCGCCAGGGCGAGCGACAAGCCTGCGAGAATGAACCCCTCGTGCGCTTGGTTCGGTGCGGCGCTAGCAGCCTGAACTGCTGTCGCCGCCAGGGTAGGGCTTGGGTCCACTGAGTCTTTGCGCCAGTCGGGCGTGCGCCGCGAGGATGCGTCGTGCCTTGACGCTACCATGCGACGAAACGCAAATCAACCAAGCAGTGCAAGGATAACGGGAACCTGCGCGTCAAGCGCCCAGTGGCGAGCCGTCAAAGCCTAGTTCGACACGGCCGAGCAAACCTTGACGCCGCTTTGGAATTTGCCGCTCACGCCGGCGACACAGTAGGGCAGTTCGGGGTTCCAGGCCTTGCAGTCAGCGGCGCTGGTGCAGTAGCGGGCACATTCGCTGCCGGCGCCGGTGGGCGCCTTGATGCACTTGAACTCGACCACGGCGTTGCCGCTGGCATCGGTCACGTTCTCGTTGGCGCACACGCTGGCGCTGCCGCCGCACGAGCACTGCTTGGTGCAGACGCCTTTGGTCACTGCCGCGCCGCCCAGCTGCAGAGCCGCCTTGGTGCAGGTGCCGTACTTGCATTCGGCGTTGCTGGTGCAGGCCTCGCCGTGGAGCTTGCCGGCGGCGTTGCTGATGACGGGGGTCGAGTACTGGCAGTTGGTCAGGTCCGGGGTGGTCGAGCCGGTGGCGCAGCCGGCGCTGACAAGGATCGTCAAGCCGAGTAGCAGATTCTTCAACATGGCAGCTCCTGGTGGCGCTGGTTCAGATCTCGCTGCCGCGCAGGGCCGCGTCGCGCAGCTGGTAGTAGATCTTCAAGACCTTGCGCACATAGTCGTCGGTCGCGGCAAAGGGCGTGGCGTCGCGGCTGGCCACCCGCATCGAGCCGGCGTGGTAGCCGCTGAGGACTTTGACCAAATCGCCCTCGAACTTGTTCGCGAGCACCCGCAAGAACCGCGCGCCGCCCATGATGTTTTGCGCCGGGTCGTGCACGTCGTCCACGCCCAGGGCCTTGGCGGTTGCCGGCAGCAGTTGCATCAACCCAATGGCGCCCTTGTTGCTCTGCACGTTGGGGTTGCCGCCGCTCTCGACCATCATGACGGCGCGCACCAAGTGCACCGGAAGGTGGTAGCGCGCAGCCGCCTGGGCCAGCTCCACGGCATAGGGCCCGTCGTCGGGCAGATTGCTCAGGTCGTTTTTGGCCGGCGGCGGGTCGTCGCGGGCGGGGGCCGGGTTGTGGTCGGCGGGCTGGGCCGGCGCCGGCGTGGGCGAGCGCTTGCCCCAGGCATCGCGGCGTGCGGCCGGGGCTGCGGCAGACGGCTGGGGTGCCGCCGGGGCAGAATAGCCAGGGGAATTCGACAGGACCGTGGTGCCGCCACCGCCCGCTGCCGGGGCCGCGCCACCGCGCCAATTGCAGCCCGGCGGAACGCTGTGCACGGGCATGATCTTGCAGTGCTTTGCAATGTAGGCGTCGCTCTTGCCCCAACTGCGCAAGGAGGCCAGGTCCGCCAGGTCAGGCGCCTCGTCAGAGCGCCGCCCCGGGGGAGTGCAGTCGAACATGGCGTACGTGCACGCGGCTTCTCCAGGGATCGCGGTGAGCAAGGTCACGGCGACGGCGGCCAAGATGGATGTCTTGAAGTGAATCGACCAGTTCAACATTGCTCGCATCGGTCGCTGCCCATCGCGCAGGGTGTGGCCCGGAGGCACAACCCGCAAGTATGCCAGAACCTGCCCGCCTCGCCAGATCTATCGCGAAAGCCGCAGGATCGTGGTACAAGCCCGGCCCCGCGCCGGGTTCGGCTGCGCGAGGTGGACATGCCGGCATCCGTGGCCTTGGTTGGTTTTGGTCCGTGGGGCCGCAACATCGCGCGCAACCTCAACCAACTTGGCGCCTTGGCCGTGGTGTGCGACCCCGATCCGCAGGCGCGGCAGGCGGCCAAGGCCGCGTATCCGCAAGTGCAGACGGTGGATCGCCCCGAACTGGTGCCGGGCGATTGTGCGGTGGCGATCGCCGCGCCGGCCGCCCAGCATGCCGAGCTGGCCCGGCTGTTCTTGAGCCGCAAGCAGCACGTTTTTGTCGAAAAGCCGCTGGCTTTGCGCGTCGATGAGTGCCCACCGCTGCTGGCTCTGGCCAAAGAGCACGGGCTCGTCCTGCAGGTGGGCCACTTGCTGCACCATCACCCGGCCGTCAATGCCTTGGACGCGCTGATCCAAAAGGGTGCGCTGGGTCGGCTGCAGTACCTGTCCTCCAACCGATTGAACCTGGGCCGATTTCGCCGCGAAGAGAATTCGCTGTGGTCCTTTGCGCCGCACGACATCGCGGTGATGCTGCGGCTGGTGGGGGCGCTGCCCGAGCGCGTCGCGGCCACCGGCGGCAACTTCCTGCACCCGCAAATCGCAGATACTACGCTAACTTCGCTGTCGTGGCCCAGCGGCGTGCAAGGCCACATCTACGTGTCGTGGCTGCACCCGTTCAAGGAACAACGGCTGGTGGTGGTGGGTTCGGACGCCATGGCCGTGTTCGACGATCAACTGCCGTGGTCGCACAAGCTGGTGCTCTACCGCCATGGGGTCGAGTGGCAAAACGGCGTGCCCGTGCCGCGCAAGGCCGAGCCCGAGTCCGTGGCCCTGCAGCAGGACGAGCCGCTCCTTCGCGAGATGCAAGTCTTTTTGGACGCCGTGGCCAACCCGAGCCTGCCGCTGGTGGCCGACGGCGCCGAGGGTGCGCGGGTATTGCGCGTGCTCGACGCCGCGGAGCGCTCTTTGGGCCAGCAGGGCACGCCCGTGGTACTGGCGGCGCAGGACAGCCGGCCGGTGCGCATCCACCCCAGCGCGGTGGTCGGCAGCAAGGCTCAAGTGGGCGAAGGAACTTCGATTTGGCACTTCGTCCACGTCATGGACGGCGCCCGCATTGGCCGCGACTGCTCGCTGGGCCAGAACGTGTTCGTCCAAGACGGCGCAGTGTTGGGCGATCGCGTGCGCGTGCAAAACAACGTCTCGATCTACAAGGGCGTCACCTTGGGCGACGGCGTATTTTGCGGCCCCAGCTGCGTCTTTACCAACGTGGTCCGCCCGCGCGCCGACGTCAGCCGCAAAGACGAGTTCGCCGCCACCCAAGTCGGCGCCGGGGCCACGATCGGCGCCAACGCCACGGTGGTGTGCGGCAACTCCATCGGAGCCCACGCTTTTATTGCCGCTGGCGCCGTGGTCACCCGGCCCGTGCCGGCCCACGCTTTGGTCAGCGGCAACCCGGCCCGCATCCGCGGCTGGGTGTGCAAGTGCGGAGAAAAGCTGACGCTATCCGCCAAACCCGCCGCAGGCGACGCCGCCACCTGCCACCGCTGCAACCAGTCGTGGCGCAGCGACGGCGAAAACCTGTTCCCCGTCAGCCACTGACGCCGCCGAGGTCCGCCATGGGCTTGCCGCCCGTCCCATTTTACGACGCCGCCCGCGCATTGATGCCCTACCGCGAGGCGCTGCACGACGCTCTGCAACGGTGCCTGGAGCATGGCACTTTTGTCCTGGGGCCCGAGGTGCAACGCTTTGAGCAAAGCCTGGCGAACTACCTGGGCCTGCCGCACGCGGTGGGCGTGTCATCGGGCACGGACGCGCTGCTGGCGACCTTCCTGGCCCTCCAAACCGACCACGGCGCCGCTACGCCACTGCAACCGGGCGACGAAGTGCTGACCACGCCGTACTCGTTCATTGCCTCGGCCACTTCGATCCTGCGCGCCGGGCTGCGGCCCGTGTTCGCTGATCTGGCGCCGGGCCAATTCCACCCGGGTGCCGCCGAGTTCGAGCGCGCCTGGACGCCCAAGACCCGCGCGGTGCTGGCGGTGCACCTGTTTGGCGAACCGCTGGATTTGGCGCCCATCCAGGCGCTCTGCGAGGCCCGCGGCGCGGTGCTGGTCGAAGACTGTGCGCAGTCGATCGGCGCCCAATTCGCCGACGGCAACCACGTGTCTACCAAGGGCATTGCCGGCTGTTTCTCGTTCTTCCCGGCCAAGAACCTGGGCGCGCTGGGCGACGGCGGCGCGGTCGTCACCAAGCACGACGGGCTGGCGGCCAAGCTGCGCGAAAAACGCCAGCACGGTCAAGCCAAGCGCTATCAATTCGAGACGTTGGGGGGCAATTTCCGCCTGGATGCCCTGCAAGCGGCCTTCTTGGGCGTGCTGTTGCCCCACCTGCCGGCGTGGCTGGAAGATCGCCGGCGGCGCGCGTACAACTACCTAACTCAACTGGGTGATTTTGCCAAGCGCCACCCCGATCGCCTGCAACTGCCCGCGGATGTGCCGGGCCACGCGTGGAATCAGTTCGTGATTCGCTCTGGCCAGCGCGACCGTCTGCAGCAAGCGCTGAAGGATGCTGGCATTCCCACCCAGATCTACTACCCGTCGGCGCTGCACCAGCAAGGTGCGCTGGCCGCCGCCCAACCGCCCGCCCACCTGCCCCAGGCCGAGCGGGCCTGCACACAAGTCCTGGCCCTGCCGATCGCGCCGGGCCTGACCGCCGCCGAAGAGCAACGCGTGATCGATGCTATCCTTGCCGCGTGGTAGCCTCCACCGGCCTGCCCTACGCCCTGACCCCGGAGAACTATGAACCGCAAAGTCCTCAATCCCAATCGCAACATGGCCGCGCACGACGACGACGATGACGACGACACCCCGCCACCCGCCGAGAAGCCGGTGGTAGAAAAGGAGCCGACCAAGCCCGACTTGACCGAGCGCATGCTCAAAGCGCGCACCGTGCTCATCTCGTCGGCGATCGACGACAAAGTGGCCGCTCGCGTCATTGGCGAACTGCTGCTGCTCGAGGCCGACGACCCGACCAAGCCCATCACGGTGTACTTGAATTCGCCCGGCGGCAGCGTCACGGCCGGCTTTGCGATCTACGACACCTTGCGCCTGGTTTCGCCGCAGATCCGCATCCTGTGCGTGGGCCTGACCGCGTCGATCGCCACGATCATCTTGCTGGGCGCGCGCAAAGAAGATCGCCTAAGCCTGCCCAACACGCGCCTGCTGATCCACCAGCCGCTCATCGCCGGCAACGTCTATGGCCCGGCCAGCGACCTGGAGATCACCGCCAACGAGATCCTGAAAACGCGCGACCGCTTGAACAAGTTGCTGGCGGCCGAAACCGGGCAAGACCTGTCCCGCATCGAGGCGGATACCCACCGCGATTTCTGGATGACCGCGCAAGAAGCTGTGGAGTACGGGTTGATTGCGCGCATTGTGTCGTCGCGCGCCGAGATCGACCAGTAGCCTGCCCAACGGCTACATATCGATGATCACGACCCCATTGTGATCGTCATCGCGGCCGGCGTCGCGGTCGCGGTCCCAAAGCGGCGGCCGTTCGAGCGGGAAGCGCCCGGGCGGCTCCAAGCGAGGCTGCTGGCGGTCTTGCCGCGTCTGCTCCTCGCGTCGCTTGATTTGTTCGATGATGAAGGCGTCGAGCATGGCAACCTCCAGTCGGGCCGGCTAGCCGATCAGGTCCGTAGCCTAATCCGGCACTTGGCCCAGTGGCTGGCTTGGCCCGCGGGCCGTTCCAGCCGGAACCTCTCCAAGGTTCCTACCGATCAGACGCGCGAACCCTGGCGAAAGTTCATGCGCCCTGTTATCGACCGAGTTCTCCTCGAAACTGCAAAGGTGCTGATCATGCAGGCCGGCTCACCGCGAATCGACCCTGGGACCACCCGGAGCATCGCCTTGCTCCTAAGCTCAAGCTAGCATCGTGGCCGCGCCCCGGCAAATTTGCGATCCGCCGCACTGACGAAAATGTCATGCCGCGCCAGGAATCAAGGCTGCGCGGCCAGGGACGCGATGAACGCGGCAATCGGCTGAGAAAACTGCGAATCCGGCTGGCCATCGCAGTGCAGGCTGAGCGGCGCGGCGGCGGGCAAGGGCGCACGCCCCACAGCAGCCAAGACGCGCACGGGCTCGGAGTCGGCAGGTCGGTGGAGGAGCGGCCAAAACTGCGCATGAACTCCAGGGCTTTGCAGTGCCTGCTGCAGCCGCTGGCGGTGCTTCCACGGATAGATCACGCAGCCCACGCCGTGGCGGTCGATGGCGGTCAGCAGCGCGTTCGCCAGCGCGGGCAACGCCGTGCCGGTGTCGAAATGCGCCAGCCGCCGCTCGGGATCCGGCGGAGGCTGGTCGGGATACAGGCGGAAAGGCGGGTTGCACAGCACCAGGTCCGCGCTGGCCGGTGCGGGTCCGTGGGCCAGGTCGACTTGGTGCACGGTGCTGCGGTCGGCAAGGCCGTTGTAGGCCAGGTTGCGGCGCGCCCGGTCAGCCAGTTGCGGTTGCAACTCGTACAAGTGGGCGCGGCAGGTAGGCAGGGCCAAGGCGGCAGCAATCGCCACGAGCCCAGAGCCGGCCCCCAGATCGGCCAGGTCGCGCACCGGCAGGCCGATCTGCCGGGCCAGGCTCACGCCGAACCACGCCAAAGCCAGCGAATCGACCGACGTGCGGTAGCCGGCGCGCGCCTGCACCAAGCCGACGCGGTCGCCCCACAGCAGATCGAATGTTTCTTGGGGATGGATCGCGGGCGGCGCCAAACCGGGGCGCGGCGAACCGGCCACCGGCTAGCGCGCCAGGAAGCGCTGCGGCCCGCTGGCCAGCGACAAGGGTGGCAACACCACGGGCATGGTTTGGGCCATGCCGCCAGCGGACGGCACGGCAACCTGGGCGGTCGGCTCGCCCTTCTGGCTCTCGGCATAGAACAGATAGCCCGCCAGACCGGCCAGCGCCACACCGGCCCCCAGGCCCACGCCGGCCACCATCGCCTTGGTCTCGGACGAGGCCACGAAGTCCTTGACCTGCTGGTCGTATTCCGACTTGTTGTGCGCGGTGTTGTAGCCGTCGCACTTCTGCGAAGGGTCGGCGCAGTAATAGGCAGTAATACCATTGAGGTTCAAGTACTTGCTAAACGCAGCACCGGTACCCAGCAGCACCACCGCGCCACCCGCGGCGGCCCAGCCGGGCGTTGACTTGTACCACGCGCTGCCACCGCCGCCGCCGCTGCCGGGCTCGGCGACGTTCTTGTCGGCCTTTTCGCCCAACATCGTGACCAGCACGCGGTTGACGGCGCGGGGGCTGATTCCGACCTTGGGCACCTTGACCTCGGTCGCGGAGCGGATGATGCGCGCGCCCGCCACATCGATGAGGTACGAGTTCAGCTTGCCGCCGCTGACGCCCACGACGCACACCAGGTTGACCTCGATGTCCTTGCCAACGAGCACGGCATCGGCCACCAACCGCGCCTCGGCGGCCTTCAGGTCCGAGTACATCAGGCCAACGTGGTCTTCTTCCAGCGCCAGGTGCGATTCAAAGCCGATGTCGGCCGTGAACTTAGCCACCGCCCCACCCTTGACCTCGACCTTGTGGAGCATCGAGCTCTGGTCGCCAGACTGCAGGCGGATGCCGTAGTTGCCTGGGATCAGGTCGGCGACCGTGGCGGGCGTCGCGGCGCGGTCGTTGCCGCCCAGAATGATGCGCGCGCCCGACGGGTTCGAGGTGACCTCGACCGAGCCCTTGGGCATCTTCTCGACTTTCTTGACTTCCGCCTTGAACAGCTCGACCACGTCGGGGCGGTAGTTGTCGTCTGTGACCGGCGCCTTGAGGCCAAAAGTGGTGATGACGGTACGGAAAACGTCGACCGCGGCGGGCTTGTCGCCGGCCGCGACATACGCCGTCGCCAACTGGGCCAGCACGTCCAGGTATTCTTTGCGCAGCTTCTCGTCGGCGCCCGGTGCGGCGATGGCGCCTCGATAGCGCGATTCGGCCGTCACCAAGGCCTTGATGGCGCCCAGAAAATCCGCATTATCCAGCAGATCCACGCCACGCTTGCGCGCTTCCGCCAACTGCTGGCGGCGCTCGGGTGTCACAGCCGATGGCACCTGCTCGCGGTCCTTGCGCACCTTGTCCGCGGTGGTCTTGCCGTCGACCAGGATGACGTCGCTGGGGGCCTCCTGGCGGAACGCCTTGAGCACCTCGTCCAGGTACGGTCCGGTCTGGCTGTCGGCCACTTCGCCCGAACGGAGCTCGATCACAGCCAAGGTACGCTCGACATCGGCCCCGTCTGCAGCAAAGGCCAGCGGCGCCGACGCGAGGGTCGCCGCGACGGCCACCCACAAACCGGCGATCGTCCGGCCAAGTCGCGCCGCGACCTGTCCACGCGCCGGGCTGTTCATCCAGGTATTTTCACAGGAATTTCGATGCTGCACGTGCGCCCCGCGATGCCGATTCCGCTCGACTGACTGCACCTTCGGCCTTCGGCGCGGCCATCATAGAGCCGCGAGGCGCCGCGGTCAAGCGATCGCGAGGGGCCGCGTCGGCAATAACCCATTGAACTTCAACGGTCTCGCCCAAAGGGGCGGCCGGTGGTGCCAAGGGTGATACTGCGGGTGATACCGGTCTCAGTCTCGGTATCGGCTAGGGCGGCCAGGCACGTTGAACACAAACCGATTTTTCCTGGCACGGACCGTGCAACAGGCGACGTCTGGCGCGGTCCATCGCGTCCAGGGGGCACCATGGTCACTTTGCATGGCCAATGCCGGGCGGGTCGGGTGCCGACCTGGCTCGGGCTGGCGACGATTGTGCTGGCAACCTTTGGCTGCAGCGCGCCGACGCAGCCGCAGCAGCGAGCGACGGGGCCCGCGCCAGACGCCGGTGGCGCCGCCTTGAGCCGAGCGGTCGAGGCGCCGGCCGCTGCCACGCCTGCCGCTCTCAGCCCACCTCAGCTGGTCATCAGCGAACTGCTTACCGATCCGCTCTTGCGCGACGAGGGCGTGGGCGACTACGTCGAGATCGTCAACCTGGCGCGTCAGCGGGTCTTGCTGGCCGAATTGGCGCTGCTGCTCCCCAATGGTCGGCGGCTACCGCTGCTCCGGTCCGCGCGGCCGTGGCTGGAACCAGGCGAGGTGGCCGTCGCCCAAAGTCAAGCAGTGGGCGATCGCGTGCAGGTCAAGGGCCTGCGGCTGCCCAACGCCGCCGGCCGGGTAGAACTGCTGTGGCGAGGGCGGCCAGTCGATGCGGCGACCTGGCTGCGCAAGCGCCCATGGCCCAAGCCGAAACCTGGGGTGGCTTTGGAGCGCCTGAGCCCTGCTCTGGACGGCAGTTCGCCGCGGGCCTGGAGGGCCGCGTCGGCGGTGGTCGATCGCTTGGAGCGCGGTTCGCCAGGCAAGATCGACTGGCCTTGCCCAGCTTTGCAGGGCACGGCGCTGGAGCGCGAGTGCCCCAAGCCAGCCAAGACGCGGGGTTGCCAGGGATGAGGCCGGTCCGGGTCCCGGTTCTGGCCTGGGTGGGGATGCGCGTC
>JBBISH010000013.1:0-83295 GCA_037441385.1 Myxococcales bacterium
GCGTGGCCCAGCGGGGCGCGGGTGCCGGCTCCTGGCCCGGTGTGAGCGGGGTCTGCGCCACGCCCAGCTTGGGGCGGCGGGCGTCGAACACCCGCAGCGCGCTGCCATGGCCGCCCGCTCGAGCGCCCCGCAGATGCCGCCGCCGCCGCTCCACGACGACAGTCAGGCCCTGATCGATGGCTTGCGCGGCGATCTGGCTCAACGCGACGCGCGGATCCAAGAGCTGAAGGTCGAAGTCGAGTCGCTGAACCGCCGGCTGGAAGATGCGCGCAACGACACGCAAAAGGCCCAACTGCAAACCGACCTGGACAACGCCCGCCGCGCCGCCAACGACGCGATCACGCAGGGCGATGCCGCCAAGGCCGAAGCGGCCGGTCTGCATGGCCAACTCGCCGCCCTGCGGAGTGAACTCGACCACGCACGCGTCCAGCTGGCCGAGGCGGGCAGTGGCTCGCGGGCCGAGGACGAGCGCCATATCGAAGCCCTGCAGAACGAGCTGCAGGTGCTGCGCGAAAGCCTGGCCGCGGCGCAGGAGAAATTCGAGGAAGCCCGCGCGGGACGCCGCAACGCCGAGGAGTTGGCGGGTTTGCAGCGCATGCGCGCGGACGCCAACGAAGGCACCTTGGCCGCCCTCAAGGCCGAAGTGGCGCGCCTGCAACAAGCTGCGCAAAGCCACGTGGACGCGGGCGAAACCGTGAGCGCCGCCGAGTACGACGCTCAGGTCGAGGCCCGCGAAGAGGCCGAGAACCGCGCCCACGCCGCCGAGCGCGAGTTGGCCCAGTTCAAGCGCGCCCAAGCCGCGCAAAAGGACCCGGCGGCGCTAGAGGCGCAGATCGCCGATCTGCAGGCTCGTCTGGCTCAGGCCGAAGCCAAACCGGCACCGGCCGCCCAAGAGTCGCCCGATGCGACCGAGCTGGCACGCCTGCGGTTGCAGCTCAAGGCCGAAAAGGCCCGCACCACGCAGCTGGAAGCCGATCTGGCAGCCCAGCCCGCCGCGGCGCCGGCCGACGACGCCGCGCTGGTGGCAGCGCAGAGTGAAATCGCCCAGCTTCGCAGCGAGTTGAACGCGGCCAAGACGGCGAGCAGCGGCGGCGGCGACTCGGCCGAACTCCGCAGTCAGCTCGAGAAGCTGACCGCGGCCAACCGCGAGCTGCAAGAGACCATCAGCGCCAACCTGAAGCGGATTCAGCGCTTGACGGCCCAATCGGCCACGGCTGGCGACACAGAGGGTCTTACGCGGCAGATCGCCAAGCTGCAGGCTGACTTGGCGGCTGCCCAGGCGCGGCCGAGCGGCGGCGGCCTGGCCGACCCCAAGGTGGTGCGGCTGGTCCAAGACCTCAACGGCTTGTCCAAGAGCTTCATCAACGAATTCGACGCGGTCGCCGATGCGATCGACCGCATGCGCGGCGAAGACGCGGCCGAGCGGGACGAGGCGGCCGCCGAGTTGCCCGAGTCGCTGGAGAAGTGCCAGAACCTTAGCCAAGAAATCAAGAACCTGGTCCGCGACCTGCGCGCGGCAGTCGAAGCTGGTTGATCGTCATGGGCGCCACCCCCAACGCCGCCCAACCGGCCGTTGTCCTGCCCAGCGAAGGCGCCGAAGTCACCGTACTGGTTGAACGCGACGGCGCCCCGCTCAGCCAGCGCGCGCGCGTCGGCAAGGTGGGGGCTGCCAGCCTGCTCTTGCAGCGTGCGACGGGCGCTCCGGCCCATCTGGCGCCCTTTGGCCACGGGCCGCGGTCCCCGCTGCACGCCTACGACCATGTCACGGTGATGTTCGAAGTCGCCGGGCGGCTGCACCTGTGGCCAATGATGGTGGAAGAAGTGCTGCCGTCGAGTTGCTACCTAGTGGCCGAGCACACGCCAACTGTGGGCGAACGCAGGCAATTCGTCCGGGCCCGCGTGCACGCCAGCCTGGGCGTTGGCCGGGTGGGCGGGGCTCAGCCGATCGTGCGGCCCTGCGCGTTTGACTTGTCGGCCTCGGGCCTGAGCGCTGTGGTCCCGGATTCGTGGGACCCGGGCACGCATGTGGTGGTGGCGATCGTCGAGGGGCCGGATTTGTTGCCCATCGTGGCTACCAGCGAAGTGGTGCGCTGCACGGTAGCCAAGGGCGGCTATCAACTAGCCGTCATTTTTGACGAACTGACCTCGCAAGACGAGAAGCGGCTCGCCCACTTGGTCCACACGGCGCGCGAGCAAGCGCTGGTGGAGCGATTGGGGCGGCGCCGCGCGATCTAGAGTTGCGGCCAAGTCCTGCACACTCGTCTAGGGCACCGATCAGAAACCCGACCCTGCGGCCAAACGTCGCGGCGGGTCGCGGCCGTGTGGGCATCTTGGGGCCCGCTTGCGACCCTCTGATACCAGTTCCGTCCGAATCGGATCGAAAACTCGGGCAATTCTTCGGGCCCGAACCGGGGTCCCCGCCTGATTCTCGCCGGTTGCAGACCGGGCCAGAGAAGCCGTACAGGCGCGAATCAGGTGGGGTGCGTATGAGCAGCAACGAGTTCTCGTCTGCGAGTGGTCGCGTTGCTCTGAACCTCGGAGATTTGTGATTGGCGTTCTAGCTTGCCAAACCGCCGCTGCCTGGGCCACCTTCGGACGGGCGGCGACGCACGACTTTGCCTGGCGCCGACGATGGGGCGAGCGCCTCGGCCCGGCGAATGTACATCTCGTTGTTGCCGTCGACCGAGCGGATGAACAGTTCGCGCTCGCGGCTCATGCACATGTTGAACACGCGCTTGGCGTCGTCGGCATTGAGCCAGCCCGCGTCGATGCTGACTTGGATGAGTTCGTCGCGGTTGCGCGGTCCGGGGTTGGCCTTCATCCAGCCGTCGAGTTGATCGACGAGGCGGCCGGTTCGCACCTTGGGCGCCGGCTGGGCCGGAACCTTGGTCACCGGCTTGGCCGCGGCGACCGGGGGCTCTGCGGCCGCGAGAGGGGCGGCAGGGGCAGCCGAGGGCGCGGACACTGCGCCAACGGGATGGGTGCGCGGGCGACCAGGCAGCGCCGGTTTGTGCGGTTGGCTCGGGGCGGCTGCGCTGGCGGCCGTGGCGGCCTCGGTCGCGGTTGCCGGGATGGTCGCTGCTGCTGCCAGGGGCGTCGTGCGCGGACGGCCGGGGGAGCCCTCTTGCCGCGGCTGCGGTCCGCCAATGGGTCGACCTGGCTTCTTGACCTCGCCTGCCGGTGCGGCGAGCGCCACGCTAGGCGCGGCCGCCGGAGTCGCGGGCAGCGCGACGGTAGCGGCGCGCGGCACGACTTGCGCTGAAGCGGCCGCCGTTTCAGGCAGGACTTTGTGGTCGCCGGCCGCGGGCTGGGCTGGGACGTACGAGGCGGCCCCAGTGCGCGCCGGGACCACCTGACCGTGGCCATCGGGCTCGCGGCTCGTCCAACGCACATCCGCACTTGCAGTGGCACTGCTCGCGGCGCGAGCGAGCTCGGGGGCCTTGGCCGCGTGCGCGCGCGACAGGGCCTCCAAGAACTGGGCTATGGCGTACAATTCCGCCACCGAAGTCGTTGCCCCCGGTTCAGTTTGGAGGTGGAATCGATCCCCTTCGGCCGCAGTGACCAAGAGACCGCCAAAACGCAATTCGAGCTTCATCACGCTACTCCTGAGGCAGCCAAGGCGGCGACCTCGCTAGTTTGCAGCAAACCTGCCGGTGCGGCCGCCGCTTGTGGGGCAGGGCCTTGCAGGCGTTCGTCGCACTGAATGGCGCCATCCCGGATCACCAACAGGCGGGTACCGACACGAGCGGCCTGTTCATCGTGGGTGACCATGACCACGGTGGCTCCGTGTTCGCTGGCCTGGCGGCGCAACAGCTGCAGGACTTCGCGGCCCGAGGCCGAGTCCAAATTCCCAGTGGGTTCATCCGCCAAAATGATCGGCGGCGCAGTTACAAAAGCGCGGGCGATCGCCACACGCTGCATCTCGCCGCCGCTAAGTTGGCCGGGCTTGTGGTCCAACCGGTGCCCAAGGCCAACGTGCTCGAGCAGCGCGCGGGCGCGGCCGCGGTCCTCGCCCGAGGCGGCCCGCCCCATCAGCACCGGCAGCAGCACATTCTCCATGGCGGTCAACGTGGGCAGCAAGTTGAAGAACTGGAAAATCAGGCCGATACGATTTCGACGGAACAGAGTGACTTCGTCGTCGCTGAGCGCGGCGATCGGCCGACCGTCCAGGATGATGGACCCGCTAGAGGGGCGATCAAGGGCGCTCAAAAGGTTGAGCAGGGTCGACTTGCCGCTGCCGGAAGGACCCATGATCGAGACGAATTCGCCGGGCGCAATCGCCAAGTTGACATCGCGCAGCGCCTCGACAGGCACGTCGCCGTGATCATAGCGTTTGCTGACGTGTTGAAGTTCAATCATAGATGACGCGCCACTACCCAGGCCTCATCGTGCACGCGCGCGATCGGCCAGTCAAGACCCCACCGTTGTGGCACGCGCACATAAGTGTTTGCACAGTCTTGGGTGCGCCGTGGCCCGAGCCGCGCGCGAGGGTTGCAGGGGGCGGCGTGGCCTTTGACCAAGAGTCCAAAGAGTTGCCGGATATTCCGAGCCGATTCCAACAGATTCCAGATCGCATGACGGTCAGGCTGCGGGGCCAGCGGCGGCCACGCGCTCGACGCGGACTGCGCAGACCTTGTACTCCGCAGTCCCGGTGATCGGGTCGCCCTTGTCGATAGTGAGCAAGTTGGTTCGCGTAGCTGTGGCAAAGTTGTGCATCGGCATCCAAACCAGCCCGTGCCGCACGCGCGGGCTGACGAGAACTGGCACCTCGACCTCGCCGCGACGCGACACGACTCGCACCAGTTCGCCGTCGACCACGCCCAAATCCTTGGCATCGCGACGCGACATCTCTACGAAATTGCTAGAAAACTTCATGTTTGGCCCGCGATCACGGCGGGTTTGGTTGCCGGCGTTGTAGTGGTACAGGACGCGGCCCGTCGACAATACCAACGGATACTCGCTGCTGGTGGGCTCGACCGGCGGGCGGTAGGCCACGGCGTGCAACAACACCTTGCCGCGCATCGGCGCCCCCACGTGCAGCGTGGCCGTCCCGCCGTGGTCGGGCGCCGGGCAGGGCCACTGCAGGCCACCATCGCGGTCCAAGCGCTGATGCGAAATGCCGGCCAACTTGGGACTTTGCCGGGCCATCTCGGCCCAGATGTCGGCCGGCGTCGCATAGGCTGGCATCGGATAGCCACACGCGCGCGCCAGATCGGCCAGGATCTGCCAGTCGGGTCGCGCTTGACCGGGCGGAGCGACGGCACGCCGGACGCGCTGGACCCGCCGATCGGTGTTGGTAAAGGTGCCGTCCTTTTCGGCAAAGCAGGCCGCGGGCAACACCACATGCGCAAAGCGCGCCGTCTCGCTGGGGAAAATCTCTTGTACGACGACAAAGTCGAGCTCGTTCAGCCCGCGCTCCAGGCGCGCCGCGTTGGGCTCGGACACCACGATGTCTTCGCCCATGACGAACAGGCCGCGGATCGTGCCCTCTTCGATGCCGTGCATGATCTCGTTGAGGTTCAGGCCGCGTTCGGTCGGCAGGGTTGCGCCCCACTCGGCCTCGAAGCGGGCGCGCGCCGTCGCGTCGGCCACCTTCTGCACCCCCGGCAAGTTGTCGGGATGGGCGCCCACGTCGCCAGCACCTTGGACATTGTTCTGCCCACGCAAGGGGTTGAGGCCCGCCGAGCGGACGCCCAGGTGCCCGGTGATCGCCACCAGATTGGCCAGGGCAAACACGTTGTCCGTGCCGTGGGTGTGCTCGGTAATGCCCAAGGTATAGAAGATCGCAGCTTTCTTGGTGGTCGCATAGGCGCGCGCCAGCTGGCGGATTTGCTCGGCCGGCACGCCCGTGATGCTCTCGGACCGCTCGGGCGTGTACTCGGCGACCAATGCGGCGAATTCTGTAAAATTCTCGGTATATTGCTCAACGTAGGCTTTGTCGTACAAGTCCTCGGCCACGATGACGTGGGCCAGGGCGTTGATCAGCCAGACGTCGGTTCCAGGCCGGTGCTGCAGGTGCTGCTCGGCCATCTGGGTCAGCCAAATCGCCCGCGGATCGGCGACGAACAGCCGCGCCCCGCGGTGCAGCGCCCGCTTCATCTCCATCGCGATGACCGGATGGGCCTCGGTGGTGTTGCTGCCGATCACGAACAGCAAGTCGCAGTCCCGGATTTCCGGAACCGAGTTGGTCATCGCACCCGCGCCGAAGGTGGCCGCCAGACCGGCGACCGTGGGATCGTGTCAAGTTGCCGCGCATTGGTGGACGTTGTTGGTCTGGAACACCGCGCGCGCCAGCTTCTGCACCAGGTAGTTCTCTTCGTTGGTGCAGCGCGACGACGAGACGAAGCCCAGCGCGTTGGGGCCGTGGCGGTCCCGCACGCCCAGTAGACCTTTGGCCGCGTAGTGCAGCGCTTCGTCCCAGGTGGCATCGTGCAACTGCCCATCAGCGCCGCGGATCTGCGGTTGGCGCAAGCGGTCTTCGTGGTGGACAAAGCCGTAGGCGAAGCGGCCTTTGACGCACAGGTTGCCGTCGTTGACCGTCTCGCCCGGCGGCGGCGCGGTGACCTGGATGATCTTGCCGTTCTGCACGTTCAAGTCGAGCTGGCAGCCCACGCCGCAGAAATTGCAGGTGCTGCGGACTTTTTGCACGCTGCCCGGCTGCTCGAAGCGGGGCGCCTGCTTGGCGTGCATGGCGCCGGTGGGGCACACATCGACGCAGCCGCCGCAAAGCTCGCAGGTCGTGTCGAGCAGCCCCCGGCCGCCGGCGGTGGCGATGCTCGTTTCGGCACCGCGCCAGGCCAGCTGGATGGCGCTGACGGCCTCGACCTCGTCGCAATAGCGGGTGCAGCGCGCACACAAGATGCACAGGTCGGGATCGTAGGCCACGTAGGGGTTGGTGTCGGGACCGCGCGGGTGGCGCGGCGAATCGATGGCCAGTAGCCGCTTGAAGTCCGCAGTTTGCGCCCAGGTTCGCAGTTCGTTGCCTTGCGTGGTGTGCACGGGCAGGCCCTGTGCGTCGACGCGGTGGTCGGCCACGTACAACCCCAAGAGGGTCGCGCGGTGGCGCTCGACGCGTGCCGAGTGGGTCGATACGCGCAAGTCGTTGGAGACCGGCCAATTGCACGCCGGCTGCAGGCGTCGCTGACCCTCGATCTCGACGAGGCAGGCCCGACAGCAGCCTGCCGCGTCCAGGCGCTCGTCGTGGCAGAGCGTAGGGATGGCGATGTGGTTGCGCTTGGCGACTTGCAGGACCGTTTCGCCCGGTTGCGCGGCAAGGGCCTGACCGTCGATGTGAACGACGAGCGAATCAGCCATGGTGGTGCTCCTGGGAGTGCGGCCGGCGGCCAAAATGATGGGGAAAATGCTGCAGTGCGCTGGTCAGCGGCAACGCCGCCACCTGGCCCAAGCCGCAGATCGAGCCTTCGACCATTTCCCACGCGACGTCGCGGACATCGTTGAGTTCGGCGGGATCGCCGCTGGCCAAGTAGCGATCCAGGGCCTGACGCATCCAGCGGCTGCCCAAACGGCAGGGCGCACACTGGCCACAGCTTTCGTGTTCAAAAAAGCCCAGTTGCCAGTGCACGGCCAGCGGCAGGTCCACGCTATCGTTCAGCACGACGGCGCCGGCGCTGCCTAGCATCGAGCCGACTTGGCCAAGGCTGGCAAAATCGAGGGGTCGACTGCGCTCGCTCATGGGCAGGAAGCCGGACGACGCGCCACCAGGCGAAAAGGCAAGCGGAGTGCCTACATAACCGCCGGCACAAGCGACCAGCTCGTCCAAGGTGACGCCCAGCGGCAGCTCGTATACGCCAGGGCGCGCCACGTGGCCCGAGATGCAGTACAGCTTGGCCCCCGGCTCGCGGCGGCCCAGGCTGGCAAAGCGGGCGCCGCCGCGCAAGACGATGTCGGGTACGCAAGCCAACGTCTCGACGTTGTGGATCAGCGTGGGTTGATTGCGAAAACCGCGCTCGGTGGGGAACGGCGGCTTGAGGCGGGGCATGCCGCGGCGGCCTTCCAGGCTTTCCAGCAAAGCCGTCTCTTCGCCGCAGATGTAGGCGCCCTGGCCGCGCACGATGTGGACTTCCAGGCCAGCTAGCGGGCCCAAAAGCGCCGTATCGATGGCGTCTTGCAGGATGCGGCGCTCGCGCTCGAATTCACCGCGCAGGTAGATGTAGATCTGGGTCGCACCCACGACGTGGGCGGCAATCGCCAGGCCTTCCAGCAGCTTGTCGGGTTGGCGGCGAATCACCTCGCGGTCCTTGAAGGTGCCGGGCTCGCCTTCGTCGGCGTTGCACACAACGTAACGCGTAGGGCTGGGCTGGTTCCGCACGCTGCGCCACTTGAAATGAGCGGCAAACCCAGCGCCGCCGCGGCCTTGCAAGCCGGAGGCCTGCAGCTCGCTCAGCACCGCCTCGGGCCCCAGCTTGAGCGCCGCGCCCAAGCCCCGGTAGCGGCGATCGCGCGGCCCACCCAGGTCGATCGGCAGATTGGAGTCGGCGGGCAGCACGTGCGCGGGTTGGTCGTTGGCCGCAAGAGGCAGCAAGGTCGGCCCCACGGCCGCCGGGGCAACGTCGCACAGGCCTAGACAAGCGACCGAATCTGTCGCCACACCTTGCGCGACCAGTTGGTGGTGCAGCCGGTCGGCGCCGTGCAGCTGACACGACAAGCCGTTGCACACCAAGGTTTTCTGCGGATCGCGGCGCAACAGCCCGTAAAAGGTCCCGGCGCCCCACACATCGGCCTCGGGCACGCCGCTCAGACGCGCAACCTGGGCCACCGCCGCCGCCGAAGCGCCGCCCCGGTCGGCCAGTTGCTGCAAGATGCCTTCGCGCTGCGCTGACTTGCTCTGCATCCTCGGCCCCTTATACCAGATCCGTCCAAATCAGATCGAAAACTCGGGCAATTTTTCGGGCCCGAACCGGGGTCCCCGCCTGATTCTCGCCAGTTGCAGAACGGGTCAGAAATGCCGTACAGGCGCGAATCAGGTGGGGTGCGTATTAGTGGTGGTGGTCGTGCTCGCCGTGGTGGTGGTGATGGTGACCACCGGCACCGTGATGGTGGTGGTGGCCAGCCGGAGTCCGCACTTTCAACACCGACCCGGCAGGATGGCCGGGAGCGGCGGGGCGGTGGTGGTGACCGTCGTGGTCCCCATGGTGATGCCCCGCGTGCCGATGCGGCGAGGCACCGCCCGCAAATTCCATGATCTGCGCCAGGAATCCGCGCGGACCCTGGCGCATCCAACTGGCCAGAAACAGCAGGCCCAGGGCCGCCAAGGCGATCGGCGCCAGCGGCCCGTGATCGTGGCCATGGACCGTGGCCGCCGCTGCAGGCACCTGAACGCCCAGCACCGCGTTCGCCAAGTAGCCGGCGCCCACGGCCAACAGCGTCATGCCGCCCATGTACGCAGCCGCCGCCGTGCGCCCGTGCAGACGGCCGAGCATCCCCACCGTGGCGAGATTGGTCGCGGGACCAGTAAGCAAGAAAGCCAGGCCCGCGCCTGGCGAAACGCCCGCCCCAAGCAGCACGGCGACCAGCGGCGTGGCCCCCGACGCGCAGACGTACGTGGGCATGCCGGCCAGACCCCATAGGGGCACCTGCAAAGCGGGCGGCAGGCCCAGCAGCGCGCTGCCGCCCAGCCACGGCTGCACCGCGGCGGCCAGCACCAGGCCAAGCAGGATCCAAGGCCCCGTGTGATCGACCATCTCGACCAGGCCGACCGTCAAAGCCGTGCGCAACCGCTCGCTCCTGCTGGCATCTGCCGGCTTGGCCAACTCGCCCAACTCGCCGCGCTCTGGGTTGCTCGCGTGGCGGTCGTCCAAGAAACCGCCCAGGACCACACCCATCGTCAGCGCCAGAGCAAACGCCGCGACTAGCCGCGCCACCGTCATGGCCGTGCCGAGCAGCGGCAAGGACAGTAACACCGCATCCAGGCCCAGCTCGGGGGTCGCCACCAAGAACGCCATCGCCGCGGCCGAGGGCACGCCCTGCACCACCAGCGAGCGATACACCGGCACCACCCCGCACGAACAGATCGGCAGCGGCAAGCCAAAGGCCGCGCCCCGGCAGGCACGGCTCAGCCGCGAACCGCGCGCCATCCAGCGCACGCCCGCCGCCGGCAAGTAGGCCTGCACGGCGCCCGCCGCCGCATAGGCCAAGAGCAGCGCAGGTGCCGAATCCACCGCCAGATCGACAAAGACCCGGATGCGGCTGGCGAATTCGGGCTCGTCGGTCGGCAACGATCCCACCAAGAGCGCCAAGCCGGCCAGGCCGCCCAAGCCGGCCGCCCAGCGCCAACTGCCCGGACCGCGTTGCTTTTCGTGTTGACGCTCGGCGACCAGCGGGTGCGGCCGGTGGACGATGACGTGCAGCAACGAACCCGCAACGAGTGCTTCGGTCCAGCCCATACCACCCGACGTGTGCAAGAACGCCAGGGAATCGGCGGCAATCATCCCTCCGCCCGTGGCCACGGCCACGCTGGCCAGCACCGCCGCGGCAAAGGTGGTCCCGTAGCCGGGCGCCAGCAGCCACCAGATGGTCAGCCCCTCTGGCAAGCGGTGGAGCAGCACGGCCGTGGCCAGGTTCGCCGCCGCGTCGCCCTGTGCGTGCCCGAGCACGACCCCGTCCAGGCCGGCGTGCAGGCACAGACCGAGCAACCCCAGGCCCAGGGCGGCGGTGTGCACGGCCCGCGCGGCGCGGTGCAGCCACACCTCGAGCAGCGTCGGCCCCACAAAGCCCAGAACCGCCAGCAAAACCACCGGCCAGCCGCCCTTGTGCACGGCTTCGGGCAACGCATCGGTGGCGACCAGACCGCCCACCGCCACCAGCACAAAAGCATCGACCGCGTCGAGCAAATGCCGCCAGCGCGCCGCCAACCACACCACCGCCGGGCCCAGCAGCAACACCGCCGACGAAGCGGCCAACCACTGCCAGCCGTGCAGGCCCGTGCTCAGCACTCTAACCTCTTGGTTCGCAAACGGGCCTGGCTCTCCAAAACCGGGCCTCGCGGTACGCGGCGCATCCCTGCTGCCGGCGTGACCCTACGCCTTCAGCCAACGCGCGGCCGCACGGGCATAGTAGGTCAGGATCAGGTCGGCGCCCGCGCGGCGAATGGCCAACAGACTCTCTAGCACCACGCGCTTCTCGTCAATCCAGCCGTTTTGCGCGGCGGCCTTGATCATCGCGTACTCGCCCGAGACTTGGTAGGCCGCGACCGGTAGGGTCGTGTTTTCGCGGACCAAGCGGATCACGTCCAGATAGGGGCCGGCGGGCTTGACCATCACCATGTCGGCGCCCTCGCCCTCGTCCAGCGCCAGCTCGCGCAGGGACTCGCGGGCATTGGCCGGGTCCATCTGGTAGGTCTTCTTGTCGCCGAACTTGGGCGCCGAGTCCAGCGCGTCGCGGAACGGCCCGTAGAAGGCCGAGGCGTACTTGGCGGTGTACGACAGGATCGACACGCCGGTAAAGCCTTCGCTATCCAGAGCTTCGCGGATCGCCGCGACCCGGCCGTCCATCATGTCCGACGGCGCGACGATGTCGACTCCAGCGCGGGCGTGGCAAAGCGCTTGCTGACAGAGGACTTCCACGGTCTCGTCGTTCAGGATCTTGCCGTCTTGCACGATGCCGTCGTGGCCGTCGCTGTTGTACGGGTCCAGGGCGACGTCGCTCAGCACGATGAGCTCGGGCCACTGGCGCTTCAGCTCGGTGATTAGCGTCGGCACCAGCCCCTTAGGATTGAAACACTCGCGTCCATCCGAGGTTTTGAGGCCTTCGTCGATCTTGGGGAACAGGATGACGGCGCGAATTCCCTCGTCCCAGGCGCCCTGCACTTCTTGCAGCAAGGCGGCGCGGTCCAAGCGCAGGCAGCCCGGCATCGACCCGATCGGCTCGGTGCCCGTGCCGGCGTGGACGAACAGCGGCAAAATGAAGTGTTGCGGCGCCAGCCAGGTCTCAGCGATGGCGGCGCGGATGGCCGGCGACTTGCGGTTGCGGCGGGGACGGTAGGGCAGATCGAGCATGTCGGCACACGGGCGCGCATCGGTGCGCGCGGCAAGGATAGCAGAGCGCAGCCCCAGAGGGGATTGGCCCACGCGGCGGCGTGAGACGCCTGTGACGAGAAGACCTGGGGGTGACGGGAAGACCTGGGGGTGACGGGAAAACCTGGGGGTGACGGTAAAAACTTGGGGGGTGACGCGAAGCGGACGGATCGGACTCAGCGGCGGCCGATGCCGTGGTACTCGAAGCCGGCTTCAGAGAACTCTTTGGGATCCCAGATGTTGCGGCCGTCATAGACCAAGCGGCAGCGGGTGGCGCCCGCGAGGTCGGCCGCCGAAAGACCGCGGAATTCGGACCACTCGGTGACGAGCAAGACTGCGTCGGCGCCCGCCACCGCCTCTTGCCAGGTGGCGGCGTAGGTGATGCTGTCGCCTAGTTCGACACGAGCAGTGTGCTGCGCCACTGGGTCGTAACCCACGATCTTGGCGCCAGCTTTGCCCAACTTGCGGGCGATGGTCAGGCTGGGCGCTTCGCGCATGTCGTCGGTGTCGGGCTTGAAGGCCAGGCCCAGCAGCGCCACGGTCTTGCCGCGCAGGTCTTCGCCCAGACGCTTCAAAACCCGGCGAGCCAACAAACCTTTTTGCTGATCGTTGACCGACTCGACCGCCGACAGGATCTCCATCGCGCAGCCGGCGTCGCGGCCGGTAGACATGAGCGCCTTGACATCCTTGGGGAAGCACGAGCCGCCATAGCCGATGCCGGCGTTGAGGAAGAGCGCGCCGATGCGGGCGTCCAGGCCGATGCCGCGCTGCACCGCCTTGACGTTGGCGCCGACCTTGTCACACAACGCCGCGACTTCGTTCATGAACGAAATACGGGTCGCCAGCATGGCGTTGGCGGCATACTTGGTCATCTCGCTGGAGCGGACGTCGACGTGGATCATCTGCTCGGGGCCGCGGACGAACGGTGCGTAGAGCTGGTCCATCAGATGGCGAGCCCGCTCCGAGCGCGCGCCGACCACGACGCGGTCGGGGTGGATGAAGTCCTCGATCGCCGCACCTTCCTTAAGGAATTCGGGATTCGACACCACCTCAGCTTCCACGCCAGGGCGCTGCGCCAAGCGCTCGTCCAAGATGGCCTGGACCTTGTCGCAGGTGCCGATCGGCACGGTACTTTTTACGACAACGGCCGTGTATCCGGTCAGGTGGTCGGCCATGCTGCGCGCCACGTTGAGCACATGGCTCAGGTCGGCCGAGCCGTCTTCTTGCGGTGGCGTGCCCACGGCGATGAACACCGCGTCGGCTTGGCTGATCGGGCCGCTGCCATCGGTGGTGAACTGCAGACGCCCGGCGGCGGCGTTTTCGCGGACCATCTGCTCCAGGCCCGGTTCCCAAATCGGAATGATGCCTTCGCGCAGACGCTCGACCTTGCCGGCGTCGATGTCGACGCAGGTGACCGCAAAGCCGCCGCTTGCGAAACACGCGCCCGCGACCAGACCGACATAGCCCGAACCGATGACCACAACCTGCATGGGACCCTCGAACGCTGCACGACCGCCAGGGCGGCGGGGCGCGAAAGTGTACGTCAGGGCCGCGCTTGTGTCGATCGCGAGGCCGGGGCCGCTCGTGTGGATGTCACGGCAACGTCGTCACGCTTGTTCCAAACGGGCCAGGGAGGGCACGAGCAGCTGTTGCAGCGCCTGCGGCTGGTCGACATGCAGCCAATGCCCGGCGTCGGCCAGAGTATGCAACCGCACGTCGCGACTCTGGATCTGGGCCAGACGCTGCAGGACCCCGGGTGTCCAGCGCGACGAGCGTCCGCCGCGCACCACGTCGATGCGCAGCCCCGGCGGCGGCCGCTCGAGCACGGGCCAACTGTCGGTCGCAAAATACGACGCCAACATCTGATCCACCGCGGCCAGGTCAAAGCGCCAGTACAGCCCGCCGTCGCGCTCGCTCAGGTTGGTGGTCATCCACTGCGCCACGCCGCCATCGACCCCGGCTTGGGCGAACCGGTCGAGCAACTGCGCGCGACTGGCCAGAGGCTGCGGAACTTCCCGCAAAAGCTGCAGAATCAGGGCCAGCGAGTCCGGATCGCCCGCGGCCGCCCATTCCTCGGCCAGCGTCAGGTGCGGCAGCGTGTCGAGCACCCACACCTGCCGCAGCCCCAAAGGCGGCCGCTTGGCCAGCTCCATCGCCACTTTGCCGCCGTACGAGTGGCCGATCACCACCTGCGCCGGCACTTGCCACTCGGCGAACAGGCCCTGCACATCGCGCACGCAGGCGTCCAGGTCGTGCGGCGGCGGCGCGCCCAGCGAATCTCCGTGGTTGCGCAGGTCCGCCACGGCGACGCGCCAAGACGGCCGCGACCGCTGCAGCTGCACCGCCACGCTGCGCAGGTTGCGGGCCGAGCCCAGGATACCGTGCAGCAGCAGAGCCACTCGGTCGGGCTGCGACGCCGGGCCTTCGACCCAGATGACTTTTGGCAACCACGGCATGCCCCACCTCGCGCGGCGGCAGCTTGTCAAAAATCGCGCTTCGGTCAAGCTGGGCGGGCGGAGGTGAGCCATGGCTGCACCGTGGACGACGCGAATCCTTGGGCTGCTCTGCCTGTGTTTGCCGGCGCTTGCCCTGGCCGAGCCGTGGCAGCGCGTGGGCGTGGAAGACGGCGTCACGCTAGAGATGCGCGACGTGCCCGGCAGCGATCTCCCCGAGTTTCGCGGGACCGCGATCCTGCCCGCGGGTTTGTACGAGGTGGCGGGGGTCGTGGACGATCTGGACCACTTTTGCGACTGGAACGCCCGCTGCGTCAAGAACCGCGAGTACGTGCATATCAGCGACACGGAACGGATTTTCTATATGCGGACCGGCGCGCCCTGGCCGCTCGACGACCGCGACGCGCTGCTCCACGGCAGCGTGACGGGCCTGGGCACGTCCGAAATTACCGTTCGATTTCGTGCGATTGCCGACGCGCGCTGGCCGCCGGTCGACGGCTGCGTGCGGATGCCCATGGTGGTGGGCTCGTGGAAGATGACCCGCTTGAGCGACCAGCAGACGCGCGTGGAGTACCAAGTGCGCGCGGATCCGGGCGGCCATGTGCCGGCGTGGGCGGCGCGGCTGACGGCCAAGCAGGTCCCGCGCGATACGATTGCGGGACTGCGGCGCCACTTGCCCAGGGTCCGGGGCCGCTACCAGTCGTTTGCGGACAAGTGGGACAAGCCGAGCACTCCGTAGTTTCGACTACTTGAGCGTGCTCTCCAGCAGCGATTCCGCCGTCGCCGGGATGGCGTCGATGCCTACGCCCAGCGCCATCGACAGGGCGTTGCACACAGCCGGCGCCGGCCCGTCCATGGGCAGCTCGCCGATGCCCTTGGCCCCAAAGGGGCCGTAGGCGTACGGGTTTTCGTCGAACAGCACCCGGATCGTCGGCACGTCGGCCATGGTGGGAATGACGTAGCTAGTCAAATTGGCATTCCACATGCCGCCTTGCGCGTCCAGACGCACCTGCTCCCACAGCGCCCAGCCCAGCGCCTGCACCACGCCGCCCGCGATCTGTCCCACCGCCAGCGTGGGATTCAGCACGCGGCCGATCTCTTGAAAGGCCACAAAGTCCAGGACTTTGACCTCCATCGTGGTGGTATCGACCTCGATGTCGGCGCCGTAGGCCGCCCAGGCGTAGGTGCCGTAGGCGACGCCCTTGTAGACCGTATCGTCCCAGATCACGCCGGGCGGCGGGGCGTAGCGGCTCCAGCCTTCGTTGACCGCCGGGCCCATTTCCGCCGCCTTCTTCAAGGCATTGCGCAGGGCGTCCGGCTGCCAGGTGGCGCCGCGGGCCACGCTGAGGGCCGAAGGAGCGGGGACGGGCCCCTTGGCGGCCATGTCGGGCGTCAGCAGGCCGGCCTTTTCCAGGTTCAAGACCAAGTCGTCGCAGGCGCGGGCGACCAAGTGTCCCACTACCATCGACGTTCGCGAGGCCACCGTGGGCCCCGAGTTGGGCACTTCCTTGGTGTCGGGCCGCGCCACACACACGTCACCCAGGCCCAGACCCAGCGCGTCGGCGGCGATCTGGGCAAAGATAGTGATGGCGCCCTGTCCGATTTCGGTATTGGCCACGCAGACTTCGACTTGGCCCAGGGGCGTGACGCGCACCTTGCAGCGCGAGTCGAGCATCACTTCGCCCGAACCCGTGAAGCCGCAGCCGTGCATAAAAGTGGCAAGGCCCAGGCCGCGGCGCAGCATGCCGCCGGTGCGGGCCTGCTCGGCATTGAACGCCTGATACTGCTTGTGCTTATCGGCCCAACCCAGCTCAGCTTGCACCTTGGCCATCCAGGCCGGATAGTCCACTTCCTCGGTGATCACCTGCCCGGTCGACAGCGTGCCGCCCGGTCGCACGAAGTTGCGGTTGCGCAGGGTGTCGCTGCCGATCCCCAAGGCGTGCGCGGCCTTGTCCAGGTGCCGCTCCATGGCGAAGATGGTCTGCGGCGCGCCAAATCCACGAAACGCCCCGTTGGGCGCGGTGTTGGTCAGCACCGCCTTGGACTCGATGCGGACGTGCGGGATCTCGTACGGCCCGGCAATGTGCAGGGTGCCGCGCGACAAAACCACAGGTGACAGCGTGAGATACGCGCCACCGTCCATGCGCACCTGCGCTTGCAGGGCCAGCAGCGAGCCGTCCTGAGCGTGGGCGGTGCGGATGCGCGTCTCGCAGGGGTGGCGCTTGGTGGTCGCCTGCATGTCTTCGACGCGGTCGTAGATGATCTTGATGGGCCGGCGCGCCTTCATGGCGAGCAAGGTGGCGTGGCCGGCGATGATCGACGGATAGTCTTCTTTGCCGCCAAAGCCGCCGCCCGTCGCGGTCTGGGCAATCTCCACGGCGTCGTCGGGCAGGTTGCACAGATGCTTGATGGCGGTATGCACGTAGTACGGGCACTGCATCGACCCTTCGATGCGGACCTTGAACGGCTGCTTGGGCCAATGCGGGTGCATCTGATCGTGCGGATGTAGGTCAACGCGGGCGATCATCCCCTGCGGCTCGATGTAGGCCTGCTCTTGCGCACCGGTGTGGTACACACCCTCTACGACCTTGTAGGCACTGGCAAAAACTGCCGCGAGCGCCGCGTCGTCTTCGCCCGCACCTTTGCACAGGCGCAGGTTCTTCAGCGAATTGTCTTTGCCGCGCTGGATCTGCTCGGCGGTCGGCAGTTGGGTGTAGTCGATGTAGGCGGGCAGCGGCTCGCACTCCACATGCACGCGGGTGGCGGCCCAGCGCACCACCTCGGGATCCGGGTGGGCCAGCAGCACCACCGCCTCGTGCTTGTGGCGGAATTCGCTGCGCACCAGATACGGTTGGTCGCGCTCGATGAGCTGCACCATGTTCAGGTCGACCAAGTTCGAGGCGGCCGCGTCGCTGGCACCGTGCGACGTGTCGGGCGCATGCACCGACGCCACGCTGGCCGGAATGTCCTTGGCGGTGACGATCACGAACTCGCGCCAGTCCGGCCCTTCCAAGAAGCGCACGGCCTTGACCCTGCCGCGGGCGATCGGCGTGCGCACCGTGGCGCCATGCCAGCCGTCAAAGGGCAAGTCGTCGACATAGCGAATCGTTCCGCGAACCTTGGCCTCGGCGTCCAGACGGACCGGGCTTTGGCCAACATGGGGCAGCTTGGGCGGAAAAGCAGGTGCGTTCATGCGCGGGCCTAGAGTGCCTGATCGCAGGCGCTGCGAGTGTAGCCCGGCTGACGGCAGGCGGCTATGGGCGCGGGGCGGCGAACTTGTCGGCGCGATAGGTCCAGACACGCGCGTCGGCCTGCCAATGCCGCGGCGCCAACCCGGCCTTACGCCACAGATGATCCAGGAACGCCGCGCGATCGGGCAGATCCTCCCACACAGCGGGCAGGAACGTGGCGCCGCGGCCGCCCATCCGCACCAGCAACCCGTCGCGGCCCGGCTGCAGCGCGTCGTGCAGGGCCTGCCACGAGTCGACCGGCAGCGGCTGCATGGGCGACAAGATGCTGATCTCCATGGTCACTTGCGCCAACTCGTGCGCGCGGACCGGGGCAAAACGCGGGTCGCGCAAGGCGGCACTGACCGCATTGTCGGCCAGCGACTGGGCGAGTGGCTTGTTGGGCTCCAAATTGCCAATGCAGCCGCGCAATTGGCCTGCCTCTTCCAAGGTGACAAAGGTGGCCGCGGGCCCTGCCAGCCAGCGGTATTCGTCCACGATCGCCGCTAGTTCCAGCTCCAAGCCGCCCAGCACAGCCCTCTCCAAGGCCGACCAAGCCAACGCCGCCATGACCCGCTGCTGCGTCGCTGACCAAGGCCCAGCGCTCACTGCGCAACCTCGGATTCCCAGAAGGCAAACGCGCCGTACCCCACGACGCGGTTGGTGTCGCCGCTGGCGGCAGCCGAGGTGCGCGCGTCCAGTTGCTCGCAGCGCAGGTGGTGGGCGCGGGCGGCGCTGAGCAATCCCGCCACGGCGTAGCAGCCGCAAGCCATGTCGCCGCGCCAGCCGGTGGGGTCCATTGCCAAGACTTTGCGGCAGGTTTCGCCGTCCACCTCGGTGCAGGCGGCTTGGGTCAAGTAGTGCGACAAGTCGCTGCTGACTACGATCAAGGTCTCGGATTCGCCCCACAATTCGGCCAGAAGGCCCGCCACTTGCGGTGGCGGAACCGCGCCGACCAGCACCGGCACCAGCTCCCAGCGATGGGGCAGGACCCGCTGCAAGAACGGCAGCTGCACCTCCAGGCTGTGCTCGCGTTCGTGAACCCGCTCGCTGACCAGCATGTCGGGCCGCTCGCCCAAAGTCGCCATGTCGCGGACGCCCAGGCCAACCAGCCCCAGCGGCGTGGACCACACCGAAGATTCGGGAAGGGCAAACCGATCCAGGGCGAAGTGGTGCGAGGGCCCCAACACCACCACCCGGCGGATGTGCTCGGCGCCCTGCAAGAGCGCGTAGGCAGAGGCCGCAACGGCGCCACTGTAGAAGTAGCCAGCGTGGGGCGCGATCAGCGCCTTGGGGACCGGCCACCGCCGGGACACGCGCGCCTCCCAGGCCTGGTCGAGTTGGGCGTTCAGCGCCGGGCGCTGGTCTGCGTAAAAGCTGCCCGCCACGGCCGGTTTGCGGATTCGGATGGTCGGATCGGTCATGCACCCTCCGGCGACTGCTCTGCGCATCATGCGACCGCCGCGTCGGCGGCACAAGGGCCGCGCCGGGGTTGCGCAAAGGCCCACCGCGCAATACCTTGCGGCCTTGCGGACCGGCCGCGAGCGGAGAAACGGCGATGCAGGGCAGGATGATGCGCGACGAGCGCCGCTGGCAACCGGCGCTGCTGGCAGCGATGGTAGGTTGGGCCGGCTGCAGCGACGGCGGCGAGGCCACCCAAGAGCCCAGCCATACCCCGGTGCCGATCCACGCCGACGGCAAAGTCCCCGAGGGTTGCCAACCCCTGGCCGAGGACTGGGACTGCATGACGCCCTGGCCCTCGGACTGGTACCGCCAGGGCGACGGTTCCTTGCGCTTGCCGGCGGCGGCGGCGCCCAAGCACATCGGCAGCGGCGGCAAGGGCGAACCGCTGGACTTCTTTGGCATGTTCCCGCAAGACGGCGCGCCGATCCTGCCGCAACTGGCGATTCACCTGCCCGGTGGCGTGGATCCCGCAGGGTTGCTGCCGCCCTACGATGGCCAAAACCTGCGCGTCGACTACTCGCCGTCGCAAAAGCCGACCTCGACCACGCTGCTTTTGGATGCCGACACCGGCGAGGCCATCCCGCACATTGCCGAAGTGGACGCCCGCCCTGCGGTGCCGGCTGAACGGCTGCTGATGCTGAGGCCCATGACGGTGCTGAAGCCGGGCCATCGCTACGTGGCGGCGCTGCGCAAGGGCTTGAAGGACCTGACGGGCAAGGCCCATACAGCCCCAGCGGTTTTTGCGGCGCTGCGCGACAAGAAGGCCCTGGCCAAGGCCGAGCCGTTGCGCGGGCACTGGGAGGCACAAATCTTCCCCGTTTTGACCAAGTTCGGCGTGCAACGCGCTGACTTGCTGCTGGCCTGGGACGTGACCACGCGCAGCGAAGGGGTGGCCACCGGCGATCTGCTCGCAGTGCGCAGTCAGGCCTTGCAAGCCCTTGAAAGCATGGCTTTGGACGCTACCGTGACCCAGGTCTACGAAAACCCGCGCCCCGACCTCGCCCGCCGGGTCGAGGGCGAGCTGAGCGTGCCCAACTTCATGGCCAGTGATGGGCCCGGCACCCAGGTCGTGCGCGACGCGGGCGGCAAGCCGCTGCAAAAGGGCACGACCAAGGCGGTGTTCTCGCTGCTCATTCCGCCCAGCGTGTGGACCGGCAAGTTCCCCGGTCCGGTGCGGGTGATCCAGTTCGGCCACGGCTTCTTTGGTACCCAGGCCGAGGCGTACGAAGGCTTCTTGCCCGAACTACTCAACGAATACGGGATTGTGGCCATGGCGGTGGATTGGGTGGGCATGTCCAAGCCCGACGCCGGCCAGCTAGTGACCGACCTCATCTTGAACCCCAACCAGGGGGCACGGTTCATCGAGCGCACCTACCAGGGCTTGATCAATCAGCTTTCGCTGACCTGGGCCGCCAAGCACGGCCTGTGGCAGCTGCCGCAGGCACATCCCGGCGCGGCCAGCCTGGCCGACCCCGAGCAAGTGTATTTCTACGGCATTTCAATGGGTCACATCTTGGGCGGCACCGAACTTGCCATCAACCCGTGGCTGGATCGGGCGGTTTTGTCGAACGGCGGCGCCAGCTTTGGACTGATGATGTCGCGGGCGGCGCCGTTCGGCCCGTTCCTGGGCATCTTGGAGAACGCCGCCGGCAGCCAAGACGGCGCGGCGCGGCTGGCGCTCTTGCTGCACGGTCCGCTTGAGCGCATCGATCCCGTGAGCTACGCCGGCCACGTCGTCAGCGACACCTATCCGGGCAGTCCGGCGACGCGCAAGATCCTGATGCACTGTGGACTTTCGGACACCAGCGTGCCCAACCTGGCGACCCACCTGCACGCGCGCCTGTTAGGGCTGCCGCTGCTCCAGCCCTCGCCGCGGCAGGTGTTCGGCCTGCAGCAAGTGGCGGCGCCGGCGCCCGCGGCGCTGAACGAATTCGATTTGAAGACGCCGCCCTTGGACTTGTTGGCTCAGCCGGCCGAGGTCGAAAACTTTGTGCACAACACCCAGCGCACCCTGGCCGCCTCCAAGAAGCAGGTCGACCTGTTCCTGCGCAAGGACGGCACCGTTCAGCACACCTGCGACGGTGTCTGCGATCCTGAATGATAGCGCCATGAACGATACCTTCTTCTTGTACGGTGCCGGCCCAACGCCGGGCGACCTAGCGCGTGCCTGCCGCGTCTGGCAGCTGCAACCGGGCGCGCTGGAGAGTCTGGGCCCTGCGTACTTGCCCGATTGCACACCGGTTTGGGCCGACGATGGCCGCGGCGCGGCGCGCCTGTCCGCCACCGCCCACCCGGCCCACTTGCTGCCCGGCCTTTTGCTGCAGGCGAGCGCGGCTGGCGCCACCCACCTGCGCGGCAGCGGCGACTGGAGCGAAGTGGCCACGTTGCGGAACGACGGTCGCGTGGTCTGGGCCTGGACCTGCGGCGTGTGCCGCGAGGCGTGGCCGGTGCGCCCAGACCCGGTGCAGGTCGACCGGGTTCGCACGTTCCTGAACGTGTGGGGAATCGACGCGACCCCAGTGCTGCACGCCGCCGCTGGCGAGCCAGTGCCCCCCCTGAGCGACGTGTTTGCCTACGGGACCCTGCGCCACGGCGAGCCCAACGCGCCCCTGCTGGAGCCGGCGAGCGTTGAGCCTGGCTACATGAGTGGACGATTATGGAGCCTGGGCGCCTACCCGGTGCTGACTCCGGCGGCCGAGCCCGACCGGGTCCTTGGCGAGCTGCGGCATTGTCCAGACCTGCCGCGGCGCCTGCAAAAACTGGATGAATTGGAAGATTTTACCGGCTACCACGCCCAGTCGATGTACTGGCGGGTGCTCGGCCAAGTGCACACCCACGCCGGCGATCGGCTGGCCTGGCTGTGGCAGATGAACGACGTGCCCGCGGGCGCCGTGGCGATTCCCAGCGGCGACTGGCGCGATCGTAACCTGGCTTGATTTTGCGAGAATCTATCGACGCCGGCGGCGGCGGCGCTTGCCTGTGGGGGCGTTGGCATCGCCCTCGTCGCCGTCTTCGTCCCCGTCGCCCTCTTCGCCGCGCACCGCAACGGGCGCGACGACCAGACGGCGGCTGTCGTGGCTGCCGTGAACTTGCGCTTGCACGCCGGCCACTTTGCCCACCTGGTGCGACAGAATCCGCAGGTCCATCTGATTGAGCGGCCCCAGGGCGATGGCCTTGCCCAGTAGCAGCGCTTTTTGCGCCAGGGCTTCGGCGACTTTGTCGATCCCCTCGGGCCGGCGCCGGCGAAAGCCCTCGGCGTCCAGCGATAAGCGGGTGCGCTGCAGGGCCATCTTGTTGACGGCCTTGTTCAAGATGAATTGCAGGGCTTCCAGCACCCGCGTGTCGCCCTGTGGCTGCAGCTGCGGGTGGATGTCGGCCAGGTGCACCACGATTTGCTCGTCTTCTACGGCCACATCGATGCGGGGCTGACCGGCGCCGAGCAGCTCGAACATGCGGGCGGCGGTGTCGCGGGCGATCGTGACCTTTTCGTCCAAAGAGACGTGCAGCCGCAAGCCACCGCCCTCTTCGTCGTCGGCATCAGGGCTGGGCGCAGTTTCGAGCTCGGGCGCGGTCGTCATGAATTCCCCCTATGGAACAAACTACGGAAGGGCACTCAAGTTTAGGTGGCGGGCTTGCCGGCGGGCACATCGCTGCGCTGCATGACCAGGGTCTGGACCACGGACAGCGCCGTGTTGATCAGGATGTACAGAGTCAGGCCAGAGGGCAACCCCAGCATCATCGCGGTGAACAGCACCGGCATGAAGTACAGCATCATCTTCTGCTGCGCCGGATCGCCGCCCGCCGCCTGCGGCGTCCACTTCTGCTGCAGGAACATCACCACGCCCAGCACCAGCGGCAGCACGTAGTACGGATCCTTTTGCGTCATGTCGCCGATCCACAGGAACAGCGGCTGGTTGAACAGCGAGACCGAGGCGTTGATGCTGCGATACAGCGCGATGTAGATCGGCATCTGCAGCAGCAGCGGGAAGCAGCCGCCCACCGGGTTGACGCCGTGCTGCTTGTACAGGTCAAACGTCACGCGGTTGAGCTCGTTGGGGTCCACCGGCTTGCCCAGCTTCTTGGCGCGGGCTTCCAAGTCGGCGCGCGCCTTGTCGATTTCGGGCTTGAGCTGGCTCATCTTCTTCATCGATTTCATCGAGCGCATGGTGATCGGCCACAGCAGCGCCTTGACCAGCACCGTCAGGATCAGGATGGCCACTGGCCAGCTGCCCGACACCGAGAAACCCCAGCCCAGCACCGCCAACATCGGCCGGGCGATGGTGCCGAACCAGCCAAAATCAATGGCTTCGACCAGCTCGGCCTTGGCGGGGCGCAGCAAGTCCACGTCCTTGGGGCCGGTGTACAGGCTCCAGTGCCAGCTTTGGCCGTGGGCGATCTTCTGATCTTTGCCACAAGCCGGGTGGCCGGTCGCAGCAGCCAACGCCGGGTCCACACAGGCGTTTTGCGCCACACCCAGCGTCGCCGGCGCCAGCTTCAGCCGGGCCACCAGCACGCCATTGCCTACGGCTTGCAGGCGCGCGTCGTTCTGGGCGGCAAAGCCGCGCTCGGGCGCCGAAGCCAGCAAGAAGTAACGGCTATCTACGCCCAGCCACGCCGGCAGTCCCACGCGGGTGCGGTCGGCCAGCTCGGCCGAGGCCAGCGCGTTGGCGTCGAAACGGACGGTCTTGTCGCCCACCAGCATCGCCGCGCTTTTCAGGTCCGGCGGCGCCGAGAACATGGCCATCAGGCCGCTGGCGTGCTCCGTGCCGTGAAAGGTGGTCAAGTCGTGGGCCAGCGTCACCGTCGCCTGGGCGTTGCCCACGTTGTAGACGGCGACTTCCAGCTGCAAGCTGTGCGGCAAGTCTGGACCCGCCATCGAGAAACGCTTGATCAGGTAGATCGGGCTGGCCACGCGCTGCGGGTCGGGCCAGGCCAAGGCCACGCTGCGATCGGTCTTTTCGACCACGCCCCACAGCGGGTCGAGCAACGTGTAATCTTTCAAGCGCTTGGCCAGCAGGGCGCCATCCGACTTGGCCGTGATCGGCTGGTCGCCGGCGTCGACGCTGTCAAAGAAGTCGCGGAAGGGATCCCACTTGGCGTCCCACGAGTCGACCAGCTCCAGCGGCCCCGCCTCGAACTTGGCGGCAGCCCAGGCGGGCGGATTGGCGACCGGCGGGGTGCGGGCGGCGAGCTTGAACTGGGGGTCCAGCAAGCGGATCGACTCGATGCCGCCGTAGCAGGGCGACACGGTCCACTGCACCTTGGCCGACTTGAGCACTTGGCCGGGCGTACCGGGGCGGCACGGTCCGGCCGGCGGCAACATCACCTTGACGATCGCGGCGTTACTTGGCGTCGGCGCGGCAGGGGCCGCCACCACCGCGCTGGCAGGGGCGGGGGCCGCCACAGGCGTCGCCGTGTCCGCGGCGGGCACCTGAGCCAGCGCTGGCGTGGCGCTGAATACGGCGGCGATCAAGCCCAGATAGCCAATGGTTCTATACGATTCCTGCATCAGATTCATTCCAAGTGGCGGCAGACGTCACGGCACTGGGTGATGGGGATGGGCGTGCGGCGGCTGCAAGTCCGGGTCGCCATGGGTCGGCGCAAAGCGACCGGGAGGCGGAAAATCCACCCCGCCAGCGCAGAGCGGCTGACAGCGCAGCAGGCGCCAGGCAATCAGCGGCAGAGCCCGGTAGACCGGGTGCCCGCTCAGGGCCAAGAGCGCGTATTGCGAACAAGATGGGTGAAAGCGGCAGGCCGGTGGCAAAAGCGGCGACAGCACCCGGCGGTAGCCCGCCACCATGGCAGCCAGCAACCACGCCACGGGGCGGCGCGGCGGCGGCATCGGTGCCAAGGGATCGGCGGTCGTCATGGCGTGGCGCCCCGCTGGGGCCGGCGATCGCCCGGCGATCGGCTGCGGCGCTCGCGGTCGAGATTGCTGCATACATAGTCGAAAATTTTCGACATTTCTGCACTCACCTCGGCAAGGCCCGCCATCGGCCAGGGGATGCGCGCCAGGACCACCACGTCGACTCCGGTCAGGGCTGGGACGCGAAGTGCACGGAATGCCTCGCGAATCAGCCGACGCATACGTGCCCGTGCCGGCGAATTTCCGGTCTGCTTCGACACCGACAGCCCCAGGCGCGCGCCGCCGGTGGGCTCTGCCGAACGCCGCTGGGCGACCACCTGCAGATGAGCCCCGCGGCCGCGCCAGCCGTGCTGCAAAACCGCTTTGAATTCGCGCTGAAGGAGGATGCGGTCGCGGCGTCCAAAGCGCCCGGTCGGGCGGCCCGCCAGCGGTGCTGGTGCCCCAGTCGGCGACGCACGATTCAGCGGCGCACGATTCAGCGGCGCGCTTTCCAGAGGCTCTCCGGCCAGTTGCCCACTTTGCAGCGGCGGCCTGGCGCAGGTTGGGCTCGCGGATGTGGCCGCGGACTCAGACAAAGCGGATGCGGGCGCATCGGAGTCGAGCGCAGGCTGGGTCAAACCCACTGCCAACGACCCCCGGTCAGGACCCAGCGGACCCGAAACGGTCACGACGGGTGCCGACTAGTGGGTCGAGACCGACAGACGCAGGCGGCCCTTGGCGCGGCGACGGTTGATCACGGCGCGGCCGTTCTTGGTCGCCATACGGGCGCGGTAACCGTGGGTGCGCACTCGGCTGGTGGCGCTGGGATTACGAAGTCCTTTCTTCACGATACGTTCCTCGGTTGGGGCACCGACCGGATGTCGGCACAGGGGGCAGTAATGTAGCAGGCTTCGCGGCCGTTGTCACGCCTTCGTTTCAGTCAGCTTGCGCCGGCCCAGCTCGGGCGGTCGCGGCGGCAGCGGCGGCCAACTCGCCGGCAGGGCCAGTCCGGCCTGCGCGCCAAGTGTGCCAAGTGCCCGTAACCAGGTGTATTGTGCCAGCCAGGTCGCCCGCCACGGGTCCTGACAGCCCGCCACCAGGCAAGCACTGTGCAGGGCAAACCGGCGCACGGTCTTGTGCGGCATCGGACGCAAGCGGTCGCGGGCGCGCTCTAGGCTGCGCTCCCAGGCGCTGGCGGCCGGCAGCTGTTGCTCCAAGTCGCCGTCGCCCAGTTGGCGAGCCGCCGTGCGCAGCGCGTGCACGATGGGCCGCTGCAGGTGCCAACGCTGCGCCCGCAGCCACAGGGCCGGCCAGTCGAGCTCGCCGATCTGCGCGGCCAACAGGCCGATGTCCAAGGTCCAAAGCGGCCGCTCAAAATTGTGCGCTGCAGCGTGGCCGGCCAGGTAAAGGAGTTCGTCGGCCGGGTCCAGCAACAGTCCCGTCCACGTGCCGTGCGGCAGCGTCACCGTCGCGGTTTGCGCCGCCTGCAGCAGTTCGTCGCCGGGCATGACGGTGCCAAAGGCGTGCAGGGCGTCAAAGTGCAGCTCCAGCGGCACTTGCGCCGGCCCCAGCAGCGTCAGGTGGTGGTGGTGCCGCAAGTCCGCGGCGTTCTTGGCCGGCGTCGGATCGCGATAGCCCAGTTGACCCAGCACGTCCAGAGCTGCCGCCAGATCGCGCCGCTCCACCAACAGGTCCACGTCCGTCGAACGCCGCACCAGGGGCGCCGGATACAAGCGCGCCGCCAGCAGCGGTCCTTTCAGCGGCACGGCCGCGATCCCCGCCTCGGCCAGGGCCTGCAAGCTGGTCAGCGCCGCCCGCCGCAAGGGCGCCTGCTCCGATTCGGCCACCAGCGCCTGCCCCACGGCTTGGCGCAGCAGCGGCTTGTCGACGGTCAGGCGATCGGCTTCGGCCAGGGCGACCACCAGCCCCTCTAGGCCCAGTTGCGCGCCCACTTGCAGCCAGTCCGAGGCGCTTTGCGGGCGACGGTGCTCCAAGGCCAAGTCTGGAGCGGCGGCGATACGCTGCAAGACCTCAAGATCGCTTGGCAACATCGCCACCTGCTGCGGGCGCCGGCCTAGCCCCCTTGTCACACGATACTGCCGCCCCGCCCGTGCCGCCAATGCCCGGTCTGTCTCCACCCCAGCGGTGACGCGATCTTTCTTGCCCTGGCGTGCGCAATGCGGCATGGTGGACGATGGGGTCGCAAGCCCCGCCGGAGGTCAGCGTGGGCATCACCTTGGTCGAGAAAGGCGATCGGTCGCGGCCGCGGCCCCATGCCAAAGTTGGACTGGTCTTGGCGGGTGGCGCAATCTCGGGCGGCGCCTTCAAAATCGGCGGTCTCATCGCGCTGAACACCTACCTGGGCAACCGCTCGGTGGTCGACTTTGACATGTACCTGGGCCTATCGGCCGGCGCGTTCCTGGCAGCGCCCATGGCGGCGGGGATCGGCCCCGAAGAGCTGCTCAAGTCGATCGATGGCAGGTCTAAGAAGATCAGTCAGTTCCGCCCCACGGACTTCTATCGTCCCAACTACGAAGAATTCCTGACCCGGCCGTTCCGGCTCTTGCGCGACAGCTCGGTGGTCGTGCCCTCGTTCTGGCACTCGGTGGGCCACCACTTGCGCCACCACCGGCCCGAATTGATCACGGCCATCCGCGACTTCATGCAGCGCCCTGGCGCGCGCACGGCCGAGGCTGTGGTGGCGCCGCTCATCGAGGACACGGTCTTGCGCACCGGTCTGGCTTCGGGCCGCAGCTATTTGCCGTCGGGCCTCTGCGACAACCGCGGCATCGAGCGCTTCATCCGCGAGAACCTGAAAGCCAATGGCGTGCCCAATGATTTTCGCCTGATGCACCTAGAGCGCGGCAACTCGCTGTACATCGCGGCGACTCACCTGGACACCGGCGGCGACGTGCTGTTTGGCCACGATGCCGAAACCGGGGCGACGATTAGCGAGGCGGTTCAAGCCTCTACCGCGATTCCGGGCTTCTACCGGCCGCCGATGATCCGCGGTCAGCACTACTTGGACGGCGGCGTCCGCCGCACGGCCCACATGAGCCAGGCGGTGGATCGAGGCGCGCAATTGCTGTTCGTTTACAACCCGTTCCGTCCATTCGTCAACTATCGCACCGATCAACTGCTCAACGGCAAAGCCTCGCTGGCCGACATGGGCTTTGCCACCGTCATCAACCAGGCGTTTCGCACCCTTTTGCACACCCGCTTGATGCTGGGCGTAGAAAAGCTGCAGGTCAATCCAGACTTCCACGGCGATGTGATCGTGCTGGAGCCCAGCGAGACGGACGTGAAGTTCTTCAACACAAATCCCCTCAACTTTTGGGAGCGCGCCGAGTCGGCTCTGCACGGCTACCTGAGCGCGACCGAGGCCTTGGAGCGCTACCACGATCGCATCAAGGTCATCCTGGAAAGCTACGGGATCAAGACCGATATCGGCCGAATGCGCGAGCGCGTGGAACGCATCCGCCGCAGCGACTACGACAGCCGCGCCATAATGAAAGAGCTGAGCCGCGAGGTGCACGTGGCGCCCACGGACCGCCGCCGCGAGCAAGGGCCCAACCTGCGGGTCGTGCGCGGTGCCGGCGGCTAGATTCGGACGATTCGCGCCCTCCCCTACCTTCGCGCAAAGCGGTGACGTCTGCCGGATCCGCGCCGGGGCCGCCGCGGCATGGCTGTACAAGCCCTCGGGCTCGACCTAGACTTTAGCCATGGTTGGGTACTTTCCGCCCGCCGCCACCCCGCCGCGCATCCCAGGGCGGTGGGGCGGCATCTATGCCAGACGTGGCATCGGGGCCCGATGGTGATGGTGCGCCTGCGCTTGCCCTCCAGCCCGCTGCACTGGCTCAGCGTAACCGCGCCCGTGCTGGGGCTGGTATTTACGGCACTGCTGTTTGCCGTGGGGCGCCAGTCGCAAGAACACCAAGCGGCACTGCGGTTTGCGGCCACCGCGACCGAGGTGCGGGCGCAACTGCACTCGCAACTGCGCATCTACACCGACTTGCTGCAGGCCGTGCGGGGCATCGCCGAGGCCCAGGGCGGCGACCTGCATCAAGACCAGCTGCAGCGGTTCTTGGCCAGCGTGGACTTGCAGCACCGCTATGCGGGGCTACTGGGCGTCACCTATGGCATTCCGGTCGCGCCCGAGCAGCGCGAAGAGGCCCTGAGACGGCTGCGCAGTGAGCAGGGCAATCCGCAGCTAAACGTGCACCCGGCCTGGGGAACTGGCCCAGATGCCCTGGTGATCCTTGCCGGACCGCTAGAGGGAAACCGGCTGGCGCTGGGCTTCAATTCGGCGCTCACCGCCGATCAACGCGCGTCGCTGTGGGCGGCCCGCGACCTGGGCACCCTGCAGGGCAGCCAGCCAACGCGAGTGGCGCAGGCGCCCGAAGACGGCCCTGGGCTGGTGCTGCGCCTGCCCGTATACCGCCAGCCGTCGGCAACCCTGGCCGAGCGGCGTCAGCACTTTGTTGGCTACGTCAACGCCGTGATGTTGCTGCGGCATTTGGCGGCGCAAGCGGCCCAGAGGGCCCAAGCCGTGGCGGTGGGCCTGACCTTGGCCGACGTGACAGAAGATCAAGCCGCTACTCCATTTTTTGAGGTTGCGCGTCCAACCGTCGGCGCCGTGCGGCGGCTGGCCGCGCCGGCGGGTTTCGTCGACAGCAGCCAACTGGAGGTGGGCGGGCGGCGCTGGCGCCTGGAACTGCGGGCCGACGAAGCGTTCTACCTGCCCAGCGAGGTCGTGTGGCCCTGGAGTTTGGCGGTGCCCAGCCTGCTGATCGTGTGGCTGCTCGCCGGTTTGGCCAGCGCGCGCATGACGATGATGCGGCGGGCCCAGGCGCTGGCGGCCGAGATGACCGAGCGACTCCAGGCCAGCGAGTCGCACATGCGGGCGATCGTCGAGGTGACGCCGGACAAGATCTTTGTGGTGGCGAGCACGGGCGAATTTCTAGAGGTGTGGTCCAAGGATCCGCAACCCCTGGCTGCTTCGGCGGCGGCGCTGCTCGGGCACCACTTGCGCGACTTCTTGCCGACCGAGGCCGCCGAGCTGGCCGTGAGCAGCATCGCCGCTGCGCTGACGACGCGGTCGCTGCGGAGCTTTGAATACACGTTGGCGGGCCGTAGCGGCGCCCGGCAGTTCGAGGCGCTGGTGCTCCCCCTCGACACGCAAGTGCAGACGCAGACCGCGGCGTTGTGGGTGGCGCGCGACATCACCGAACGCCGGGCCCAAGAGGCGGCCCTGCTACAGACGCAAAAGCTGGACGGACTTGGGTTGCTGGCAGGGGGAATTGCTCATGACTTCAACAATCTGCTCGGTGCGGTGCAGGGTCACCTGAGCCTGGCCCGCCTGGCAGTGGCCGACCAGCAGGACCCCCAGCCACACTTTGACCACATGGGCCAAGCGGTTCGGCGCGCCGCGGACTTGGCGCGGCAGCTTTTGGCCTACGCCGGGCGAGCGCGGGTAGTGGTCGAGCCGGTGGACCTGAACCGGCTGATTGCCGACATGGGCTCGCTGCTGGCCGTTTCGGTGCCCAAGAAGATCGAGGTGGTGCGGCATCCGGCCACCGACCTGCCGCTGATCCAGGCCAATCCTGCGCAACTGCAGCAAGTGGTGATGAACTTGGTCAGCAACGCGGGCGAAGCGATCGGCGACGCGCCGGGGCGCCTAGAGCTTGCGACCTCGCTTTGTACCTTGAGCGCTGCGGACATCGAGCGGCGCCTGCCTGGTCAAAGCCTGGAGCCGGGCCCCTATGTCTGCCTGATGGCTCGCGACACCGGCCAGGGCATGCCGGCCGAAGTCCTGGCGCGCCTGTTCGACCCCTTCTTTACGACCAAGCCCTCTGGGCGCGGACTGGGCCTGTCGGTTGTGCTGGGCGTCATGCGCTCGCACCGTGGTGGCGTGCAGGTGGAATCGCAACCGGGCAGGGGCACCACCTTCTACCTGTTCTTCAATGCCGACTTCCGCGCCGCCGAAGCAGTCGCCGCCGTCGCCCCGCTCGCCCCGCCGCGCCGCACCGACACCGCGCCGCTGGCCGGTACCCTGCTGGTGGCCGACGACGAAGAGATCCTGCGCGAAGTCGCCCAGCGCATGGGTGAGCGGCTGGGTCTGCGGGTGCAAGTGGCGGCCGATGGCTTGCAGGCTTGGAGTCGTTTTTGCGAGTTGCAGGGCGGCGACTTGCGGGCACTGCTGCTGGATCTGACCATGCCCGGCCTGAGCGGGCTGGAGGTATACCGGCGCGTGCGCGAAGTGGCGCCCACCCTGCCCGTGGTGCTGAGCAGTGGCTACAGCCGCGACGAACTGCCGACCGAGCCGACCGGCACGCCCACCGCCTTCTTGCAGAAGCCTTTTACGTACACTGAGTTTTCGGCAGCACTCCGGTCGGTGTGGCCGGCTGACCCGCAGCCCCCAGCGCCCCAGCCGCAAAATTGACCCAGACGAATTATCCTGTTGCGTGAGCAAAAAGGAATACTGTATACATACGGTATGGCGACGAACCAAGCTCAATCCGCTCCTGCTCAAGCAACCCCCTCTGCGGCCAAGCCGGCGGCGCGGCCCACCGCCAATCCAGGCGGATTGCAGACGATGAGTTACGCCCAAGGCAAGGCGGCCACCGCCCCGTCGGGCGCGGGTGCACCGCCAGACCCGGCCGCGCTCAACTACGCCCAGGGCCGGGCCCAAGTCGCACCGCCGCCCGCCGATCCCGAAGCGGCGCGCATGCAGGCGGCCCAGGCCAGCTATCAGCAGTTGCTGGGGCAAGCGCTGGGCGACAAGCTGTTTGCCCTGGTGACCAAGGATTTGTCCAGCGCCAAGCTGTTGGAGATGGGCGATCAGGGGTTGCAGGCCGCCGCCGCGGCTGCCGTGGGCGCGATCGGACCGATCGCCGGCAACCAGGCGCTGGACACGGCCGAAGAGGCGGATGCCGCCAAGCAATTTGCCGGGGCGCTGGCGGATTGGTCGCGGGGGGCGGCCGCGCAGTGGTTGCAGGGTCCCGAAGGCCAGGCGTTGGCCACCAAGATCGCCCAATTCGCCCAGGGACACCCGGAAGCGGTGGTCGCGGCTGCCTTGGTGGCAGCGGCCGGCGCGGCGGCGGCCAATGCAAGCATTCCCAAGCTGGCCAAGGACTTCCAGATCAGCGACAGCGTCACGGTGTCGGCCGGCGTCGATCTGGGCAAGCTGCGGCAGATCGCCGTCAACGCCGCCGACCTGGGCATCCGCTACCAGCGCGGCGAGGTCGAGGCGGCCTTGACGTGGTCGACGACCAAGGGCGCCGACGGCAACCCCGACACGCAGAAACTGGCGGCCAAGGTGGGCAACAAGACCACCTCGCTCAGCGGCGACATGACCGTCACGGGCAACGAAGTGGTCATCAACACGGCCGCCAGCCACCAGGGCGACGGCTACAACGTCAGCGGCGGCACCCAGACCACCAAGACCGCCGACGGCAGCCGCACCACGGTGGCCAACGCCACGGTATCGATCGGCGGCCAAGAGAAGAACCTGACCGCCAACGCCAAGTACGACAGCTCGAGCGGCGAATTGCGCTTGGACGCCAACGCCGTCCGCGACTTTGGCAACGGCCTGAAGATGCAGGGCGGGGTCGCCGGCACCCGCGACGCCAGCGGCACCACCAGCGCCACCGCCAACGGCGCGTTGAACTACCAGGGCAACGGCAACACGCTGGATCTCGGCGCCAACGCCGACCTGATGGGCGGGGCAATGGGCGTCAACGCCGCGGCCTCGCACACGTTCGACAAGGGCAGCGTCAGCGGCAAGCTGGGCATGGACGCGCAAAATGGCCTGAGCGCGGAGCTGGCCGGCAGCCGCCAGTTCGACAAGGGCTCGGTGTCGGGTTCGGTGGCCTATTCCGACCAGGGTGGCACCTCGGCCAAGGTCGCGGCGGACACCACCTTGGACAACGGCCTGAAGATGCAGCTGACGGCCCTGCTGGACCAAGCTGGCGTGGTCAAGGCTTCCGCTTCGGCCGAGGGCAGTTGGGGCGACTTTACCGGCAAGGCCTCGGCCGACTTGAACCTGAGCACCGGCCAGGTCGAAGCGCTGGCGGTGCAGCTGGGCTACAAGGATCCGAACAACCTGCGCAGCGCGCTGCTGGACTTCAAGCGCAGCTACGCGGGCGGCGTGGCCGAAGACCAGTTCGACCTGCAACTGCAGATGGCGTTGGACAAGCTCACGTTGCGCGGCTCGAACCAGTCCCACCTGATCGACGGCAAGCTGCAGAGCAACGTGGCCCACGTGGAAGCGGGCTACAAGCTGAGCGAGGACGTGACCGCCATCGCCGGCGTGCGTCACGGCTTTGAGGATCCGCAAGCGTCGAGCGTGCTCGTCGACCGCAACAAGGGCACGTGGCTCGAGGCCGGCGTGCAGGTCAAGGGCGTGCCGCTGGTGGTGGGTTACCGCCCCGAAGACGGCAGCGTCAGCGTGGGCGTGACGATCCCATTCTAACCGCCTGATACCAGTTCCGTCCAAATCGGCTCGAAAACTTCGGCAATTCTTCGGGCCCGAATCGGGGTCCCCGCCTGATTCTCGCCGGTTGCAGACCAGGTCAGCGGAACCGTACACGCGTGAATCAGACGGGGTTCGTATGATCAACCCCAACTCACAGCCGCCGGACGCAGCACCGCACGCCAAGCCGGCCATGCGGTGCGCGCCAGACGCGGACTACTTCACGTTGGCCGGGCCTTTGGCCTTCAGGCACGCGGACATGTACTTCTTCTGATCGTCGCCCTTGAGCCCCTTCTCTTTGGCGGCCTTGGCGCAAGCACCCATGGCTTCCTTGGGCGGCAGCTCCTTCTTGTCGCCGGCGGGGGCGTCAGCGGGCTTGGTCTTGAGGCACTCGGACATGAACTTCTTGCGCTCGTCGCCCTTGAGTGCCTTGTCGGTCGCCTGCTTGTTGCAGTCCTTCATCTTGTCTTGCTGGGCGCCGGCATAAGCCGAGGCAGCGGCGAGCGACAACGAAGCGACGATCGCCGCCGAAAGAAGCTTGTGCATGGATAGTTCCTTGGTTTGAAAGGGTATGCTTGAAAGCGTAGATGCCAACAACGCGCAGCACCGGCAGCCGCCGGCCTGCGTTGCGCCGCGTTTGGGCGTCACTGCCAGAGTGTAGCGCCGCGAACCGCCTATGCAAGCGCCAGCGACTCGGCTAACGTGACCGCCGGAGGAGCCGATGCGCTGGACGACGAGCGAGTGCCACTGGCGCGATACCCTGCTGGCCGGGATCCTGCCGGCAGGAGAGCGCCACGGCGGGGTCGTGTCGCTCGATCTTGAGGAGTTTTGGTCGACTTTTGCCGAACGTGCGCCCCGCGACCTGCGTCTGGTCTGGCGCCTCAGCGTGTGGCTACTGACGTGGTGGGCGGTGGTCCAGGCCGGGCGGCCGCTGCATGCCTTGCAAGCGCCACAGCGCGAACGGCTGCTGCAGAGCTGGGCCGACTCGCCCAACTACTTGCTACGGCAAATGGTGATGCTGGCCAAGACTATCGCCGCATGGGCGCTGCTGGCCGACGGCGGAACGCGCCAGCGACTGCAGATTCGCTGAATTAGCAAGAGTTTGCAGCTACTTGGGCAGCAACGCTTCGAACACGTCTTGCTCGCAACGCGTCGTGGCTTGGCTCATGGCGCTGCGCAAGCGGTCGCCGAACTCGGGCTCGCGGGGAATGGACTCGTCGATGAACGAGAGCAATTCTTCGGCAGGGATGCCGCGGCTACACACCACGCCGACCAAGCTGCCCAGGCAGCGGCGACCGTGAGGCAGCGAGACCACCATCGCCATCAGCTCGTGCGAAGCGTAGTTCGACACGGCGGCCGAGAGCATGTCGCAATCGTCGTTCTTGGCCACCAACCAGCGCGCCAGCGCCAAGTCGACGATGGTGCGGTTTTTCAGGGACCAAAAGCCGTCGGTAAAGCTCGGGTGCACCAGCGGCGACGACAGCAGCGCGCCGCACGCCGCCTCGGGACTGCCCGTGGCCGGCCGCGCGGCCGCCACACAACGGTCGATGGTGATCTGCATGTCGGGTTCGGTGGCCTCGGTGGCGCTGGCCAGGACCAGGCGGTCGACCCAGCTCATGCCCGACTCGGCGTTGGCGACCACGGGAGCCACGCGATGGCCGACCCAGGTGCTCCACAATTCGGCCCGCGTGGGGTGAGCGCCAAACGGCTCCATGCCTCTAGCAGCATCCTCTGCCAGGTCGGCGACCATCTCGGCGTCGCGCCAGGTGGCCATGTGCACATAGCGGCACTGGTCGATGCCCGTGCGCTTGCGGTCCAGCGAGGTCAGCGCCAGCCATTTCTTGGCCGCCGCCAGCTCGGCGGGGTCTTTGAAGCGGCGGGCAAACACGCCGTCGACCTGGTCGCAGGCCAGCTCGGCAACCCGCGCCGTCGCCGCAGGTTTCAGGCCGTCGCGGCCCAGGTTGAAGCCTGGGCGCTCAAACCGCACCAAGTGCGGACGCGCGACGCCACTGCGGGCAAGCCAGTCCATGTCGCGGCGCAGGCGGATCTGGTCGCGCGGCGTCAGTTCGTCGCCGCCGTCGATGATGAGGATCCAATCAGGTCCCAGGGCTTCTTGCAGCTGGCGTGCTGGGTCGTCGCCGGGCGGTGTGCCGACGGCTTCCAAGAGCACCGCCGCGATCGCCGGCAGCTTGGCCGTGGCCGTGGCGAAGTGGGGCGCCAAGTCCAGCTCGCAGTCAACGCGCACGGTCAGGGCCTTGCCGCAGATCTTGCTTTGCACCGAGTCGGCCAAGCGGCTTTTGCCCGAACCGCCGCGACCAAGCACCCACGTCTCTTGGCCCGACTCGCCGGCCAAGATCTTGACCGCCAAGCTCTCTTCGCTGACGGTCTCGACCGCATCGCCTTGTTTCCAGGTGACCTGGATTGGCACATGCCGCCCCGACTCGACTTTGGCATTGAAGCTGCGCACCAACCGATCGCAGCCATACGCCAGTTTTTCGGGGATGGGAGCCGGGACACGCGCGGCACCGCTGCAGGCCGCCAAGCCAAACGCCGCCAACACCGGGACCAGACCATGAGCGAAGTGCGAGATCCGTTTCATGCGGCTAGGGTAGCAGCGCACCCCAGGCGGCACAAGACCGGCCGTGGGCGCGGTTGCCGTCTGGTGCGGGGGTGCGTATGCTGAGTGGGTGCGCCCTTGCAAAGGCGGCCGCCGCGCCGTTGGCAAGGTCCTTGGAACCTGCATTCGATCCAGGAGCTTTCCGCCCATGCCCAGAGCAACTGTGCCCAGCGCCAAGAGCCCCTCGCACGTCGGCCGCCGCACCGGGTCGCCGGTGGTTGTCGGCGTACTTCTTGCCTTGCTGGCGGGCCTGCTCGGCGGCTGCGGCGAAGAAACGGTGGGCGGCACGGTGGTCAAGTCGGACACCAACCTCTTTGGGGGGAGCGACAGCACCCTGGGCGACGACCTGCAGGTGTTCCCCGGCGGCGACACGGTGAGCGGCGACGGGGGCGGCAGCGGCGGCGACATCGCGATTGCGCCGGGCGAGTTCGGTTACAAGTGCGCCACCAACAACGAGTGCAACAGCGGCCTGTGCGTGGACAGCCCCAACGGCAAGATCTGCACCAAGTACTGCACCGAGGCCTGCCCCAAGGGCTTTGCGTGCATCGAAGAGGTCATCCCCGGCACCACGGACAAGGGCTACTATTGTTCGCCCAAGTTCAAGTACGTCTGCGATCCGTGCAGCGGCAACGACACCTGCAACGACCAGGGCCAGGCCGGCGCGGTGTGCATGAAGCTCAAGACCAACGCGGGCATGCTCGGCGGTTTCTGCGGCGTGAAGTGCAATCCGCAAAATCCCGATTGCCCAAGCGGCTTTGACTGCCAGTCGTGGACCGACGAAGAGACGGGATTGTCCACCTACCAGTGCATGCGCGTGGACGGAGCCGATTGCGATTGCTCCGGTCACGCCCAGGCCCTGGGCCTCAAGACCGCCTGCACGCGCAAGAACGTGTACGGCAGTTGCAGCGGCTGGCGGCAGTGCACCGAGACGGGGCTGTCGTCGTGCACGGCCAAGTCGGCGAAGCCAGAGGAGTGCAACGGCCAGGACGACGACTGCAACGGCAAGACCGACGACTTCCAGGCAGGCGCCAGCTGCGACATCAAGAACGAGTTCGGCACCTGCAAGGGTCAGGTCAAAGAATGCGTAGACGGCCAGCCGATTTGCGATGGCACGCCCGCCAAGCCCGAGGCGTGCAACGGCGTGGACGACAACTGCGACGGCAAGACCGACGAGGGCCTGTGCGAGGACGGCGACCCCTGCACGAGCGACAAATGCAACACCGACGGCTCGTGCCAGCACATTCAGCTGGGCGGCCTGCCGTGCGACGACGGCTCGATCTGCACCAAGACCGACAAGTGCGTGTCCGGCAAGTGCTTTGGCGGCGGCGAGCTGGACTGCGACGACAAAGACGCGTGCACGGCTGACTCGTGCAACCCGATCGACGGCTGCCAACACAAGCCCAGCAGCGATGCCGTTTGCCCGGACGATGGCATCGAGTGCACCCAGGACCTGTGCAAGGACGGCAAGTGCCAGCACCCGCAGGCCAGCGACGGCACCAAGTGCAGCGAAGATGGCCAGCCCTGCACCGCCGACATCTGCCAGGCGGGCAAGTGCGCGCACCCGGTCCAAGAGGGCAACCCGTGCGTCGACGACGGCAAGGCCTGCACCACCGACCTGTGCGTCGCCGGAAAGTGCACCCACACGCCCGCCAGCGGCACGCCGTGCGACGACGGCAAGATCTGCACCGAGGGCGACGTCTGCCTGTCCGGCGCGTGCAAGGCCGGCAAGTTGAACCTGTGCGACGACGGCCAGCCCTGCACCAAAGACGCCTGCATCGAAGGCGCCGGCTGCAGTCACGACCCACAAGGCGCCAACGGGGCGTCGTGCACCGCGCCGTCGGCCGACTGCCCGGCGGGCCAGTGCGTCGGCGGCTCGTGCCTGTCGGTCCCCAGCAAGCTGTGCTTCTACGAGTACGACCCCGGCCTGTGCGGCGACCCGGTGCAGTTGCCCGGCTACTGCGCGTCGAGCGGCAAGTGCACCCCCGACAAGAATGCTGCGCAACAGGCCCAGAACAAGGTCACTTGCACGATCCCCTGCAAGTCGGTGTGTGTCGCCTGCAGCCTTGGCGGCTTCCCGATTCAGCTATGCCTGGACGGCCTGTTCGGCTTCTGATCGTTCGCTGAATTTCCCTGGAGTTTCGCATGAATCGCACCTGGACCCTGGGGCCGCTGGCGGCCCTGGCGCTGCTCAACACCGCTTGTGGGGCGCCCGCCGAGCAGCAAAAATCGGACCAAGCCAAGACCGAAGCGACGGCCGCGGCGGCGCAAAAGCCCGCGGAACCGCCCAAGCATCCGCTGACGATCCGTTGCGAGCAGCGCCTGACCACGGCCAAGTCGCAGCGCGACGCCCTGGTCCAGTTGGGCAAAGGAGGGCCGCGCAACAACCCGAACACGGCCGGTGCAGCCCTGAACGCCCTGAACGAGCTGGGGATTGCCTTGGACGCGGCGGCCAACGAGGCGGCGCTGCTGTTCGTGGTGCACCCCGACAAAGCGGTGCGCGAGGCCGCGGCGCAGTGCGAGCAGCAGACCGAGGCACTGAAGACCGAGATCGTGCTGGATCGCCGCATCTACGACGTGCTGGCGGGCCTGGACCTGAGCAGCCAGGATGCCGACGGTAAGCGAGTGGTCGAGTTGACCTTGCGCGACTTTCGCCTGGCCGGCGTGGACAAGGACGAGGCGACCCGCAAGAAGATCGCTGCCCTGCAAGAGCAGTTGGTGCAAGCGGGCCAAGCCTTTGAGAAGAACATCGCCAGCGACGTCCGCAAGGTGCGCTTGGAACCCGCGCGCCTCAAGGGCCTGCCGCAAGACTGGATCGACGCCCACAAGCCGGCCGCCGATGGCAAAGTCGAGGTGAGCACCGACTACCCCGACTACATCCCGATGATGCAGTACGCCGACGATGATGCCGCCCGCAAGGAGCTGTACACGATCTACCGCCAGCGCGGCTGGCCGGACAACCAGGCGATTCTGCAAAAGATCCTGGAACTGCGCTTTGAACTGGCGACGCTGACGGGCTTTGCGAATTGGGCCGAGCGCATCACCGCCGACAAGATGACCAAGAACGGCAAGACCGTGGCGGACTTCATCGAGCATGTGACGCAGGCGTCCGATGCCAAGGCCAAGGAGGACTACAAGCTGCTGTTGGCCGAGCTGAAGAAAGGCGACGCCAAGGCCACCGAAGTCGGCGATTGGCAACAGGGCTACCTGCTGGGCCGGCTGAAGAAAGAGAAGGTCCACTTCGACGCCCAAGCCGCCCGGCAGTACTTCGCCTACGACAAAGTGCGCGACGGCCTGCTGGATCTGACCAGCAAGCTATTCGGCATCACCTACAAGCGCAACACCACGGCGGAAACCTGGCACCCCGACGTGGAGACCTACGACGTCTACCAGGGCGACAAGCTCTATGGCCGCATTTTCTTGGACATGCACCCGCGCGAGGGCAAGTACAAGCACGCCGCCCAGTTCCCGCTGATTTCGGGCATCGAGGGCCGCCAGTTGCCCGAGGGCGTGCTGGTCTGCAACTTCCCGGACCCCAAGAAGGGCCCGGCGCTGATGGAGCCCAAAGAAGTCCAGACGTTCTTTCACGAATTCGGCCACCTGATCCACCACACCTTTGGCGGGCACGTGGCGTGGCTGCGGTTCTCGGGCGTGGCGACCGAGTGGGATTTTGTCGAGGCGCCCAGCCAGATCTTCGAAGAGTGGGCCAAGGACTACGACACGCTCAAGGCCTTTGCGAAGAACGACAAGGGCGAGGTCATGCCCAAGGATCTGGGCGACAAGATCCGCAAAGCCGACGATTTTGGCCGGGGCCTGTGGGTGCGCCACCAGATGTTCTACGCCGGGCTGTCGCTGAACCTGCATGACCGCGACCCCAAGGGCCTGGACGCCGACAAGATGGTGGAGCAGATCCAAGCCAAGTACAGCCCGTACAAGATGGTGGAAGGGACGCACATGCAGGCGAGCTTTGGCCATTTGAACGGCTACTCGGCCATCTACTACACCTACATGTGGTCGATGGTCATCGCCAAGGACCTGTTCTCGCGCTTCCAGAAAGACGGCATCTTGAATCCGGCCGTTGCGATGCGCTACCGGCAGAAGGTCCTGGAAATGGGTGGGCGCAAGGACGCGGCCGATCTGGTGGCCGACTTCTTGGAGCGTCCCTACTCGCTGAAGTCGTGGGAATCCTGGTTGAACAAGAAGGACTAGGCCACCGTGAACGGCGGACTGCGCAAGGCGATGCTGACGTTGGCCCTGGGCTCGGCGCTGGCCGGCTTGGCGGCGGCAATCGCTCTGCGCGAGCCTGGGCATCTGCGCACGGATCTGGGCGGCATGGCTGTGCCGATCTTGGCGCTGCCGGTGGTCCGTCCCGAGGGCAGGCCCACGCAGGCGCGGTTGAGCGCGAGCGATTTCAAGGGTCGGCCGTTACTGCTGCACTTTTGGGCGCCGAGTTGCCGACCGTGCGTCAAGGAACTGCCCCTGTGGCAAAAGCGCCACGAAGAGGCGGCGGCCCATGGCTATGCGGTGCTGGCGGTAGCTGGCGACGACGCCGAGGACGTGCGGAAATTCCTGAAAGAGGGCAACTACACCCTGCCGGTGGTGGTGGACGCGACCGGCCAGCTGTTCGAGGCCCTGCGCGTCACGGCGATTCCGGCGACAGCGGCGGTCAATCGGCAAGGCGTCGTCAGCGAGTACCGCGAGGGTGTCGTGGAGGATCGCGACTTTGCCTCGCTGCTGGCAGCGGCGCGCAAGTAGGAGGCGGCCGTGGCGGTGGCGTGGGGGCCCAGCGCCCGCCGCGCCGCTGGCGTCGGCCAAGGCCACCGAACTAGCCAAAGCTCGCTGATTTAAGAACACTTTCACGAATCGCCCCGCCGACCGGGCGCCGGCGGTGGTCCTTTTTTGTAGTTGACGACGTGGTGTGTGTAGTACATACTACACACACCATGACCGAGTTTGGAAAATACCTGCGCGAGCTGCGCGAAACGACTGACCGCGAGGCCATCGAGTGCGGGTTGCCGCGCTATTCGCTGCGATGGCTGGCAGCGGAGGCGGGCCTGGAGCCGTCGTACCTGTCCAAGATCGAACGGGGTCTGGCGCCGCCGCCGTCGGAGGCCAAGATCCGCGCCATCGCCGCCGCGCTGGAGGAGGACCCTGACGTGCTGCTCGCGTTGGCCGGCAAGGTGTCTTCGGATCTGCAAGAGGCGATTCGCAAGCGGCCGGAGCTATTTGCCGAGCTGATTCGTGTGTTGAAAGACATGCCCGACGAAGCGGTCTTGCGCGTGGTGCGCGAGGTCCGCGACGGGGAATGGTAGCGCCAGGCTTGGCGCAGGCAGGGGGATCGGATGCTGGAGTTGCGCCGCGACCAATTGCAGTTCACTTTCAACGAGGTGCATCCGAGCGCCCAGCTCACCTTGAGCTTTCAGCGCACGTTGCGCATCCCCGACGACGACCGCAGCTACCCGTTGCCGCCCGGATTGGGCTGCTTTCCGCTGCGCCACGTCGACGATTTTGCCGCGCAACTGCCGGCGGACTGGCAAAGGCGCGGCGGGGTGATGCTGCCGATGTGGCAGGCCGAGGCGATGTGGCTGTCGATCCGCGCCGGCTACGACAGCGACCGCGGCGTGGACTACCCGTTCGCCCTCAAAGTGGCGGCCGGCAAGCGCAGCGCGGTCACCGGCAAGGCCTGGCACAGCGGGCTGAATCGCGAGCCGCAGGACTACCTGGTCGCGCCGACCCAGCCCTGGCTAGACGGGTTCTGCGTCGAAAAGGGCTTGATTCGCCAGTTCGTCGCCATGCCGCTGGGCCAGGGCTACAGCGTAGAGGAACAGCTGGATGGCAAGGCCGAGTTTGGTGGGCTACAGCTCGAAGTGTTCCCGATGAAACGATCCGTCTTCGAGCGGCGCTTCCCGGTGCGGCCGCCCAGGGACGAGTACTTCAGCGACCTGGCGGTTCCGTGCGCGCCCATGATGCCCTGTGCGGCGGCACCGGGGATGGCGATGGGGTTGGCAGCGGGCGGCAAGATGCGGCAAGAAATCAGCGTCGATCCCTACGAGCTGGACGACTGGGATCTGGAGCACGGCCAGCGCTGCTTTGTGCACTTGTGCAACAGCGCCGTGTGGCAACAAGTGACCGGCACCGCGCCGCCCACCCTGCCGCCCAGCGCCAAAGACTACTCGCAAGCCGGGCTACCCTGGTTCGAATACTACAGCGATGCGCCCGCGGTCGAGGGCGGCAAGCTGCTGAGCGCCATCAAGTCCGTGTTCCAGCTGGGCAAAGACAAGGGCCAGACCCCACTGCCAGAAAACGCACCGGCGGTGCCCAAAGTAGTTGTCGGCCTTGAGCCGCGCAAGAGCGACCAGGTGCGAGTGGGCGAATTCTAGACCACCAATCACAAATCTCCGAGGTTCAGAGCAACGCAACCACTCGCTGACGAAAACTCGTTGATGCCCAGTGGGGCGCAAGCGAGCGCCTGCGGCGACTCACCGCGCCGATTTCGAAGGCTCGGATGCGCGGAGAAAGTCTAAACTGATCCGCTCTCTAGCGCGCGTCGCGCCGACCATCGCCTACATGTCCATGCCGCCCATGCTGTTGCCGTCGGTGTCGGCGGGCGCGTCGCTGCTGGAGCTGCCATCGGAGGTGCTGCCGTCCGTGGCGCTGGCATCGGCGGGATCCTCGTGCTTGGAGGCCTCGCAGCCCTGAGAAAGCCCCGCCACCAGCATCGCGGCAGCCAGCCAAAAAGCCATGTTCTTCATTATTCCCTCGCGTTATACCGGTTCCGTGCGAATCGGATCGAAAACTCAGGCAATTCTTCGGGCCCGAACCGGGGTCCCCGCTTGATTCTCGCCAGTTGCAGATCGGGTCACCGAAACCGTACCAGCGTGAATCAGGTGGGGTGCGTATGGGCCGGTCAGGGCGCCTGGGGCGCCGGCAATCCCAGCACATAGGCCGCCACGGCCGCGGCCTGCTCGGCACTGAGCTGGATGCCGGCGTGGCGATTGGCCGGCACCAGCGCCGGTTGACTCAAAAGTGTTTGGACATAGCCCGGTTGCAGCCGACGGGCGCTACCGTCAAGGGTTGGCCCCTTCATGGTGCCGGCCCCAGCGGCCATGTGGCAAGTCGGGCAGCCAAGCTGAGCATACAAGTTGGCGCCATGACTCATCGCTTCGGCCGACGCCGTCGCTGGCTCGGCCAGGGGCACCCGATCGTCGCCCAGAGCGCCTTGCAGCCACGCGGCCAGCTGCTGAGCCTCGGCCGCCGTCATCCCCAGGATGGGCATGCGCTCGGCCTGATCCATGCGCACGGTCACGGGCGACTGCAAGAAATCCTCTAGCCAGGCTCGGTTCAAACGGGCGCCGGCGCCGTCCAAGGCGATACGTGCGACATCGCCGCCGTGACCGCCGATGCTGTGGCAGACCAGACAGCGGAAGCGGTCGATCAGTCGGCCGGTTTGTCCGGCGGGCAGCCGCAGCTCGGGCGGGTCGTGGTCGCGCAGCAAGGTGGCGGGCAGTGGAACGGCGCGGAGGCTCGCCAGCGCCGTGCCGACCGCCAGGGCGTCGGCAGCAGTCAGGCCTGGCAGAGTGGGCATCCGCGCTGGCGCTCCGCCCTTCTGGTCAAAGGCCGTGGGGAGTTGCACCTTGCGGGCGACCCAGCTGGGCAGATCCGGCAGCGCCTCGCCCGTGGCGGTGTGCGGCAAGTCGACCACGTGGCGATCGCCCAGTCGATCCAGCGCGGGGGCGATCTGGGCGCCCAGTTGGCCCGCCACGCGATGGCAACCCGCGCAGCCCAGATCCGCAAAGAGCTTCTTGCCTTGCACGGCCTTGGTCGGCTCCACCGGCGCTTCGTACGCCTTCCACGGCGGCTCGCCCGAATCGGCCAGCCACTCCTCGCCGGCGTAGGTGGCGATGTCCAGCGCTTCTTGGGGGGCAAGGCGGAAGCCAGGCATGCGCGTGTGGGGTCGCAGGCGGTGGGTGTCAACGAGCAGCGTGAAGATCCAGGCCGGCTGCAGCTTCATGCCGGCCAGGGCCAAGTCGGGCCCCACGTCGCCGCCGCGGCCGTCGATCTTGTGACAGGTGGCACAGCGCCTGGTCGCCACAGCCTTTTTGCCGCGCTCGCCGTCGCCGGTCAGGTCCGCAGGCAGCGGCGCCAGGGCCGGACCCGGGACACTCCAAAGGTAGGCGACCAAGGCCTCGATCTCTTCGGAATTCAGGCGAAACGTTGGCATGCGGTGGCTCGCCTGGAGCTTGCCAGGGTCGGCCAACCAGGCGCGCACAAAGCCCGGCGACACCGCGTCGCGCAAACCGTCGAGCTCTGGGGCAAAGTCGGGCCGGGGAACGCCAGGGATGGCATGGCAACCGGCGCAGCCTTTGTCGGCCAAAAGCTGGCGACCTTTCGCCACTTGCGGCACCGGTGCCTGGGCGCCCAGGTGGCAGCGACCGCAGGCGGCGGCCTGCTCGGCTGGTGAGAACAGCGGGCGCTCCCAGTCCATGCTGACCAAGTGCGCGGCTTCTTTGCGCGTCGCAAAGCCCTGGCCGCCGTGGCAGACGGTGCAGCCAAAGCGTTCGGGCGGATGGGCGTCGTCCAATCCCGCGTGGTGCTTTGGGTTTTCGTGGCAGAGCTCGCAGCGGTCCACCGCGCCCAAGGCCGGGACAAGCCGCTGCTGAACTTGGGCTGGCCGGCCGGCATCCACGACCACCGCATAGCCAAACAGCAGCGCACAGGCCAAGGCCGTCAAAGCGAAAGCCCAATGCAGCCGGTCACTTTGAAGGGCTGAATTGCTGCTCATTGCGGCCACCACATCAGCGCCCAGCCTGGGCCGCGGAACAGCGTGCCGATCACGGTCGTCACCGCCATGAACAGCAACAGCAGGCCAAATAACGCTTGGGCAATCCGGCGCTCTTTGGGCAGGTACTGACCCACACCCAAAGCATGGGTGTCCATGTAGGGCAGTAGGCACAGACCTAGCACGGTGGCGGCCGGAACGAAGACGCCGCCCCAAAACGCCGAATAGTGCGCAAGCTCTTGAACACCCAGGAAATACCACGGCGCTTTGGCCGGGTTGGGCGTGCGCGAGGGATCGGCTTCGGGTTCGAGCGGCGCTTGCAGCCACAGCGCCAGCGCCAACAGTACCGCGGTCGCGGCCAGCGCCACGATCAATTCGCGGTAGACCAAGTGCGGCCACGCCGGCACCAACTTGTGGCCCTCTTCGCCGCGACCGCCGCCAGGAGCGTTTTCGCTGACGACTAACCCGCCGTCTTTGCGCACGCGGAACAAATGGAAGCCCACGACCAGAAACAGGATCGCCGGCAACGCTACGCAGTGCAGCACATAGAAGCGCAAGAGCGCCGACTCGCCCACACTGCGGTCGCCCAGGATCAACTGACGAAAATCGTCACCTACGAACGGAACGGCGGCGGCCATGTTGGATCCCACCGTAACCGCCCAATACGCCAACTGATCCCAGGGCAGCAGGTAGCCCGTGAAGCTGAGGGCCAAGGTCAGGAACCACAGGCCTACGCCCGCCACCCAGTTGGCCTGGCGAGCGCCCTTGTAGCCGCTGACCAGGTAGACGCGGACCATGTGGAGCGTGACCATCGCCACCATGGCGTGGGCCGCCCAACGGTGGGCGTTGCGGGTCAGCGTGCCCAGCGGCACCACAAAGGCCAGATCCTTCATCGTGCGCCAGGCCGCGTCCGGGTGGGGAATGTAATAGAACATCAGGTAGATGCCTGTTGCCGTCAGCTGCAAAGCCAGCACCAGCGAGATCAGACCAGCCGCCCAACTGGCGCGGAACTTCAGACTCTCTGGCCGGATTTTTGGCGCATGCACGTGCAGCACCAGCGACGAGAGCATGGCCTTGACGGCCGAGCGCTCGTCCTGTGGCCAGCCGATGCGCCACACGGACTTCCAGATGCCCTGCAGCCACTTGCCCATGAGTTACCCCACTTGCAGGCGCGTATCGCCCGCAACCGTCTGCGCCAGGTCGGCGATGACGTTGCCGCGGGCGTCGCGGATCAGGCGCACGAAACTCAGGTCGCGGGGCGCCGGTCCACCCGTGACATGGCCCTGGTCGTCGTAGGTGCTACCGTGGCAGGGGCAGACGAAGCCGCCGCCGGCCGCCTCGCGCACCGTGCAGCCCAAGTGGGTGCAGGTCGACGACATCGCCGACAGCCCCTTGGGATCGTGGCGCACGAACAGCCCGGCGTCGTCGACATAGACGCGGCCCCCGGCGAACCGCCCGACTTGCCCCAGGTTGCGGCGCTGCGACGGCCCGTAGCTGACCGGCGCTTTGGCAAACCGCAGGCTGGCCCAGGCGGCCTCAGCGCTGAGCGCCACCAAGGCCGCGCCGCCGATCTGACCCAAGAACTTGCGACGACTGGTGTTTTGCTGTTCCATTCGACTCAGCCCTCCAACTTTACTTGGCTTTCAAGGTGACGGCGACCGCGGCTGGCGCGCCTGCGGCGACCGTGACTTGGATGTCAGCGGCGCCCAGCTTTTCGTGCCACACGCCCAAGGTGTAGTTGCCCGGAGCCAGGCTACTCAGGGTGAACTTGCCCTCCTTGTCGCTGACGGCGAACTGGGCGGTGTCCAGCACCACCACGTAGGCGATCATGTCGTCGTGGACCTTGCAGAGCTGGCGGTAGATGCCCGACTTGGCAAAAACGTGGGACTTCTTCTGCCCTTGCGGCCAGGTGCCCAGGTCGTACTTGTCGCCGTCGATGGTGTAGACGTTGTGGGCCACCGGGTCCGAGTTCAAGAACTCCACCGTCCAGCCGCGGGCGATCGGCAGGATCCGCGGCAAGAACACCATGCCTTTTTGGTCCAGCGTCACGGTCTTGGCGCCCAGCGGCGCGGCCGGGCCCTGCTTGACGTAGACGATGGCGCCCGCGCGGTGCTTGGGGATCGGCGCGGCCACGGTGCCCGCGATCGAGCCGGTATCGGCCAGGGCGGTCGGGCCCCAGAAAAGAGTAGTCGAAATCAGCGAAATCAGGGTCAACAGACGAGCCAGCATGGCGTCCTCCAGGGTCCGTAGAACAGGGGGTTAGAAAGCGGCCGAAAAACCAGCCGAGACCGCGCGCAAGTCCGCCTTGGTGCCGGGATCCGCACCCACGCCGACATCGGCGCGGAGCAGCAGGTTCGGCCGCAGGATCCAAGTGCCTTGCAGCGAGGCAAGATAGCGCTGATCGGGCTTGCCCTCGCCGTAGTCCAGGCTGCTGCCCTCGAAGCGGATCGTGGGCACCACCACCGCGTTGACCATGTAGGTCAGCTCGGCAAACAGCATGTCCATCGTCATCTTCTGCCCGGCGGTGGCGGTGGGCTGGCTATGGCTTTGGCGCACGCCCACCACGTCCAGCAGCAAGTCGTCGAATACGCCGTGCAAGTCCACGCCGATGCGCAGGAAATCGTCGTCATGGATGGCCATGCCGTTGGCGGCTAGCAGACCGCTGCGGCCCGACCAGGCCGAAAAGCCCAAGGAGAGACTGCGCTCGCTCCAAGCTGCCGCGCCCGCCGCCGCGTCGGCGCCGTCCAAACGCATACCGCCCAGCTTGTACTCCAGCCGGCCGTAGAAGTTCTTGTGCGCGTCGGTGCTGGCCGGCACCGTTTCGGCGACGCCCAGGGCCCACGCCGCCCGGCCAAAGGCCACGCCGGACAGTTCAAGGCCAGTCGAGCTCATTTCGGGCGAGAAGCCGTTGAGTTGCACGGTGTTGGTGGTCAAACGCAGTTGGTGATTGAAGATGCCGCGGTGGATCGACACGCCATGCAGCTCGGGCTCGAAGCGGCCCACCCGCACATGCAGCGCCGTGGGCCCGGCCGGCGTCAGCACCGCAAAGGCGCGCTCGACGCTAATGGGCTCGTGACCGCCCACGTCGATCGAGCCAAAGTAACCGCCGATTTCGCCAAGCGTTCCGCCCGAGCGCAGGCCGATGTGCCCGCCCAGACCGCCCAGGGCCAGCGCGTTTTCGTTGTGGCCTTCGGGCATCTCCATCCCGGCCATCGCGGCACCCTCGTGGTGCCCCTCGGGCTCGGGGCCAAAGGTCATCTTGCCGTCGACCAGCAGCGACAGCGGCAGCTGACGGGCGACCTGACCGGGCCAAACCGCAGCTGGGTAGCGGTCTTTCATCGCGTCGTTGCCCAGCGGCAGCGGCTCTTCCTTTTCGGCCGTCGCGTCACCGCCACCCGGGAAGCGGTAGGCATTGCGGCGGAAGGCCTCGCCAAATGGCGTGAGCTTGGGGAAGGCGACGTGGCAGGTCTGACAGCTGGTCTCGTAGCGGCGGGCAAAGGCCGGAATAGCCTGCGCCTGACCGGCCAGCAACAGCACGGTCATGGCCGCACACAGGGCGGCGATACGCTGAAAAAGCATAGGAAACTCCTGAATTGTGAACACAAGGCCAGGGCCGCGGCAGAGTCAGCCGGCAGCCGACGATCCAAGGGCGATCGCGCGGGCCTAGATGCGCAAACTCAGGGTAAGCAAGTAGGTGGGGGTGTCAGGATCGGGCGGGGCGCGGGCGCGCACCACCTGCGACTGCGCGGCCGACTGCACCAGCAGCAGGGCTTGCGGCTGCGGCGTGGCCACCGCGCCGGGCGGCGTGGCCAAGTGCTGGGCAGTGGCGTCGGGCGCAAGCTCGGCGTCGGGATGGTGGGGACTGTGGTCGCCGCAGTCGCACGATCCCTCGTCGTGCCAACCGGGGGACTGGCGAAGCTTGGCGCAGCAAGCGTGTTCAGGCTCGGCGCCGGTGAGGATCTTGCTGACCGCGCAAGAACCGCACAAGCACAGGTGTTCCACGCCGGAGAACTGCACCAGAGCCATGACGAGCATGACCAGGGCGGTCCAAAGGTGACGAACGCGCTTGAGCACCACAGCCAACCGACGCCGGCCAAATGCCGACATTTCTACCCTGGCAGAGTCGCCGGCCGATTGCAAGAAGTTTCTTAGATAGGCAGGCTTGGCTGTCATGCGGCCGTCACGCAAGGTACGAAGACAACATAGCTAAATGGTCATACTGCCGTTGCATCCGGCGTGCGCAGCTGCTGTAGCTTGGCCCTCGCCTCCGTTCCATGGCACGCTGCGCAGCCGGCGGCCAGCGACTGGCCGCAAGGGGCCGAGCGCATGTCCGGCGACCTCATTCTTTCCAGCGGCTTTCTGGCCTTTGCCCGCCACTTGGGCGTGGTGCAGGCGCTGCGCGACGCGGGCGAGCGGCCCGACGCCCTGGTCGGGACCTCGTCGGGCGCAGTGGTCGCGGCGCTCACGGCGGCTGGCGTGCAACCCGAGACCGTTCTTGCTGATTTGGACGGCCTGGTGCCGTGGCGCGGGCTGCGGCTACACCGGCGGCCGTGGCGCGGGCTGTGCGAGGCCCCAGCGCTGCAAGCCCTGCTCGAACGCTATCTGCCTGCGAGGTTTGAGGATCTGCCACTGCCGCTTGCGGTGGGGGTCGTCGCGCCGGGCAAGGTCCACCGGCTGCTGACGGCGGGGCCGCTGGTGCCGGCGGTGCTGGCGTCGTGCGCAATGCCGGGTGTCTTTGCGCCGGTTGTGGTCGAGGGCATTCCGTTGGCCGATGGCGGCGCCGTGGACCGGGTCGCCGTGGACCCGTGGCGGCTGTGGCGGCCCGGCCGGCTGGCGTGGGTGCATCAGGTCATGCGCACAGCCGGCGTGGATCGCGGCGAGGATCGCACCGGCACCGTGTGGATCGAAACCCCGCGTTCCGGCGCCAGCTTCTTGAGCTTGGGCGACGTACGCGGTCAAGCCGAGCTGGCGCGGCAACTGGCGGCGGTAGCGCTGGCGAGCTGGGAGCAGACATAGGTCATGGCAAAAACTGGAAGAATTTGCGTTCTGTGGACTGCCGCGTTGCTGCTGGGCGCGTGTGGCGGCGCCGAGGTGAGCGACGACCCGGGGTCAGGCCACGTGCCGCCGCTGCTCTGGACCACGCCGCAGACGGTGCTGAAGGTGCGGCCCGCTAGCGGCGAGGGTCAGCCGGTCAATACCGCCTGGCCGGGGAGCGAAAAACCCCTGAAACCGCTGTGGACAGCGCCGTTCGGCGGCTGGCTGGCCGTGCAGTTCGACAGTGCCGTGCAGGTGCGAGCCCTAGCGGAACCCGCGCAGTTGGCCGTGATGGTGTGTACGCCGGGGCCGCTGAGCGAGCACCTATATGCAGGAAAGGGCAACCTTTTGCACCTGAGCCCAGAGGGGACGGGCGCGCCTTTGGCCGTCACGGCGCACGTGGTGGTGCAAGACCAGCCCTACGGCCCTGGCGTCAGCTATGCCCAACAATACAAGCACCTGCAACTGTCCGCGACGATCGACCGCGCCCGCCTCTGCCGCCGGCCGCCGCCGCCGCGCCATGCTGGGACAGACGACGATCCGCAGATTGCCCGGGTGGTGGGCGAAGTGGACATCGAGGACTTTCCAGCCGACGCCCGCGAGATCGACATTCCCGGCGGCGTGACGCTGACGCTGCTGGATCGGCCCGCTGGCGTGCCGCAGTGGCGGCGGCCCGCGGCCACCTACGGTTTTGTCGTGGTGCGGGTGGCGCAGGCCCAGCACGACGGCGAAAGCTGGGATCGCGTGGCCATCGGCAGCGGACCCTATCTCATGGGTTGGATGCGTTCGCGGCCGCCGATGGGACCGCGCGGTGGCGGCGGGATTGGATGCGTCCTGGGCGCGCTGGGTGGAGACCCCAACATCCCGTTTCGGCTGCAGGAAAACCACCTGGCTGCCCTGCCCTTGCACCGGCTGAAGGCCCAGACCGTGGTGCAGCAGTTCGGCGTGCCCGTAGCACTGTTCAAGCGCGCGGGCTTGGCTCGGCTGGGCAACACCCAAAATGGTTGGCGATGGGTGGTGGCGGCCGTAGACGGCGACGTGGTGGTGCAAGGTTGGGTGGCGCCGTCGCAAATCGGCGAGCTGTACAAAAGTCCGTAATTTCCGCCAGTAGAAAATGGCCGCCCAAGCCAGCACCGCGTTGCCAAGGCGGCAGCAGTGGCCCACAATGGCGGCGAGGACCCCATGGCCACGGCGAAACAACCCACCGCTTTGCGCAACTGGCCGCTGCTGGTGGCGGCGCTGGCCACGCTGCTGTGTACGGCGCTGCTGGCCGGGCACAAGGGCGGGCTGTACACGCTCGCCGCGCTGGACTCGTGGGAGTTGGACACCGTCGACGCTCGCTTTGCCGTGCGCGGACCGCTGCCGGCAGTGGGCGACGACATCGTCATCGTGGGCTTTGACGACCAACTGCGGCGCGAGGCCCCGGACGTGCTGCAACAGCGCGCCGGCTGGGCGCGTTTCTTGGACGCCCTGGCCCGTTATCAGCCGCGCATGGTGGCGCTCGATGCCTTCTTTGCCGAGCCCGAGCAAGTGCTGCCGGCCGAGACCGTGACGCAGGTCAACGCAGCCCTGCAAGCTTTGGAATTGGCCCAGGAAAGCACCTCGACGGTGCACACGGCAGCGCTGCGGGCCTTGCGGGCGGTGCGCGAAGCCACCCGCGGGGACCAGAAGTTGACGGCGGCGCTGCAGCGCTCTGGCAACGTGCTCCTGGGGGCGCTGTTCTTTGTCGACGACGGCGAACGCAACCCAGCGCCCAGCAACCTACCTGAACCACCTGGGATTCGCGGGGCGCGGGTCGGCGACGCGGCCGTGCTGGACCGCCCGGTGGGGCTGCGACCGCTGCGGGCCGAGCCCGACGTGTATGGCTCGCTGCCCGAGCTGGCCAAGGTGGCGGCGGGCGCTGGCGCGGTCAATGTGGTGCGCGACGAGGGCGGCGCGGTGCGCCGGGTCCCCCTGGTGGTCGAGCACGCCGGGCGCTACTACCTGCCGTTGGGGTTGACACTGGCAGCGCGCTCGCAGGCCTTGGGTCCTAACCGGCCGGCAGCAGCGAGCTACGCGGCGGGGGCCCGCGAATTGACCCTGGGTAATCGGGTGTTGCCCGTGGACCCGCGCGGGATTGCCAATCTGGGCTGGCTGGGTCCCAGCGGCACATTTCCCTACTTTTCGGCCGCCGATGTGCTGGCCGGACGGGTGCCCCAGACCAAGCTGACCGGCAAGCTGGTGGTGGTGGGCTACACCGACGCGGCGCGCGACCGCGTGACGACTCCGTTCTCGCCGGCCCAGCCCGGCGTAGAAGTTCACGCGACCTTGGCGCACAACGCCATCTACGGCGGGCTGTTGCAGGGCACACCGGGCTGGTTGGGGCTGCTGGTCGTGCTGGGCAGTGGCGCGATCCTGACGCTGCTGCAGTTGCGGCGGGTGCGGCAAAAGCGCACCTGGCTGGTGGGCGTGGCGGGGGCCTTGCTGGCCGCGCTGTGGCTGGGTCTGGCGCAGTGGTTGTTCGTGCGCGGCTACATCGTCGAGTTGGCGGCGCCGCTCGTGTCGCTGGTGCTGGTGTCGCTGGCCTCGACCTCGACGGCGCTGGTCACCGAAGGCCGCGAAAAGGCGCACCTGCGCAAGGCTTTTGCCCATTACGTCTCGGGCCATCTGGTCGACCGCATCTTGGCGGATCCCGAGCGGGTGCGGCTGGGCGGCGAGCGGCGTGAGCTCAGCGTGCTGTTCTCGGACATACGCGGGTTTTCGCGCTTCTCGGAGCAGATGGAACCCGAGGCCCTGTCGGCCTTTTTGAACGAGTACCTGACGCCGATGACCCGCATCGTGCTGGACCAGGGCGGCATGCTCGACAAGTACATCGGCGATGCGGTGATGGCGGTGTTTGGTGCGCCCCTGGCCATGGACGACCATGCGGACGCGCTGTGCCGCACCGCGCTGCAGATGCAGGCGACTCTGGTGCAGCTGCGGTCGGTCTGGGCAGCGCGCGGCCTGCCGCCCCTCGAAATCGGCGTGGGTCTGAACGCTGGCCCCATGTCCGTGGGCAACATGGGTTCAGAGATGCGCTTTGATTACACGGTAATGGGCGACGCAGTCAACCTGGCCTCGCGGCTGGAAGGCCTGACCAAAGAGTACCACTGCGCCATCTTGTGCGGGCCGCGGGTGCCCGAACTGGCCGGGCCGGAATTCGTGTTTCGCGAGCTAGACTTTGTGCGCGTCAAAGGCCGCGGCGGCGTGGTGCGGGTGTTCGAGCTTTTGGGCACCCAGACGGCTTGCCCGCTCGACGCCGAGGGCCGCGAACTGTATGCTGCAGGCTTGGTTGCCTACCGTGCTCGCCAGTGGGGCGAGGCCGATGCCGCCCTGGCCCGGTTGCTCGCCCGCGCTCCCGGAGATGGTCCAGCGGCAGTCCTGCGCGAGCGGGTGCGCGCGTTGGCGAGCGATCCGCCCCCCGGCGATTGGGATGGTGCCTATGAACAGCAAAACAAATAGACCGTTGGCCGGTCTGCTCTCGCTTGTCCCGGTCGGCTCGCTGCTGCTGGTGGCGCTGATGGCGTGCGGCAAGAGCGAGGCACCAGCAGCCAGCGACTCGCCCGCGGGCGAAGTAGAGGCCGTAGAAGGCACGGTGACCGCTCAGCGCGCCGCCGCCCCGCAACCGCGCACCTTGACTGTGAAAGCGCCGGTCTTTGCCGACGACACCGTGACCACCCCCGCCAGCGGCAGCGTGACGATTCGCTTGCTCCACAATCTGGCGCAGTGGCACCTGGAGGGCGGCCTGAGCAAGCGCGTGGATCAGAGCGCCGCCTTTGCCGCGCCGCGCGACGCTGCTCCACAACCCCTGGCGAGCAAAACGGAACCCACCGTGACCGCGTCGGCCGGCCGCCACAGCGAACACGAAGCGGCGGGTTCGGCCGAAAGTGCCGTGCGCGCCCCCGCGCCCATGCCCGCCCCAGTCGCGGCGCCCTCGCCGACCCCAGCGGCCCAAGATCAGCCGGCCGAGCGCGCGGCGGAGCACAAACCCAGCCCGGCCAAGAAAGCCGCTCTGCGCGAAATGGCATCCAAAACCGGGGTCATCAAGGCCTTGGAAGTGGGAGGCGCCCCCTTGCAGGCGCCGTCACCGCCGGTGGGCAGCGGCGGCGGGAACGCGGACGCCAAGAAGGGCGACTCCGGCGGGCTGCGCAAGGCGGGTGGCGGCGGCGACGTGGAGGTGGTCAAGGCGCAGCTGCAGGTTGCCCAAGAGACCGTGCGCGCCGACCTGACCAACTGGATGAACCGGTTGCGCAGCGCCATGGCGAACTGTGCCGAGGTCGCGCTGCGCCAAGGCCTGGAATTGCCGCCGAGCGTCAGGATTGTCGCGACCTTGGGTACCGAGGGTGCGCTGGTGCAAGCCGAAGTCGAGGGCGTCAGCGGCGGTGCGGCCCAGTGCATGCGGTCGCGCTGGCAGGCGTTGCGCAACCTTCCGGCGGTCGAGTCGCCGGTGCCGTTCACGGTCGTATACACTCTGCGCCTGGCGGATATGTAGACTTGTAGCAAAACCGTCACGGTGTCCTGGACACGCCCCTGGGAATATGCCGGAATGCGCAATACGGGTCCCGTTGGACCACGCAGCCTGGCACGGGGGACCCATGAGCCGAACACCGCTGGTATTCCTACTCGTCTTGGCCGGTTGGTTGGCGGCTTGCAGCGACGGAGCCGTGACCCCGGTCCTGGTTGCGGCCGACGGCAGCAGCGCAGGCAGCGACGCAAACCTGGGGGACAGCAGCCTGGGCGACAGCAGCTTGGGCGACACGACGACCACCTGCTACTCGTGCCACGGCGACCCACAGAACGGCAACGAAGCGCCGCCGCTGGGCACCAAAGGCCAAGAGTTCCCTACCGATCCCGCTGTGGGCGCCCACCAGTACCACCTGGAGTCCAGCACCTGGCACCGCAGCGTGGCCTGCGCCGAGTGCCACACCGTCCCCACCGAGATGCAGCACAGCAATGGCAAGGTGGACACGGTGTTTTCGGGCGTGGCGATCGCCGCCGGCGCGACCCCCACCTTTGACGGCGCCGCCCTGTCCTGCAGCAACGCCTATTGCCACGGCGTCACCCTGCGGCCCGCCAAGGCCGGCGCCAGCCAAGAGCGGACGCCCATCTGGAACGTGGTGGATGGCACCTACAACGCCTGCGGCTCGGCCTGCCACACCACCCCGCCCGGCGGCAACCACCCGCAAGAAACGACGTGCGAAAAATGCCACGGCCAGGTGATCGCCAGCTTTGACCCCGTCAAGAACAAGGCCAAGTGGGTCGACGCCCAGCTGCACGTGAACGGCAAGGTCGACAGCGCGGTCACTTGCACGACCTGTCACGGCGACCCGGCCAACGGCAACGAGGCGCCGCCACTGGGCACCAAGGGCGAGACCCTGACCAGCCAGGCGGCCGTGGGCGCACACCAGAACCACTTGGCGGCGTCGACCTGGCACAAGCAGGTCGGCTGCGAAGAGTGCCACCAAAAGCCGACGCAGCTGCTCCACGCGAACGGCACGGTGGACATGCAGTTCGGTCCGATCGCCACGGCCAAGAGCGCCAAACCCTGGCTGGACAAAGACAAGCTGAGTTGCAGCGGCACCTACTGCCACGGCACCACCTTGCTGCCGGCCAAGGCGGGCGCGAGCGCCGCCCAACAGCCCGTGTGGACGCAAGTCGACGGCACCTTCAACGCGTGCGGGACGGCCTGCCACACCACCCCGCCCGGCGGGACCCACCCCAAGGATGACAAGTGCGGCACCTGCCACGCGCCGGTCATCGCCAGCTTTGACCCCGCCACCGGCAAAGCCACCTGGAAGGATGCGAGCTTGCACATCGACGGCAAGGTCGAGGGGGGCGGCTACCACGGCCTGAGCGGCTGGGTGGGCAACCGCTTCAACCCCGATGGCACCGTGAGCAAAAACCACCACGGGGCCAGCTACTTCTTGGGCAATCAGCAGCGCGACGACAAGAACACCCCCTGCAGCCAATGCCACGGCGCGGACTACAGTGGCGGCACGGCGGGCGTGTCGTGCAACAACAATGGCGCTGGCTGCCACGGCAAGAACCCGGCCAACGGCACCGGCGGCAACTGGCAGGCCTGCAATTTCTGCCACGGCGGCCCCAGCCAAAACAACCCGCCGATCGGCGTGGCCAACGAGCAGACCAGCGGCAGCCTGGCTGTAGGTCGCCATGGCCCGCACCTGACGGCGGGCGCCTCGCACGTGGCCTTTAGCTGCAACCAATGTCACGTGGTGCCACCGGCTGGCAACGTCGCGCACACGCTGGAGTATGTGCCCAGCGCCGACCTGAGCAGCGCCGGCCACCACGGCGACGTGACCTTGGCCGCCGCGTCAACCGCCTACAACAGCACGGGCGGCATGACCTGGAACGTCGCCGCCACGCAAGGCAATCCCGCCAGCGCCCGCGGCACCTGCAGCGGCGCCTGCCACAGCAACGGCCGCGGCGGCGCCCCCGCAGTCACGCCCTACTGGGCCGGCGGCAGCTGGAACAGCGGCAACTGCGGCAACTGCCACGCCGCCGAGCCGATGACCAAGCACCACGGCGACCACCTGAGCGGCGAGAACTACGTGGCCTGCAGCAACTGCCACCCCGGCGCCAGCCAGGCCACCCACGTCAACGGAATCCGCGACGTCAAGGCCAGCATCTCGGGCGCGCCGTATGCGGGCGGCGTGACGGTGACCTTTGGGCCCACCGCCGGCTGCAAGAACGGTGTGACCTGCTCGGGGACGTGCCACGACGAAGTGCACAACAGCCGGTGCTGGTAGCGGGCTGGGATCTGTTGCCTTGAGGCAAGAGATCCGGCCGGACCGCGGCTTGCCGACTTGACCCGCCAGAGGCTACGCTCCGGTCGCACAAGCACTTGGTGCGGCCCCGCATGAACGAAGCCGATACGCGCAAGCAACTCGTCGATCAGCGCTTAGCGTTGGCGGGTTGGCATGTGGCCGACCTGGGCCAGGTTGTCCAGGAGTTCGCCATCGATCTGCGGGCGTGCGGGGGCCAGGGTCAGGAGTTTGCCGACTACGTGCTGCTCTTGCACGGCCAAGTGGTGGCGGTGGTCGAGGCGAAGAAGACCAGCGTGGATGCGCACTTGGGGCGGGAGCAAGCGCTGCAGTATGCCCAGCACATCCAGGCCCAGGAACCGGCAAGACGCGGGTGGCGGTCGCGCAGGTCGACGTGCCCCGCCGAGCCAAGTGGGTCCTACCAGTTCCGTCCGAATCGGATCGAAAACACGGGCAATCTTTCGGGCCCGAACCGGGGTCCCCGCCTGACTCTCGCCAGTTGCAGAACGGGTCAGAAAAGCCGTACAGGCGCGAATCAGGTGGGGTGCGTATCAAACGCATCCTGTTCCTGGTCGACCGCATCGCGCTGAGAGATCAGGCGCTCGAGCGAATCGCGGCCCTGGTCAAGCAGAGTTCCGCGCCGCGCAACCGCTCGGAGCAGGAAATCGCCGGCTACCGCGATGCGCTGGCCCTGATCCACGAGTCGCACGCGCATATGCCCTTTGCAGTCAACGTGATCCTGCAGCTGCACACCATGCTGTTTCGCTATGTGGCGGGCGATGGCGGGCGCTGGAAGCCGGCCGACAACGACATCATCGAGCGCGACGCGGCGGGCAACCTGTTGCGGGTGCGCTTTGCGGCGGTCCCGGCCGTGCAGACGCCGCAGGCCATGGCGGATCTGGTCGCGGGCTATCGGCAGGCGGTCGAGCAGGACCTGTGCGAGCCGCTGGTGGCGGTGCCGCTCGCGATCCTCGACTTCTTGTGTGTGCATCCCTTTCGCGATGGCAATGGCCGGGTGGCGCGGCTGCTAACTCTGCTCCTGCTCTACCACTTCGACTACCAGGTCGGCCGCTACATTTCGCTCGAGCGCATCGTCGAAGAGTCGAACGAGACCTACTACGAGGCCCTGGAGCGGTCCTCGCAGGGCTGGCACCAAGGCGAACACCCGGCGCTGCCGTGGCTGCGCTACTTTTGGGGCGTGCTGGTCCGCGCCTACGGTGAGTTCGAAGAGCGGGTGGCCGTCCTCGGCAAGGGCCGGGGCAGCAAAGGCCAGCAAGTGCGCGATGCGGTGCAGAAACGTCTGGGGCCGTTTTCGCTGGGGGATATCGAAGCAGCTTGCCCGGGGGTCAGCCGCGACATGGTACGGGTGGTGCTGCGCGAACTGCGCGACGCAGGCGCCATCGAGCTGCAAGGCCAGGGCCGCGGGGCGCGCTGGCACAAGAAGCCTGCCTTACCGGTTGCTTACTCTGGCGCCGCGTCGAATGGCCCTCACCCCCGGCCTACGGCCGACCCCTCTCCCACTGAAGTGGGCGAGGGGTAAAGGGAAATTGCATTGCCCTTCGCCCAAAGCGTTGGGAGAGGAGGGGTCCCCGCGGTGAGCGAAGCGAGCGAGTGGCGCCAGCGGCGCCGGGAGAGCGGGGCAGATGCCGAAGGCGGCGGGGTGAGGGCCAAGTGCCAAGGATCGCACAGGTTTCCAACGCATTCACGGCGCCAGTGGCTATGCGGTGAGGCTGGCACAAGAAGGGCCCAACAAGGGGTGAAGAGGGATGCTGAGTCCGGCTATTTTGTCGAAGATCAATCAGTTGTGGGATCGGTTCTACTCGGGCGGCATCGCCAACACCCTATTGGCCATGGAGCAGATCAGCTACCTGCTGTTCATGCGCCGGCTGGACGCCACCGACCGCGACCGCGCCGAGAACGCGGATTTTACGGGCATCCCCTACAAGACCGTGTTCACGGTGACGGACAAGGAAGGCAACACGCTGCCCGCCGACGACCTGCGCTGGAGCAGCTGGCGTCACCTGCCGGCCGAGGACATGCTGAACCACGTGCGCGACAAGGTGTTTCCGTTCATCAAGAACCTGGGCGGCGAAGGGGCCAACTTCTCGGCGCGTATGCAAGACGCGGTGTTCCTCATCCCCAAGCCGTCGCTGCTGATCGAAGCGGTCGGCATCCTGGACGCCATCTACCGCGACATCGACCGCGAGCGCGCCGAGCACGGCCAGGTCTTCCACGATACCCAAGGCGACATCTACGAGTACCTGCTGTCCGAAATTGCGACCTCGGGCAAAAACGGCCAGTTCCGCACGCCGCGCCACCTGATCCAGCTGATCGTGGCGATGGTCGACCCCAAGCTGGGCGACGAGATCTGCGACCCGGCCTGCGGCACCGGCGGGTTCTTGCTGGGCAGCTACCAGCACATCGTGACCCAGCACACCAGCCCGGCCCAGCGCGTCACCGACGAAAATGGCTTTGCGTGTGGCCACTTGGGCGATCAGCTGACCGACGAGCGGCAATGGCAGGTGCTCCGTGAACAAACCCTGTACGGCTTTGACTTCGATACGACCATGGTGCGCATTGGCCTGATGAACCTGATGCTGCACGGCATCGACGCACCCAACCTGAGCTACCAAGACACGCTGGGCAAGCGCTACGACGAGCACGACCGCTACGACGTGGTGCTGGCCACCCCGCCGTTCAAGGGCAGCATCGACAAGGGCGACATCCACGAGGGCTTGAAGCTCAAGACCACCAAGACCGAGCTGCTGTTCGTGGCCAAGATCATCGCCCTTCTGCGCATGGGTGGCCGGGCCGGGGTGATCGTGCCCGACGGCGTCTTGTCCGGATCGTCGAACGCCCACCAAGACTTGCGGAAGCTCCTGGTCGACGAGTGCCAGCTGCAGGGCGTGCTGTCGATGCCGGCCGGGGTGTTCAAGCCGTACGCGGGCGTGTCGACCGGGGTGCTGTTCTTTGTGAAAGGCGGGCGGACCGACAAGGTCTGGTTCTACGACATGACGGCCGATGGGCGCTCGCTGGACGACAAACGCGAGAAGGTGAAAGAGAACGATATTCCGGATGTACTGGCGCGGTGGCGCGGGCGGGATCCGGCGCGGGATACGGATCGGGCGGGGAAGGCGTTTTTTGTGGGTGTCGAGGAGATCCGGGCGGCGAAATATGACTTGAGTATCAATCGGTACAAGCAGGTCCGGTACGAGGCGGTGGAGCATGAGGCGCCGGGGGTGATTTTGGCGAGGTTGCGGGATCTGGAGGCGGAGATTAGTCGGGAGATCGAGGAGTTGGGGGGGATGGTGTGATGGGGACCACAGAAACTGTGCCAGGTTGGCGCCTGCTACGGCTTGATGAAGTCGCAGAGATCGGGTCCGGCGTGACCAAGGGGCGCAAACTCGGCGACCGGGGCACGGCGGTGGTGCCCTATCTCAGAGTGGCCAACGTGCAAGCTGGAAGGATCATCGTGGATGACGTGGCCACAATGGCCGTGCCGATTGAGGAGGTTGCCAGATTCGCGCTGTGTGCGGGCGATGTGCTGATGACCGAAGGCGGAGATCCCGACAAGCTAGGTCGAGGGGCGGTTTGGGACGGGAGCATTGAACCTTGTGTCCACCAGAATCATGTGTTTCGGGTTCGCGCAGACCAGAGCCAGCTTCTGCCAAAATACCTTGAAGCCTACTTGGGGGCGCGGGATGCACGCACCTACTTTGCCCGTTGCGCGAAACAAACTACGGGCATCGCATCGATCAACAAGACCCAGTTGTCGGCCTTTCCAGTATTGCTCCCACCCCTCCCCGACCAACGCCGCATCGCCGCCATCCTCGACAAAGCCGACGGCATCCGCCGCAAGCGCCGCGAGGTGGTCCGGCTGGCCGATGAGTTCTTGAAGTCGGCGTTCTTGGAGATGTTTGGGGATCCTGTTGGGAATCCGCGGGGGTGGCGGATCCGGCAGATGGACGACCTAATCAGCGACATCCAGTACGGCACCGCCGACCCGGCCAAAGAGACCGGCGACGGGCTGCCGATCCTGCGCATGAACAACCTGACCTACGATGGCCGCATCGACTTGGCCAGTCTCAAGTGGTGTCCGATTGCGGAGCGCGAGTTCGAGCAGTACACGGTGCGGCGAGGCGATCTGCTGTTCAATCGGACCAATAGCCCGGAATTGGTGGGCAAGACGGCAGTGTGGAACCGCGAGGAGCGCTATGCGTTCGCCGGGTACCTTATCCGCGTTCGGTTTCACTCCAACCTGGCGACGCCCGAGTATGTGTCAGGCTGGCTCAACAGCGCCCAGGGCAAAGCCTACCTGTTCGCAAAAGCCAAGGCGTCGAACAACATGTCGAATTTCAGCGCTGGGATGTTTCGGACGATTCCGATTGCCGTCCCGCCTGTCGATCAACAGCAGCGCTTTTCGCAAGTGGTGGCCGCGGTGGCCAAGCTCCGCGGGCGAGCGGAAGAGGCGGTGAGTGCCGCCGACCGGCTGTTCGAGTCGCTGGTGGATCGGGCGTTTTCGGGGGCGTTGTAGAGCACGTTGTCTGGAGCCCAGGGAGACGCAAATGGCAAGAAATGGACCACATCGACGGCGCAAGCGCAGCCAGCAGCGCGACGCTCCCGCAGGCAACCCCCTGGCAGGGCTCGACCCGGTAATAGCGGGTTACGCGACGGTCTTCGTGGACCTCCTCGGAATGTCCCAGGAACTGCGTCGCTTCGACGGTCTGGCTGGTGGGCCCAACCCAGACCGTGCCGTGGAGGTTGTGCGCCGGACAGCGATGGCCATTGTGCTGTTCCGCAAGCACTTTCACCAATACCTGCAGTTCTTCTATGGTCGCGAAGTCCGCGCGCTGCCATCAGACCTGCCGGCCGGCGCCCAAGGGATTTGGCGCGAGTTCCACGGCGGCCCGCGGCCACTTGTCCAGGGCTTTGGCGACTCGGTAGCCATCTCGGTACGCCTAGACTACACGAACCGTCTCGCCATGGTTCGGGGAATCTACGCACAGTTCCACGCCACGGCCGGTGCCTCCTTGAACATGGCTTACACGCTGGGTCAGTTCTTACGCGGTGGGGTGGCCCTTGGATATGGCTGCGTTTTGGACGGCAAGGAAGTGATCGGCGCGGGAATCGCCAAAGCGGTCAAGCTGGAGAAGGACGCCTGCTTTCCGCGCGTACGAGTAGACCAAGAGGTGATAGATTTTCTAGGGACCCCTGTGCCGGTGCGCGGTGACGAGGAAGGTGACGACCGCATCAGGCTAGAACTCGAGATCTGGTTGCGTCAAAGGTGTTTCGGACTTTTGCAGAAGGAAGGCGCCGAGTGGTACATCGACATGCTGCACCCGGAGGCCTGTGAGGGTTGGTTGCCCATTGGGCAAGTGCTGGACGGCCTTGAAACACAGGCCCGCGATCAGCGCGCGAGAGCATTGCAGTCGGGCATGGCGCAGGAAGATCGGGAGAAAGTCGCGAAAAAGTACGATTGGGTGTTGGAGCAGGTCGACTTGGCACGAGGAAGGATGACAGTGGCAAAGGAGGTCCCAGCGCCATGAACAACACTTCGGCGCGCGCGCCGGACCTTACCGCCCACGAGCAGAACAAGAGGCTTCAGCTGGGCGACATGACCGTCTACCTGGTCGAGCGACACAACTGGGCCCTGGTGCCATGGGCCCAGGTCAAGAGCGAGCACGAAGCGCAACCACTGGTCCTGCTCTCGCTGGACTACCATCAGGACAGCCTGCCGCCGTTCAACCGCCACTGCGGCTGCCATTGCGTCCTCGACGAAGTCACGGGGCCGGCCGTCGAGCGAGAGTTGGCTGCGATTGACCGCCGCTATCCAGTGTCCGTAGCGGCCGCAGCCGGCAAGCTGAACCACGACGAGCAGACTGCGACGGCCGTGCGGCTGGGCATTTTTGAAGCGGCGTTTGTCGTCAGCTTCCAGCAAGGCTCCTGCGAAACACCGAAGTCCCACCAGCAGGAACGATATATGGCCCAGTTCGAGCTGGACGCCATGATTGCGCGTGGCGGCCGTGCCCCAAGAGAGATGCCGCCCCGACCGCACACCTACCCTCGGTCCAAGGATGGACTGTACCTCGTTGGCAGCAGTTGCACGCCGGGCTGTCGCAAACGCCCCCACGACGACGACTGCAATCAACGCGAGCACGACGCAGCGATCGATTCCGACTACCTTGAATCCCGGCTCGGCACAGCGAACGAGATGGCCACGAGTGCCCTCGGCTGGTCCAGCTGGCGACAAAACCCGTACGTCCTCGACGTGGATCTGGACTATTTCAACACGCGGAAGTCCGTTGCTCCGCCAGACCCGACCTTGTTTCACGCCTTGATCAAGGGCGCGGTGGCGATGACGATTGCGATGGAACGGAACTGTGTACAGAACTGCGCGCTGAGCGGGGAGGAGCTGGACGCCGATTGGCTCCTGGAGCGGGTGCTGGAGCATGTGAAGGTCGCGCGCGGGCCGAGCATGAAAGGCGAGTCCAAGTCTCGCTCGGCGGCGCGGCGGTGAGCACAGATGGTCACTTGCCTTGCGGCAAGACATGCCGATCGCCTTGGCGGGGAGCCCTACACCATTGACTTAGCAGCGCAACTCTGGCGCCCCCCCCCATCTCACACTTGCAGCACCGCGTCGAACTCGACTATGCTCATCTCCGCGCAGCCCAGCCCCTGCGCCCACGGAAAAGCGGTGGAATTCGACAGCCCGGCCATCCAACTCGCGAACTGGGTTCAGCAAAACTACCCGTTCGCCAAGCTGGAGCCGCTGACTCACCTCAAGCTGCAGAAGCTGGCGTTCTACGTCTACGGCGCCGCCATGGCGTTTGACCAGGATCGCGTGCTGCCGGGCGTGACGTTTGAGGCATGGCAGCACGGCCCGGTATGCCGGCCGATTTGGCTGCACTACCGCGAAACGGGGCGCGACGCGTTGCCGCCGAGTACTTGTGCGCCGGTTGAGCTGCCGGTCAGCGCGGCGGAGCCGATGCTCGACGCCTTGGCGGTGTACGGCCTGCTGCGAACCTGGCCGCTCCGGCAGCAGAGCCACCTGGAAGATCCCTGGAAGACCAGCTATTCGGCCCAGGACCGCACGATCGATCCCGAGCTGATGCGCGAACACTTCCACCGCAAGTTCAACCGCGGCGCCGTGGCCTGGCCTGAGTACTTGGTTGGCGCGGGAAGCCTGCGGCTCGACGGCATTCCGGTGGCGCAGCACGCGAGCTTGCGGTCGCTGGCCGACGCTGTGCGGGCCACCGCCCGTCGGCTGGAAGCGGGCCGTGCAGAAGTGCGGTAGCTGCCACCAAATTCGAACCCGCTGGCTGGCGGAAGGCCAAGGCTACCGCTGCGACCGGGGCCGGCTGTGCGACTGGCTAGACCGGCGGACGATCGAGCTTGCCGTAGCCCAGCGGGGAGGAGCGCGGATTTCTGTTGGCGAGATTCGGAAGATCTCAGAATCCATCACAAACGGGCACGCCATGGCGATGGCCTGGGTCGACTATGCCAACGAGTGGCCCGAAACGGGCCCCGAATTGGTCAGTTTGGCCTGCTACCTGCACGAGTTGGTCTTCGACGGATCTGGGCTACAGTTCGCCGGCAGGCTTCGTACACCGGCGGATCCTGAGGTCTTTGTCGACGCTGGACGGCATCAAGTCCGTGGAGTTGCTGCGTCCGACCTGGAGTTGGCCATCGGCACCGTCATGGCAGACGCCCGCGGGCGCCTGTTTTCAGAGAATGTTTCCGATTTGGCGCGGGGATGCGCGATTCTGCTTGAAGGTTTGTTCCGCGCTCACCCCTTTCTGGACGGGAACGGCCGGGTGGGGCGATTGCTGATACGCCTTTATGTCCGCCGCACCGGCCAGTTTCAAACCCGCGATTTTGACACCACCGGCAAGGCCGGCCGGCGCTACCTGGGCGGACTACGCCATGCGCGAAAGGCCATTCGCGAGACGGGCGGGCCGCCGCGGGACCCGTTTGGACTACTGGCCCGGTGGGTCGAAAGCCATATTGTCGTGGAGGATCTTGACGACGATACGGACGAACTCGCAGGCTAGCGCCCCAGGTGCGCAGGGATGGGGCCTCCAGGAAACAGTAGCAGCTGTGGCGCCACCCTCTCGCAGCGGCTACTGACTTGGCAAAGGCAGTGCAAAACTCGGCGGCCGCGGAAGGTGCCCGTTCCACCCCTTGCCACCCCAGCCACTTCCTGGCACAACAAGCTCACAGCCGATCCGCGCAACCAGGAGCCCGACCATGGACCTCACCCTTGTCCCCGACCCAAGCAGCGACCAGAGCAGTGACCCCGCCGTCGACGCCGCCGTCCAATGGATCAACCACGCCGTCCAGTCGAGCGGCGTGCGCCTGGCGATCGAACTGAGCGAGTACGTGCTGACCACGTTCTTTGGCGGCGATTTCGCGGCCTTCACCGATCACGACCGCACCAAGCCGCAGAGCTTTGCCGCGCTGGTCCGCCGCAAAGACCTGGCCATCCGCGAAAACACCCTGTACCGGCTGGTCCGCATCGGCCAGCAGGCCCGCCAACTGCCCAGCGCCGTGGCCGAGGCCCTGACACCGACCCACCACCGAGTCCTGCTGGGGGTCCGCGACCTGCGCCACAAGGGGCGCCTGGCGCGCGAGGCAGCGGAACAGGGTTGGACGGTGGCGCAGCTGGACCAACAGGTCAAAGCGCTGTCGCCGCAAAGCAAAGGCAAGACGGGCCGGCCGCCGCTGCCGCCGATCATCAAGGCCATGGGCGATGTCACGCGCAGTTGGCACCGCGGCGTGGACGTGGCTGGGTTCGCCCAGGCGTATGTCGCGCTCTCGCCGGAACACCGCTCCGAGCTGCGCGCCGAAGTGGCAAAGCTGGAGGCCGACTTGGCGGCGATCCGGCGGGCGTTGCAGGATCTGAGCGAAGGTGGCGACGTGGAGCCGACAGTCGTGGGATAGCTGCGCCAGACCTTGCAGTCTTTCTTCGTGCGCAATGACCGGCCCGATCCACTGACGCAAATACTCAATAATCAGATGGACTTTGCATTGCCCCTCGCCCAAAGCGTTGGGAGAGGGGCAGTCGCGAAGCGACGGGGTGAGGGCCACAACCACCCGGAACCACAACACTCCCCGTCCGCAGTGCCACCGCTCGCCACAATCCGGCAACGTAAGTGCCAACGTCTAGGACCCCATGGACCCCGCAACCCTCCTCGACCAGCTCCTCAGCGAGCTCACCGCCCGCGCCGATCCCGCGCGCGCCGTCGGCGCCAAGGCGTACCTGAAAAGCGAGCTGCGCTTCTTGGGGGTGGCCGTGCCCGAGCTGCGCGCCACGACCCTGCGCCACTGCCAGGCGGCCGGCAAGCTCGAGGCCCGGCACCTGCGCGAATTCGCCGAGCTGTGCTGGCAGAGCGACCTGCACGAGGCGCGCGGCGCGGCGTGTGTCGTGCTGGAAAAGTGGCCGAACCGGCTGAGCGTGGACGACCTGCCCTGGCTGGAAACGCTGTTGCGACGGAGCTTTACGTGGGCCTACGTGGACGTGCTGGCGGTGCACACCGTGGGCAACATCGTCGCCCGTCACCCGGAGGCGGCCAAGGCGGTGCTGGCGCGCTGGGCAGTCGACCCCGACTTCTGGCTGCGGCGGACGGCACTGCTGGCGCTGCTGGGCGAGGCGCGCCACAAAAAGCCCTTCGACACGGCCAGCTTCGAGGCGTGGGCGGTGCCGCTGCTGGTCGAGCGCGAGTTCTTCATCCGCAAGGCCATCGGTTGGGTGCTCCGCGACGTGAGCAAGCGCGAGCCGGCCTGGGTGCAGGGCTTTGTCGAGCGGCACCGGGGCCAGATGGCCGGGCTGACACTTCGCGAGGCGAGCAAGTATCTTCCGCAAGCAGGGTAGGCGTCCCTACTTGAACGTCTCGGCCAACAGCGCGCGCATCGCCTGCCACGAGCGGTGGTCGGCCTTCTCTTGATACGCCGCGCCCTTGCTGGGGTCGTTGCCCGCGCCCGGCACCGCAAAGGCATGCACCGCGCCGCCGTAGGCAATCAGTTGCCAGTCGACTTTGGCGTCGCGCATCTCGGCCTGGAAGGCAGCCACGTGCGCTGGCGGCACGAACGGGTCGTCGGCGCCGTGCAGGGCCAAGACCTTGCCCACGATCGCCTTGGCATCGGCAGGGTTGGGCGTGTCCAGGCCGCCGTGGAAGCTGACGGTGGCGTGGACCGGCGCGCCGCTGCGGGCCAGCTCCAGCACGGTGGTGCCGCCAAAACAGTAGCCGATCGCGGCGACGTGGCTGGCATCGGCCTCGGGCTGCGCGAGCAGAGTGTCCAAAGCCAGGCGGGCCCGCTGTCGCAGCAACGCACGGTCGTTCTTGAGCGCACCGGCGGCGGCCATCGCCTCTTTGGCGTCCTTGGGGCGAGTGTCCTTGCCGTAGACGTCGGCCGACATGGCGACATAGCCCAGCTTGGCCAATTCCTCGGCGCGGCCGCGGCTAAAGGCGCTGGGGCCCATCCAGTCGTGGACAACCAGTACGGCTGGCCGCTTGCCGCGCACGGCGTCGTCGAAGTGGACCGTGGCCTCCATGGCGACAGCGCCCAGTTTGTAGGTCACAGTCCGCGATTGAAGGGCCGCGTGGGCCGGTTGCGCAACGGCGGCCAGGGCCACGGTCGCGAGCAAGGACAAAAGGCGCATGGAACTCCTGGTGGCCGCGACTGGGCGGACTGGGGCATCGAGCCGGACCGCGCAGCGGGCGTCAAGGCCACAGCCCACAATAGGCGATTCTGCATAGCGTTGAGCAAGCGCCAACGTTGACCGGCGTGACTGCGGGCGCTAGCCTGCCCCCTCCGGCCAAGGTAGATGGCGCGCTCCAGGGCGGGCGCATGGGGGACCATGGTGCGCGCAAACAGACAATGCGGTGGTCAAAGGCGGCTGGTACGGTGGGTGGCGCTGGCCCTGCTGGTCGTGCTGGCCGCGGGCGCGGCGCCAACGCAAGCGGAGGTGGACCCGATCGCCCAAAGCTACCAGGCGGCGGACAACCTGCTGAAAGCCGGCAAGTTGGCCGAAGCCGAGGCCGAGTGTGGACGCGCGCTGGCTCTGGCCGAGGCCGCGGTGGGGCGCGACGACCCGCGCCTGGTGCGGACCCTGCACCTCTACGCCGAGATCGCCAAAAAGGCCAATCGCTTGAGCGACGCCGAGCAGCGGCTGATACGGGCACTGCAGCTGGCCGAGCGCGACCCGCTGCGGCGGCAGGTGGCGCGCACCGGCTACAAGCTGATGATGGTGCAGCTGGAGCAGCTCCACTACGACGACGCGTGGCAAACGGGCAAGGCGGCCCTGGAGCAGGCGGACGCCGATCACGACGACTTGACGGGCGCATTACTGCTACTTCGCCTGACCCAAGTCATCGCCAAGCGGGGCACCGAAGCCGGTCAGGCCCTTCCCTACTTCGAACGGCTGCTGGCCTGGCTCGACCGCCAGGGGAACCCGCAAATGGTGGCCATGCGCGAGTCGGCGCGCCTGATCCTGGTGAAATTGCTGGTGGTGATGGGTCGGCTGGCCGACGCCGAGGCGCAACTGGACCGGGTGAGCCAGGCACTGGCGGCCAAAGGTGACCCGAGGGCCCTGGCCGAGACCAGCCCGGACGCTGCGGACTTGCTGGCGGATCTGGGCGACACCCGCGCTACGCTGCAGCTGGCCCGCGGCGACAGTGCGGCGGCGCTGCAGACGGCTGAGGATGCGCTGCACTTGCTGGACAAGTGGCCGCAGCTGCGCGAGCGGCGGGCCGCGGTGGTGGCTACCCTAGCTGGGATCCATTTGGCGCGCGGAAACGCGGACGCCGGGCTGCAGGCGGCTGAGGCTGCGGTGGCACTCTTGGACGGGCCAGGCCAAAGTCGTGACCTGCTGGCGGCGCTGCGGGTGCTGGCGCGGGCGCAAGCCATGAACGGCAAGGCGGCGGCGGCACTGGAGACCCAAGAGCGGGAGTTGGCGCTGCAGCGCAGCTTGCACAGGCCAGGCGACCTGGCCACCTTGCAGGCAGAGGTCAGGATGGCGCAAATGCTGTTGGTCGCCGGCCATTTTGAGCGCGCACTGACCCTGCTGCGCCGGACCCTGGACCGACTGGCCAGCGTGCCGGGCGAGCAGGACTTGACCACCGCAAGCGCCAAGTCATTGCTGGCGACGGCCCTGGAAACGCGGAGAGGCGCCGAGGAGGAAGCACTGGAGGCCACCGACCTGGCCCAAGCCCTGCTGCGAAGGTACGGCGGCAAGGACAACAGCGACCTGACGGCCGGGCACCACCGCCGCAGTCGGTTGCTGTGGCGGCTGGGGCGATCGGGCGAGGCCGTCGCGGCGGCGCGCGAGGCCGACCGGCTGCGCGAGCTGGTCCTGGGGGCTGGCCTGGGAGCCGGATCCGAGCGCGAGCGGCGACAGCTGGTGGCTGGGCTGCAGCCGGCGACGGACTGGGCGGTCCACCTGGCGCTCCATGCCACGCAAGCCAGCGACGAGGCTGCAGTTCTGGCGGCCGAAGATGTGCTGCGCCGCCGCGGTCGGCAGGTGGACGCGCTTGCGGGTACGCTGCGGGGCCTGCGGCAGTCGCTGGCGCCCGAGCACGCCAAGCTGCTGGACGACCTGCAGCAAGCCCGTCAGATCCTGGCGGCGACCATCGGGGCCCCCGAACAGCCCGGCGACCGCGAGCGTTTCGTTCGCCTGAAGGCCGCACAAAGCCGGGTCAGCGAGCTGGAGGACCGCGCCAGCCGGGCCCTGCTGTCCTTGCGCGGCGAGCTGAAGCCCGTGACCCTGGCACAGATCCAGGCGGCGATTCCGACCGGGGCGTTGCTGCTGGAGTTCTGGGTGCATCAGCCGCTGGTGGGCGAGTGGTGGGCGCCCAACGCCGCGTCGAAGACCGAGGAGCATCTGGTGGTGCTGCTGCTGGCGGCGGATCGACCGCCGCGCTGGCTGGATCTGGGCGAGTTGGCGCAGGTGCGTGCGATGACCCAGAAGTGGACCGCGAGCCTGCGCAACCCGGCCGCGGCCGATGTGCACGAGCGCGGCGACGCGGTGACCCAGGCGCTGCTGGGGCCGCTGAAGCAAGACCTGGAGGGCCGGACGGCGCTGCTGGTGGTCCCCGATGGGCCCTTGCATCAGTTGCCGCTGGGGGCACTGCCCCTGGACACGCTGAAGGGGAGGCGCGACTCGCAAGGCCGCCGGGAGTTTGCCTTGCAGAAGTGGGAGATTTCGCTGCTGTCGACCGGCCGCGACCTGCTGCGCTGGGCGGAACCGGCGGCGCCCCGCCACGCCGCGTTGGTGCTGGCCGACCCTGCCTTTGGCGCCCCGTCAGGGGAGCAGGCCTGGAATGCCCTCCCGGGTGCGCGCGCCGAAGGGGCGGCGGTAGTCAAGCTGCTGGGCAAGCAGGCCGAGTTGATGGTGGGTGACGCTGCGACCCGTGCGGCCCTGACCGCGCGGGCCGCGCCGCGGGTGGTGCACCTGGCCACGCACGGCTGGTTCGACGCGGTCCGGGCAGCAACCAAGAACCCGCTCGCGGGCGTGGGGCTGGCCCTGGCGGGCGCCAACGCGGGGACCGATGGCCGCTTGACCGGCTTGGACCTGGCGAGCCTGGACCTGCACGGCACCGAGTTGGTGACGCTTTCGGCCTGCGAAACGGGTTTGGGCGTCAGCCTGAACGGCGACGGCGTCTACGGGCTGCAGCGGGCGCTGGTGCTGGCCGGGGCTCGCAGCGTGGTGATGAGTCTGTGGAAAGTCGACGACGACGCCACCGCCAAGCTGATGGTGGGGATGTACAGCGAGCTCCGCAAAGGGGTGCCGCGGGGGCAGGCGCTGCGGCGCGGACAGCTGGCGGTGCTGGCAGCCCTGCAGGACCAAGACGCCAAGGCCAAAGCGCAGGCGACCGGGAGCCGAGGCAGTCGCGGCGCCGAAGCAGTGGGTGCAGAGCCGACTTCGGGCACCGCGGCTGCGGATCACCCCTACTTTTGGGGGGCCTTTGTCCTGGCCGGGCAGAGCGGTGCGCTGACCGCTCCCCAGTAGGTTCCGTTTGGCCAGTGCGAAGCACACGCTGCCGTCCTCAGCGGGCGGGCGGTTCCTGACCGGCGCGGGCGGACCCGTGACGTGGCCAGGCGCACCGGCGTGATCCGAGGAGAGGGCAGATAAGGCCCCATCAAGCCGACACCTTGTGAGCCGTGCCTGCGCGACCGGCTGGCGTCGTGCTAGAGCACCGATCAACAACCCGAATCCCCGCTCCAACGTCGCGGCGGGTCGCGCGAGCGCCCGCTTGCTACCCACCAAGCATCCACGGTTTTTCGACCGCGAGTCACTTCGTTGCTCCGGATCAGGGAGGTTTCGGATTGGTGTTCTAGGCGGGCAGCGCTGGTCCAGGCCGATTCCCTGGCCGGATCGATCGACGACCCTCGAGATTCCTATGCTGCGGCGGGTCCAGGGTAGGCGAGCGGTGCTGCGTCGGCAAGGGTGGGCCGCTTCCTGACCAGCCAAACGGGTGCGCCACGGAAAGGCCAGCCCAACCAAGACTTTGCCTGCCACGCCTGCCCGCGGCCCCCGCTGGATGCTAGGATGGGCCGAGCCCGCCGAGCTGCCGTCCGGGCGACTATCCAGCCCGCGAGGTCCCGATGTTGCGCTCCGTGCTTGTCCTGTGGCTCCTCTTCATCGCCAGCCTGGCCTGGGCCGAGGACACCCGCTTCAGCACGCTACTGGCCAGCAAGTTCCAGTCCATGGCCTGCACCAACTGCCACGACTTCTTTGAAAAAAGCCGCAAGGGCCGCGCTTTTGGCACCCACAAGGGCCGCACGCCGGCCGAGTGCACTGACTGCCACGACTCGAGCACCACCGGCTTCAAGGACGAGGACGAGTGGTTCGCCCGCAGCGGGCTGTTCACCTCGGGGATGAGCAGCCAAAAGACCTGCCAGGCCGTGATGGCGGCGCAACAGGCCCAGTTCAAAAGCAAGTCGCTGCTGGCGCGCCAGCTGGAGAAGCACCTGCTGGAGGACCCGCGCGTGCAGTGGGCCATCGAAGGCGCGACCCCGCAAAGTGGCCAGCTGCCCGAGGGCAAGCGCGCCACCGGCCTGGTGCCGGGCGGAGTGGCCGAGTGGAAGGCCCACGTGCTGGCGTGGATCAAGGGCGGCATGACCTGTGATTGAGGCGGGGGGAGCGTACATCGCCGCACGGAAACACGGCCGGGCTGGGGGCCAGGAAGGCCGACCGTGGCTTCGCCGAAGCCAGCGGCTCAGCGAATCCCTAGACGGATTGAGCCTCTCGGAGCCATCGCCATGACCCCACCGCCCGTCGCGACCGCCACGACCCTGACCTTCTGCCTGGTGGTCCTGGCTGTCGCGGCCGCTTGGCCGCTGCTGTTTTGGCGGGCCCTCGGCGCCAAGGCCGCCCGCACCGCCGCCCTGGCCCTGGCCCTGTGGCTGGCCGCATGCTGGGGCCTGGGCGTCTACCGCGTCCTGCTCCCGGTGGGCGAGCAGATGCCGCCAGCTTTTGCCAAGGTGCTGGTGCCCACCGCGCTGACCGTGCTGGCCCTGGGGCTATCGCCGCTCGGAGGTCGGCTGGCGCAAGGGCTGCCGCTGGCCTGGCTGCTGCTGCTGCAAAGCTTTCGTCTGCCGCTGGAGCTGGTCATGGCGCAGCTGGCGGCCGAGGGGGCCCTGCCGCCGCAGATGACCATGCACGGCTGGAATTTCGACCTACTCTCGGGCATTTTGGGCCTGGCGCTGGGTCTGTGGGCGCTGCGGCGGCCGCTGCCGCGCTGGGTCGTCGCGGCCTACAACGCCGTGGGGTTGGCGCTGCTGGCGACGGTGGTCAGCATAGCGATTCGCTCGGCGCCGGGTCCGCTGGCCGCCTGGCCCGATCTGCCGCGCAATACGCTGGTGTTCTTTGAGCCGTATACCGCGCTGCCGCTGGTCCTGGTGATGTCCGCGCTGCTGGGGCATGTGCTACTGGGGCGGGCGTTGCTGCGCGGAGGCGGCGCGGCGCCGGCCGTTGCGTAGCGGGCCAAGGGCCGACGGGAAGGCAGGCAGCTGGCCGAGCAGCGACTGGCGACTGGCCATGGCTTTTCCGCTACACCCCCCAGTTCGGGCCGCTTGAATTGCGGCGCGCGCTCGGACCGATTTGGGCGGATTCGGCAGGCCCTATCCAAGCGCAGCCCGGTTCAGCAGCCCCGTTCAGCGGCCCCGTCGCCGCGCCGTGCGCCAGGCCGCCCACCCCAGCAGTGTCAGCGCCCCAATGGGCAGTGCGGCAAACACCGCTGTTCCCACTTGCACTTGCAGCGTCGACCCCGCCGCCTGGGCGCGAGCCCAGACCACCCCCAGCCCAACTGGCACCCCCACGAGCGCCGCCCCGTGCAGCCAGCGCTGGCCCGGCGGCAGCCCGCCCGAGCTCATCGAGGCATCGTCGGCGACCGCTGGGGTCGGCCTGGCCCGTCGCAGCCACCAGACCAGCACCGCCAGCCCGGCGAGTGTGCTGCCGTGCTGGGCCACCCTGAAGACCGGCAGCGCGTAACCGCCGACGTGGCCGAGCTCGGTCTGCAGCAGCGGCCAGGCCCGCACCGCCGCGCCGTGGCCGTGGGTAAAGGCGTCCCAAACCAGGTGCGTCGCCGCCCCGAGCAGCAGCGCCAAGGTCACCACAGTGGCCGAGGTTGCCGGCAGGCGCCCATTGGGATGGAACAGAGGCCGCAGCCAAGGGGCGAGTTTGGGCGGAACCAAGTCCCAAAGCGGCCGCGCCAGCAGGCCATGCCAAAGGCCGTAGCCCAGCCAACCGGCCGGTACGGCAAACCACAGGAGCGCCCATGGGGTGTGGCTGTCGATGGGCACCCCCGGCCAAAAGTAGGCAAAGTCCGGCGCCATGCTGCCCACGGCCAAGGCCGACCCGACCGCATGTCGACCCAAGGCGCGCCGCAGCGGCAGGATCGCGGCGGGGTGGGCGAGGGTCAGGGGCATGGGCGGTGTCGTCCTGGCCGTTGGCTCCAGCGGGGGGCGGCTGCAAGGTCCTTGAAGACTGCGCTTGGGGTGGTGGGCCGTCAAGCGCAATCGCCAGCAGGAAGAAGCTCGCTGGCTTCAGTCCGTAGAAAGGCTTGCACGACGTGGTCGCCGATCCTGCCACAAGTTGAGGTCGCATCAGGCATTTTTGTCGGGACGGCTGTGTGCCGGAACGCCCGAATCGGTCGAGTTCGAGTTCCCATCTGAGAACTCGCCACGGCGACCGGCGCCTACCCCTCCAGCTGCCCGCGCACCTGAGCGATCCACTGCTCCAGCGCCGCCTTGTGGGCCTCGGCGCGGCTCAGCAGCTCGGCCACCTCGTCCTCGTCCATACCGGCGATGTCGGCGTCCAGCTTGGCGATGGCGGTGTGAACGCGCGACAGGCTTTTGACCGGCTCGGGCAGTTTCGGCCGACCCATCGGCTTGGCCCCCTCGGGCCGCGGCGGCTGCAGGGCGGCGATGGCGGACTCCAGCTGCGCCACGGTCTGGCCCTCGGCCACGGCGCGCTCGGCCAGCTGGGTGCGCTGCGCTTCGTCCTTGACGTGCACCAGCCGGCGATGCTGCGACACCGTGAGGATCGGGGCCGCGTTGGGGAACAGGGCGAAATTGCGCTCGATGGCCAGCGAGTACCACAGCGCGGTCTTGCCCACGTGCAGGTCCGGGCTGGCCAGCAGGGCCTGGAACGAGGCGTGCTGCTCGCCCTCGGCCAAAAAGCGCCGCGGGTCCGAGTGGAACATCCGCCGCAGCACCGCCTCGGCCACCTGGCGGCCGGTCTGCAGGGCGCCAGACTCCAAGGCGGCGTTGACCTCGGCCAGGGTTTCGGCGACCAGGCCTTCGTCGGCGGCGCTTTGGCCGGGCAGCGGGAGTTTCAGGGTGATTTGCTGGCTCATGGGTTTACGGCTCCGGAAGGGGTTTTGGCTCGTTGTAGGGGGTTGAGGTTGGCGGTGTCAAGGGGCGGCCCGATCAGCGACGCTTGCGCCGACCGGGCCTGACCGCTAGGCTTTGTACGAAAGGGGGATCGCGCTGTGCCTGATCTGCTTCGTGTCGACGGCTGGCGCTTTTTCTTCTACTCGAACGAGGGCGACCCGCGCGAACCGCCCCATGTGCACGTGCGAAGCGGCGGTCGCGAGGCCAAATTCTGGCTGGAGCCCGAGGTTGTCTTGGCCTATTCGGACGCGATGGATGCCCGCAGTCTCCGAGCCGTGGAGCAGGTGGTCCAGGAGCATCAGCGGGATTTTATCAGGAGTTGGCATGAATACTTCGCCCACTAATGTGCGGTTTGACGCGGACTCGATGTGGGTCGAACTGAGCGACGGCCGCTCGCTGGGAGTGCCTTTGGTTTGGTTCCCACGGTTGCTGCACGCCTCGGCGGCTCAGCGCGCTGCCGTCGAACTGAGTCCGCGAGGGCTGCACTGGCCCGATCTTGACGAGGATATCTCGATCGCGGGCCTGCTGGCCGGTCGTGGCGACCAAACGAGGCCAGCCGTTCTGGCGGCGTGACAGCGGCAGATTCTAGCCCCCGCGTCAGCGATGCTGGCCCCGCAGGGGTGGCGCGCCGAACAGGCGGCGCCACCGCCGGGAGCAGGGACCTGGGATTGTGTGGGACTTTTCTTCGACCGGCGGCCGCAGCGCGACGGCCCGGCGGCGGGGCTGGCGGAGCAACCGGGGAGTGACTTCGCCGGGCCGGGACGCCCAAAAGCCTTAAGGAACGCCCAGTAGAAAATGCCCCCCAAGCGGTAGCCAGGCCCGGCGCCCCCAAGATGGTGACCTCGACGAGCGGCCGCCGCCGCGCTACCCTGCCGCCCCATGCGCTGCCTCACTTACGCCGATCTCGCGCCCGGACCGCTCGCCAAAAAGGTCGCCAAAGTCATCGCCGCCCTGGAGCGCGACGACTTTGCCAGCGCCGAAGTCAAGAAGCTCCACACCGGCACTTACTACCGCGCCAAGCTGGACGACGCCAGCCGCTTGCTCTTGCAGTTCGCGCAGGTGGACGGCCAGACCGTGTGCCTGGCGCTGGAGGTCATCGCCCACCACGCCTACGACAAGTCGCGGTTCTTGCGCGGCGCCGAGGTCGACGAGGCCAAGCTAGTCGTCAGTACCGCTGGGCCGGCCAGCGTGCCCGCCGAAGACCGCCAGCCGCTGCGCTACCTGCACCCGTCGCGGCCCGAGTTCCTGCTCCTGGACAAGCCGCTGTCGCTGGACGACGCCCAAGACGCCGCCCGCCGGCAGCGACCGCCGCTGGTGCTGGTGGGCTCGGCGGGGAGCGGCAAGACCGCCGTGCTGCTGACCATGCTGCGGGCCCAGTCGGGGCGGGTCGCCTACGTCACCGAGTCGCGCTGGCTGGCCGACCACGCCCGCGGGCTCTACGTGGCCCACGCTGGGGCGCCCGAGGGCCAGGAGGCCGACTTTCTCAGCTACCAACAGCTGCTGGAGACCGTGCACATCCCCGCCGGCCGGCCGGTGACCTTCCAGGACTTTCGCACGTTCTTTGCCCGCCACCAGCACAAGGTCAAGTTCGCCGACGCCCACGCGGTCTTCGAGGAGCTGCGCGGCGTGCTGACCGCCGAGCCCGAGGGGCCGTACGACCGCGCCACCTATCTGGAATTGGGCGTCAAGCAGTCGCTGTTCGACCAGCCGGCGCGCGCCGCTCTTTACGAGGTTTTCGAGCGCTACCGCGAGTGGCTGAGCCAAAGCAGCCTGTACGAGCCGAACCTGGTGGCGCACGCCCAGCTGGGCCAGGTGCCGCCGACCTACGACTTTGTCGCGGTGGACGAGGTGCAGGATCTGACCAACGTGCAGCTGGCGCTCATCCTGCGGGCGCTGGCCAAGCCGGGCGGGTTCGTGCTGGCCGGCGACGCCAACCAGATCGTCCACCCCAACTACTTTGCCTGGTCCAAAGTCAAGAGCCTGTTCTGGCGCGGGGTGGGCGACGCCGATAACGCCGCGGTGCACATCCTGGCGGTTTCGTACCGCAATAGCCCCCAGGTCACGGCCGCGGCCAACCGCCTCCTCAAGCTCAAGCACCTGCGCTTTGGCTCCATCGACCGCGAGACCAACCGGCTGATGGAGGCGGTGGGCGGCCAGAGCGGCGTGGTCAGCGCCCTGCAGACCGGCACGCCCAGCGTGCGCGACCTGGACGAACGGACCCGCCAATCGACCGAGGCGGCGGTGGTGGTGCTGCGCGACGCCGACAAGGCCGAGGCCAAGAAGGCCTTTCGCACGCCGCTGGTGTTCTCGATCCACGAGGCCAAGGGCCTGGAATACCAGACGGTCATCCTGTATCGGCTGATCTCGGCCGAGGCCAAGCTGTACGGCGAGCTGGCCCAGGGCGTGACGGCGGCCGACTTGCAAGGCGATGAGTTGGCCTACCGCCGCGCCAAGGACAAGGCCGACAAAAGCCTCGAGATCTACAAGTTCTACGTCAACGCCCTGTACGTGGGGCTGACCCGGGCGGTGCGCAGCGTCATCCTGATCGAGGACCAGCCGCGCCACCCGCTGCTGGGGCTTTTGGGCATCGAATTGGCCCGCGACGCCAGCGGCATTGCCGCCGCCAAGGCCAGCACCCAGCAGTGGCAGCGCGAGGCGCAGCGCCTGGAGGCCCAGGGCAAGCGCGAACAGGCCGAAGCGATTCGCCGCGATGTTCTGCACCAGACCGCGGTGCCCTGGCCGGTGCACGACGCCGAGCACCTGCCGGCGCTGTGGCAGCTGGCCTGCGACCCCAAGCCGACGTCGCAAAAGACCCGGCAAAACCTGATCGAATTCGCCTGGCTGCACGGCGAGTGGCCGACCTACAACCACCTGGCGCTGATCAGCCGGACCGGCGGGCTGGCCGAGGTCGGCTTTGCCCAACAGCGACCAGCAAAGGTCAAGGAGGCCCTGACGCGGGCACTTGGCAAGGGCCGCACTGCGCTACTGGCCGACACCGAGCGCTACGGCGTGGACCACCGCACCCAGTCGGGCCTGACCTTGCTGATGCTGGCGGCCTATACGGGCGACTTACCTCTCTGCGAAGCCCTGCTGCAGCGGGGTGCACGCCTGGATCTTCGCGACCACCGCGGTCGGATGGCGATGCACTGGGCGCTGCGCGGCGCGTTGGACGGCAGCCACGCCAAGCGGGACACGGTGGGGCCCATCTACGATCAGGTGGCGCTGCCCAGCGTGGACGTGGATGTGGCCGGCAAGCTGGTGCAGCTGGGGCGCGAGAGCGGCGAGTACCTGCTGCTCGCGCTCATCGTGGCGCGGCAAGACGAACAGCGCGGCCACTACGGTCAGCTGGTGGAGCACGTGACGGCGGCGGTCTTGCGCAGCGGCGCCTTTGAGCACCTGCCCGATGTGGTGGTGCCGGCCAAGCGCCGCACCGGAACCTACCTGAACAATGTGCTGGCGCGCGCGTGCGTGGGTTCGAGCTACCCGGCCTGCCGCCAGCTGTGGGTGCGCAAAAGTATGGGCAACTACGCCCTGAACCCGGCGGCGCGCCTGGCGGTGACCGACGACCACGGCGAGCGGACCTGGCTGCCCTTCGAGCAGGCCTTTGGCTCGGCTTGGGCGCGGCTGCACAATCGGGCGGTGATGGACTACATGTACGGGGGGCGGCTGCCGGCGGGGGCCTGGTCGGCGGGCCCTGCGACCAACTCCGCCGCCAAAGGCCCGGCCAAAGCCCAGGGTTTGCAGGTGGTGGCGCCGCCGCCCGCCCAGGTCAAGCCACTGACGGCCAAACAGCGCATCGCCGCCGACGTAATGGCACCCGGCTGGACCGACGCCGAGCTGCGCGCCCTGAAGGCCGAGATCAGCGCCGTGAATGTGCGCGAGCTGAGCGTGGAGCAGCGGCAGAACATCGCCGGGATCCGGCAAGTGCTGGCCGACATCGAGCGCGGGGTCATTGGGCATCATCAGCTGAATCCCAAGCGACGGCGGTAGTTGGGGCGGGGTTTGGCTGGGCCTTTGGGCGAGCCGGCCTGAGTACGCCGTGGACTGGTCCCTGGCATGGCCTTGGCGGTTCGCGATTGGCCTCAGGCGTCTTGGCGAGAGCGCGAGCAAGCAGTGCTGGGCGGGTGCGCGTCGCGGACCGCGGAAGTTGCCGGCAGCCAAAGCAGACATTGACCCACCCCGGACCGCGGCGTAGCCTGAAAACCAGGCCACCAAGGGGAAGGGTATGGGCTCGTCGCCGCAAAGTGCCGACCGCGCGTGGCGCCTGGGCTTGGTCGGCCGGGTCGCGCTGCTGGTGGGGCTGTTGGTGGCGGTGGTGGCGATGGTGCGGGGGCCACGGGTGCCGCCCGTGGTGGTGCCACCGGAGCCGGTCGCAGGAGTCGATGACGAGGCGGATGGGGACTATCGCGTGGAGGTCGAGGACAAGGTGTCGGAGTTCACTGGACCACCCACGCTGCGGGAGCAGCGGCGCCGAATGCGCGGCACATGGGTTAACACCGATGTCCAGCTCTCGTTGCACATCACCGCGGCCGGAGTCTGGGTGGTTCGCGAGCTAGGTGGCGTTTTCTCTTGCTGCACGGGGCGTTGCTTTTCCCGTGTGAATTGGCGGCTCTGCGGCGACGACGACCGCAAGTGCCTTGAGGCCGCGCACGCGAGTGTCGCTTTTTGGCATGGCCCCGGCGACACGTCGATCGCCGTGTGGCCGCCAGCCGCGCGCCTGCAGGCGACGCTCCTCGCCGAGCTTGCCGCAGGTCCTCCGGACAAGGTCGTGCGCTTGGTGCTCTCGGCGCCCGACGGTCTGCCCTTTGGCGCCATTTGGCCCTTTGAAGAGGTGGCGCGCCGGCTGATGGCTGGCCCAGGCCAGGACGGAGCACTTCTGCTGGAATACCAAGACGGAAACGTGTTGCGGACGGATGGCCTGCGCGACTGGCAGGTCGCCGGCCACGCCCCACCAGGCTACTCCGTCGAGTAAGCAGAACCCCGCGTCAGCGATGCTGGCCCCGCCAGGGGTGGCGCGCCGACCAGGCGGCGCCACCGCCGGGAGCAGGGAGCTGGGATTGTGCAGGCCTTTTCTTCGACCGGCGGCCGCAGCGCGACGGCCCGGCGGCGGGAGTGACGGAGACAGCAGGGGGTGAATTCGCCGGGCCGGGACGCCCAAAAAACCCTAGAAGACGCCCAGTAGAAAATGCCCCCCAACGCGACCCAGGCCTTGCCCCCAGCCCGTACCGCTATCGCCGGTCGCCCAGGCACGAATCGACACGCCCCGGAACTACCAACACAGCGAGCAAGTCGAGTTCACGCACGTCGTTCCGCCGCCACAGCAGTCGCCATAGGCCTTGCAGTTGGCATCGCAGTAGCAGCCGCTGGGCGCCTTGCCGCCGCAGTAGCCGTCGCATTCGTTGGCGGGCGCGCAGTCCGAGCAAATCGAGCCTGGGCACGACGTGCCCACCGGCCCCGTGCCGGTAGAGTTGCAGCAGTCGCCGTACATCTTGCACGAAGCGTCGCAGTAGCAGCCGGAGCCGGCGGCACCGCAGTGGCTGTCGCAGTAGTGCGCGGGCTTGCAGTCGGCTGGGCAGTTGCTGTTGGTTTCGCCGGTTTGGCACAGCCCGTCGCCGCAGATCACCTTGAGGCAGGTGCCATTGCCGTTGCAGAACCCGCCTGGGCAGCTCGCGCCAGAGCTGACATTCTGGTGGCTGCAAACCGCGATGACGCAGGCGTCGTTGGTGCACGGGTTGCTGTCGTTGCAACTGGCGTCGCTCAGGCACGGGCAAGTCCACAGGCCAAAGGCGTTCAAGTGGATGACCCAGCCGTCGGTGCCGCCCAGGCCGCCGGCCCCCCCGTCGAAGCCGACCAAAAGGTAGCCGTCGCCGTCGTTGCGGCCGCGCGTCATGCCAGAGCTTTTGGCCGTGTCGATCGCCGAGGACGCCACGAACTGGCCGGTGGCATCGCTGCGCACGACCACGCCCAGGCTGGGCGACGCGCCGACTTGGGCAGTGGCGGCGAACAGGACCCCGTCGGCCAGCGCGGTCAGCCCGCCGTACTGGAACTGGCGACTATTGCTCAACTGATAGCTGTGGAAGCTGGTGGCATTGCCCGCCGCGTCGATCCGCCACAGCAGCAGCGCCCCTTGGGTGTTGCCATAGTTGCCGGCCGCAAGCCAGGTGCCGCCGTCGCCCGTTGGGACCGCGTCAAAGAACACATTCTGTCCGGTGATCCCGTAGTCCTTGACGTCGAGCGCCAGGCCACCCGAGGACAGACGGACGCGGACGAGGCGGTCCAGGTAGGTGCCCGTGCCCGAGCCGTAGGCCACCAAGTCGCCCCCCGGCAGCGGGTACACCACAAAGAAGTTGCTCACTTGGGGGTAGGTGTTGTCCCAGGCCTTGTTGCCGTCGGCGTCCAGGCGAAGGACCCGACCCTGGGCGGCGCCCGCCACCACCTGGTAGCCAACCAGGGCCAGGCCATCGCTCAAGGGCGCGGCGCCGTACAGGGCGTTGGCGGTCGGCGCGGTCCACAGCTTGCTGCTGGTGGGCTTGCCGTCGCTGCCCAGCGTGATCACCCAACCGTCTTGATGGGCTGCCCCGGCGCCGGTCCACGACATACCCAGCGCCAGCCAGCCGTTGCCGTTCGGCACCAAGCGGAAGATCGAGTCGGCCTCGGCGGAACCCTGAGTCGCGCTCCACAACTGCTTGCCCTTGCTGTCCAGGCCGACGATCCAGCCGTCCTGGCCGCCCGCGCCGGTGCTGCTGGTGGTACCCACGGCCACCCAGCCTTGGCTGGTCGCCGCCACGTCGTCCAAGAAATCCTGCCCCGCTCCGCCCACGTAGCCGGTCCAGCCGCTGGGCGAATTGGTCGCGATGCATTGGCCGGCGACGCACGCGCTGCAGACCGCCGAGCCGTCGCACGCACCCTCCACGGGGGCGTGTACGCAGCTACCGCCACTGCAAGCGTCGCTGGTGCACGGGTTGCTGTCGTTGCAGTCCTTGGTCACGCCCGCGCAAGCGCCGCCTCCGCCGCAGGCGTCGCTCACGGTGCAGGGGTTGCCGTCGTCGCACGGGCCGATGAACGGCGTGAACACGCAGCCTTTGCTCTTGTCGCAACTGTCCGTCGTGCACGCCTTGCCGTCGTTGCAGGTCACGGGCGTACCGGCACAGCCGCCGGCGCCGCAGGTATCGCCGCTGGTGCAGGCGTTGCCATCGTCGCAGTTGCTGCTGGCCTTGTGCTTGCAGGTGTCCAGGTCGCAGCTGTCTTGGGTGCAGACCACGCCGTCGTCGCAGTCCTTGTCGGCCAGGCACGGGCAATCGAGCAAACCCAACGTGTTCACACGCGTCAGGGTGAGATCGTGGTTGAACGTGCCGGTGCCCTTGCGTGTGCCGGCGAGCAGGTAGCCGCCGTCTGTTTCAACGATGTCGGAGTACTCGCCAAGGTCCTGCCCCGCCACGCCAAACGTATGGGACCACAGCAGCTTGCCCTGCGGCGTGACCCGGCCCGCCCAGCCGGCCAGCGACGGCGCGCCACCGACCAGCAGCACGTCGCCACCCAGGGTCTCGCGCAGCCCGCGCAGCCACGCTGCGGCCCCCATCGGTACCGCCAGCGCCTTGTTCGCCACCGCCCCGGTGGCATCCAGCCAATAGAAGTCAAAGGTCGACGGCAGCGGCGCCTGCTGGGCCACGAGCAGCATACTCCCGTCGCTGCGGCCCAAGCCCAGCTGCGGATAGTCGTCGGCCGCGGTGCCAAAGCTGATCTTTTCGGCCAAGTTTCCTTGAGCATCCAGGCGCGCCCACACCAGATCGCCGGTGCCAAGGCCGCCGCCCACCACGTGGACCCCACCATCGCTGCGCGGCGCCGCGGCCAGCGGGTAGATGCCCGGCAGCAGCGCTTCCAAGACGACCGACCCATCGCCGGCCACCTGGACCACATGGCCCTTGGTCACCCCGCCATCCAACGTCGCGGTCGCCGCCAGCAGCAAGCCGTCGCCGCCCAGCGGCGTGGCGCGGAGTAGGGTATGGCCCAAGGTGTAGGTCTGGCCCACAGCCACAGGTACGCCCACTGGTTTGCCCGTGTTGTCGGCGCGCTGCACCATTAGGGTCTTGTCGTCGTCGCCGACCAGCGCGTAACCGCCACCGCTCAGCGCCACCGCCGCCCGAGGGGCAAAACCGCTGATGGCCGAGGAGTTCCACGTCATGGTCAGCTTGGCATCCAGGGCCGAGAAGAAGGGCCCGTCCACCGATCCTAGCGCCAGCCAACCCCCGGCCGGTGTGGCGAAAACACCGTAGAACGCCTCTGTGCTGCCGTTCTTGTTGTAGAAGAAACTGCCGCCGCCTGCGGTCGCTTTGGGCAGGCACACGCCGCCCAGGCAGAAGCTGCACGTCGGCCCGCAGTTGGCGATGGGGGTGTGCTGGCATTGCCCGCCGACGCAGCTATCGGTGGTGCAGTTCTGGCCGTCGTCGCAGTCGAGGGCGGTGTGTTGGCAGGTGCCGCCGCTGCAGCTGTCGGTGGTGCAGGCGTCGCCATCGCTGCAGTCCTTGGCCGTGCCGGCGCACTTGGCGCCCACGCCGCACGCGTCGCCAACCGTGCAGGGGTTGCCGTCGTCGCAGGGGTCGCTGCTAGGGGTAAACGCGCAGCCCTTCTTGGCGTCGCAGCTGTTGATGGTGCAGGGGTTGCCGTCGTCGCAAGTCAGCG
>JBBISH010000014.1:0-74849 GCA_037441385.1 Myxococcales bacterium
AATCGGCATGGCGGTCCCCGCGGGCACTCCTGGCTCGCTGATCAGGTGATCGATGCGAGCGCGAGTTTTGCCGCGGGGTGCGCTGAAAATAGTTCCCTCCACATGCCAACTGGGCCTGCCGCACCAGAATGACATCAATAATTTCAACGAGTAGAAATTGCCCCCCAACGCGCGGTTGACGCGCGGTCGATGGGGGGCTGTGATCGCGGACCGGCGGCAGCGACCACGACCGCCGCCCCGGGGTCGGCGCTCGCCACCTAGTGGATTGCGCAAGGGGAAACCGCAGTTGGCCCGCCCCGGCGAATTGACGCCACCCGGCGCCCCGCATAGTCTGAGCGGTTGAACACAGAGCCCGTGGGTGGCGGGGCAGCGAGGAACGGGTGCGGCAAGGATTGCGAACCACAATGTTTTCAGGGCGCACGCCGCTGTTCGTCCTGGCCGTCCTGGTGCTGTGGACCGCGAGCTGCGGCGAGGACACCGCCGCGGTGAACGGCCCGCCGCGCGACGCGGACGGGATCCTGCTGACGCCAGTGCCGCAGAAGTTCAGGTACCAATTCCGCGCATCCGCCAAGGGGTTCGAGGTCAAGCGCAACGCCGAGGACTGGCAGCCGGTCTGGCCCATCGGTATCAACTTTGGCCTCGCCCTCCCCGGTCGTTCGCCCGGAGATTTCACCGCGACCCGCGAGGAGATCGGCCGCTGGCTCAGGGCCGCCGCGGACATGGGCGCCAACACGGTCCGCATCTACACCGTGCAGTCGCCGGAGTTCTATCGGGAATTCCGCCGCTACAACCTCCTGCATCAAGACAAACCGCTGTTTCTGCTGCAGGGCGCGTGGCTCAAGGAGCCCGAGGAGGATCCGGCGACGGAAAAGGACCCCGACTACCTGAGCAGCCCGATCCGCACCTGGTTCGAAGACGAGATCGACAAAGTCGTCGACGCCGTCCACGGCAACCGCACCATCCCCCGCGCCTCCGCCGCCAACCCGCTGAATTACGGGCGTGCTTGGGGCACCTTTGACGCGGACTGCTCGCCGTGGCTCCTCGGCTACCTGGTCGGCCGCGAGATGGAGCCGTACACCATCGAGAACACGCTCGCCAAGCACGTGGACCCCGCGCTGAAAAGCTACGACAGCGGCAAGTACTTCCGCATCCAAGACGGCACTCCGGTCGAGGCGTTCCTGGTCGAGCACCTGGACCGCCTCATGACCCTGCAGGTACAGCGCTACGGGGCCCAGCACCCGATCGGCTTCTCGAACTGGCCAACCCTGGACCCCCTACTGCACTACACCGAGCCCAAAATCCCCGTGTCCACCGAGGATACCTACAGCGTGGACATGACCAAGATGCAGATCCAGCCGGTCTTTACCGCCGGCACCTTCATGAGCTTCCACGCCTACCCGTACTACCCCGACTTCATCCTGTACCAGCCCGAATACGCGGCGGTTTCTGACCAGGACGGGCCCAACTCGTACCTGGGCTACCTGCAGGATCTGCGCAAGTTCTATAAGGATTACGCGGTCATCATCTCCGAGACGGGGCACCCGTCGTCGCAGGGCTCGGCGCACTTCGCCCCCTCTGGGCTAAACCACGGCGGTTACAACGAAAACGAGCAAGGTTGGGCCAACTTGCGGACCCTGCGCACGGTGGCGGCGTCGGGACTGGACGGGGCTTGCCTGTTCTCGATGGTTGACGAGTGGTTCAAGCGCGCATGGATCACCGACCGGGTTTCGCTCCCCGCCGACCGGCGGCGGTTCTGGCACAACACCATGAGCCCCGAGCAGAACTTTGGCGTCATCGCCCTGAAGCCCGGCGCCGAGGGCAGCTACCACTTGGTTGACGGCGACGACAGCACGGACTGGAAAGGCAAGACGCCGCAAGCCGTGGCGGCCGGGGCCGTCGCGCACCCGCTGAACGACGGCTACGACCCCATGCGCGACCTCCGCGACGTGACCGTGGACCACGACGCTGGGTTCTTGCATCTCCGCCTGCGCGTTGCGAATTTGGACCCGGACGGCAACGGCAAGGTCGACTGGGCCAAGGTGGACTACCGCATCGCCATCGACGTCCTGGACGCCAAACGGGGTGACAGCCGGCTGCTGCCGTCGGGCCTGGTGCAGTTGGGCCGCCGCGCCGAGTTCCAAGTGGTCATTCACAGCCAAGACGACGTGCAGCTGCTGGTCGACCAGCCCTACGACCTCTTTGGCGTATGGCACAAAGTCAAGGAAACGTGGCAGTTGTACCATACCTCCGTCAACGACGACGGCCTGTACAACCTCGTGCACGCGCTCACCAACGACTTCTATGTGTGGACACGCCAGGTTCCGGGCACGTCGACGCCCAGCGAGGTGGTGCTGGGGCCGCGCATCGAGCAAGAGACCGGTCGCTTCCGCTCCGGCCGCGAGCAAGACAACTCGAGCAGCAATTTCTGGTTCGACCTCAAGAGCGGCGTCCTTGAACTCCGCATCCCGTTGAACTTGCTGAATATTACCGACCCGAGCCAGCGGCTCGTGGTGGACGACGACGGCACCGGCGGCAGCAAGCAGCACGAGCTGCACGTGGTCGAAACGCCCAGCCTCGGCATCGCTGTAGTGGCCATGGGCGGCGCAACCGACGAAAAAGGCGAGGGAACACTGGTGAGCGCCCTGCCGGCGCCGCAAGCGGTGACCGGCGGTGACTGGCTACTGCCAGCCGATAAATTCATCGACTATACTTGGGCCAAGTGGGACACCGCGCCGCCGTACCACGAGTACCGCAAGAAGTCGTACTTCATCCTGCAGCAGAACCTGCCCAAAGTCCTGCCCAAAACCATTGCGCTGACGCCGCCCAAAGAGGTGCCGTGATGGCGAACGCGCGCACGACTCATTGGATAGGAATATCGACCATCGCACTCATGCTCGCCGCCTGCGATGTGAGCACCGGCCCCGTGCTGGAAGTCGCCGCCGATCCTGGCGAAGACGGCCGCACGTACCCCAGCGTCGATGTCGCGGTCGGTCCCCAGGTCGACTTTGACAGCATCAACGCCCGCGACCGCGGCAAGGTCCGGACCTGGGTCCCCGACCCCAGCGCTCCAGCGGCCGCCGTGGCAATGGCCTGCGACGGCGCGACCGGCAAACCCGGCGGTGGCTGCTGCGATCCCGGCCAAGCTTGGTCCGCGGCCAGCCAGATCTGCGCGCCGGTCAGCGGCGGCGCGTGCAAGTCGGCCACGGACTGCGCCCTGCCCTGGTGCTTCGACCGGCTGGACGCGGCGGGCTTGCCGTGCAGCGGCGACGCGCCGGATTGCCGAGTGGTGCCAAGGGATTGCAAGGCCACGGACCTGGGCCCCGACCACCGCTGCTTGGTGGGTCAGGCGCCGCAGGGCAGCAGCTGTGCGGGGGTGGCAAGCGCGGTGCAACAGCCCTTTGGCGGCACGGCGGCGGCAACGGATCCGCTACCCAGCAAACCGCCCGAATTGATTGAGCCTATCCTTGCGCTCAAGGATGTTCTGCCCGACCTGCCGACCGCGAGCCTGCCGACGTGGTGCGCCAACGCCGTGGGCGACGTGGTGCCCTGCCCAAGCGGGGCAACGGGCTGCGCCGTAGGCCAAATCAAAGGCGCCAGCGGCAGTTGTGTGCCCCTGGCCGAGACCCTGCCGGCGTGGTGTCCGCCCGGTTTCGTCGGCAACGGCGAGCCGGCCCTCTGCACTGCCGACCTGGCCGACTGCGGCAGCGGCCCCTGGGGCAACTCCGTGCCCAGCAACGCGATCTACGTCGACGGCGGCGCGGCAGCGGGCGGCAATGGCAGCAGCGGCGCGCCCCTGAACGACCTGGCCAAAGCGCTCGCGGCGGCGGTGACCGATACCACGGTGGTGGTGGCGGCGGGCACGTATTCGTTGCCTGTCCAAGGTCTTACGATCCCTGCCTCGGTCACGCTGCGCGGCCGCTGCGCGCAACTCGTCAAGCTGCAAGCGGACGCCAACAGCAACCTCGCAGTCAAGGTGTCGGGCAAAGTCGAACGACTCGCCGTCGCGGGCGGCAACATCCCCCTGCAGGTCAACCCCGGCGGCGTGGCCGAGCGGCTGCTGGTCAGTGGCAGCAAGGTCGCGGCGGTGAACTTGGCCGGCACACTGCGCGACAGCCTGATTCTGCCGGCCAGCAAGGGCATCGAAATTGCCAGCGAGAACGTGGTCGTCCAGCGGGTGCGCGTGGATCAGGCCGTGGGCCGGGCGTTTGCGGCCTACAGCGCGGCCAAGGTGCAAGTCACGGATCTCGTGGTCACGGCTACGCAACCCAGTGGCGGCAGCCAGGGCCGGGGGGTCGTGGTGGCCGAGGGCGCCCAGGTGGCCATCGACGGCCTGCGCACCCAAGACAACAGCGACGTGGCCGTGGTGAGCACCGACCCCGGCTCGCAGGTGACGCTGCAGCGTTTCGCGCTGGTCGCCACCAAGCCGCAACCCGTGGACGGCACAGGCGGTCAGGGCGTGGCGGTCACCGGCGGAGCGCTGGCAGCGCTGCGTCATGGGCGAATTCTGCAGTCCACCTCGTCGGGTGTGCTCGTCAGCGGCGCGGGCAGCACCGCGACCCTGGGCAACGTGACGGTGGAGCAAACCCAAGCCGGCAAGGACGGTTACGGCGGCGAGGGCCTGCGCGCGCAGTCCGGCGGCCAGCTGACGGCGCAGGCGGTGGTGGTGAGCAGCGCCCACGCCCACGGCGTGCTGGGCACGGGCGCGCAGTGCAAGCTGAGCCTGGCCAACCTGCTGGTCAGCGGCACAGAAGTGCGCATCGCGGATGGCAAAGCCGGCCACGGCGCCTGGTTCGAGGGCGGCACCAGCGCGGACCTGCAGCAGGTCCGCCTGACCGCCAACCGCGCCGCGGGCCTGGGCATTGCCGGCTCCAACACCACCGCGACGGGCGACGGCGTGATCATCGACGGCACGCAGGCACAAAGCGTAGACGGCAAGCAGGGTTTTGGCCTGATGGTCGTCGAGGGCGCCAGCGCGACCCTGGGGAACGTGCGCGCGTCGAAGAACCGCAGCGTGGGAGTCCTGGTGGCCGATCCGGGCAGCAAGCTCCAAGTGAACAAGCTGATTGTGGACGAGACCTTGCCGCGGCAGAACGACGGCTCGGGCGGCATCGGCGTCAGCGTAGAGGGCGGCGCCAGCCTGCTCGCCACCTCGCTCCGCTCGTTCAAAAATCGCACCTTTGGCGTGCAGATCGACGGCGACGGCAGCAGCGCGATGCTTGGCAACGGCGGCGGCGTGGTGGTCGACAGCACGCAACCCGGCTCCGCCTCTCAGAAAGGCGGCTGGGGCATCTCGGTAGCGGGCGGCGGCAAGCTGAGCTTGAGCTTCGCCTTGGTCGACAGTGCCCGCGAAGTGGCGCTGGCGGCCAGCGGCACCGGCACCCAGCTCGACGCCGTTGAAGTGACGCTGGAAAACACCATGGCCGGCCCCAAGGGCGAAATGGGCCGCGGTCTGATAGTCGAGGCGGGCGCAGTAGCCAACGTCAAGGGTTTGGCCGCCGTCTTCAATCGCCAGGCCGGGGTGTCGGTGCACTCGGCCAAGCTGGACTTGAGCGACGCCTGGATCGGCGGCACCTTGCCCGACGAGTCCACCGCCTCGCCCGCCGGCAAAGGCCAGTACGGGCGCGGACTTACTGCTGCTGGCAACGCCAAGGTCAACCTGCTGCGCGTGCGCCTGAGCGACAACCGCGAGGCGGCCCTGTCGGCCTACAACCAAAGCAGCGTGCGCGCCGACCACCTGAGCATTGACGCCACCTTGCCGCAGCCACAGGGCAAGGAAGGCGGCCGCGCCATCGACGTGGCCCACCAGGCGACGGTGGACGTGCAGCACGCCGTCCTGCGCGGGCACGTGGAGGTGGCGGCGGCGGTGAGCGGCCAGGGCGCGACCCTGCGGCTCGCCGACGTGGCGGTGCAGAAGGTGGTGGCCGACGCCGACGGGCAGGCGGGCATGGCGCTGGCGGCCCAGAGCGGCGGTCTGCTGCAGGTGGCCGGCGTGACGACCAGTGACACACAAAACGCCGGCGTGGCGGTGCGGGCGGCTCAGGCCAGCCTGTACGGGCTCTCGGTTGGCGGCGTGCAGAGCAACGCCGCGGGCCAGAAGGGGTTTGGCGTGCAGGGCTACCTCAATGCGGTGGCCACGTTGCGCGGAGTGCGCGTCGCGGGCGCCCACGGCAGCGGCCTGCTTTGGCGCGAAGGCAGCCTAAACGCGGACAATGTGGGCATTTTCTCCACCGCCACCGCCGACTTCGCCTGGGGCAAGTACACGGTGGCCGCCGGCGACGGCGCGACCCTGGTCGACAGCCAGGTCACTTTGAAGCACGCGTACTTGCTAGGCAACGCCCGCGCCGGGGCCGTGTTCAGCGGCGGCAGCGTCACGCTGAGCGAAGTGCTGAGCCAGGGCAACGGCATCGGCTGGTGCTTGCAGGGCGCAGCGGTCCTGTTGGGCGACCTGTTCGCCGCCGTGGACAACACGGTGCAAGTGTGGTTGGGCTCGTCGCTACCCGTGCCGCCGCCCCTGCAGCCCGTGGCGCCGCGTTGGGCCCTGTATCCGCTGACGATTTGACGTGGCCGACTTGCGCCGGCCGCCCGCGGCACCTGGGCAAACGTGCTATCCTGATGAGGACCACTTGGCGAGGCTGACCATGCCGACCGTGGCCCAGATTCGCGCCATTGCCCCCCTCGTTGCGGCGGTGACCCTGCTGGCGTCTCCGGCGAGCGCCGCGCCGCGCGAGAACAAGGCGACCGCCAGCCCTGTCCCCAGTCCGCGGCCAGTGGTCTATGCCGACGACTTTGCGGTGCTCAGCCCGGCCGCGCGCGACCTGCAGAGGTCGCCGGCGGGTCGCTTCTCGTATTGCCTGCGGAGTACGGCGGTGTACGACTGCCTGGCGTACGGCCAAGACGGCAGCGTCCGCCACAAACGCCACGAAAAGACGGCCCACGGCACGGCGTTTGCCTACCGGCGCAGCGGCGGCGACACCTTCTTGGTCACCAACGAGCACGTGGTCACCTGGCCGCTGGTCACCAGCGACGACACCCCAGTGGACGATGTGCCGATGGGCTGCAAACGGGTGGACAGCGGTCTGCGCATCGTGGCGGGCGAGGGCGACCGCGACGACCGCGACGACGTGCCGCTGACACTGGTCCTGGCGGACTCGCTGCTGGACGTGGCCGTGCTGCGGACGCGCGCCGCTCTGACCGTGATGCCCTACCCCATTGGCCGCAGCGCCAACCTCAAGGTCGGCAACGTAGTGACCATCCAGGGCTATCCGCTGGGCGTGATGGAAACGACCAACACGGGCAAGGTGATCAACACGGCGGATCACGACACAGCCAACGATCGCGATCACTTGGACTTTGTGGTGGACGCGCCGCTATCGCCGGGCAACTCGGGCTCGCCGGTCCTGGCCGTGAGCAAGACCACCGGACAATTGGAATTGGTTGGTATATTCCATGCTGGATATGCTCGCGGCGAAGGTCTGAACGTGGTGGTGGCCATCGACCAGGTGCTGGATTTGATGATGTGGCTGCGCCGCTCGACCCGGCCCGAGGCCGAGTTCGACCGATTGGGACCCAGCGAGCGGCGCGACCTGAGCCTGTACTTGCGGCAGACGGGCGGGCGAATGCTGTTTGGTTTGGCGGGTCTGACGGCCTGCGTCCACGTGTTGGCCAATGGCGAGCTCGCGTTCGAGCTGTTCGACAAAGCCTTGCCCCTGACCGAGGATCGGCTGCTGCTGCTGGTCGACGCACCCGAGGCGCAAGCTTTTGGCCGGCTTGAGGCGACCTACTTTGGCGTGCGCGGGTTGCTCTACGCCACCGACGACCACAGCCAGGGGCCCGATGTTCGCTCGCAGCTGCAGCGAATCCACCAGCGGTTGCGCGTTGATGCCGTGTGGACGATGCGTTGGCGCGCGGCCCGCTTTACCGCCGGCCAAGATCGCGACCAGCGCGCCCTAGAGCGTTGGCGCCACAAGAATGCGGGGCTGGCCGCCGAGGCGGCTGCAGCAACGGCCGAATTGCTAGGCAAGCTGCAGGCGCAGCCAGGTCAAGTTGGGCGGACGCCAGTGGCGCTTCTGGCCGAACTGTATGGTTTGCCCCAGGCGCCCACGCCGGCCAGCCAATAGATGCGGCGGGCCCTACGCGACCATGCGCACGCGGCTACCCTTGCCGTCGCTGCGGACCTCGACTTCGATGCCCTTGGCCAAACGCGCTTTCATCTCGGGCACATGCGAGATGACCCCCACGAGCCGACCGGCAGCGTCGCGCCCCGAGGTCAGGTCGACCAAGGCCTGGATGGCCAGCTCCAGCGCCTCGGGGTCCAGGCTGCCAAAGCCCTCGTCGATGAACAGCGCGTCCAGACGAATGCCGCCGCTGTAACCCTGCACCACATCGGACAGTCCCAGGGCCAGAGCGAGCGACGCCAAGAAGCCCTCGCCGCCAGAAAGCGTTGTCGCCGGCCGCTGTTGCCCCGTATAGGCGTCCAGCACCTCCAGGTCCAGGCCAAAGGTCCGGCGGCGGTCTGTGATTTCCTCTTTACGCAAGAGTGCATAGCGACCCCGCGTCATGTCGTGCAGGCGCACGTTGGCTGCGCGCAGCACGTCGTCGAGCAGGCCAGCCAGGACGAACCGTTGCAAAGGCAGGCCCTTGGGGTTGTCGCCATTGCACGCGCTGGCCAGCTGTTTGACAACGGCGTAGTGCGCTTCCAGGTCTCCGGATTGGCTGGCCAGGTCGGCCAGCAGTTTCTGGGTCCCGTGCAGTTGCTGCAGGGCGCCGTCCCAGGTCGCCAGTTCGCGCTGCGCGGCGACGTCGGCCAATTGCGCTGCCTCGGCCGCGGCTTGCAGGCCCTCCAGGTCTGGCTCGACGATCTCGACGGCCAAGCTGGCGGCCTGCTCGGCCAGTCCGCGCAACTCGTGCAGTCTGGTGCGCCACGCCTCGATGTTGGCCTGCAGATCGGCCAACTCGGCTGGGGCCCGCCGCGCCCCTTGCCAATCCTCCAGAGTCGCAAAACCTTGGGCGCGCAGGGCAGCGTCGCGCTGGCTCGCCGCGGTGCTGGCGCCCGTCTGCGCCTCGGCTTGAGCCGCCACCTGCGCATCCAGGTTGCCCATAGCCGCAGCAAGCTGGGCCCGCAACTGCGCCGCCTGCTGTTCCGCAGCCTCCACCGCCTCTTGAATGGCCTTGGCGCCCCGTTGGCACTCGGCGTGGGCGGCCTGAAGCTGCGCTGGAGTCCGCAGTTCCTCGGGCAGGTCCGCTTCCAAGGCGACCACGGCCTGCTGGGCTGCAGCGGCGTGGGTGGCCAAATCCGCAGCGGCTGTCTCAAGTTCCGCGGCATGGTTCCGGGCTAGGTCTAGCTCGGCTTGCAGGGCTTCGGCGCGGCTTTGGACCGCCGGCAAGTGCTTGTCCGCCGCCACGGCCTGGGCGACCGCGGTTTGCGCTTGGCGAAGCGCCTCGTCCGTCGCCTGGTCGGGGGGCAAGGCTTCGTCGGCCAACGTCGCTTGGGCCCGGAGCAGCACCTCCTGGGCGGCCGCCTGGCGCGCTTGAACCTCCACCACTTCGCGTGCCAGTTGCTCCACAGCGGTCCGCGCTTGTTCATAGCGACGCTTGGTTTGGTCCAGGTCTTGGTCGGTCGGCAGCGGTCCGCTGGAATGCGCAGGGGCTGGATGCTCGCGGCTGCCACACACGGGACAGGCCTGGCCGTGCTTCAATTCCAGCGCCAGCCGGGCCGCCTGCCCCTGCAGCCAGGCACGGTGGCACGCTTCATAGGCGTCCAGCGCCGCTTGCGCGCCCCCAGCCGCGGCATCCCGGCGCGCCGTGCTGGCCTGCGTCAGCTCTTGTTGCTTGCGGACGACCTCGCCTGCCGCTTGGACCTCGCCGCGCAACTTCTTGACCCGGTTCAGCTTCTCGACGACCGCCTGTTGGCCGGCAAGGCCAGCCGCTTGGGTCCGCAGGCGCAGGTACTCGGCTTGCGCCTTGGGCAATTCCTCGCCGAGCTGCTTGGCGTGGGCCTGACCGCTCCGAGCCGCCGCCTTGGCCACCTCGTGCTCGCGCTGCAGTTGGTTCGCCCGCCCGCGCGCCGCCGCCAGTCCGTCGACTTTGCCAGCCAACTTCTCGAGTTGCGCGACCCGACCCAGCAGCCGTTCGCGTTCCCCCGTGCGCTCGCGTTGCGCCAGCAAAGTCTGTTCCGCCGATTCGAGGAGCGGCTGAAGGCGATGGCAGGCCGCGCGCGCCGCGTCGACTTGCTTGCTGGCCCGATTCAGCTGCTCGGCGGCGGCCACCGCCAATTGCACCGGGGGCTCGGCCGCCTGGGCCTTTTGAGCGGCCGCCACCCGGTCCTCGCGCTGGCGTTGCTGGGTCGCCAGGGCCTGATGATCCGCCAGTTTTTGCGCGGATACGGCGCGTTCGTGCAGACGTTGCGCCGCTTGTTGCCCGGCCCGCAACGCTTGGTCGGCGGCTTGGCGGTTCTGGCTGGCCGTGCCAGTTTGAGCGCGGGCCGCGGCGGCATGCTCCGTCGCCTGGGCCAGCTTCTGGGTCAATTCGGCCAGAGTTTCAACACCCTGCGCACTCAGTAGGCCCTGGCGCTTGGCCGCGAGCAGCTTGAACTGGCTGTCCAGTTGGTCGGCCTGTTCATTCAGACCTTTTTGGATCCGCTCGTACAGGTGTGTGCCGAACAGCTGCTTGAGAATCGCCTCGCGCTGCGTGCTGTTGGCGGTCAGCAGCTGCCGGAAAGCGCCCTGCGGCAGCACCACAACTTGGCGAAACTGCTTGACGTCGAACCCCAGCAAATCGCGAATTTTTTCGTTCGCCTCTGTGATTCGTTGCGTGTGGCGTTGCCATTGGTCGGCGCCAACCTGGCGTTCGAGCAAGACCGACTGCCCCTCGCCACCCTCGCCGCGCCGCGCGGGACGCCGAGTCACACGCCAAGTGTCCGCGCCCAGGGCAAAAACCAGACGAACTTCGGTGGGCACGTCGCGCTCGGCGTGCTGGCTGCGGGTGTCGGCGGCGTCGCGCTCGCCGCCCGAAGTCTCGCCAAACAGCGCCAGGCACAGCGCGTCCAGGATGGTGGTCTTGCCGGCACCCGTCGGCCCGCTGATGGTGAACGGCGCTCGCTCTGGAAAGCACGAAAAATCGATCGACTCGCGCCCGGCAAAGGGCCCAAAGGCCTGCATGCTCAGCTGAATCGGCCTCACGCGGCACCTCCATCGCGGCGAGTCTGCTGGTCGACCAGCGGCGCCAGCACCGCCCGAGCCGGCGCAGGCAAAGAAACGCCGCACACCGACATCCAAAAATCATCCACGATATCCATAGGCTGACGCTGACGGTGGTCGCCGCGCAGCAGTTCGCCAGCCCCTTGCTGGAGTTGCGGGCGCTCGATGTGCAGCACGTTCGGGTAGCCTTCGCGCAGCCGGCCCAGCGGATCCAGCAACACACCGGGGTCGGTCAGGGTGGCTGCAATGAAATCGTTACGGTTTTCGTCCACCAAACCTCGTTGTACCAGATCAGCCAGGGTGCCCTGGACCTTGCGCAACGGCCGCAACGGCCGCAACGGCAGTTCGCGGACGTGAACGTCGCCCGCGTGGCCCACCTCGACCAGCGCGACGGAACGGGTCTGATCCGCCTCGGCAAAGGAATACTGCAGCAGCGAACCGCCGTAGCGCACCGTGGGCTGCCCCGTTTCGCCCGCCCTCACCTGCTGCGGCCGGTGCAGGTGCCCCAAGGCCACATAGGCAAAATCGGCAAAAATACTGGGGTTCACCACCGCAGTTCCACCTACGGCCAGTTGGCGCTCGGTCTCGCTGTATTCTTGGTCACTTTGGTCCACCACGCGGCCACCCTGCACAAAGGCGTGCGCCACGGCCACCGCCACGTCGCCGGGCTGCAATTGCTGACGCATACCTGCAATTTGGGCCTCGAGCGCGCCTTGATGATCCGTCGCCGCGCCGCGCTCGCCCAGCAACGCGCGCACGGTTCCCGGCTCGGCATAGGGCAGCGGGCACAGAGCCACCGGGAAGCCGGCACCATCGAAGCGGATTGGCGCCGCCGCCAGGTCCACCGGCCCGCGCACCGTCAGCCCGGCCGGTTGCAGCAGGTGAGCGCCAAAGCCCAGTCGTTCGGGCCCGTCGTGGTTGCCGGCGATGGCCACCACGGGCGTGTTCAAGTCCCGGACGATTTCGGTCAGGGTCGCGTCCAACAGCGCCACCGCGTCGGCCGGCGGCACCGAGCGGTCGTAGATATCGCCTGCGATCACCAGCGCATCGGGCCGATAGTCGCGCACGTGCTGGATCAACTGCGCCAGCGCGTGTCGCTGGTCGTCCAAAAGCGACAGGCCAAACAAGGTCTTGCCAATGTGCCAGTCAGCGGTGTGCAAAAGGCGAAACGGGCGCAGCATAGGGAGCCTCGGCAGGTGGCGGCGGGTGCGAGGCTAGCAGCGGTGTCGGCAGGCGCAAGGGGGCGCGACTCGGGGTAGGTCAGCAGGCGACACAGGCTGTCGCATTGCGAATCGAGCCTATTTCCATACTATCTACGCAGGCATGACACAGGCATGACACAAGCGTGCCTTTTGTCCGGGCGCCGACGAATTGACGCGCAGGGCCCGCGCACCTAAGGTGGGGATCGGGGTTGGCCATAGGACGGATTACGATGCGCAACTGTCTATTTGCGTTCCTTTGTGGCGTGCTGTTCGCCCTGGCGGCTTGCGAGGCGGCCCCCGCCGCAAACGTGAACCCAGACATTTCGGCGAGCGACACGGCGGGCGAGCTGGGTGCGGCCGATTCGGCGGCGGATGCGGCCGTAGATAGCGGAGCCGAGACCGGAACCGGTGCCGATGCCATCGCCGACACAGCGGCCGACAGCCTTTCCGACGCTGTTGCCGACACCGTTGCCGATGTGGTGGATGCGGCAGACACCGCCGCGCCCGATGCGCCCAGCGACACTGGCTCCTGCAAGTGGGATCTGACGGACTCGTCGCCCGCCACCATGCCGTGGACCACCTTCACCGTCAGCAAGGGCGCCGGTCCCTGCCCGCCCGACATGGTGTGCAGCTGGTCGTGGACGTTGGACGCCAGCGGCAACATCGCCAAGTCGATGGCAGGCGTGGCCTCGCAAGCCAAGATGGATGCGGGGGAATTCGGCGGGCTTGGCAACTTCCTCGGCAACTTCATCTTCCTGGGCCAGATGAACAGCGGCTTTGTCTGCCCGCCGCCGCCGACCGACATCGGCATCAGCTTCACCTTGAAAACCGCGGACAAGGACTACAGTCAGAACGTGACCGGCTGCATTTTTGGTAGCGGCTGCAACGACGCCAAGTCGGTGTACGAACTGGTGACCAAGTACTAGCGACGCGATCAATCATGCCGGTTCCGTAGTCATCTCATCCGGCCACGTCTCTAGACCCCGGTGGGACGCACGCACGCGCCGATGCCGATCCTGCTGCATTCTCAAGACATTCACCCTGATCCAAGCGCCTGGCGCCGTCGGCTTGACCCTATATGCGCCCAGGGGCACGATCCGGGCCAACTAGGCTGGTGGCAGCGCCCGGACGCGCCTGCGCAAATCCAGCGTGGAGGCAACCATGCGCTCGCTCCTTGTCGTCGTGTCGATCTTCCTGGTCCTGGCCCTTGGCGCCTGTGGCAGCAGCAGCGGAAGCACCGCCAACGGCGCTGGATCCACTGCCGACGCGGGGACCTTGAGCGACGCCAAGGCCGGCCTGGGCGACACGGCCTCCAGTCAAGTCGACACTTTGGCCAGCGGCAGCGAAACGGCGAGCTCCGATTGGGCCTACGCCAGCGTAGTCGGCAAGAAGGTCACGCTCAGCGAAAACCCGCCGGGACCCAGCAACGTTTGGCAGTTCACGGACGCCAGCAAAGCCAAGGGCATCACCCTGGGCATGGACGCGTCGTACACTTGGGAAAAGAAAAGCGGGACCACCGCCACCCTGGTCTTTGACGTGCAGGGCAAAGACCGCTACGACTTGGTGTTCACCGCCGCCGGCAAAGGCACGCTGCAAGAGTCGTTCGACGGCCAACCCGGCAACGCCGGGACCTTCGTCTTTGAATAAGTGCGGTTGCGAGCTACCAACCGACCGGAGAGTACGGCCGCGAGGCCCCCGCAACACGTGCCCAGCCAGGCGATCTGGCCGCAGCTTGCCACAGCCGCGCAGCGCTGATCGCCAGGCTTCCACAGTGATTTTGGACGGCGGTTTGTCGGCCGCGCCAAGTCGCCGGGCAGTCCATGGCGCCCGGCGCGCGGCACCCTGCCTCTGGACTCTGCGCGCCAGTAGCAGCACCATGGCTCCAAGCAGGTCGTGGCGACGGCGCGGCCGTAGGAGGCACGATGGTTTCGCTTGGGTCGGCTCGCTCCAAAGTTGCGATATTGGCAGGATCTTTGGCGGCGTTGGTGTTGGGTGCACCCGCACAGGCCGCGGTCCCCGCCACAGTGAACCTGGAAGGCGTGGTCACCTCGGCCGGGGGCGGCGCGGCGGCCGACGGCACCTACGGGGCCGCGTTCGCGTTGTACAGCCAAGCGACGGGCGGCACCGCCGTTTGGAGCGAGGCGAACGTACAGATCACGGTGAAGTCGGGCGCGTTCAGCTACGTGCTGGGCAGCAAGACGCCGCTGGCCCCCGCCACCTTGGCCACCGCGGGCGATCTGTACCTGGGCATGGCCGTGGGCACCGACCCCGAGCTGCCGCGCATGCCGCTGCGTTCGGTAGCCTATGCGCTGGTGGCCGACACGGCCCTAAAGGCCACCGGTCTGGAGTGCTCGGGCTGCATCAAGGCGGCGGCGCTGGACAGCGCGGTGCTGCAACCCTATGCCAAGTCGTCGGATCTTGGGGTCTACGCCAAGGCGGCCGACCTCGGCGCCTATGCCAAATCCACGGATCTGAGCGCCTATGCCAAGTCGACGGACCTGGCCGCCTACGCCAAGGCGGCGGATTTGGTGGGGCTGGCCAGCAAGACCGACCTGGCCGACTACGCCAAGGCAGCTTCGCTGGCCACGGTCGCGGGCACCGGCAAGTACACAGACTTGGTGGGTCTGCCCGCCCTGGCCAAGCTCGGCACCAGCTGCGGCACCGGCCTGGTGGTCAAGGGGCTGAAGGCCGACGGCTCGCTGGACTGCGCCAGCCCGTTCGACGCGGCCGCGGCTGACACCTTGGCCAAGCTGAGCCAGGGCCTGCTCACCAACAATTTCACAGAGGTCGTGCCCAGCGCCGCGCCATTCGATGTCAAGGACAACGATCCCACCGGCTCGTCCAACGGCCTGATCAACGTGCCCGACCTGGGCCTGGCCACCAGCCTGACCATCACCGTCAACCTGACCAGCAAGGACGCGTCGGGCCTGATCGTGCGGCTTTACGACCCCGCCAACACCGAGTACGTCCTCTACGACAAGTCGGCGACGGGCACCACCCTGAAGCTGGTGTCGCCCAGCCCCAACAAGCCGGTGACGGGCGACCTGACCACTTGGATCGGCAAGAACCCCAAGGGCAACTGGCAGTTGGCAGTGGCCGACACCAAGGCCAACGGCGGCGGGATCGACGGCCAGGTCACCAACTGGTCGATCAGCATGGGCGTATGGTCTGACAAGAAGGTGGCGGTGAACGGCAACTTGGTGCTGACGGCGAACACGCAAGTCTGCAATACCTGGCAGAAAGGCGCGATGCGCTGGAACGCCGGCGTGGGCCGGCCCGAATTCTGCGACGGCACCGTGTGGAACGTGTTCGCACCCGCGCCGCTGGGCTCGCCCACCCGCCCGGCCGCCAGCTGCAAGGCCATTTTGGACGGCGGCGACAGCCGCGGCGACGGCAAGTACTGGGTGCAACCGGACGCCGCGGCACCGTCGTTCGAGACGTATTGCGACATGACCACCGACGGCGGCGGCTGGACCATGGTCATGAGTCTGGTCCAAGGCGAATACAAGCTGGGCGGCGACGACTGGAACCAGAAGTGGCAGCAAAGCGGCTACAACCGCTGGGCCGACAAGTCGACCTTTGGCGACCTGGACAACGCCAGCCGCTACAGCATCGGCGACTACAAGAACGCGGCCTACGCCAGCCTGAAGGGCAGCGACATGCTCTTCTACCACGTGCCCGACGGGACCGGCATCGACCAATGGCGAGCCAGCTCGGTCTACACCTACCACACGAACACGGGATTCCTCACCAGCAAGGGCCCGACTGTTCAAGGGATCTTTGCCACCAGCTGCCCGCTGAACAACGGCGGCGGCAACCACCAGTGCTTGGTGGTCCCCATTGTCTACGACGTGGGCAACGCGACCAACTACGGCAACGAGCAATGCCCCAACAACCGCGGCGAAAGCGAGCGCGGCTACGTGACCTTTGGCGCCTGGAACGGCGAGAGCTACGCCTTTGCCTTCTGCCCCGTCAAGCAAAACGGCGCCAACTGCGAGCACAGTTGCGTGGGCGGCAACGGCACCACCGGCGGCAACGGCGCGGGCGGTTGGGGCAACATGCGCGAGTGGTACTACGACGGCAACTGGTGCATGTCGACCAAGATGCGCACGGCTGCCCTCATGATGCTGGTTCGGTAGTTGGCTCTGGCAAACCGCCGGCCTGACGCAGCCGCCGCAGCACCGCCATCGCCAGCGGCGCGCCGTGCAGATAGACGCCCGGCAGCCACAGCGGCACAGTCCACAAGTCGGGGTGGTTGTAGTGGAACACCCCAGTCGCCGCGAGCAGCGCCTCGCTGGTCGTGCCGCCAATCGCCAGGCCCACGCCGTTGGCCACCTGCCACACCGCGTCGCGACGGCCGAGTAACCGCCGCAAAAACAGCAGCAAGTATACCAGGGCCAGCAGCTTGGGCTGACCCTGCAGCAGAGCCGAAGCCAGGTAGGCCGCCACGAACCATAGGCTATGCAAGGCCAGTTGGCGGTGGGTGATTGGCCCCGGCTGGGCTCGTTCGCTGCAGCTGACCCACACCCAAGTCGCCACGTACATGATGAGCGTAGCGATGCCAAACAGCGGCGCCACCCACCAGGACTGGCCAAACAACACGGGTTGCGCATAGGCCAACACGCCGCCCTGCACGTGGATCTGGTCGCACAGCGCGCCACCCAGGCCACCCAGGACGAACAGCGCGGCCAGACGGGGCCAGGTCAACTGCAGCGGGAGCGGAATCATACGGTTCCCGTCCAAATCGGCTCGAAAACTTCGGCAATTCTTCGGGCCCGAACCGGGGTCCCCGCCTGATTCTCGCCGGTTGCAGACCGGGTCAGAGGAACCGTACAGGCGTGAATCAGACGGGGTTCGTGGCATACGGGCCTCCAGACATCGCAGGGACCGCCGGGCTGGCCACACCGGGCCCACCCCAACGCGCCGTCAACGCACGCAGCGCACTCGGAACAGGCTGCTGGCCGCATAATGCCAACGATCGCCGCTGGCACAGTTCACCGCCCAGGCGTGCTCATTTTCGGAGCCTTGTGGGGTTCCGCTCCACAGCATCTCGACTCCGGCCGGGAAACCCGGCGGACAGCGGCGGCCTTCGCTGCGCCATGGGTTGATGAGCGACTCGAGCTCGTGGCGCTGGGGCGGCCGCCAATCGCGAAATCCGCCCAGGTCCAGTTGTGCGCAATAGCGAACCGCGTCTTGAAAGATCAGGCCTTGCGCCGAATTGGCTTGCTGCCACATCCGCCCGGTGAACAGGTCGGTGATGGTGCCGTTACCGTTGTCTTGCCAGGCCCAATCGGTGCCATGGGCGGCCTGGTGCAGCGCGCGCACGACCCCCACAGCGGCCACGACCACGGCGATCAGCACAGCCAACCAGCGCAACCGATGCCACCCCGTTGGCCCCAGCCATGGGCGCGCCGCCCGCGCTCTTCCGGCGCGACGTACAGGCTGGTCCCGCTGAGACACGGGCCGGATCGCCTTGGGGGATCCGCGTTTGCGCATGTTCACCTCTGCCCGTGGCCTATGGGCCGATCTGCGGTCCACCGCGGCCACCTCGCCCATCAGGACCTGCAGGTTGCGGTCCCGCCGCAGAACACTGCGAATCGGCGCGGCAATGTCGGCCGGCGACAGACCTGCCAGGGCCACCTGGTACAGCAGCGGCTGGAACAAGTGGAGATCGCACCGGTCGACGAATGTCACTGCCACCGGCTGATTGGCCAGCGCTTTGGCGACACCCGGCCTGCCGAAACCGCCGCCGACGATGACCACTCGCCGCATGGCGCCCCCTGCCAGCCAGAGTAACCGCGGTAGGATGGCGGGGACAAGTTCCAAATGCGTCGACTCGGCTTGCGTGCCGGGGTGGCTGGGGGTAGTTTGGCTAGAACGGAGAACGGACCATGACTGTGCAACCTGTTGCGTATTTCTTCCTCGCGGCCAGCCTTGTGCTGGGTGCGGCGTGCAGCGCACCGGCGGGCCTGCCTGCCCCCAAAGCCGACGGGACCAGTAGCAGCCTGGACACCAACACTGCGGCGGACGCGGCCAGCGACGCTGCGGCCCCGGCCAAAGACGCCACCAGCACCGGCGATGCAGGCGGCAATGGGTGCCTGCAAGTCAAGCCCAAGCCGTTGGTTTTTGGCGCGATTGGCCCTGGGGCGGCGCAGTGGATGGGCGCGCAGGTCTGCAGTTGCGGCAGCGGCGAGCTGGTGATCACGGACGTGGCGCTGGCGGGAGACGTCAGCGAATTCAGCGTGAATCTGACCGATCTCTACACGCAGGGTGTGTTGGCAAGCCCTCCCCCCGTCAGCGCGAGCAATCCACTGAAGCTGGCCCCGGGCCAATGTGTCCAGTTCAAGGTCGGCTACACGGTGTCGGATTCTCCAATCCCTGGGATACCCGACGCCGCGACCTTGACGTTCGCCGCGCAAGGTACCGGCCCGACAAGCGTGCAGTTGCAGAGCACCCCGATGTCGGCGAAATGCCCGGACAACCTGGTCTGGGTGAGCGAGGGTGACACCGTGATTCCGCAGACCCTGCTGCACCTGCACTGCGACGCCAAGCTGCTGCCGGGCGGCAAAGTGCCCTGCAACTGGAAGATCGAGCAGCCGGCGGGGAGCTACCAGCCGCTGCAACCGGGGCCCAACTTCCTCAACCCCACACTGCTGGCCAACGCCGCGGGCGAGTACAAGATCTGCGCCGAGGTCGGCGTGCCAGGTCTGCCTGACCCCTGCACCGCCTGTACCACCGTGCAGGTCGTGCCCGTCAATTCGCTGCACATCGAGCTGCTGTGGGACACGCCCGCCGACCCGGACCAGACCGACACGGGCCCGGCGGCGGGCGCGGATCTGGACCTGCATTTTGCCCACCCGCTGGCGACCGGCCCGGACCTGGACTGCGACGCCAAGGGCGATCCGTGGTACAACAATCCCCTGGACGTGTTCTGGTTCAACTCGGCCCCGGATTGGGGTCAAGCCAGCTTCAAACCCGACAATCCAAGCCTGGATCTGGACGACACCGACGGCGCCGGACCCGAGAACCTGAACCTGGAGGCGCCGGAAGGCACGCTGGCCGATCCGGTCGCCTACAGCGTGGGCGTGCACTACTGGAACGACCATGGCTACGGGCCGTCGTTCGCCACCGTGGCGGTGTATGTCCTGGGTTCGAAGGTTGCCCAGGCCAACAAAGTCAAGCTCGATCCGCTGGATATGTGGACGGTGGGCAAGGTGTGGTGGCCCAACACGGCCTCGGGCGGCAGCAAGCCGGTGTTCCAGGAGTGCCTGCAGTCGGGCGACTCGTGCGCGGCCAAGCAGAACCTCATGTGGCAGCCCACGGGCGACTGGTGCATCGCCAAGTGCTACATCAACGCGGGCTTTGTGGGGGCCATTGGCGGTGGGGCGAGCGCTTCGGCCTGCAAGGGCGTGCCGTAGCCGCTCAGTAGAATGGGGGGCATTTTCTACTCCTTGAAAGGATTGCAGATCCGCGACCGATGTTGGCCACGAGACGGCCAGCGCTGCCAAGGCTGGAATTCTGCCGCCGCTTGGCTATAGTCGGCGTGCGTCACTTGGCGCACCGCCGAGGCACCGTGGTTCAGCGCCGCAACTACGCCGAAGAGCGTCTGGCCGAGGAGCGGGCCCGCGTGGCCCTGCAAGCTGCGCGCGCCCGGCGGCTGTGGTGGACCGTGGCGACCGCGGGTCTGGTCATCGTGGCGGGCGTCGGCGCGGTGATGCTGCACTCCGTGGACCTGGGTCTGGGCAACGCGCTGAGAACGGCGCTGGCTGGCGTCGGCAACGGTAGCCTGCAAGACCGCCTGCCGCTGCAGGATTTACCGCCCCTGCCGCCACGGCCGCCGCGCGCCACGAGCGGGCCCGAGGCCTATCGCACCGGCCAACCGGACCCCAAGGTCAATCAAATCCCGCCCGATGTTCAGAAGTTGGCGACGGGTCCGGCCCTGCCCTACTTGCAGGCGGTGGCGCACTTCCTGTGCGACGGCGAGACAGACGAGTTCGCCAAGGTCAAACGCCTGCATGACTGGGTCGCCGCGAATATCGACTACGATGTGGAGGGGTTTCGCGGGCGAGCGCCCCGCCAGGCCACCATCGAAGACGTGATGCGCAGTCACCGCGCCGTGTGCCAGGGGTATGCTGCGGTTTTTGATGCGCTTTGTCAGGCGGTCGGCGTCGAAGAGCGCGTTGTGAGCGGGAGCGCGCGCTCGATGCCCGGCGACGTGTGGTTGGACAAACTGGGCCCCGATCAGCGTCACGCCTGGAATGCCGTGCGGATTCAAGGGACATGGCACCTGCTGGACGTGACGTGGGATGCCGGTGCGCTCCACGACGACGCGTACAAACGCAAATACGCTACCGACTACTTGTTCTTGCCGCCCGAGGCATTCCTGTACAGCCACCTCCCCACCGTCCCCGCCGACCAACTGGTGGCCGAGCCGATCACCCTCGCTCAGTTCTTGGCGCGGCCGTTGCTGCGGGGTGAGTTCTTCACGGCCGGCCTAACCCTGGCCACGCCAGCGGAGCAGCTGACCGGCGAGAGTCGCTTGGAACTTCGGCACTTCGACGATGTGCGCGTACGCGCCGATCTCGCCGACACGGCCGGCAAGCGCGCCTACGACGGCCAAAGCCTGGTCACGCTGGCGGCAAACGGCGTAGTGGTCCACGTGCGACCGGTACAAGCCGCGGCGACGCTGGTCGTCTATGCCGGACCGAGTGCAGAGAGTTCTGCCTCTGAAGTAGCCGAGTTCCGTGTCGCTGCTGGCACGGCGCCGCCGCGACCGCTGGTCGAGATGTCGACGACCTTGGCCAAGTTGCGCGGCCAGTTGGCCGAACCGCTGGAAGGCCGCCTGCCGACTGGTAAACCCGTGCCTTTCCGCCTCCGCGTGCCGGGAGTAGCAGCGGTGTCGGTCGAGTGTGGCGGCAAGTGGACCCCGCTCGCGCGCGAGGGGCAAAGCCAGGACTTTGCTGGCGAAGTCGAACTCGCGGCCGGGCCCGTCCGCGTGTATGCCCACGAAAAGGAAGGCGACCCCAACTGGACCGTGCTGGCCGAGTATGCGGCGGTGGCCGGTCTGTAGGGGCCACCTGGATCGATTGGGGGGCATTTTCTACTCCCCAAAATCATTGAAGAACGGTCGCCCCGCGTCAGCGATGCTGGCCCCGCCAGGGGTGGCGGCGCCGACGAGGCGACGCCACCGCCGGGAGCAGGAGCTCGGGGTTTGGCGGGTCACCCCGTCGACCGGCGGCCGCAGCGCGACGGCCCGGCGCGGGTGCAGAAAATGCCGCCCAGCTTTCAGAAATTGCCCCCCAACCGGACTCGCGCCGGGCCGGGACGCCCAATTGCCTTTGAAAATGCAGGGTAGAAATTGCCCCCCAACGTGACCGCCATGACCGTGGTCAGTCGAGGGTCTTCGGCCAGCTGTCCTTCAGCAGTTGCGCCAGCGCCCGGTCCGACAGCAGCCGCCCGCCAGTCTGGCAGCGCGCGCAGTAGTTGCACTCGTTGTCCGCGTACACGATGCGCTGCACCGGCGCCCCGCACACCGGGCAGGGCTGACCGAACTTGCCGTGCACCGCCATCTCGGGCCGGAAGGCCGTGACGTGCTCGGGAAATCCGCCCGCCGCCTCGGCCGCCAGCCGGTCGCGCCACCGCAACAAGACCTCGCGCGCCTTTTGCCACAACCGCAGCAGCTCGGCGTCGCTCAGGTTGGCGGTGCGCTGCAGCGGCGACAGCTGGGCCGCGTGCAAGATCTCGTCGCTATAGGCGTTGCCGATCGCCGCGACCACCGCCGGATCGCACAGGGCCCGCTTGACGGTGCGCGGCGCCGCGCGAAGAACGCGGGCAAATTCCGCCGCATCCGTAGCAAACACGTCGATGCCGCCGCGGTCGTGGGCCAGCAGCGCCGCCCTGCCCGTCAGCACATGCAGCGACGCCTTGCGCTTCTTGCCCGATTCCGTCAGCCACAAGCGGCCTTGCGCCACGTCCAGGTGCCACAGCGCGGTCTTGGCCAGCTTGCCCACGGGCGCCTGCCAGTGCAGTCGGCCCAGCACCATCAAGTGCAGCACCGCATACAGGTCGCCATCCAAGCCGAACACCAGGCGCTTGCCCAGCAACTCCACGCTCCGCACGGTCTTGCCCACCAGCTCGCTCAGCGGCGGCGCCACGGTGCGCAGCAAGAACAGGTCCGGCGCCGCACATGCCACCACCCTCTGCCCCCCCAGCCGCTGCTGTAGCTGCTGGCGGTAAACGTCCAGGTCGGGCCACTCAGGCACAGCTTAGGCCTGCGGGCCGGGCGATTCCGGCTTCTTCTGCCGCCAAGCCAAGCCCAGCGACGTCGTCTCCAGCACCTTGGCCAGCGGGCTCTGGCCCAGCGGGTCGGCCAGGTGGTGCAGCAGCGCCGCAAAACTGCGCTTGGCCGCGTCGCGCTTGCGCGGGCGCTGGTGCAAGTCGGCCGGCAGCGGCGTACCCTGGGCGGCTTTGAGCGACTCCTCGGCCCCGCGCACCAAGAAGTGCAGGCGGTTGAACAGGTTGGCCTCACTCACGTTGTGGTCCATGTCGATGAACAGCACGTTGATGGTGGGGTGCAACTCGCGCAGGCGCTTTTCGACCCCCTTGGCCACCACCTGGTTGGCGATGCAGCCAAACGGCTGAACACACAGGATGTTGTCCGCGCCGCGCTGCGCCAGCTCCACCATCTCGCCGGTCAGCAGCCAGCCCTCGCCGTACTGGTTGCTCAGCGCCACGATGGGCCGCGCCGCCTCGGCCAGCTCGCGCGGACGCGACAGCGGCACGGCGTAGGGGTAGACCTCGAGCACCTTGTTGATCCGCTTGATCAAGCGGTCGGTCTGGTCGTCGAGCAGGTGCGAGGCCAGCCACTTGACGTCCAGCGGCGCCAGACCCAGCTCGGCGTCGGCCTGCAAGTTGATGACACTTTGGATAAAGAAGGTGGTCACGTTGGGTACCACCGTTTCCACCCCGCGGTCGGCCAGCCACTTGACCACGCCGCCGTTGCCGTAGTCGCAGTATTTCACATAGATCTCGCCGACCATGCCGATCTTCGGGATCGGCTCAGCGCGCGCCGGAATCGCCGCAAACGCCCGCGCCGCCTCGCCCAGCAGCGCCAGGGCCCGCCGATGCGAGCGCTCGCTCGTCTCCAGCCACTTGTCCACGTACTGCTTGGCCAGCCGACTCGCGGTGCCCTTCTCCAGCTCGCGGGGCAGCATGGTTCGCTCGAGCATGGCCAGCACGTCCGCGACCAGAATCGAAAAAATTCCCCGCCCGGCAAAGCGCAGCCGATCCAGGACAAACCCGGGCTGGTGGTGCAGGTCCGAGTCGTCCATGTGCAGCGTCACCACCGGCACGTCGGTGTAGCCCGCAGAAATCAGGGCTTTCCCCAACAAGCTCGCGTAGCAACTGGCGCGGCACTGCCCGCCGGTCTGCGAGATAGCCACGCCCACGCGGTCGCCGTACTGGCCCGACTGCAGCGCCAGCAGCATGTCGCCCGCCACCAGGATCGCCGGATAGCAGACCTCGTTGTTCACGTACTTCAGCCCCAGCGCACGGCTTTCTTCGCTGGGCGGCGGCAGGATCTTCAACCGGTAGCCCTGATCGGCAAAGGCGTCTTCGGTGAACTTGTCCAGCATCGGGAACCAGCTGGGCCCCAGCAGCAGGCGGTCGCGGTCCGCATCCGTAAAAGGCGGAGGCGCCAGACGCACTTGCGGCTTGGGCGCGCGCAGGCCGCGGATCGCCAGCGTCTCGATCAGGGTCCGCAGGCGCAAGCGGATCGAGCCCGGACTCGCCGTCTCGTCCACGCGCACCACCGTCAGCTTCTTGCCGGCCTGCTTGAGGATCGCGCCCATCTCGTCGCTGGCCATCGCGTCCGGTCCGCAGCCAAACGAGTTGATTTGCACCACCTCGATGTGCTCGTGCTGCGCCGCGTAGCGCACCGCGTGGTACAGCCGGTTGGGAAACGCCCACTGCGTCAGCACTTGCAGGCCATCCAGCGGGCCGTCCGTCGGCACCATCTCGGTCGTGATGACGTCGACGCCCAGCTCGCTCAGCATCTCGGGGATACCGTGGTTGATGTAGCGATCCAGGTGATACGGCCGCCCCGCCAGCAAAATCACCTGCCGCCCCGCCGCCTTGGCCGCCCGCACCAGCATCTCGCCTTCGGCCTGTTGGGCCTTGCGCACCCACGCCAGTTCGTCCAGCCCCGCGTCCAGCGCGCGGGCAAACTGCGCCTTGTTCAGCTTGGGACCATCCAGCGCTTGCAGCGCACCCCACACGCCCTTGGCCAGCAACTCCTTGTTCGCAAAGGTCAGCACCGGCGCGTGCAGGTCGATGCCGTAGGTGCGCTTGGGATCCATCGACGAGCGAATCACCTCGGGATACCCCGTGACGATCGGGCAGTTGAAGCTGGAAAGCGCTTGCCCTTCAGGCAGTTCGTACACCACCTGCGGGTAGAAGATCGCGTCGACCTTGCGCTCGACCAGGTCCAGCACGTGGCCGTGGACCATCTTGGCGGGCAGGCACAGGCTGTCGCTCATGATGGTGCCGATGCCCTTGTTGTACAGGCGCACCGTCGACGGCGCCGACACCTCGACCTGAAAGCCCAGCTCGGCCAGCAGCACCCGCCAAAATGGCAGACTTTCAAACAGGTTCAGCGCCCGCGGCAGCCCGATGGTCCGCACGCTGCCTTCGGCTTTGGGCGCGGGAGCGGGCGCCAGCACCAGCTCTTCGCGGCGCTTGGCCAGATTCACGCCGTGCGGCACCTGCTTGCCGCGGTTGCTCTGGATGCGCTCGCAGCGGTTGCCGCTGAAGTAAGTCCGCTTGCCGCCAAAGCGCAACCTTGTGATGTGGCACAGGTTTTCGCAGCCCTGGCAGACAAAGTCGTTCTTGGTGCACAGGCCCACTTCGGCGCTGGCGCGCAGGTCCAAACCGGCGGAGTCGGCCGTGCGCTGCAACTGCCCCAACGCAAAGTGATCCATCGCCACCAGCGCCGCGCCCCAGGCGCCGATGACGCCCGCGATGTCCGGGCACACCACCTTCTTGCCGCTCAGTAGCTCGAAAGCGCGCTGAATCGCCGGGTTCAGGAACGTGCCGCCCTGGACCACGATGGTCGGGCCCATCACGTCCATGTCGTGAATCCGCAGCACCTTTTCCAGGCAGTTGCGGATGACCGAATAAGCCAGCCCGGCGGCGATGTCGCCCACCGGCGCTCCCTCGCGCAGGAACTGCTTCACCCGCGAATTCATAAAGACCGTGCAGCGCGAGCCCAACTTGCACGGCGCCCGCGAGTCGCAGGCCTGCGCCGCGAATTCGGCCACGTTCATGCCCAGGACTTCGGCAAAGGTCTGCAAGAAGCTGCCGCAGCCCGACGAGCAGGCCTCGTTGATCTCGATCGACGCGATCTCGCCCTGATCGATGTACATCGCCTTCATGTCCTGGCCGCCGATGTCCAGGACGAAGCTGACGTCGGGCGCCACTTCGCGGGCGGCGCGCAGGTGGGCGATGGTCTCGACCAGCCCAAGATCCAAGCCAAAAACGTTGCGGACCAGGTCCTCGCCGTAGCCGGTGGCGGCGCTGCCGACGATACGCGGCACGCTGCCGGCGTCTTCGAGTTGCTGGGCAAGCTGCCGCAGACCGCGCTGCACGGCGCCCACCGGGTCACCGTGGTTGAAGGCGTAATTCTCAAGCGCAATACGACCTTGCTGATCGATCAGCACCATCTTGGTGGTCGTCGAGCCCGAGTCGATGCCCAAGAAGCACGGCTGACCGTGCAGGCTCTCCAGGCTGGCACGGTCGATCGTCTTGAAACGGCTCGCCTGCCACTGCTCTAGATGCGCGGCGCTTCGGAACAGCGGCGCTTCGCGGTTGCTGGCCAAGGCCAGGTCGACGACATCCGTGCTGAGCCGCTCGACCAACCCGCCCAACAGCACGCAGTGGCCGTCGCCTTCGGGCGAAAGGGCCGCGCCCAGCGCCGAAAACAGCTCGGCATGGTCCGAAACGACCACGTCGTCCGCGGTGAAGCCAAACCGCTCGACCGCTGCCTGCCGCAAGCTGGGCAGGAACGTCAACGGCCCGCCGCTCATCAGCAATTTCGCCCGCGGCGTGGTGGCGCGCGCCAACGCGTTCACCGTCTGCAGCGCCACCGCCTGCAGCACCGAGGCCGCAATGTCGGCCTTGGGCACCGAGCGCGACAGCAGGTTCTGCACGTCGGTCTTGGCAAACACCCCGCAACGGCTGGCGATCGGCACGATGCGCTGGTGCTGGCGAGCCAGTTCTTCGATCTCGCTCACGCCCACGCCCAGCAACACCGCCATCTGGTCGATGAAGGCGCCGGTGCCGCCCGCGCAGCTGCCGTTCATGCGCATGTCGACGCGCCCGCGATCATCGAACAAAATCAGCTTGCTGTCTTCGCCGCCGATGTCGAGCAGCGTCTTGACCTGCGGGTACTGGGTGCGCACCACCTCCGCCGCCGCCACCACCTCTTGCACAAAGGGCAGGTCCAGCCGCTCGCACAGGCCCATGCCGGCCGAGCCGGTGACACAAACGGTCACGTTGGCGTTGCCCACCTGCTGCAGGGCCTCGCGCAAAATGGCCTGCAGCGTCTCGCGAATGCGGGCGTCGTGGCGGCGGTAGGCCGAAAACAGCGTAGTTGCGGGCGTTCCCGGCCCGTCCGGCTGGGCCACGACGACGACTTTGGCCGTAGTGGAGCCAAGGTCGATGCCGCAGCGCAGCAGCCCGGCGTCCGGCTGGGCGAACCGCTCCGTGTCGGGCTCGAACAGCCCAGTGTCTTTCTTCATGTGCTCGCTCGATTCCCAAGTCAGGCCAAAGCCCGTATCCCGCAGCGCATATTGAACCGCGAAACGGTCTTCGAACGGTCACGAGATTGTCGTTGTTCTGTCACACAGCCGCATGGGACGAGCGCTGCCACAGCACCAGCCACGCACTTGCCAGCGCCGCCACCGCCGCGCCCAGCCCAAGTGCCGCCGGGGCGCCGTACTGCTGCCACAGCCAGCCGGCCAGCAGCCCCGCCGGCAAGGCCGCGATCCCAGTGGCAAAATGGTAGGCGCCATAGGCTTGGCCGCGCAGCTCGGCGGGCGCCAGCTCCTTGACCAGCGCCTTCTCGGCCGGCTCGCACAGCCCGTGGTACAGGCCATACACGGCAAAGATGCCAACGACGACCAGCAGGTCCGATGCCGCGGCAAACGCCAGATAGCACACGGCGTACACCAGCCAACCGGCCAAGACCATGCGCGTTTTGGGCACACGATCCGCCCAGGCGCCGCCCCAACGTGCCGACTGCACCTTGACCACGTGCAGGCCCGCCCACAGCACGGGCAGCCCCGCCGCCGGCGCCCCCAGCTCCTTGGCGCGCAAAAGCAGCAGGGCATCCGGGGAGTTACCCAGGGCGAACAGGCCAATGATCCACACGAAGCTGCGCAAGCGGCCCGGCAGCGGCTGATCGGGCACCGCTTGCACCGCCCTTGGCGTGGCCTCGGGTTCGTCGATGCGCATGGCCTCGATCACCGCGAAAGCGCTGGGGATGATCGTCAACGCAAAGATCGCCGGCAGCGACCAGCCCAACTGCAGCAGGCTGGCCGCCAGGAGCGGTCCGGCCACTGCGCCGGCGTGATCCATCGATCGCTGAAAGCCAAAAACCCGACCTTCTTGTCCTTTGTGTGCGCAATCAGCCAGCAATGCGTCGCGCGGCGCGGTGCGAATGCCTTTGCCCACGCGGTCGGTCAGCCGAATCGCCAAGACGTGCCAAGGGGCTGACACCAAAGTCATCAGCGGCCGCACCAAGCTGGCCAGACCGTAGCCCGCCACCACCAACGGCTTGCGGCGCGGCAGCCGGTCCGACAGCCGACCCGAATAGCGCTTGAGCAAGCTGGCCAGGCCATCGGCGCCGCCTTCGATGAGCCCGATCCAGGTGGCGCCCGAGGTGCCCATGCTCGCCAGCAGGATCGGCAGCAGCGGGGCCATCATCTCGGCGCCCAGGTCGGTCCACAGCGACACCCAGCCCAGCCGCACCGCGTTCTTGGGCAGTTCCATTGGTTTTTCTGACTGCTCCACGCTGCTCGCCCTTGGTCGCACCGGCGCTCCCAGCGATGCTACGCCCAGACATGGGCGCCGACAAACCCAGCGCCCGGGACTCGGCCCCCGTATTGCGGTTTGCCCAGTGGCCCCTTACAGTGGCCGCGGTCGCAGCGCGAGGCGGACATGAGCAGAGCGGAGCCCATCGCCACCCACAAACTGCAGGCGATACGCAATATTGGCGTCATCGCCCACATCGACGCCGGCAAGACCACCGTGACCGAGCGCCTGCTGTTCTGCGCCGGCCGCAGCTTCAAGATGGGCGAGGTGCACGACGGTCAGGCGGTGATGGACTGGATGCCGCAAGAGCGCGAACGCGGCATCACCATCACGGCGGCCGCGACCAGTTTTGCCTGGCGCGACTGCGAGTTCCATCTCATCGACACGCCGGGACACGTCGACTTCACCATCGAGGTCGAGCGCTCGCTGCGGGTGCTGGATGGCGCGGTGGCGGTCTTCGACGCCGTCGCCGGGGTAGAGCCGCAGAGCGAGACGGTGTGGCGGCAGGCGGATCGCTATGCGGTGCCGCGACTTGCCTACGTGAACAAAATGGACCGAGTCGGCGCCGATTTTGCCGCGGTGCTGGCCAGCCTGCGCGGCCACTTTGCCGCCCAGCAGTTCGCCCCGCTGCAGTGGCCGATCGGCGAAGGCGAGGAGTTTCAAGGGGTCTACGACTTGCTGCGCCGTCAAGCGCTGCGCTGGCCAGACCCCGAAGACCCGCGGCAGGTCGACATCACGCCGGGATTGCCGCCCGACGCCGAAACTCGCCGCGCCGAGTTGATCGAGCAATTGGCCAACGGCGACGACGCGCTGGCCGACGTGTGGCTTCAGGGGCGCGAACCTGAGCTCCCGCAGCTGCTTGCGGCGTTGCGCCGCGGGACGCTGACCGGGCAGCTGGTGCCGGTGCTGGCCGGCGCGGCCCTGCGCAACCAGGGCATCCCGCCGCTGCTGGACGCGGTGGTCGATTTTCTGCCGTCGCCGCTGGATGTTCCGCCGGTGCAGGGCCACCACCCGCGCAGCCAGGCGGCCGAGGAGCGCCACCCCGACAGCGAAGGTCCGCTGTGTGCGCTGGCGTTCAAGGTCTCGGCCTTGGACGAGGGGCGACGCTTTGTATTCCTGCGTATTTACTCGGGAACGTTGAGCGAGGGCGACGAGGTCTGGAACGCCAGCCGCCAGGTGCACGAGCGCATCACGCGGCTGGTGCTACTCCACGCGGCGCAGAAAAATCGCGTGCAATCGCTGGGCGCCGGGCACATCTGCGCGGTGGCGGGCCTAAAGAAGACGATGACCGGCGATACCTTGGCCGATGTGCGCCACCCGATCGTGCTGGAGTCGCTGACCGCCTACGAGGCGGTGATCAGCCAGGCCTTTGAACCGCAGCGCCACGCCGACCGCGACGCTCTGCTCGAGGCCTTGGCACGGATGGCCGACGAAGATCCCACGCTGCGGGTCCGCGAAGACCCGCAAACCGGCGAAATCCTGGTCAGCGGCATGGGGGAACTGCACCTAGAGGTGGCGGCCGACCGGTTGCAGCGCGAAAACAACTTGGCGGTGCGCATCGGCAGGCCGCAAGTGCTGCTGCGCGAGGCAATTACCGGGCCGGCGCGCGCCCAGGGTGTGTTCGAGCGATCCAGCGAGCAGGGCGACCTGTTCGGCGCTGTAGAGGTGCGGGTCGAGCCGCTGCCGCGCGGGCAAGGCAATGAATTCCAGATCGATCCCGGCGTGACCGACAAGCGGTTCAACCAGGGTGAGATCGCCGCGCTGTGCCGGCAAGGGGCGCTGAGTGCCCTGAACGGCGGGGCGCTGCAGGGTTATCCGCTGGGCGACGTGCGGGTGACGCTGCTGGGCGCGACCTGGAAGGACGGGCTGTCCAAGCCGGCGGCCTACGAGGTGGCGGCCGGGCGGGCGGTGCGGGCGGCCTGCGAGCAGGCCGGGCCGATCCTGCTGGAACCGATCATGGCCATCGAAGTCGTGGTGCCGGTGGACTTTTTGGGCGAGGCGCTGGCCACCTTGTCGGCCCGTCGCGGTCAGGTGCGCGATGTGCTGGACGCCCACGGCCATGCGCGGGTGGTGCAGGCCGAGGCGCCGCTGCGGCAGATGTTCGGCTATGCCACCGAGCTGCGGTCGGCCACCCAAGGTCGCGCCACCTTCACGATGCGCTTCGATCGCTACGACCAGGCGGGCTGAGCGATGGCCCTGTCGCTGCAGACGCGCCGCGGCCGCCTGGCTACGCTGTTCTTCCTGTACGTGACCGAGGGCATTCCCTTGGGTTTTACGGCGGTGACGCTGGCGACCGAGATGCGCCGCCGCGGCCTGGGCGTGAAGCAAATTGGCACGTTCGTGGCGTCGCTGTACCTGCCGTGGGCGTGGAAGTGGGCGCTGGGACCGGTGATCGACGTGGTGGCGTCGGACCGCTGGGGGCGGCGGCGCGGCTGGATCTTGGGCGCGCAAGTCATGATGGTGCTGACGCTGGCGGCAGCGCTGAACCTGGACTTGGTGGGCCAGATTGGCGCGCTGACCGCGTTGGTGATTGTGCACAACGTGTTTGGCGCCAGCCAAGACGTGGCCATCGACGCCCTGGCCTGCCAAGTGCTGCCCGAAGACGAGCGTGGCCTGGCCAATGGCTTGATGTTCGCTGGCGCGTACGTGGGTCAGGCCGTGGGTGGCTCGGGGGTGCTGTACCTGCGCGAACCGCTGGAGCAGGCCCTGGGCAAAGACGGAGCGCTCAAGGCCAGTTTCGCGCTGGTCGCCGCGGCGATCCTGGCAGTGACGCTGGGAGTGGTGCGGCCGCTGCGCGAGCCACCAGGGCCGGCGCGCCCCCAAGCGGACGGGCCGCCGCTGCAGGCGATCCTTGGTCAACTCAAGGACTTTGTGCTCGCTACCTGGCGCTCGTTCACCAGCTCGCGGCCGGCGCGGGTCGCCGTGCTGTTCGCGCTGTTACCCGCCGGGGCGATGGCGCTGTCGCTGTCGCTCCAGAGCAGCTTGTCGGTTGAACTGGGCCTTAGCGACCCCGAGATCGCGACCCTGAGCCTGTGGTGCACGATCCTGTCGGCGCTGTTTTGTGTGGTGGGTGGCAAGATCTCGGACCGCCTGGGCCGGCGGCGCATGTTGGCGATCTATTTGACGTTGACTGCATTGCCCACGGCTTGGCTGGCCTGGCAGATGCACCGCTATGGCTGGATCCTGCCCTCCGCTCCCGGCGTACCCAATCGCCCGGCGGTGGCGGCTGAGCTGCCGCGCGCGTTGTGGATCGCCAGCTTGGCCTACACGGTGCCGCAGGGCCTGATGTACGGCACGCGGGTCGCGCTGTTCATGGACGTGACCAATCCGGCGGTGGCGGCGACCCAGTTCACCGGATATATGGCTCTGCTGAACGTGGCGATCGCGATCTCGGCGCGTTGGCAGGGCTGGTCGGCCGAGCACTGGGGCTACCCGGTCACGCTCGCCCTCGACGCCGGGCTGGCGCTGACTAGCGTGCCGCTGCTGCTGTGGATGGGCAAACCGGCAACGGCGAGCGCCCGGCCGCCGGAATAGTTTGCCCCCTGCCTGGGGTTACGGCAGGATACGCCAGCTTGGCCCGCTCCCAGGCTACTTTGTAGAGGCCCCCGCTTGCCGCCTTCCCCGCAGCCCGCACCCGCTACCCTGCCGCCCACGGTGTCGCTTGCCGCAGGGGCGGAGCCGCGGGACAAGTCCGGCAAGCGCTTCAGCGATCTGTGGACGGTGCACCAACTGAACGAGCGGACCCGCGACTTGGGCGCGACGGCGACGCTGCTGCCACCGGTCGAGCCGTCTGTGGTCGCCCCGAATCTGCACGCGCTACCTCATTTGGGCCAGGCCGGCGCCGGGGACCGCCCGCCCGACTTGGCGATCGGCAAGACCATCGGCGAAGGCGGCATGGGCGTGGTGCGGGCCGCCAAGCAGCTGTCGCTGGGACGCGAGGTGGCGGTCAAGACGCTGCGGCGCGAGCAAGCTACGCCGGCCTCGATCCACAAGCTGCTGCAAGAGGCGCTGATCACCGGTACGCTCGAACATCCTGACATCATTCCCGTGTATGCGCTGGGCCAAGACGAACACGGCCTGCCGATGCTGGTGATGAAGCGCGTGGAAGGGACGAACTGGAGCGACCTGCTGCACCAGCCCGATCACCCGCTGGTCACGAACGACCCACGGGAACCGCTGGTCTTCCATCTGGAAGTGCTGATGCGCGTCTGCCATGCGGTCGCGTTCGCCCACGGCAAGGGCATCTTGCACCGCGACCTGAAGACGGCCAACGTGATGATCGGCCGCTTTGGCGAAGTCTACGTGCTGGATTGGGGCATCGCCGTGGCCCTGCACGATGACGGCACCGGTTGTCTGCCGCTGGCGCGCGACGCCCTGGCGGTGGCGGGGACGCCGAGCGCCATGGCCCCCGAAATGGTGCACGGCGACGGCATGTTGCTGGGCGAACATACCGACGTGTTCTTGCTGGGCGCGATTTTGCACGAGATTCTGACGGGTGAAATGCGCTTTGCGGGGACGGACTTGTATCAGGTCATGTTCGCTGCGTACGAGTGCAGTCCGTACGCCTATCCAGACGATTTGCCGGCCGAGTTGGTGGCCATCTGCCGCCGCGCTACGGCCCGCGAACCGACCGAGCGCTACCCCAGCGCCGCCGACTTGCGTACCGCGCTGAGCGTGTTCTTGCAGCACCGGACGTCGCTGGCCCTGCACCAAACGGCGCGCGCGGCGATGACGCAGTTCCAGTCGGCGGTGGCCGAGCCCGCCAGCGAGGCGACCAGTATCGAAGTACGGCGGTGGCTGACCGAGGCGCGGCTGGCGTTGCGCGAAGCCCTGCGCGCCTGGCCCGAAAACCAAGGTGCTCAGGCAGACTTGCGAGCCATGTTGCTGTACGGCGCCAACTGGCACCTGCAGACCGGCGATGTCGAGGGCGCCGCGGCGCTGGCCGAGGAGCTGGGCGCCGAGCCCGCCGAGCTGCACTTGCGCGTCGAGGCCGCCCGCCAAGAGGCCGCCCGGACTGCGGCCGAAGTGGCCAAGCTGCAGCGCGACTTTGACCCGCGCATCGGCGCGCGCACGCGGAGCTTCTTGGCGTTGGTGCTGGCGGTGGGCTGGTCCGTGTTGCCGATGGCGCTGCGCTTCTTTGGCGACCGAGTGGGCTACCGCCTGTCCTTGGGGCAACTGCTGGCCGCGACCGGGCTCTTCGCCGGCTTCATCGCCTTTGCCGCGATTTGGGCGCGCGAGTCGATGTTCCGGAGCCACCTCAATCGCAGTCTGCTCGCCAGCGGCGCGGCGATGACTGTGGCCGTTTTTGCCGTGCGCGCGCTGTGTTGGCACTTCGACCTCCCCTTCGAAGTGGCGATGACCTTTGACCTGGTGGTGTTTGGCCTGGTGCTGGCGATGCTGACCGCGACCCAGTGGCGGCGGTTAGGGGTGCCGGCGGCGGTGTTCTTTACCGGCGCGGCGTTCGCGGCGACGCACCAGCAGTGGGTGCTCGAGACCACGGCGTTGTCGAACCTGGTGGCGATGTCGCTGGTGGCGTTCGCCTGGCGCCCGGCCGACTACGACGACTGCGCGATCGTGGCGGTGGCGGCGACGCCGGTGAAGGCACGGCTGATCGACGTGACGAACCATTCTCGCTCGACTTGACGCAACCAGGGGCGACCGCGCGGACCGGCGAAGAAAAATCGGAAATAGCGTAATATATTCGATGACATAACACAAGGTTGACGCTTGTCGCGCGCCGGCGCACGCTTGGCGACATGAGCGCGCGCCTGGGGCTGATTTGGGCTGGTATCGCGGTCGCGCTGGCCGAGCCAGCCGTCGCGGCGCCGATGCGCGGCATGGTCACCTGCAATGGCCAGCCGGCCTACCACGCGATGGTGCAAGGTTTTGCCGATGCCGACGCGACGGCGCCGCTGGGCGAGGCCTTCACGGACGCCAAAGGGCAGTTCAGCCTGACGCTCAAGCCGGGTGCAACCGTGTTGCGTGCGCGCCGCAGTGTGCGCGACGACACCGGTGAGCCGCGCCGCCTGCAGAGCCTGGCCGTGCCCATCGGCAGCAAGACGCCGGTGGTGGCGCTGGTCGAGCGCGAGGTGCGCAACCGCGACGTGCCGGCGACTCCAGGCGATCTGCAATGGTGCACGCGGGCGCGGCCGGTCGCGGAGCAGAGTCAAATCGAAGGCGTGGTGGCCAGGCTCGCTGGCATGGCGAGCGACGGCTGGGCTGGCGAAGTCGAAGGCAACGCCGCGATGCTGAAGCGCTACGATGCGGAGCCGGTGGGCCACGTCTTGGACGAGCGGCTCAAGGCGGCCGAACTGCGCCACGATCTGGACGAACTGACGCGCATGGCGGCGCTCACGACGGTGGTGGGGCTGGTCATCGACGAACCAGAGCTGCAGGCGGCTGGCCAGGCTTGGCAGGCCATCGTCGACTTGTACCGCGGCAAACAGGCAGACGCGCTGCAGAAATTCTGGACGGTGCTGGTGCTGCAGCAAAAGGCAGTCGATCGCGAGACCCGGCCGGGCTGGCGCAAGGGTCGGCTGGCAACCTTGGCCCTGTTCTACGAATTCGCCGGGAACCTCGCGGGCGCAATCCACGATGGGGCCACGGTGGGGCTCTTCGGCGAGGCCGCCAAGTTCTACGAAGAGGTGGATCAGCCGCGGGACGCCGCGAAATTGCACCAACAATTGGGCTTCACTGCCAGCTTGGCGGGGGACGCGGCCAAAGCGGTCCAGTCCTACGCCGCGGCGCTGCGGGTCCTGGGCGACCTGCCCGAGCCTCTTCTGCGGGCGCGAATCCAAGGCCGCTGGGCGCAATTGGCAAAAGGCGACGAGCAGTTGCGCTTGCTGCGCGCGGCCGAGATCGAGCTGGCCAAGGCCCGACCGGGGCTGGAGTCGGCGGGAATTCAAATCGACCTGGGCAAAGCGTGGAGCGGGCGCGACGACTACCAAACGGCGCTGGTCTTGCTCGACGCAGCTGTCAAGACTTTAGACGGGCTGCCGGCAAGTCCGCTGCGGCGCGTGCAGCAGTGGTCGGCGCTGGGCGCCAGCGGCCGCGGCTACGTGCATTTCAACTTGCGGCATTTGCCCCAAGCGGCGGCGGATTTGCGGCGGGCCATCCCGTTGCAGCCCGACTCGCTGCCGCCCCAGGATTGCGCCGCCGAGCAGCAGATGTTGGGCTACGTGCTCGCCGAGCAGGGCCAGCAGCCTGATGCGCGCGCCGCCTTTGAACTGGGCATCACGCTGGCGCAAAAGGGGACCGCCGAGCGCGATCGCGACCGCGAGCTGCTCTTGCGCGAACAGGTGGCCTGGACGTGGCTGGACAGCGAGCCGCCAGAACCGGCCAAGGCCCTGCAAGTACTGGACGAGGCGATTCAAAAGGCCAACCGCCAGGGACTGACCGCCCGCGAGGGGCGCTTGTGCGAGACGGCCGCCCACGCCGCCAGCCCCGAGGCAACCGCGCCCGCCGCGCAGCGCAAGCGCACGCTGACCTACCTGGAGCGCGCCGAGTCCTGCTACGACCAGACCAAGGACGCCGAGGGGTTGGCGCGGGTGCGCCGCCACTTGGCACAAGAGCGCCGCCTGATGGCCTTTGCCGAGCAGCAGAGCGGCAGGCGCGCCGATGCCGAGACCTCGCTGCGTGCGGCCCTGGCTGAGTTCGAGCGCAGCGGTGCCCGCGCGGATGCACAAGAAGCGGCGGACCAACTGGCGCTTTTGCTCTACGAACAGCGGCGGTGGCTGGAGGCGGCCGCCCTGTGGCAAAAGCACGCGGACTGGCTGGCGACCCCGGAGGCCGAGCAAGCGGCAGCCGATACCGTGGCGAACCTGCCGCGGCCATCGGCCGAGACCAAGCGCAACCTGACCCCCGGTGCCCGCCGCGCAGTGACGCTGAGCCTGCTGGCCAGTTGCTACACGGCGGCCGGCGAAGCCGACCAAGCGCTGGCCGTACGCCAGCAAGAGGCCGGGCTACGCAGCCAACAGGGTGACGTGCCCGGCGCGAGCGGTGCTTGGCAGCAGCTGGCGCTGGATGCGGCCGTGGCGGGTCGTCGGCCGCTGTTCGACAAGGCGCTGCGTTTCCTGGTGGATCACGCCAGCGACGCCTCGAGCAAAGCGATGGTGGCGGCGCTCCGCATCCTGCCCGACGTTCTGGGCAGCGACCTGGAGGCAGCGCGCCGGGCCAAGGACGAACTGGCCAACGAACTGGCGGCCTTGTCGGTGGGCGCGGCGGATCTGCCCGAGCGCCAAGGTCTGGTGCAAGGTTGGGCCATGCTGGGTTCGCTGCAGGCGCGCCTGGGCGAGCCGGGGCCGGGGCTGGCGTCGCTGCAGAAGGCGGCCGACTGGTCCGACGCGGCCGGCAAGGCGGCCATGCTCAGCAAGATCGGCCACCTGTGTCGCATGCTGGGGCGCTTGCAGGAAGCCCTGGACGCCCAGCAAAAGGTGCTGGAGCTGGCCGACCAAGCCGCGATGTATGTCAAGCCTTCGTACTTGCTGACCACGCTGGCCGACGTGTTCGAGGTGTACCAGGCCCTCGGCAACCGCGACGGTGCCCAGACCGTGCTCAGGCGCGCCCTAGCGGTGGCGCAAGAGGTCGAGGCGCAACCGCGCCAGCAGGCCGACGATCGGAAGATTCTTGCCGACTTCCAGGCGATGCTCGCGCTGCGGTCAGTCGTGGCTGGTCACCCCGAGCAGGGGCTGGAGCTGGCCGACCGCGCGCTCGCCGTGTACCCGCGGCAGTTCCACGACGAAAACACGGCGACCGCGGCGATGGCGCGAGCGTTGGCCCGCAACCTGGCTTTCTTGAAGGCGTCGACCGCCGCGCTGCGCCAAGCTACGGCCAACCCGAAGTCGCCTGAATTCGCCAAGGTCGTGGCCGACGTGGAGCGCGGGCAGCGCGAGCACGCCGCGGAATTGCAGTCGGCCATGGAGGCGGCGCTGGCAGAGCTCGCGGTCACTCCTCTGGCCTTGGGTGCGAGCGCCCTGCAGGGCGTAGCGGGCAGCGACAAGGCCAAGCACAGCGAGGTGCAAAAGATTCTTGATCTCGCCCACCAGCGGGCCCTGGCCGGCGGCCGGGTCAGCGACCTGTCGACCCTGTCGTGGCTCGCTGGGCGCAGCGCGGAGGCCATCGGCGACCGCCAGGGCGCCATCGTCGCCTACCGGCGCGCCATCGAAGAAGAAGAAGTGGTGCGGACTTCGTTGGCGTCCGACATCCACAAGGCCGCGCTGGGCGAGAGCCGTGACCAGGTCTACGCCAGCTTGGAGCGCCTGTACGCCCAAGAGGGCCAGGCAGCGGAGGCGCTGGAGGTGAGCGAGCAGCGGCGGGCACGGGCCCTGCTCGACGTGTTGGCGACCGGACAATTGCGGGGCAAATTGCGCAACAACGCGCCGTCGCGCGAGCTGCAGCAATTGGCCGAGCGGATGCAGGCGCTGGCGGCCCAGGACCAAGCCTTGGATCTGCAGCTGGGCAGCGGCCCGGTCGCGCGGCTGGACGCCGCCTCGGGCAAGCGCCAGTTGGTCGATACGGCCCGGCCGCAGCTGCGTGTGCGCGTGGCGGGGCGCGAGGCGGCCGCCGAGGCCCTGTGGCGGCAACTGGCCGAAGCGCGCCGACGCGCCGCGGGTTCATCGGCCGAGCTGACCTCGCTGGTGACGGCGCCCGCGGTCCAGGTCGACGAACTGCGCAGCATGGCCCGGCAGCGCGGCGCGCATCTGCTCGAGTGGTCCGTGCACGACGACACGCTGTGGATCTACGTGGTCAGCCCGGCTGGTCGGGTCGACGGGCGACAAGTCTCGGTCACTGCAAAGGATCTTGAGACCAAGGTGCGGGCGCTCCGCGGTGCACTGGGCGCAGGCGTGGATCGCGACCTGGGGCGCGGCGGCGAGGCCTTGGGGGCTCCTGAGCCGTCTGGCGGCGACGCGACGGCACTGCTGGCCGACCTGCACCGCACGCTGATCGCGCCCGTCGCAGACCTGCTCCCCCTGGATGGCAAGACGCCGGTGATCGTGGCGCCCCACCGCTCGCTGCTGCTGCTGCCGCTGGTCGCGTTGACCGACGCCAAGGGCCAGCCCTGGGGTGCCAGCACGTCGCTAGCGGTGGTGCCGTCGCTGGGTGTGTTGCGCTACACGCAGGCCAAGCACACCGGGGCGGCCAAGGGCGGCGCGCTGGTCGTTGGCAACCCGCAAATGCCCGTGTGGCAAGGCCAGCCCCTGCCGCCCCTGGCGGGCGCAGAGCGCGAAGCGGCCGAGGTGGCGCGCACACTGGCTGGCCCAGGAATCGAGTTGCTGACTGGCGCCAAGGCGACCGAGACCAAGGTGCGCAAGTCCATGCAGGGCAAGCGCTTCCTGCACCTGGCCACCCACGGTGTGGCGCGCGATGACCAGCCGGGCGAGAGCTTTGTGGCCCTGGCCAAAGACGCTGGCGCCGACGGGCTCTTGACGGTGGGCGAAGTGCTGGATCTGCAATTGCAGGCCGACTTGGTCGTGCTGTCGGCCTGCCAGACCGGGCTGGGTAAAGTGAGTGGCGACGGCGTATTGGGCCTGGGGCGCGCCTTCCTCTACGCCGGCACGCCGCGCGTGGTCGTGAGCCTGTGGTCCGTGCCCGACGAGCCCACCGCGCTGCTGATGGCCACCTTCTACGCCGGGCTCCGTGCCGGTCAGGCCCCGGCCGATGCCCTGCGCGCCGCCCAGTCCACCACGCGCGCCAAGTTCCCAGACCCGCGCGCCTGGGCCGCCTTCGCGATGGTCGGCGAGCCCCGCTGAGGCCTTCGCGACACAAGGCACCCTTGTGCGATACCGAATCCGTCTGGATCGGCTCAAAAGTCTTCGGCAATTCCCCGGTCCAGACCAAACTACTACGGGGCTTCTTCCACCCACAGCGTGGCGTGTGCGGTCTGGCGGCCGTCCGAGGCGTACTGGCCCACGTCTTCCAGGATCAGGTGGTTCCACCACACCGTGAAGGTGTGCGCTCCGGCCGGGACGTTGGTGGCGATGCACGAGATGGTGTCCGCGCGCACCTCGTCGGTGTTGCCGTAGTACTCCGAGCCGCAGCCCCAGGGCGTGGGGATGACCTTGTCGTCCATGCGGACTTCGATGCCGCCCCAACCCCAGCTGCTGTGGGTCTCTAGCGCGCCGGTCATGACCTGAATCTTTAGCACCGAGGCGGCCTGCTGCTTGGTCAGGGTCGCCTTCAAGTTGGTGTCCAACTGAGCCCAACCGCCGCCGGCGTTGCCGGTGTGGGGGCCGGTCACGGTGGCCGTGGCATAGTTGAGCTTCTGCGGGATGGAAACGCCATTTACGGTGCCGTCGACGAGGAGGTCGCCCTTGACCTGCACCTTCTTGTTCGACAGGGTCTGGATGTTGATCGACCAGTTGAATTTGCCGTCGAACCCGCCCGAGCCGCCGCCGGCAAGCAGGTCCTTGACCGTCACCGACCACGCACCGGCGATGTTCTTGCCCACCCAATCCTTGTTGATATCGCCCGAGACGATCGCCATGTCGCTGTTGAAGTTCGCCGTCAGCACCGTGCCGGTCTTGGAGCCGTCGTACAGCACGTAGGGCGACGGCATGCCGGGACCGTACAGTTCGATGCGCACCTTGGCGACGTTGCTGTTGTTTACCGTCATCGAGATCCAAACCTTCTGCGCCAGGCCGATGTCCGGGAAGGACAGGGTGTCGGTCACGCCGGCGGTCAGGCCGTCTTTGATCGCGACATCGGTCGTGCCCGCCTTGCTATCGACAAACTGGTTGAAGATCAGGCCATTACTGACCTCGTCGATGCCATCAGCCGGCATATCTTTCTCGCTGAGAATGCCGCACACCAGGCTGCCATCCGCCGCCAGCCCCTTGACGACCAGCCCGGTGCCGCAGCTTTTGCCCACCTGAGCCAGCACGGGCGCGTCCACCAAGTCGGCGTATTTCCCGGTCGATGCCACCTTGGCCAACTGCGGCTTGTCGGCCAGATCGTTGTAGCTGCCGGTACCGGCCACCGGCGCCAGCGACGCGGCCTTGACGTAGTCCGACAGGTCACTCTTGGACGCCAACCCAACCAAATCCGCGGCTTTCGCATAGGCGGCCAGGTCGGCACTCTTGGCATAGGCGCCCAGGTCCGCCGCCTTGGCATACACACCCAAATCCGCGGACTTGGCATAGACGCTCAGGTCCGCCGATTTGGCATAGGGGCTCAGGTCTGCGGTCTTGGCATAGGCCGCCAGGTCGGCAGACTTGGCATAGGCCGCCAGATCCGAAGTCTTGGCAAAGGGTTGCAGCACGCCACCTTCGAGCATCGCCGCGGTGATGCAGCCCGAGCACTCCAGCCCTTCGGCCACCACGGCGCGCTGCGCGTACAACACCGACGCCAACGGCTGCCGCGGCAGCTCGGGATCCGAACCAATCTGCACGCCGATCCAGGCCTTGCTCAAGCTCAGGCTCGCGGGTACGAGTGGAGTCTTCGTGCCCAAGTTCCAAAGGAACAAGCCGCCTTGCACGTCGACGCTGACGGGCCCTTCGCTCCAGACCGCCGAACCACCGGCCTCCGCCGCATAGATGGCAAAGGTCACGTTGTAGCTGCCGTCCGAGACGGTCCCCCCGGCCTGCGACGTCAACCGGCCCTGGGTGATGGTGGTGGGCGGCACAGCGGCCTGGGCGGTCGCCGCGCCACACAGGGCGAGCAGACTGAACAGCAAAGTCGATAGGCGCAGATTCATGGTGGGCTCCCGGCGGGGACGAAAGGGCACGCACATCCAAAGGACGATGCAGGCTGCGGAACGGTTGGACAGACCCGTCGCGGGCCGCCCCGCCGACCCCGCGCCGCACGCAAATAGGGTACGTCTGGCGCCAGAGGTGGTCAAACCCCATGAAACCACAACATTACGTTTACCTGACAAGTTTGCCACAGCTCTGTAGCTACGCGAGACGCCGCGAGGGCGATGAAGCGCAAAAAACGGCGACGCCGGCAGAGGTTTTGCCCCCTGCCGGCGCCGACTCGTACTTTTTGCTGTGCGAGCTCTTTTTGGCTGTGCGAGCTCTTCTTGGCTGTGCGAGCTCTTCTTGGCTGTGCGAGCTCTTTTTGGCTGTGCGTGCTTGTCAGCTTGTGGCTGTTGCCTCTTGAGCTACGGCGAGCCTTCGACCCGCGCGTCGTGCCCCGTCTGGATCACAGCCGCGTCAAGATCAACCGCGCTCCAGCTTCTCAACGGCCAGCTCGAGCTCTTCGACGTTGACGTCGGTGCCCTTGCCGTCCAGGGTGAAGCCCTTCCACTTGGTCGGCCAGCCCTCGAAGAAGTTGTAGCGCATGATCTCCGAGCCGTCGTCGGCGCAGAGGATGACCGAGCCCGACTTGCGCTGCACCTTGCCCTCGACGACGGCCTTGCGCCATTCCCAGAGCTCAGTGTTGTTGATGTAGCCGCGCTTGAAGGTGATGTTGCTGTACTTGGTGCGGCCCGGGCGCTTACGCAGCACCATATCGTCGCCGTCCTGGTACTCGATGATCTCGGTCTCGCTGTCCAGGCCTTCCACGTTGCGGAAAGCACCCTGGGTGACGCCTTCGATCTCGATCTTGAAGTTGAAGTTACCGATGTGGTCGAATGCACGACGGTTAGGCATGTCACTTCTCCGGCCCCCTTCGAGGGCCTGGGCGGTTGCGCCAGCTCAGAACGGCTTCTGGTCCGGCATCTTGTGTTTCCACCCTAGTTCGCCGCGCGGCGCGTGCCAAACTCCACAAGACGCTTTGGAAGGTAGCCCCTCCGCCGGGCCCCCGCAAGTGTCAATTGCGGCAGCCCCGCGAAATCGGCCACAGGGTGGGACATGCAGACCCCGATGAGGTCAAATCCTCCGGGGGTACGGGGGTCTACAGGGTCGGTTCGCGCGCGAGGCTGGCCCAATTCACGCCTGATCGGCCGCGATCGCGCCGACGAAGAATCGCGGCCTGGGCCGCATAATCCGTTGACCTGCTTACGCAAATAAGCGAAGCCGGTGAACGAAGCCGGTGAGCGAATCCGCCTTCAGAATCCTTCGGGCAGTCCGCCTGGCGCGGCCGGGTCGCTTGGTTCGGCGGTCGACGTGCCGGTCGCAGGCCGTTCAGCGGGCGCGGCAGGCCGCAATTCGGGCTGATCTTGCAGGGGATCGCGCCAGCGCGGCCGTTCGGTGGCATAGAACGCCGCGCCCTTGCTGCGCCCCAGCGACCGCACGTAGTGCACCAAAGCCCAACGATCCGCAACCAACGGAATGGACTGATCATACGACGGCATGGGCGAGCCATCCAGGCCGGTGACGAAGGTGCGGTAGACGTCGAGCGGGCGCATGCCGCCCTTGTAGACGCCGTAGGTAAAGTCAAAGACGTGACTGGGGGTGCCGTCGCTGTTTTTCGCGGTCGTTGCCGCCAGACCGTCGCCGCGCCCGTCAGCGCCGTGGCACTCGCCGCACTTGAGCTGGGTGTAGAGCTGGCGACCGCGCTCGATACTAGCTGGCGTTTCAGCGACTTCGGTAACATCAGCTGGCACGAGCAGGTCGTCGACCTGGCGCGGCTCGGCGGCAAAACGCGGCGACAGCGTCTCTAGGAACAGGACTAGCGAAAGGAGCTGCCGGTCGGTCAGCTGCTCTTGCCAGCCCGGCATCGCGCTGCCCGGCAGGCCCAGGGCCAGGCTGCGGAGCAAATCGGCGCGCAGCGGGAGGGCGCCGCTGGTGGTGGAGCGAAAGCGGTACTCGCCGCGGGTGAGGTCGCGCGGCCGCGGGAAAAGGTGCTCTGCCACTGGGGATTTGCCGTCTCCCCTGGGCCCGTGGCAGCCGCTGCACAGGGCGCTGAACAATTGCCGGCCCTCTGCCGGGGTGGCCGGCGGTTCGGCAGCGCTTTCTGCTGGCGCAGGGCTGGGTTGCACGCCCGCGCCGCCACAGGCCCCCAGCGCGATGGCGAGCAGGGCGGAGGCGGTGCAGGCCGCGCGAAGTTGGCTAAAGGAAGCCATGGAGTTGCACCAGCAGTTCGTCGGCGTTGCCCGCCGGCCGTTGGGGGATGTCGCGGTTCTTCCGGTACTCCAAGCGAATTTCGGAGAACTGCAGCGGGAACCAGCCCAGACCGACCACAAAGCGGTCGCGCTCGTTGTTGGCGATCTGCCGCGAAGGGTCAAAGGCTTCGAACCGGCCACGCAAGTGCAGGCCGCGCCAGAGCTCGAAATCGCCTTCGGTAAAGAGCGAATACTGGTCGTAGATCTCGGGATTGCCGATGCCGCGAATCCAGTCGATCGAGCCGAGCAGCGTAAGCCGCGCCAGCCGCATCCCACCGTGAAGACCGGCGGTCACGGTTTGGAAGGGGAAGTCGCGGACCGATGTGTCATTCCACGCGGCCGAGGCGTAGAGGCGCCACCACGAGTCGAATACCCCAACCGTGGCAGTGAGTTGCTTGGCCAAGTTGCCGTCCGCGCCGCCCAAGCTGCCGTTGCTCAGCGACAGCGCTGCCGACCAGTGCTTGCCGGTGGCGCCGACCTCGATGCCCAGGTCTTGGTTGGCGTAGTTGAAGCCGGTCTGCTGGCGCATGAACGCGGTGTCGTCCCAAATCCGCAGGCCGTACGGCAACATGAAGCGCCCGGCCTTGAGGTAGAGCCCGCCCGGCAGCGCGCCGTACAGCAAGAAGGCCTCGCGGGCCGAGGCGCCTTCGGGGGCGACGACCTCGTCGACGTACACCGAGAGCGCGTCGGGCACGACGTCGGCGCGGAGGTAGAGGTTGCCCTCGCTGATGTCGAAGGAATTCGAGGCTGGGGTGGAGTACTGCTTGCCCTGGATGGCCGTATGCGCGGGCAGGATGGTTCGGTGATCCAGGCGGAGATTGGCGCCAAAGTGAACCGTTGAGCCGAGTTGCGGGTCAGCGGCACCGACACTGCGCCAAGTGGGCAAGTGGGTCTGGGCCCAGGCGACGCCAAAGGCCGTGCGCATGCCGCCGCCGGTGCGGTTGACGTGGCAGTCGCTGCACGGCAGCCCTTCGCGCAAGGCAAAGCGCGGCTCGGCCTGCGCGCCAGTAGACCACAGGGTCACCGCGGCACATACGCACAGGGCGAGAGCGGCGAGGGCGCGAGCCATCAGTTTTCGCCTCCAAGATCCGTCGGTTGCAGCATGTCGCCTCCGCCATCCTGCGTGTCCGGGCCGGGTTCGCTTGGGCCGGGTTCGCTTGGGCCGGGTTCGCTGGGCTCGCCGCCCGCATCGGGCAGGGGCACCGTGAGCACCTCGGCGTCGGCGGGCTCGTCCTTCCAGTCCGTGGTGGCGCCAGCCGAAATCCAGTGCCGCAGGGATGTGATCTGCGCGCTACTCAAGAAGGGCGGCCCAGTCCTGGGCATCCGCGAACCCACGCGCCGCGGATCGCTGCCGATCACCTTGGCCATCAGGTAGCTGTCCTCGGGCTTGCCTGGGGCCACCCGCAGCATCGCCGGCACCTCCGACGACGCCACACCGACCAGCATCTTGTACGCCGAAGCCGTGTCCAGCGCCAACCCCTTGGGCGCCGCGCCGCCGTGATGGCACGGCTGGGCGCAGGTGGGCTCCAGAATCTGCGATTGGATCTCGGGCCACGTCTTGGGCCCGGTCGCGCCAGGCTCGGGCGGCGCCGGCACCCCCACGCCGTTGCCCACGCAGCCGGCCATCGCCCAGCCGAGCAGCCCTTGCATCGCCCAGCGCGAGCGCGACAATACAAGGAGCACCGAGGCCGCCGACATGAAGCACCCTTGTGTCATCTTACTGATCTTAATGGCGATTGTGGCAACCAGCTGCGTTACCGTGCAGCCGTGGCAGCGGGGCACGCTGAGCGAGCCGGCGATGGAATTGAAGCCGCGGCTGGGTAGCGAATTCCACAACCACGTGCGGCAGGTGCGCGAAGCGGCCATCGGCGGCGAGGGCGGCGCGGGCGGCGGCTGCGGCTGCAACTGATCGACGCGCGGCGGCATCCGGCTCCTGAGGGTCTAAAGATCAACGGACAAGGCAGCTTGGAGGATGCCGGTCCAGGTGTCGGCCATGGGCACAAAGGCGCCGTTGACCAGCGTGCGGAAGTCGTCGTAGCGTTCCCAGCCCGCCATGGCCTGCAGCACCGCCTCCCAGTTTTGCCAGCGAGTGCGCAAGGTTAGCTGAGTGCTGTCGGCAATCTGACCAACCAGGCGGCGGTCGCGCGTCATGTACTCGCGCTCTACGGAATACATCGCCCGCTCGAAGCTGGCCCGCGACTGCCAGTAGAAGCGATTGCTCAGCTCGACTTCGACCGCATAGTGGAACTTGAAGGTGGCGCCCAGCTCGGCCGTGTTGGCGCGGACGCCCCAGGTGTCGACGTAGCCGCGGTAGAAAGCGCGCAAGAACCAACGGTTGCTCAAGGCCTGGCGGCCCTCGATCGTGACGCCGTGGCGGGTGCGCTGATCGGGATGCTGCTCGGCGACCCACTGCGCGTGGTCTTTGGTCCACAGGTCGACCGTCTTGGGCACGAGGGGCACCATCCGATAGGGACTGGACTGAAAGCCGTTGATTTGCTGCAGAGTATACGCCAGCGACAGGACCGCAGTGCGGCTGATCAGCTGGGTGAGGGTGGCGTCGAGCCGGTGACTGGTGCGGTCGTGCCACAGCGCTTCGGGCTCGCGGACGCTGCCCAGCCGGTCCAGGCCCACACCATAGGTCAATGATGTAGCCAGGTTGCGCGACAGCCACTCGCGAGTGGCGCCCAGGCTGACGGTGTGACTGCGGGTGTCGTTTTCGGTGCTGTAGGTATAGCCCGCGTGGCCTGCGAGCCCTTGCTCGTCGTAGACGGCCTGCAACCCCGCTTCTTTGCGGACGTCGTGAAAGCGCGCGCTGGCCCCCGAGATCATGTCCACCGAAGCGGCCGAAATGAAATCCGTTTTCAGATCGGCTTGGAGCGAGGCGCCGCTCTTGACGCGCTGCCGGGCTTGGACCCACGGCGAGATCACCTGCAGGCCATCGTTGTTGCGATACACGGCCGTGCCGGTCGCTGCGTGCGCCCCCAGTTCGTCGGCCCGGACCGGCGCCGCCAGGCCAAACAGCGCGCACAGCACGGCCCAATGCCACGCCACGCTGGCCCAATGGAGCCCCAGGCGCGGCGCGATCACGGCAGCACCCAGTCGACCCAGTCGGCGAGGAGCTTGTAGTCGGGGTCGTCGCGGCTGGCGAAGATCTCGAAGCCGCTGCCGTGACGGATGCCACCTTGGTCCAGGGGCAGGCACTTGAGCAAGAGTTTGCAGTTATTCAACGAGGTTACGCCGCGCAAGCGGTTGCGGATGGCGTCGTAGTTCCACGTGAGCTCGGCCTCGGTCAGGCGCGTCTCGTCCAACGGCGTCTCCGCAAACTCGGGAGGCGCGCGAAGGAAATCCACGGCGTACAGCTTGAGGCTGCGATGCGGGTCGCCGTGGCAGGCCGACGAAGCACAGCGCCGCCCCAAGACCGGTTGCACGAAGGTGACAAACTGGCCGTAGTTGGGTTTGGGCGGTACGTAGCGCGGATTGTCTATGGACTCGCACCCGGCGACGGCGAGCAAAACAACACTGATTACAAGAACTTTGGCCAAAGTGCGCCGCAGGAGCCGCCATGGTCTGGTCCGCCGCGGGGGGCTTGAAAGGGGTTGCAGGTGGCCATTCATCTCGGCACGACGCGGCTCTCTTGCGGTTGCGCGCCCCCCATGCCGTCTGGACACCGACCAGGGCCGCGGGAGGTGGCGATTTGGCGTTTGCGCGACCCCTGCGGGCGGTGGTATCAAGCAAGTGGAGATCGGAAGAGCACGCACACCGCCTGATTCGATGCTATGCAATGCAGCCGAGCCGCGCAATCAACCGTGTCTGTTCCGTCGCATGGCTGCTGTTGGCGGCCGTGTGCGGTAGCGGGTGCGCCGAGCCCGAGGCGACGATCGCCGCCCCCAAGGTAGAGAGCTGCAGCGCGGCGGCCTGCCACGCCGATGTGGAGCAAATCCACTACGGTGGCCAGATGTTGCGCTGCGTCGATTGCCACGGCGGCAACCCCGAGGCGCCGACCAAGGCGGGGGCGCACGTGACGGTGGACTACTCGTTCAACCCGACCACGCCGGGCAAGCACTTCTTGGACGACCCGCCGCTGGTGGACCTTGCCGCGGTCCCGACCGCAGTGATGCAGTTCTTGAATCCGGCCGATTACCGCGTAATTCGCAATACTTGCGGAAGCTCGACCTTGGCCGGCGGCAACTGTCACAGCATCATCACCAGCAACAGCTTGCTGCTGAATCGGGCGACGTTGGCGGGCCAGCTTGCCGGGGGTGGCTTCATCGCTGGCGTCCAGGGCAAGGCGGCCCACTACGGGGTGGTGCCAACCCGCGACACGCTGACACCCACCAAACTGCCGCCGCTCACTGCGGCTGACTTCCCGGCGCTTCCCGCGGACGTGCCGGCGAGCGTGACGCCGACGACGGCCCAGGCGTTCTATCCTGTTTACGAGCAGTTGTGCACCGAGTGCCACCTCAGCCGCGAGGGCGCCAAGATGCCGGGGCGCTACTACTCAGCGGGGTGCAACGGCTGTCACATGACCACCGCGGACGATGGCCGCACCGTGAGCAGCGATCCCACGCAAAATCGCGAGGAGATCGGTCACCCCATGCGGCACCGGTTCACGAATCTGGTGCCGGACCGGCAATGCGCGCACTGCCATATTTCGCACCTGGGTCGGGCGCTGTTGGCCCAAGGTGTCCGCGAGCGGAGCGAACCAGACGGCGACAAGCTGGCCGGCGGCCCCAACCGTGGCGCGGCGGACCCGCCCAACGCGGTGCCGTGGGCCAAAGAAAACTACATAAAATACAAGGGGATGTATTGGCAGTACGGCAAACCGTACCCGTATTTCATCGCGGACGAGAACGGCACCAACGACACGGACGAGACGCCGCCCGACATCCACACCGCCAAGGGCCTGGCCTGCATCGACTGCCACAACATCGTGGAGGAGCACGGCACGGGCAAGATGGCCTACCGGATGGACCAAGAGCTGGACGTGCGCTGCCAGAGCTGCCACGGGCGGCCGGGCGAAAAGGCGAAGCTGATGTCGGATTCGGCTGTCACGTTTGACAAGGCGGGGACCGCGGCGGGCGGCTTTGGCGGAAACCCGCTGATGATTCATACGCTTGCCGATGGAACTGTGTACGAAACGGGCAAGATCGACGGCAAAGACCACCCCGTGACGCAGATCAACGCGCGCATCGATCCGGCTGGCAAGATCTACAACCCACGGACACGAATGGGTTGTCAGCTGCACGCCGGCTCGGCGGAGGCGCGGGCAGCGGTGCGCAAGGCGGTGAACGACCTTTCGGCCAAGGACCCCGCGGCGGTGGCAAAGGAGTTCCCAGGGCTACCGGAGGGATTCAAGTTCAAGGAGTTGGGCGGTGAAGAGGACGGCCGGGTTGAGTGCTTTACCTGCCACAACAGCTGGACCTTGAACTGCTACGGCTGCCACATGGTCCGCGACGACCGCAAGAGCTACGTCAGCCGCATCGACGGCAAGAAGAAGCTAGGCGCGGTCGAGAGCTTTGGCCTCTCCGTCCTGCCCGACGCGCTGGCGATGGGCTTCAACGCGCGGGGGCGCATCTCGCCGCTGGTGGGGACGTCGATCTTCTTTACGCACATCGACAAGGGCGGCAACAAGGTCATCGACGCCCAGGCGCTGACGACCGGCGAGGGGCTGACCGGCGAGGGCAACGTCCACAACCCCGTGCACCACCACACGATTCAAAAGCTGCCGCGCGACTGCACCGGCTGTCACCCGGCCGCGACGGGCGACACGAGCCCGCAAAGTGCCAACGCCAAGGCGGTGTTGCGCGCCGTCGGCCTGGGCACAGGCGAGGCAACCTTTGTCGACGGCAACGGCAAGACCCACTGGCTGGACCGGCTGCTTTGGGCCGACTACGACGGCGACGGCAAATGGGACGACCCCAAGACGCTGGGGCTGCCGCAGGCGCTGGCCGCGGTCGAGCGGGCGGTGGGCACGACGCACCTGCAGCTGCCCTCGTTCGTCGGCCTGCCCGACCCGGGGCCGCTGGACCTGGCGACGGTGCGGCGGGTCATCGACAACCGCGTGGTCAATCAGCGACCATAGGACGATATGCTCATGTATTTCATACACATGACACAAGGGTGCATTGTTGCGGTTGGCCTTGCGGCAACGTTGCTCGCGGGGTGTGAGTCCGAAACGGCGACCCCGAGCGCGACGCCAGCGGTCGAGACCATGGCGGAGTTCACTGGGGCGCCCACGGCGGTGGTCGGCGGAGCGTGGGCGTGTGCGGGCAAGGCGCAAGGGACCGTCACCGGCGGGGCCGTGGAACTGAACGGCTACGTGCGGTTGCTGAGCGACCCGGAGGCCAAACAGCCCGTGCCGGCGGCCAAGATCGAGGCATTCAGCGCAGCTGGCGTGTCGCTGTCGGAGCCGAGCTATGCGGACCCGAGCAAGGCCGGCCGCGTGGCGCTGTCGGTGCCCGTCAAGTCCACGGGCTTTGATGGGTACGCCGTCATTTCGCAAGCCGGATTCTTGGATTTTCGCCTGCAGTCAAGCCGCAAGGTGGTGTCGACCGATCTGGCCGGCTGGGCGTGGCTGGCGACGCAGGCGGAAGTGGACAGCCGGGCCCAGGCCATAGGGATTCCGCTTGAGGCGGGCAAAGGGATTCTGGTCGGTTCGGTCCACGACTGCGACGGTTTTGGCGCGGCCAACGCGGTAGTCGAGGTGGGCGGCTCGCTGAGCACGACGGTGCTGTACGCCGAGGGGTTTGACTTGGTCGCCAAGCGTGTCTTTACGGCGGATTCCGGGCGCTTTGCGGTGGCGAACCTGCCGGCGGGTCCGGTGACCATCAAGGCGTTCGGCCGCGCCAAGGCGGGTGGGAAGCTGCAACTGCTCTCCAAAATCGAAACGACCATCGTCGCCGGCAAGATGACGGCCGTGGACCTGGCCCCGCGCGCGGCCGGGCAGTAGTCAACGCACTGTGCCTGTGATTCTGCTGGGTATGCTGATGCTCGCGGCCGTGGCGGCGGCGGCACTGCGTCCGGCGGCCTGGTCGGGGACGCTGACGCTGGGCGCGACGATGCTGGCGCTCGCGCCGCTGTGGCTGGGGGCGGCGGCGTGGCTGTGGCGGCGGCCGGGGCGCATCGCGCTGCGGTGGGTTCTCCTATTTTCCTTGCTCTTTCGCCTGGGTGCGGCGCTGGAGCCGCCGGCGCTGTCGTCCGACGCCTACCGCTACCTGTGGGACGGCCGGGTCCAGCGAAGCGGGCTGAGTCCCTACGCTTTTGCCCCAGGCGACCCGCACCTGCAGCATTTGCGCGACGACCTGGTATTTACGCGCGTAAATCGGCCCGCGGCGCGGACCATCTACCCGCCGGGAGCCCAGCTGCTCTTTGTGGCGCTGCCGTACGACATGGCGGCGGTGCGTTTCTTGTTCATCGCGCTGGACTTGCTGACGGTCTGGCTGGTCGCGCGGATGCTTTCTCGCATTGGCCAGGACCCGGCGCGGGCGCTGCTGTATGGCTGGAGTCCGCTCGCCATCTGCGAGGTGGGCAACGCGAGCCACCTGGACGCGGCGATGCTGCCCCTGCTCGTGGCCGGTGCGTGGGCGCTGATTGCCGGACGGACGCGGCTCGCGGGCTGGCTCTGGGGCGGCGCGGCGAGCCTCAAGCTGTATCCGGTGCTTGTCGCGTTTTCGCCAATTCGTAAGCATCGAAGCGCGGTTGGCACAAGGGTGCTACTTGTCGGGGCGGGGCTGTACGGGGTCTATGGGCTGGTCAGCGGCACGCGGGTGCTCGGGTTCTTGCCGGACTACGTGCGGGCCGCAGAGGACCACAACATCGGGCTGCGGGCGGTGTTCGAAGGTCTGGCCGCGCCCCTGGGGCCGGCGGCGGCGCGCATCGCGGGGTTTGGGGCGTGCGGGGTGGCGATGGCGGCGGGGGTGTGGCTCGTGCTGCGGCAAAGCGAAGACCCGCTGCGACGACTGCGCGACCTGATAGCCGTCTACTTGCTGACGGTGCCTACCGCGCTCCACCCGTGGTACGCCCTGTGGCTCTTGCCGTTTCTGTGCGCGGGCCCAACGGCGCCGGGGCTGTGGCTGCTGGCGACGCTGCCGCTGTCGTACCTGAAATACTCGGCGCCAGGTGGCGTTCTGCCGCCGTGGGTGCCCGTGGTCGAGTTCCTGCCCGCTACGGTCCTGCAAGTGCGGCTGCTCTTGCGCACGCCGCAGGTGGCAGCATGAGCCCGGCCCGGTTGGCCCTGGTGCCGTACCTGCTGCTGCTGGCGTGGATGCTTTTGTACAGCGCCCACGCGGTCGTGCTCGTGATCTTGCACCGGCGCACGCCGCCGCCGGCCAAACCGCCGCAGTGGCCGGGCGAACTGCCGCTCGTTGCCGTGCAACTTCCTGTCTACAACGAAGAACTTGTCGTAGAGCGGCTGATCGCAGCGGTGGGCCGGCTGGACTGGCCGCGCGACCGGTTGCTTGTGCAAGTTCTGGATGACTCTACGGATCGCACGACACAGCTCGCCGAGAGAGCCCTCGCGCACCTGGCGGAAGCCGGCCTCCAGACCCAGTTGCTGCGGCGCGGCGAGCGGTCGGGCTTCAAGGCCGGCGCGCTGGCCCACGGCATGGCGCACACTCCTGCGGAATTCTTCGCCATCTTTGACGCCGATTTCGTACCCCCGCCCGAATTCCTGCGCCGCGCGCTGCCGCACCTGGTCCCGGCCGACGTGGCCGCGGTGCAGGGCCGCTGGACGCACCTGAACCGCGACGCCTCGGCGCTGACCCGCGCTCAAGCCGTGGCGATTGACGGACATTTCGCGATGGAGCAAGAGGCGCGCTTCCGGGCTGGCTGGCTGCTCAACTTCAACGGCAGCGCCGGAGTGTGGCGGCGCGCGGCGATCGCGGCGGCCGGAGGTTGGCGGGGCGACACGCTGACCGAGGACCTGGACCTGTCCTACCGCGCCCAGTTGGCCGGCTGGCGCCTGGTGTACGACCGCGACCTGGTTTGTCCGGCGGAACTCCCAAGTACTTTGGCGGACTTCAAGGCTCAGCAGCGCCGCTGGGCCACGGGCTCCATCCAGGTGGCGCGGTCGCTCTTGCCGGCCATCTGGCAGAGTCCGCGCTCGCTTGCGACCAAGCTAGCCGCGACCCTGCACCTGACCCACTACGCCGTGCACCCACTGGTGGCGCTGACGGCTCTGATGTCGGTACCTTGCGTGCTGTTGCCGGGTCTGCAGCATCCGCAGGGCGCGCTGTGGCAGGTGATGGCGCCCTTCGCCCTGGCGATGGTGGGGCCAACGCTCTTGTATACTTACGCGCGCATGGAGCTTGGACTGCCGCTGCGGCCGCTGCTGGCCGACCTGGGCCCGCTGACGCTTTTGGGGATCGGGGTCGCGATCTCGAACGGCAAGGCGGTGCTGCAAGGGCTGCGGCCGGTCGTGCGCGAGTTCGAGCGGACCCGAAAGCTGGGCCAGGATGCGGGGTTGCCGGGCGTGTATGCCCAGCCCCGCGACCGGCTGCAGCCGTGGGAGTGGGCCCTGGCGGCCTATTGCCTGACTGCCGCCGCCGGGCTGGTTTGGAGCGGCGTCTACGCGGTCGCACCCTTTTTAGCCTTGGACGCCGCGGGGTTCGCGTATGTGGCCTGGGGCGGTCGGCCGGAGCGCAGGCCATGAGGGTCGCGGTCATCATCCCGGCCTGGAACGAGGCAGCGAGCATCGCGGCCGTGGTCCGAGCGGTCCCGGTCGAACTGGGCGCCGTGGTGATCGTAGTGGATGGGGGAAGTCGCGACAGCACCGTCGAAATCGCGCGCGCGGTGGGGGCGGAGGTCGTGGTGGAGCGGCGCCCGGGCTACGGTCGCGCCTGTTTGACCGGAGTGGACAAGGCCGAAGCACTGGGTGCGGAGGTCGTGGCCTTCTGCGATGGCTCCGACGCCGCCAACCCAGCGGACTTGTTGCCGATCGTCCAGCCTGTTTTGGCCGGTACCGCGGACTTCGTGGTCGGGTCGCGGACGCTGGGGCTGGCGGAACCGGGCGCCCTGCGGCCCCTGCAGCGCGCGGGGAATTGGGCGGCCACCTGGCTGATTGTCCGGCGTTTTGGCGTGCGGTATACGGACCTGGGCTCGATGCGGGCGCTGCGGCTGGCGGACCTGCGCCGGCTGGACCTGCAGGAAATGGCCCACGGCTGGCCGACAGAGATGCAGGTCCTTGCTGCCCAACATCATTTGCGAATCCTTGAAGTTCCCATGCACTATCGGCGACGCCGCGCCGGGGCGTCGAAGGTCTCTGGGCATCCCCTGGGCGCACTCCGGGCCGGTTTGGCGATCTTGCGCGTGGCGAGCGGTATGGGTCGTCAGCAAGGTCGCCGGGGGCCGACTGGATAGGTTGGCGGGTTGTCCATCGCGCGGCCAAAGTCGATCATGCTCGGGTTGGCAGGGGCAAAGCGTAGGTGGCAAGGGGTGGCGATGCAGACGAGTTCCCCGGTGGCGGTCGCGGTCATCAGCAAGCTGCCGCGGCTTGGACGCAGCAAGACCCGGTTGGCGCGGACGGTGGGCGCCGAGGCTGCGCTCGCGCTGCACCGCGCGTTTCTGGCGGACGAGTTGGAGCAACTGCACCGGCCCAGCGAGTGGGACCTGTACCTGATTCACGACCCTGCGGTGGACTTGGCCGAAGCGGGCGACCTGGCCAGCCTGCTCGGCGGCCACGCCCAAGGGCTGGTGCCCGGCCAGACGGGTCTGAGTCAAGAGTTGTTGCGGAGTTTTGAGCTGTTGCTCGGGTCGCACGGCAAGGTGGTGATCGTGAGCGGCGACGTGCCGCAACTCGATGCAGACTTGGTGGCGCAGGCGGTGGGCGCGCTGGACGCGGCGGACGTGGTCTTGGGCCCCGGACCGGACGGCGGCTACTACCTGGTGGGCCTGACGCGGCCGCACGACATCTTCACGACGATTCCGATGGGGACGGCGGCGGTGGAGCGCGCGACCGTGGCGCAGGCCCAGCGTTTGGGGCTCCGAGTGGCGCACGTCGCGGTGCTGACCGACGTGGACGAGGCGCAAGACCTGCTCGCCCTGGAGCGCGCTCCCCACGGCGTGGCGGCGCGGACGCGGTCTGTGATCGAGCAACTGGAGCGCGACGAGGTCGCCGCGCAGCTGCCCAGCGAGTTGCAGGTCGAGGTGACGAGTCGGTGCAATCTGCGGTGCTCGGCGTGCCTGATCAGCTACCAAGACCTGGACGAGGCTGCGGATCTGAGCTTGGACCAGTGGCAGCGCATCGTGAGCGACCTGCCGCGGCTGCAGCGGGTGGCGTTCCAGCTCAACGGCGAGCCCCTGGTCAATCCCCATGTTTTCGGGATGATCGCTGACGCCCGGCGGCGCGGGGCCCACACCGTCATGAACAGCAACGGCACGCTGCTGGACCGGCAGCGGAGCGAGCAGGTGGTGGCGAGCGGCCTGCACGAACTGCGGATCTCGCTGGACGGCGCGCGGGCCGAGACTGTGGCCAAGATGGCGTGCGCGGACATCCTGGCCAAGGTCGAGCGGGGCGTGGCCGAGGCGGTGCGGGCACGCGGTTCGGGTCCGGGGCCGCGGCTGAGCCTATGGATGGTCGCGACGCGCTTGAACATTCACGAGCTGCCCCAACTGGTGCAGCTGGCGGCAGACTGGGGCATCGACGAGGTGTACGCGCAGCGGCTGGTCTTGACGGGGCACGGGACGGCGCGGCGAGAATACTCTGTCCACGGGCGGGATTCCGCGCTGCTCCACGACGCGGTGGCGAAGGCCGAGGCGGTGGCGGCGCAGACGGGGGTCGCGCTGCGGGCCTCTGGGCGTGTGCCGGTGCTACAGAGCTTTGCCGCGTCGAGCGACCCGCATCCGCAGCGCGCCTGCTACCGGCCGTGGCGGAGTGCGGTGGTCACGGCGACGATGCGGGTACTTCCCTGCTGCATCGGTAGTTTCACGGCGAACTACGACGACCTGGAGCTGGGCAACCTGGCGACGCAGACGTGGCACGAAATCTACAATGGCGAGCGGTATCGCGCCCTGCGGCGTGGTATCCTCCAGCGTGGACCGCTGCGACCCGAGTGCCGCGATTGCGGTCACCTCTGGAGCCTGTGATGAGGAACCTCCTGTTTCTGCACGGCATACTCATCATGATGGCGAGCGCGTGCGTGGGGAACGGCGAGCTGGAAGCCCAGCTGACCGGCCAGGTGGTGGGCGACGACGACCGACCGCTGGGGCCCGGACTGGTGATGGTCGAGCGGGGCAAGGTCCACGCTGGCGCTTACGAGGGCGGCGCGCTGATTGCGCCAAACGGCAAGTTCTCGGTGCCGCTTCCCGGCGGCGGTACGTGGGGCGTGCACCTCTTCAACGACAACTACTCGTACCTGCCCGTTGAGGTGACGATCGACCCGCATCAGCAGGTCGCGCTGACGAACATGATGGTGAACTGGGGCGTCTGGATGGACCTGACCGGGCAGCCGAGTTGGCCCGACCAGCCCGATGACGCGCGCCTGATTCGCCTGCCGACCGACGACAACAAGGCCGACAACCCCGTCATCCAGAACATCCAGATGAAGTACTTGCCCGGCGACCTGTTCCAGATCTCGGCCGATGTCAGCGACCCGACCCACGACCTGTCGCGGATGATCCTCGCCTTCGACGAGGCGACCGGCGCCGGCTACGCGATGAACCCGCCGGGTCCGCCCGACGCCAAGGGCTACTACCCGGAAGGCACCTACACTCTCAAGGTCTTCCTCAGCGACAAGCACGTCCGCGGCAAGTCGATGTGGCACTTCGTCGTCTCGGACGCGATGTGCAACAACACCCCGATTCAGCACTTGCCCATGCCGGCCAACTAGCCCGACCACACCACATGGCCAGCCACAGATGGCAGACCAGGGACGGCGGCAGATGGGCTGGCGCGGGCAAGGCGACGATCAGGGGCGCCAGGCGCGTGCGATCAGGCCTCCGACGGATGGGACGACAGTTTGCCACCGACCAGGCTTGGTGCGGTTTCCGGAGCATGCCCCGATTGGCGGCGGGGTTCCCGGAAGTGGAGGCACGTGACCCGGCGCGCGGTCGCCGCTTGATACGAACCCCGGTTCGGGCCCGAAGAATTGCCCGAGTTTTCGATCCGATTCGGACGGAACTGGTATGAGTGGTGAAAACTCAGAGGCTCTGCTAGCCTGGACTCGCCCCGGCTAGGCGCCCCGAGAACACCCCATGTCAGCCCATCCGCCTGGAATTCCTCCGCTTCTCTCGGCAATCGCAGCCGCGACAGGCGCCGCGCCGCACCCACAGCGCACGTGCACGGCCCCCTTCGGCGCATTGCCCAAAGTGTCCGAGGCGACCAAGGCGGCACTCGCAAAGGCTGCCCTGTCCGCCAATGACCGATATTTGTATGAGTTTATTGAGGAATACTCCTTCTGCCCCTTTGCCCGAGCCGGCCGAGAGGCCGGGCAGACGGTCCGATTCGTGCACTACGCCGAGTCCCTGGACCTTGAGCCCCTGCTGGCTATCATGGAGAACGTGGCGCGCGACAAGCAGATTGTCGTCGCACAGCTCATCCTCCCGCTCGTAGAGGCGACGCCAGAGCAGTGGCAACAGTTCTGCGACGACCTGACGGCCGTCGGACACGCCCGCCTCGGTGGACCGCCTGTGCTGGCCTTCGCGGCGCTTCATCCGCAACTCAGCTATACCACGGCAAATCCTTGGTCGATGATCCCCCTGTTCCGGCGGGCCCCAGACCCGACCCTGCAATGGGCGCGGCTGGAAAGCCTGGAGGAGCTCTACGCCGGCCGCGACACGCAGACCAGAGTTGTCGACCCCGCAGACGTGCTGGAGTATGTGCGCACGGCGCCCAAGCCAAGGCCGCCGCTCTACTACCGTGTGACGGAAACCAACGCCAAGATGGCGCAGTTCCTCGGCCTGGAGTCCATCGAGTCCCGGCTCGCGTCGATGGCCACCGAGGCGCAGTCCGCGTACCACCGTTTGCTCATGGCGGATGACACGGAGGTCGACCATGGCTAACGGCGATTGGATTGTAGTCACGAACCTCGCACAACTACATGACGATGAACCCATTTCGGCAACCGCCTTGGACATCGACCTGGTCGTCGTCCAGTCTGGCGGCCAGGTATACGCACTGTACGGCCGCTGCCCACACCGCGGCGGGCTCATGTCCGCCGGTTGCATCGAGGGGGGCAGCCTAGTCTGTACCCTGCACGGCTGGGATTTCGACCTGGAGACCGGCGCCAGCGGCCGGGTCCCCGGCGAGACGCTCACGCGGTTCGGCGCAAGGATTGACCAAACCACGGGCGACGTCCTCGTCAGCCGCGACGAGCTCGAGGCGTGGCGTGTGGACAACCCTCAGGCGTTCCTGCCTGGTGAATTCTTCTAGCAATTTCAGCAGTATGCCACAAGGATGCCTTGCGGTTGGCGCTATTCGTAGGTGATGAGCCAGACGGCGCCCTCGATGTCGCCGCCACCATCCGCCGGTGGCGCCCCGTTGAACTCGCCCTGGTAGCCCAGCACTGCGGTCGTGCCAGGCGGGGCCGCGGCCGTGACATCGGCGACCCAGGGCTCGACCTGCATCCCTGGGCACCAGCCGCCGCGACCGAACCACCAAGTTCCTGCCTGGTTCGGCGTCATCCCGGTCGTCATGTTCGGCATGCACTGGTTGTTGGTGCCGGCCATCGGGTGGACCTTGGTGAACTTGGCAGTCCCCACAGTGAAGACGTGCTGGTGGTTGCAGAATTCGGCGCAGCTCGTCTTTGGATCCTGGCCGTGACCCGTAATCAGCGCCCACAGCTCGACACGCTTCGCCGCGGGCGGAATCGCGACCTGCCGGCTGGGATGGGCCGCGCCGTAACCGCTCCCCCAGGCGCCACCCGACCAGAGATACTCGGCCAGCTTTGGGCGCAACGGCTTGCCGCGGTCCAGAAAACGTAGCTTGATCCAGGTCTTGGTCGGCTGCGGGTTCCAGCTGGGCGCGAAATCCCAGCGAAACACCCGCTTGCCACCACCCGCCAACAGCGGCGCCAGCGCAGACGCATCGACCCGCCAGTGCGTTTCGCGGTGGTAGCTCGTGATGAAACGCGCGAACTCAATGTTCTTCTGCTGCTTCTCGTCCCAAACGCCCAAGTGGGCCAAGTAGTCCCACGCGCCGCAGTTGCCCAGCTCGGGCGCCGCATCGTTCGGGCAGCGCTGCTCCACCTCGACCTGCAGCGTGTCGTACTTGGCCAGCTCCGCGGCGGTGCCCAGATCGACCTCGACCGTCGCGTACTCGGCCAGCGTTTCGCCCTTCCAAAGCTCAACGTCGTGCCCGACTTCGGCCTCGGCCTGCAGTTCGCGGTCGGCTTCCGCGTTCAGCGCTAGGGCCTCGTTCGCGGCATAGGCCAGGTTCCCCTCCCACGGCCACTTGCCGGCGGCCTGCAGGTTCGCCTTCTGCCGCGTCACGTCAGAGAGGTTCCCGAACCCGCGCACGCGCTGAAACCGGTCAATCACAAAGCCAATCTGACCATGACCAACGGCCGCTTTGCCAATCCATGAATCCAGATCCTGGCCGCGCGTCGCGACGACGTGCAGGTGGGCCGCCCAGTGGACCTGGGCATCGCCCTCCAACTTGGCGAGCGCCCCAGCGACCCTGGCCTGCATCGCCTGGATGTGGTCCGTCGCCGCCGCGGCCGATCGCAGCGACAAGAAGAAATAGTGCACATTGTCAGGCGATTTCTTGACAAGGGCGTCCAGGTCCTTGGCGCTGTCCCAGAGCGACGCGGAATTCAACTCGGACACAGGGACCAAGTCGGTCACGAAGACATAGACTTCGCAACCCTGGAAGGACTCTTTGAAATTCCAGGTTGTCTCGTCTGCCAATGGCACCGCAAAGTCGGCGGCTCGCTCGTGCCGAAGGAATCCGTACGGGCCTGCCGCAAAGGGGAGCAACTTCAATCCCCGGTCGGCACAAAACGTGGAGGCCACCGCGTCTGGCCCCAGGTCAGCAAACTCGTCGCCAGGCACAGCAACATCCGCCACGGCCACGGCGTCGACCGGCGCCGCGTCTTGCACATCCGCGGAGGTGGCCGAGACCGCCGCCCCACCGCCGCACCCGGCAAGCACGGCCGCGATCAACACCAGACAGCGGACCACCATGCAGCACCTCGACTCGTGCGGACGGAGCCGCCGCCCCCGACGCCCGCTCCCGCCTGCCACCATAGCGGAAGCGGCGCCCCGCGCAAGCCATTCCAGGTGCGCGCTACCCTAGATTCCAGCGACGGGCTAGACTCGCGGCCTGCGCCTCAAGCCCCGACTTGCGGCCGCAACGCCAGCATTCTGCCGGTACCCCAAAGGCCCCATGACAACTAGCACCCTTGTGTCAGGTCAAGATATTTCTTACGGTTTTTCGCAGCTGGCAGTAGGTCAGCAGGCAGAGCGCACCTTCGAAGTCAGCGACGCCACCCTGGCGGCCTTCGCGGAGGTCAGCGGCGACCACAACCGCGTGCACTTGGACCAGGAGTACGCAGAGCACACGCCGTTCCGCGGGCGCATCGCCCACGGCATGCTCACGGCGGGCTACATCTCGGCCGTCCTGGCGAACCAGCTGCCGGGCAACGGGACGGTGTACCTCAGCCAAGAGTTGAAGTTCCGCGCGCCGGTCCGACCGGGCGACCGTGTCACGGTCCAGGTCACCGTGCGCGAGCTCCACGCCGACAAACAGCGCGTCGTCCTGCAGACCCAGGCATTCGTGGGCGACAAGATGGTCGTAGACGGCACCGCCACCGTCTTGCCGCCCGGGGCGCTCAAGTAGCGACGGCCGCTAGCGAACTTGCGCAGTGCGAACTTGCGCAGTGCGACCTTGACAGCGCTCCAGCCGCGGTGTGGGATGCGCCCAGCCCCACTCACGCGGGCTCAGGTCCACCATGCCCAGTTCCGCCTTGGCGCGCCCTAGCGCCCTCTTGATGACCCTCACCAGCCCGTACGCGCGCAAATGCCGCATGGTCGCTCTTGAAAAAGGCGTCGACCTGCCGTGCACCGTCGAGCCGCCGCACGCCCAAGGCAGCCGCGTCGGCACGCTCAACCCGCTGGTCAAAGTCCCCACGCTGCTCCTGGAAGATGGCTCGTCCGTCTACGACTCGCGGGTCATCATCGAGTACCTGGAGCTTCTTTGGCCCGAGCCCGCCATCGTGCCCCGCGAGCCAGGCGACCGCATCGACGCCCTGCGCTGGCAGGCCCTGGGCGACGGGCTCGCCGACGCTATGGTCCTCCTTTTCAGCGAAGGACTCCGGCCCGCCGAGCGCCGCGACCCCGACTGGGAGAGCCGCCAGCGCCACAAAGTTCGAGCGACCCTGGCGCTACTGGACACGATCGCCCGGCCCGAGCAGTACCTGGTCGGAAATCGCCTGACTCTCGCAGACTTGGCCGCTGTCGCCGGTGTGGGCTACGTTGGGCTCCGCGGGGCCGACCTCCTGGCCGAAGGCTACCCCAACCTCCACGCATGGCTCCGGTGGCTCCACGAGCGCCCGTCCGTCCGCGACACGGCGCCGCCGCGCAGCTAGGCCTGCCTTACCGCTTGCCTACTCTGGCGCAGCGCCGAAAGCCCTCACCCCCGGCCTGCGGCCGACCCCTCTCCCACTGAAGTGGGCGAGGGGTAAAGGGAAATTGCATTGCCCCTCGCCCAAAGCGGAGACTGTTGCAAAGGTATGTTCGCAGAATTCTGATGCCAATACATTCAATCGGTTGCACGGCGAAAGCACCCGAATTCGACCCTTATGCAACAACCTCAAAGCGTTGGGAGGGGCAGACGCCGAAGGCGGCGGGGTGAGGGCCAAGTGCCAAGGATCGCACAGGTTTCCACCGCATTTACGGCACTAGTAGCCATCCGGTAAGGCAGGCAGCTAGGCAGGTAGGGCCAAGGCGGCGGTCAGACCGCGACGATTTCGCCCCGACGAACGGCTGCCGGCGCTCGCTTGGCGCCCACCAGAAATCAGGCTAAGGTCCAGCCGTTCCGTCCGTCCACCGGAGGCGCCATGTCCCGCTCCCCGCTTTGGCTCGTGCTTGTGGCCACTTGCATCGCGGTCACGGCCACCGCAGAGCCCGCGGAAAACCAGGCGCAGGCAGCCAGGCAGCCCCAAGACCCCCGCCTGGCCGAGGCCGCAGCCCTCATGCAGCAGGCGAGCCAGCTCATTGCCGGCGGGCGGTATGCCGACGCCAAGATCGCGGCCCAGCAAGCGATCGACCGCATCCAAGCCGCCCTGGGCCGAAATGCCCCGCAACTCGCCGAACCGATGAGTCTCTTGGGCGACGCGATCCGCATGACCGGCGACGTCGCCAAGGGAGAGGAACTGCAGCGGCAGGCCCTGGCGCTGTACGACAAGGCCGGCGCGCAAGACACGCCCTACTACGGCAGCGTCCTGTACCGCCTTGCCGACGTGCTCCGGATGCGCGGCAAGTTCGCCGAGGCGCTCAAAGTCCAGGAACAGCTGGGAGCGCTGTACCAAAGGCTCTACGGCGCCCAGGATTCGGCCGGCCTCGCCGTCTGCCTGAGCGCACAGGCCGAGTTGCAGCGCCTCTTGGGCCACACGGACAAGGCCCTGGAGCTTCACAAGCGCGCGATCGCCATGTCCAAGGCGACCCACGGCCCACGCCACGCCTACACTGCCAGCCTGATGCAGGCCGAGGCGACCACCTACGCGACCCGCGGCGAATACCCCAAAGCGGTCAAGGGCTTCGAGGAGGCCTTGCAGATCCTAGAGGAAGCGCTGGGCCCGGACCACATGTGGGTCGCGCAAGTGGCGCAGAACCTTGGTCTTGAGCTCGTCCATACCGGCGACCTGAAGCGCGCTGACCTGCTCTTTGAACGCGCCCTGAAGATCGACCAAGCTACCCTGGGCGCCGAACACCCGTTCGTCGCGGCTGTCCTAGCCAATCAAGGCGAGGTCGCCCTGCTCCGCCACCGCCTGGACCTCGCCGAAAGCAAGCTCCGCCAAGCGTTCACCATCGCTGAAGCTGCCTATGGCGAGGAGCATCCCGAGGTCATCGCGGTGGCGGAGCACTACGCGCGCATCCTCCGCGAGACGGGGCGCCACGGCCGGGCCAAGTCGCTGCTGCTGCACACTCTTGCGCTCCACGAGAAGCTGCAAGGCTCCGACCACCCCGACCTTGCCAACTCGCTCATCCCACTCGCCGAACTCGCCATGGATCAGGGAGAAATCAGCCTGGGCGAGACCTACGCGGCCCGCGCGCAGCGATTGGTCGAGCAAGCCCACGGCCACCGCCATCCTTTGCTCGTGCCGGTCCTGGACCTGCTGGCCCGCATCGACACCGCCGTCGACGACCGCGAACAACTCATCGCCCGCCGGCAAGCGGCCCTGGTCATTCACCTGGCAAGCAACGGGCCGCACCACCCCAACACCGCCAGCGCGCAGACCAATCTGGCCGACGCACTCCTCCCGTCTGACGCGACCCAAGCGGTGGCGCTCATGCAGCAGGCCCTGACCACCACCCGCGATATCTTTGGCGAAGAGCACCTGAACACCGCGACCGCCCGCGGCAACCTGGGAGCGGCGCTGGCCGTTCAAGGCGACCTGCCCCAAGCCGAACGCGAGCTCAAGGCGGCCCTGGCCCTGGATCAACGCCTGCTGGGTCCCCGCAACGTGCAGGTCGGCGCCGACCTCTACAACCTCGCGATGGCCGACGCCAAGCTCGGTCACCTGACCGCGGCAGAGAGCCAACTTCGCACCGCCCTGGCCATGGAGGAAGAAGCCATCGGACGCGACAGTCCGGGCCTCCTCGCGAGCCTGTGGCGGCTCGCCGACCTCGTGGACGCACGCAAGCAATACGCCGAGGGACTGGTTCTCCGCGCGCGCGCCTCGGCCCTGCGCGACCGCGGTCTGGCCGAGCTGCTGTGGACCGGCGACGAGCAGCGCAAGGTCAGTCTGCTCACCCACGCCGCAGAGGACACGGCCGCCCTGCTCCGCTATGCGGTGATGCTGACTCCGAATGAGCCGCGCGCCAGCGAGTTGGCCCTCCAAGCGGTGCTGCGCAGGCACGGGCGCACGGTCGATGCTCTGGCCAACACCCTGGCAACGCTGCGGCAACGGCTTGGCAGCGACGACCGGAAAATCTTGGATACCCTGGCCGAAACGCGGTCACGGCTCTCTGCCTATGCCCTCAAAGGGCCCGGCGACGGCGACGAGAGCGCGTGGCACGCCACGGTGGACGCGCTGAAGGGCGAGATCACCAAGACCGAGATGACCTTGGCACAGCACAGCGACGCCTACCGCCGGGGCACGGAGGCCGAGGCGACAGTCGCAGCAGTCCAGGCGGCTCTGGCTGCCGACGCTGCACTTGTTGAATACGCTGTTTGGACACCCACTTCCGAGGTGGAGCATGGCCGCTGGGAAGAGCAGAAGCTCGCGCCGCGGCTGGCCGCCTGCGTCCTCCGCGCAACCGGCAAGCCGCGCTGGTTTGATCTGGGCGAACTCGCGGCCGTGGAGAAGGCCACTGGCAACGCGCGCCGAGCCGTCAACAAGGCCGGAACCGACCCGGCACCGACCCTCAAAGCCCTGTCCGAACAGGTGCTTGCGCCGCTATGGCCTGCTCTAACCGGCGCCAAGAAGCTCCACATCGCCGGCGACGGTCCGCTGTTGGTGGTGCCCTTCGCGGCGCTGCCAACCCCCGACGGGCGCCCACTCCTCGACGCGGTTCAGGTCGGCTACCTTGGCTCGGGCCGCGAGCTGCTGCGCCACGAAGCGCCGCCGGCTCCCCGCCAACCGCCGCTGGTCATCGCCAACCCCGACTTTGGACCCAAGCCCCCCGGCGGCGACGACGAGTCTACGGACTTGCGTTCTCTCGCCGTGGCTGCCCTGCCCGGCACCGCCAACGAGGCCCAGATTGTCGCGAAGTTGTACCCCAAGGCCAGCGTCCTCACCGGCAGCAGGGCGCGCGAGTCGGCACTCAAAGCCAGCCACGGTCCGCAGTTCGTGCACATCGCTACCCACGGTTTCTTCCAAAGTGCCAACCGCGCCCCAGGCCTGGCGGCCCTCAAGGCGCCGCTGGTTCGGTCGGGCTTGCTGCTCTCGGGTTTCAACCGCCACCCGTCCGGCGCGGACGACGGCGTCCTGACCGCGTTGGAGGCCGCGTCCCTGGACCTGTACGGCACGCAACTGGCCGTACTCTCTGCGTGCAATACCGGGCTGGGCGACTTGCGCAGCGGCGACGGCGTCCAGGGGCTGCGGCGAGCGCTCGCCATTGCTGGGGCGCGGACCGTGGTCATGAGCCTGTGGTCCGTGGACGACGCGGCGACGGCCGAGCTGATGAAGGCCTTCTATGTGGGGCTACAGTCCGGACAATCGCCCGCGACCGCGCTTCAGGCGGCGCAGCGCAGTGTCCAGAAGCAGCCCGCGTGGCAGCACCCGTTCTATTGGGCGGCGTTCGTAGCCGCTGGTGTGGACTAGAAATTCGACCAACTATCTGGAATCCGTCTGAATCGGCTCAAGAGGCTTCGGCAATTCTTCGGGCTCGAACCGGGGCCCCGTTCGATTCTCGCCAGTTGCAGAACGGATCAGAGGAGCCGTGCAGGCGCGGATCACGTGGGTTGCGGATCAGAAGGTTGCCGACAGGACCAACGCCCCCGTCCCCGGCGCCCAGGCCGGCGCGATGGTCCAGGTCGACTGCGGCGCCTGCGGCATCTCGGGCACGTAGAGGCGGCTCTCTTCGCCCGGCGGCACGTCCAGTTCGCGCAGTCCACGGGCGCGGCGCCAGCGGTTCAGTCGCTGCATTGCATCGTTGCGCCGGCCAATGCCCTCCCCTGCCATAGCCAAACCCGCCACGGCGCCCAGGACCATGGCGGCTTCCAGCTGCGGCTTGCCGGAAGCTTCGCCGCTCAGGGCGAAGACGGTCGCGCCGCCGCCGGCAATGCCAAACATAAACCAACCCACCGTGGACAGCCCGCGGCCTGGGACTTCGGGCTGCTCGGGGGCGTCGACCATCAAGTCGTCGAGGCGCGGCTTGGCGCGCTCGGCTTTGGCGACCGGCGCCGGACCGGACGCGGGCGCTCGCTGGGCCCGGTTCGCCGGCTTGGGCCGCTCGGCTGGATCCGCGTCTGCAGGCAAGGACGCGGCCCGCGGCGGCTCCAGAGTGGACCTGGGCTGCGGGACCGGTTGGGGAGTGCCTTCGGGCCATTCGTCGGCCGATGTGATGTCATAGTAGGGGTAGCGCCGCTCTTGGCCGTCGATAAGGAGCACGTAGCCCGACGGCGCGCGCAAGACCAGACGCCCTTCGACCTTTGAGCCGTTCGCCAAGGTCAAGCGCACCAGCAGCGTGGGCGCGGCCAGGCAGGTCGGCGCGGCCCCAAGCGTGGCGACCGCCGGCACAACGGCGAGCGATGCCAGTTGCACGGCGGCCACACCGCGGAGAGCCCAGTCGCGAATCCAACCGCGGCGGCCAAAAGTCCGCGAGTTTTCGTGCACATATGCAACCATGGCAGGCACTCCGCGACCGCTCCGGCGGCAAGGGATGGCGACACTTGAGATAAGCCTACGCCCGGTCTACGGCCGCCACAAGCTCGCCGTGCTCCCCGGCAGCCTATCCATCCAGGTCTCCACGCCACCGGACTTGCGCATCGAAAAGACTCGGCGTACCGTGGCAACGAACAGCCCGTAGTCGGGGCAGGCCAAGGAGCCGGCCGTGCCAACTCCCCGAGCGCCGCACCCACCGGTGCCGCCCACCGCACTCAACCCCTGTGCAGAGCCATCGCCGCGCAGCCCCACAAGCTCGGCTTGGCCGGGGTCGCCCAACCCTGCACGCCAACTCGGTCAGGCCGCGGGGGCGAGCCGAAGCGACGGTACACGCGCAATTCGGCGGATCCTGGCTGGGATCTGGGCCCGACCGCGCGCCCGTTTCGGGCTCGTGCAAAATCGAGTCGATTTTGGCGGGCTCTTTCCCTCTGCTGGGTGGGTCGCACCCCAAGTAACTAGGGGTGCGCGCCCCCGCCGGGACCAGCTCGCGAGACATGCTCGCGCCCTTCGGGATCGCTGGACAGAGCACCGCTCCGCGCGCACGCGAACCATCGAGTTGTTCTTGCACGGGCCCTTCGGCGTGGCAACCTGGCTCGCCGCCCTGTGCCTTTGGGTGGCCGCGCCCTTGCCCGCTTTCGCCAGCGAGTTCGGCGTAGACGCGGCCAACACGGTCGTGCGTTCGGGCGTGATTGTCCGCATTCAAGAGGGCGAATTCGTCATCGACTTGGGCGGCGCAGACGGCTTGAGCGTGGGCGATCCGGCGCGCATGTTCCGAACCATCAAGGTCAAACACCCCGTGAGCGGCCGCGAAGTGATCGACCGGTTCTTGCTGGGTGAATGCTCCGTGCTGGAGCTGGCGCCGCACATGGCGATTCTGCGCCCCGACAAACCGTGGATGGCGCTGCTGCAGCTGGGCGACCGAGTCGATGTGCAGACCCGCAAGCCGGCAGAGAAATCCGAGGCGCAGCCGGCCAAGAAGCCCGCCGCCGAGGCCCCGCTACGCTGCGCGCCCAGCCTGCCCGGCGTGCCCCGCCTGCCCGGCTAGCGGCGGCGGCAAAGCTTGCGAAGAACTCTCGGCCGACATGGCCGCGGCCTATTCCGCGTTCTTCTTGGCGATGGGCAAGTCGCCTGCCGAGCGCATCACCATCTGGCGCCGCTTCCTCCAGCGCTTCCCGGACACGACGATCCGCGAGGCCGTCGAGCACGAAGTCGCCGTCATGACGCAGTGGATGGAGCAGCTGCAGGTCAGCGGCAGCCACGACGCCGAACGCCGCAAAGCGGAGGCGCTCGCTCGCAAAATGGCGCACTCCACGGTCAGCGCGATTCGCCAAGGCGAGCAGCTGTGGCTGGTGTTTTCGCTCCGCGATTGGGGAGAAGTGACCGATTTGCGCATCCATTGGCGCAAGACCGGCACGGTGCGCTATGACCTGGCCCGCCCCGAGCCTAGCGGTCCTCAGCACCGGCGCTGGCTGGTGCCCACGACTGCTACTGTCCCGCAAGGCGTGGAGTATTTTGTGGTCGCAAGCTATGCCGCGGGCCACGAGGTCGCCGTGGCCGGCACGCCCGAGACGCCGATCGTGGTGCCCGTGGACGAGCCACTGGGAATGCGCGACAAGGGGCCTCCGCCGCGCTCGACCTTGCGCCTGGCCGCGGAACACGTGGACTTCAATCGGTATCGCGGCGACGACGCAGTGGTCGAGGCGCACGCGGACATGACCTACCACCTGTCGAACCCCGCGCCTCTGTACGCACTGACCATGGGCTACGGCGTCTACGCCGGTCGCGGCGGCTCGGTCGCGGAGGCCGACAACCTGCTGAGCGGCGTGCGCAAAGACGACACGCTCAATCCCACCTCGGCGGCGTTCAAGTTTGCCTACTTGGGCGGCGAGTGGCAGATGCACGAGTCGTTTTATGCACTTACTCAGATCGTGATCGGTTTGGACGGCGGCGGCATCAATTCGGGTCTGGACCTGGCATTGCGCGTTGGCAAGGATACGTCGACCAACTTGCTGCTCGGCTTCTCCACGTTGGGCGATTTGGGCCGCGCCGGTCAAATCGCCTTGACTGGGCGGATCGACCCGCGCTTGGCCATGGCCGGTCACTTGGAAGTCACCAACCGTCCGGTCCGCAGCGACCTAGCCGTACGGCTCATTTACGAAGTGCTTTGGCGGGCTTCGGACCTCGTCGAGCTGTCTGCGCGGCTGGGCTACAACCTGCGCACCATCAACCACGCCGGCATGAGCGCAGGCGGCAGCCTGATCTTCCACTGGTGATCCATGCGAGCAACTCACCGCACCGTGGCCAAAGCAGGTTTGTTGACCCTTGCCCAACCGCGCGAGGCCAGGACCGGCGCACTCCGCCGCTGGCGCCAGCTCTTGTTGGCCGTCGCGACCCTTCTGGCCGCGTTCTGGGCCGGGCCGGCGCAAGCGAGCGATGCGTCGTCGGTGCTGCTGCACATCCCCCCGTCCGAGGCCAAAGCCGGCGAACGCATCTTGCTGCGCTTCGTCGTGACCGAGGCCGCCGCCATCAAGCAGGCCACCGTGGTGTGGTGCAGTCTGCTGGAGGGCAAGTGGCACGAGGCGCCCGTCTTGCTGCTGACCACTGGCAAGTGGGAAGCCGAGATCCCGGGCGAAGCCGTAGACGACCCAGGGATCGCCTACTACGTGACGGCGGTGGGCGTGGCAGGCGACGTAAGCGCGGTATTTGCTTCGCAAGACCAGCCGCACCCCGTGTTGGTGCGCGGCGCGCCCGCGACGGTGCTCGAGCGCGAACACCTGGCGTGGCGCGACGGCCGCCGATCCGACCTGCAGCTCAGCGCCGCCTACTACGACTACCAAATCCGCAACCTTAGCCCGGACAAGGGTGTCAACAGCGGACCGCGCTACTACGAAGCCTCGCTGCGGTATCGCTACTGGGTCCTGAACAAGGTCGAGTACTTCGAGTTGGGCGTGTCGAGCCTGGCCGGCACGGGCGACGACCCGTTGAACGCCGCCAACAAGGCGGGGGTCGAGACAGGGTTTCGCCACGGCTGGGCGCAAATTGGCATTCGGCCCGCGGAGTTCGTGGGTCTGGGCACCCGCTTGGCGATTGGCGCGGACGAGTCGGGCTTTCGCATGGGCATCGCCGGCATCGTGCGCGTGGGTTCGCCGCTGTCGACGCACTTTGTGATCGATACCGGCGTAACTGGGGGCGTGGGCTGGCACTTCCTGGCTGGCCTGAACTTGGCCACCGTGCCGCGCGTGCCCGTGGCCTTTGAGGCGGTGCTGACGAACACTCCAGATGCAAGCCGCCGGACCGGCGAGATGGTTCGCCTGCGCGTGGGCCGGCAGTTCACGCCGTTGCTGCGCCTGAACCTGCTGGGCAGCTACCAAGCGCGCGAGGGACCGGACCACGGCCTGGGGGGCGGCGCCGAGCTGTTGTTGCGGTTCTAGAGCCGCCGGCAATTACTGGATATTCGTGCGATCGTCGGCCCTACCGGTCGCGTCTCTGGCCCCAAGTAGGGCGCAAGCGAAGCCTGCAGCAACTCGCCGCGCCGGGCTCGACGGTGCGGATGCGCGGAGAAAGTCCCAGTCGATCCGCCCTCTAGCCAGGCCTCGCCCACGGAGTCGAGTGGGTCAGCGGCCGCAGGCGCCTACCAGGCGCCCAGACGCACGGCGACCCGGTACTGGTCCATGCCGACCTGTGACGTAGAAAACGCCAGCACCCACTTGCCGTTGTCCCACCCGGCTAGGGCCGGGAGGTAGCGGGCCCCCGCCTCGCCAGGAAGTTGCGGCCCGCCCAGGTCGGTGGCCTCGCAATCCCATGCGTCGACCGCGCGATAGTGGCGCCGCGCCCACAGCGAGGGATTCGGCTTGCCCAAGTTGTGCCAGACCGCCATCGCGCGCTGGGCCGACAGGGTGGTGACCGCGGCCGCGCCGGGGTAGGTGCCCTCGCTGTCAAAGTCCAGATCGCCTGGGGCGCCGGCAGGCAGCGTACCGCCAGAAGATACCGGCAAATTGCTGCCAATCAGCCGCCCGCGAACCGTGACGGCCGACGTGGAGGTCGGGTTGTCGCCGGCCTTGTAGGTCAGCAGGGTTTCTCCGCTCAGGTAGCCCGCCACGGCCGGCAGCGCTTCGTAGTCTTGGGCACCGGGCGTCAAGGTCAGGACCGCGCCCAACGCGTTGCCTTGCTCGCCAAACGCCCGGGCTCGCACGATCCGCGGCCCTTTGCCGCCGACAACCGGCCCTTCCCACGCCAACAGCGCCTGGCCGCCCGCCAACGCCGCGATCGCCGGCGAGAACGACGCGCCACCCGCAGCCAGCCCGCCGGTGTCCAGCTCGCCGCCCAACGGTTGGCCAAAGGCATCGAACAAGCGCGCGTAGATCCCCAGCGGCCCACCCCCTGCCGTCGCTGTGGCTTTGGCCGCGCCGGACCAGGCCATGAGCAGCCGCCCATTGCGCAAACGCACGACCAGCGGCGCGATGATGTTGGTGCCGCCGCTGCTGCCGGCGCTGCCCAGGGTAGTCGCGTTGACCTGGAATGGATCCTCCAGGTTGGCGGTTCCGTCTGCAGCGACCCGGCGCGCCAAGAAGCGGAGTTCGTCGCTGCTTGGGTCGTCCGCGCGCCACAAGACCAGCCAACTTCCATCGGCCATCGCCGCGACAGAGGGCGCCAAGTTGGCCGCAGCGTCGGTGGCACTGACCGCCAGGGACACGCCGCCTGCCGCGGTACCTGCGGCAAATAAGCGCAACCACACGGTTTGTTTGCCTTCGAAGTAGCTACCGGCCGACCAGGCCACGGCAAACGCCCCGTCGCTGCGAGTCGCCACCGCTGCCCAGGACTGATTGGCCGGGGCCGCAGGTTCTGCCCAAAATCCCACACTGGGGACGCAAGTTCCTGGTCCTGTACAGGTTTCTCCAGAGGCACAGGGATTGCCAGCACAGCCGGTCACCGGCGCACCGTCGGGCACGACGCAACCGGCCCCGGGCAGCAAGACGCCGCCGGGCTCGCCCGGGCCAACGCTCACTGGCACACCACCGCCGTCGCCCTCGGCATCGGCCGGGGCGGCATCTGCAGCGGCATCGCCGTCGGCCACAGACGAATCTGTAGCAGTTGCATCGGCTTGGACGTCCTGTCCTTGGCCAGCCGCAGAGTCGACCTCCCCATCCGGGACCGTGGTGTCGGGGACAGCCGGCGCGTCGCCGCTGGCGTCGGCATCACCTGCAACTACAGGCACATCCGCGCCCGCGTCCGGCACCTGTGCGGCCGCGTCGGCGGGTGCGCGCACCCCTGGACTGGAGCACCCCAAACCGAGCGCCGCGACCAGCCACCACCACTTTGTGCTTGCGCCGTCCAATTCCGTCTGCCCCACGCCCTACGCCGTCACCCGACCTTGCTTGTCTTTGGACTCTTGGCGGTCATAGGCCTGCCCCGGCCGCTCGCCGGCAAAGGTCTTGCCGATCTTGTTGTTGCGGATGATGGTGCCGATCCAATCGACCTCGGGTTTGCCTTTGGCCGCGTTGAACCAGTTCGACACCAACCCGTACTGCCCGGAGTTGCGGCTGGTATGGCCCTCGATCAGGTTGTTGTTCGAGGCATTGGACATGCGGATCACGTCGCCACCTACGTCGTCAAAGGTGTTGCCGCGCATCACGTTGCCGCTGGACCCGTCGCGGGCCTAGATGGCGTGGAACAGGTGGTTCGCATCGCCTTCGCGGGTGGTGGCGTGGCCAGCCTTGTCCTGTCCGTGGTAGGTGGTCTTGCCGTTGGTGAGGCTTTGCGCGACGTTTGCCCACAGATTCGGGTTTCTGATCGGTGCTCTAACCCTGAGTGGCGCAGGCGGCAAGCTCGGTGGGGCACGTGGCCATCATGCACTCTTGGGCGCAAGTGGCCGTGCCGCCAGCGCACTTGGCGTTGCACGTCTCGCCGCACATGGCGAACTTCCAAGCCGACTCGGCGCCGGTCGAGCTGGCAGCCTTGAGGCAACCGAACGTGCAGGCGGTGTCGTCCTTGGTGCACTTTTGCATGCAAGTCACCGTGGTGGAGCAATTCTTGGTGCCCGACGGCGCCACGCACTTGAGCAGGTTGGGCCCGCAGGTCGCTTCCGCACCCTTGTTGCCAAAGCAGCTGGCTGCGGACCAGAGGTCGGCCGCGGCCGCGGCGGTCATGACGTGAGCGCACTTGAACACGCATTGCGGACCGTCGACTGCGCCCGGGGCCTTTTGGCACGCGTCAACGCAGCCCAGGCCGGTGTAGCAATCGCCCGTGCCGGTGGGGTTGGCGCAGGCCAAGAACTTAGCGCCGCACTCGGGCGAAACCGGTTCTTGGCCAAAGCACGACATCATCGCCATGAACGCGTCTTGCCCGGCCTTGGTGACCTTGCTGAGGCAGGCGGCGCTGCACGCGATCGACTGCATGTCGCCGCCGCCGGCTTTTTGGCAACCCATGACGCAGTCAAAGCCCTCGAAGCACTCTTGCGTGCCCGTCTTGCCACCGCTGAAGCACTGCAGCAAGGCGCCCGCGCACTGCTTGTCGGCAGTCTTGGGGTCGGCGCCGACAAAGCACTTGGCCAAGGCGTCGCCTAGTTTGCGGCCAGCGTCGTCTACGTCGGCGTAGCAGGCGGCCAGGCAGCTGAACGGCGTGCCCGAGCCCAGCGAGCACTTGTCCATGCAGGCCGGCATCGAGTCGCAGCCCTTGGTGCCGGGCTTGCCGTTGTCGATGCAGGCGAACAGCTCGGGCATGCAGCGCACTTTCAGGCAGTTGTCTTTGCAGGTGGTCTCGGTCGAGTCCTTGCACATGTCGGCGACGCATTTGTCGTTGTAGCACGACAGCAGGGGCAGGGCCTTGGCGATCGCCGTCGAGTCCGATGCCGCAAGGCAGGCCTGCTCGCAGCCTTTTTCGCCGTTCTTGCACGACACCGAGATGCAGTCGCCCACAGCGGCACAGGTGCCGTACTTGGGTCCAACGGTATCGCCGACTTGGGTGTCCTTGATGGCCGTGTCGCCCCCGGCGCTGTCGCCGGCGAGGGTGTCGGTCACGGCGATGTCGCCACCCATGGCGTCGCTGATGCTGGTGTCCTGGGACACGTCGATGGCGGCCTTGGTAGTGGTGGTGGGCTCGGTGCAGGCGGCCAAGCTGGCGGCGAGCACGGCGGCCACGGCCAAGTTCCAGCGCGACAAAGACGACGCAATACACGGCAATGATGCGGACATGAGACCTCCCAGGGCGAATGCGGTGGCGCCCGTTGCGACGGGCGTGGGGCGTAGGCTGCACAGCAGCTGCTGGGCACCATGCTAGCGGCTCCCGCGCGTGTTCGCCAAATTTCCCGCCAAAGCGCCGACATCGCTGCGACTTGGGTAGCCTCGCGCGCCACCGATGCGCTACGCTGCCAGCAGCGCGGCCATGCGAGCCGCCCGGATGGCCCGTGCACCAACGCAGCTGCTTCGCGATGACTTTCCTGGTTTTGCTGGGTTGCGGTACCCCTACCGCGACGGGCGGCGGCGGCGCGACGGTCCAAGTCCAAGATGCCACCGCGGACGCCGATCTGGGCGATGCGAGCGACGGCAGTAGCGCGAACGATACCGACAGCGGGCCGGCGGTGGATGCGACCGCGACCAGCCTGCAAACGCTGCCGCCGCAGCGGCGCGCGGACCTAGATGCCTTTGCGCACAAGAAGTTGGGCTCTGCGCATGTGCCGAGCTGCGCAGCGGGCATCGTCAAGAACGGCCACCTGGCCTGGCAGGGCGCCTGGGGCTACGCCAATGTGGCGCAAGAGCAACTGGCGACCGCCGACCACTTGTACATGCTGGCGTCGATTTCCAAGACCGCGACGGCGGTGGGCGTGATGCGGGCGGTGCAAGAGGGGCTGGCGGCCCTGGACGACGACGTCAACGCCTGGCTGCCGTTTGCGGTGCATCACCCCAAATACCCCAATGTTCCCATCACGTTGCGGTTGCTGCTGACCCACTTCTCTGGCATCGCCGACAATTGGGACGTGATGGATACGACCTACGTGGAAGGCGATTCGCCGGTGGCGCTGAGCGATTTCTTGCACGACTACCTGGCCAGCGACGGCAAGTACTACGACGCCAGCGCGAATTTCGGCACCAAGAAGCCGGGGACCACGTATGATTACTCGGATATTGGCATGTCGCTGGCGGCCTACGCGGTCGAGGTCAAGACCAAGGTGCCCTTTGACCAGTGGTGCGCCGACAAAGTATTCGCACCGCTGGGTATGACGCAGACCGCCTTTCGCCTCAAGGGCTTGAACACGGCGATGGTCGCCCTGCCCTATGCCTGGACCAAGGCCGGGGGCTACAAGTCCTATGGCCTGTACGGCTATCCAGACTATCCCGACGGCGCGCTGCGCAGCTCGGTGCCGCAGATGGCACGATTTTTGCTCATGTTCATGAACGGCGGCACGTGGAACGGCGCGCAGATCCTGGCGCCCGCCACGGTGGCCGAGATGAAAAAAGTCCAGTATCCCGACCTGGACGACGCCCAATTGCTGGCGTGGTACATGGACGTGCGCGACGACGGCGCTACCTACATCGGCCACAACGGCGGCGATCGCGGGATCTTCACCGAGATGTTCTATCGGCCGAGCGACGGCGTGGGCGTGCTGCTGTTCTGCAACGGCGACGTGGAACAGGGGACAGCGGCGGAGACGGCGATCCTGGCTCTGGAGGCGCGGTTGTTCGTAGAGGCAGGGTCCCTGCAGTAGGTCTGGCTCCGGCGCGCGGCTGGGCTTTCGGACAGAAGATGGGGGGCAAGTTCTGATACGAACCCCGTCTGATGCGAACCCCGTCTGATTCACGCCTGTACGGCTTCTCTGACCCGGTCTGCAACCGGCGAGAATCAGGCGGGGACCCCGGTTCGAGCCCGAAGAATTGCCCGAGTTTTCGATCCGATTCGGACGGAACTG
>JBBISH010000015.1:0-74255 GCA_037441385.1 Myxococcales bacterium
TTGGCGCTGGCGTTGGTGTCGTTGCAGTCGCCGCCGCCGAACGGACAGGCGTTGGGCTGGTCGACCACGGTCATGGTCGAATCACAGAACTTGTCGCTGTCGTCGTCGCAACCTTCGTCGATGCCGTTCTTGCAGTTGTCATCGATGTCGTTGCAGACCTCGGTCTTGCCGGGGTTGACGGCCGCCGACGCGTCGTTGCAGTCGCCAGGGTTGGCGGCGGAGTAGCCGCCCTGCGCCACGCAATAGCACTTCTTCAGACCGGTGAGACCGTAGTTGTCGCTGTCGAGGTCCAAGTAGAACAGCGTGCAGCCCGACGCATTCTCGTCGTTGAGGTCGCCGTCGCAGTCGTTGTCGACGCCGTCGCCGCAGACTTCCGTGGCGCCGGGCTTGATGTTCTTGTTGGTGTCGTCGCAGTCGCCAGACACGGTGGCGCTGTAGCTGCCGGCGGCGCTGCACAGGCACTTGCTGACGGTCAGGCCCACGCCGTCAAGGTCGCCGTCGAAGTAGAACGCCTTGCAGAGCGAAGCGTTGGGGTCGTTCTGCGAGCCGTTGCAGTTGTTGTCCACGTTGTCGCCGCAGACTTCGGTCGCGCCGGGGTTGATGTCGCTGTCCAGGTCGGCGCAGTCGCCGACGCCGTTGGGGCAGATCGCCGGCAGCGGCGTGGCCACGGTAAAGGCCGCGTCGCACCAGCCGTCCTTGTCGTCGTCGCAGCCTTCGTCAGTCTGGCCGTTGCAGTTTTCGTCCTTGTTGTTGCAGACTTCGACGGCCATGCCCGGGTTGATCGCGGGATCAGTGTCGGCGCAGTCGCCACCGCCCTTGCTGCAGGTGCTGGGCGTGCCGACGATGCCCATGCTGCTGTCGCAGTAGTCGTCGTTGTCGTCGTCGCAACCTTCGTCGGTCTGCGTGTCGCAGTCGTTGTCCAGGTTGTCGCAGATTTCCGTCGCGGTCGGATTGACGGCCTTCTTGCTGTCGTCGCAGTCGGTCTTGTCGCTGACCACGAACGAGCCAGCGGCCACGCACAGGCACTTGCCGCTCTGCGAGCCAAAGCCGTCGCCGTCGGCATCGGCGTAGAAGTTAGTGCAACCCACAGCGCCGGCATCGTTTTCGCTGCCGTTGCAGTTGTCGTCCACGCCGTTGCCGCAGATCTCGGCCTTGCCTGGGTTCACGTTCGCGTCCGAGTCGTTGCAGTCGCCGCCGCCGTTGGGGCACGCCACCGAGCCGCTCGAGCCCACGCCCTGGTTGGCGTCGCAGTAGCCGTCCAAGTCGTCGTCGCAGCCTTCGTCGATGGCGTTGTTGCAGTTGTTGTCCAGGTTGTCGCAGACCTCCAACGCGCCGGGGTTGATGGCGGCCTTGGTGTCGTCGCAGTCGCCCGTCTTCTTGGCCTTGAACAAGCCAACCGGCGAGCAATAGCACTTGAAGGTCTTGACGCCGTAGCCGTCGGAGTCGCCGTCGGTAAAGAAGATCGTGCAGTTCTGCGCGTCTTGGTCGTTGGTGTTGCCGTTGCAGTCGTCGTCGTCGGCGGTGGTGCAGTCTTCGGCCGCGCCAGGGTTGACGCTGAGCTTGGTGTCGTTGCAGTCACCGCCGCCCTTGAGGCAGACCACCGGCACGCCGACCACGATCATGTTCGAGTCGCAGAAGCCGTCCTGGTCGTCGTCGCAGCCTTCGTCGATCTTGCCGTCCGAGTTGTTGTCCTTGTTGTCGCAGATTTCCTTGCCGGCTGGGTTGATCGCGGGATCAAGGTCGTCGCTGTCGCCAGCGCCCGCCGGGCAGACGTCGGGCGGAACGCCGCCCGCGCCGGTGCAGGTCACGCTCACGTCAAGGAACTTGGCCACGCCGTTGCAGGGGTCGCCGCCAAAGGTGGCGTTGGTCGCTGCGATGGTGCAGGTGCTCTTGCCCAGGCACAAGGTCTTGATGGTCTGGATCGACGCGGAGGCGTGGCAGGCGCCCGTGGCCAGGTCGGCGCCAGCGCAGGTGCCCTGCGGCGTGCCGAAGCTCGCGAAGTCGACCGAAGTGATGTAGTTGCCCGCGCCGCAGTCCAGCGTCAAGTTCGAGCCCTGGTTGGCTGAACCGCACACGGTCGTGCTGCCGCCGATCGACACATAGCCAAGGTTGGCGTCGCAGTAGCCGTCCTTGTCGTCGTCGCAACCTTCGTCGGTGATGCTGTTGCAGTTGTCGTCCTTGTTGTTGCAGACCTCACTGGAGTCGGGGCTGACGTTCTTGTTGTTGTCGTCGCAGTCGCCCACCTTGCTGCTGCTGAACACGCCCTGCGAAACGCACTGGCACTTCTTGGGCGTAGTGCCCCAGCCGTCGCCGTCGCTGTCGGTGTAGAAGTCGGTGCAACCCTGTGCATTGGCGTCATTTTGCGTGCCGCTGCAGTCGTCGTCTTTGCCGTTGCCGCAGACTTCGATCATGCCGGGGTTGACCTGAGCGTCATCGTCCTTGCAGTCGCCGCTCTTGGTCGCGTTGTACGAGCCCGCCGCGGTGCACATGCACTTGGCCACGCCAGCGCCGTACTTGTCCGCGTCCAGGTCGGCCCAGTAATTGGTGCAGCCCTTGGCGCCGTCTTCGTCGCCCTGGCCGTTGCAGTTGTCGTCCAGGCCGTTGCCGCACAGTTCTTGCACGCCCGGGTTCACGTTGACGTTGGTGTCGTCGCAGTCGCCGCCGCCCAGCGGGCAAGCGGTCGACGAGCCGTCGAGGACCATGTTCGAATTGCAGTAGTCGTCGCCGTCCGCGTCGCAACCCTCGTCCACGGCGCCGTCGCAGTCGTTGTCGACGTTGTCGCAGGTCTCGGGACAGGCGGCGTCGCCGCAGCAGCTCGACAGGTCCTTGCAGTCGATCTGGCCGTTGTTGTTGTTGTCCAGGCCGTCGGTGCAGATTTCGGGCGTGCCGCAGTTCACGACGATGTCGACCTGCGCCGCGGTCGCGTCCGGCGTGTCGAGCACGATGTAGTAGTCGTTGCCCTGGGCGGCGGCGAAATTGAACGTGTTGCTGCCGCTGGCGAAGCACTGCGCCGCGTCGCAAGCGCCGGCGTTGCCCTTGAGCACGAATACCTTGGCGTTGGGCACAGAGAGGTTGGTGACCTTGAGCTGTACGGGCACCGAGGCCGTGGGCGTGAACTTGACCGCGTACTCCTTCCCCAGGTACTGGGTGGCCGTGTCGCAGCTGTAGTCCTTGACGGCGTTGGTCGAGCCGCTGCCGTTGCTGGTGATGGTGATCGACGAACCGCAGATCGCGGTCGAAGCCGACGTGCAGTTGCAGGTCGCCTTGTGGTAGCACAGCTTGTTGGTGCACTTGTCCGAGGTGCACTCGTTGGCGTCGTCGCAACCGGCGTCGGTAAAGCACTCTTCAAAGCCGTTGGCAAAGAAGTAGAGCAAGCGGGTCATCATGTTCTGCGGCGTGCCGGACTGCGGGTCAGCTTGGACGCCAGCAAACAGGACGGACGAGGCCACCGTACGGTAGCCAAGCGGGTCGTCGTGACCGACCTGGACAAAGCCCTTGGCCTGGCCGTCGTTCTTCAACACCGCCTTGGTGCGCTCGGCCGTGGTGGCCGCCAAGACGTCGTTCAGGCTGTCGAAGGCCGGATCACCCTTGGCGTACGCAAAGTTCCAGCTCTGTCCGCTGTTGAGGTCGGTGTACAGGCCGGTGCCGACCAAAGGCCCGGTCACGCCGAAGGCAAACTCGTCCGCGACGGGCTTGACGGCAAAGGCGGGGTGCAGCGTGGTCTGCGCGTCGTAGAACCAGGTGTCGCCGCCTTCCATGTACAGCTTGCCGGCGTTGGCCAAGTACTGCTGGAGCTGGCCGGCTTCGTCTTGGGTCAGGATGTGATTGTCGGGATAGACGCCCAGGGTGACAAAGACGCCTTGGAAGCCTTTGAGGTTGGGGTACAGCGACAGGTCCGTGATGTGCTGGACGGTCTTGCCCTCGGCCTTGATGGCGTCGAACAGGGTCGAGCCCATGACTTCCGGCACTTCAAGGGGACGCCACACCAAGTAGCCGCCCACATAAGTGACGGTGATGTTGAAGGTGCAGGTGCTGTACAGCGCGCCGTCGGTGACCTTGACGGTGACCGGCCAGGTGCCCACGTGGCTGACCTTGCTGGGCTTGATCGTGATGTTGGCGTTCCAGGTGTTGTCGAGCCAGTAGTAGAGGGCCGACGAAATCGACACGAACTCGGGGGCGTCGACGATCTGGAAGCTGAGGATGGCATCGGCGTCGGGGTCGGCGGCCTTGACGGGCACGGTCTTGGTCGAACCGTAGGCGACCGTCTGGTTCACGGGGCAGGTCTGCAGCGACGGCTTGTTGCCCTTGACGACGCAGATGTTGTCCAACGCGTAGCTGGTCATGTCGTAGGTGGACGTACCGGCCACGCAGAAGGCAATGCGCAGACCGTTGCTGCCCGACAGCGTGTCGGGGAGCACCAGATCGACTGTCTCGGGGCCCAAACCGTTGCCTTGACCGAGCTTGAAGTCGATCGGCACGGCGTTGGCCCAGTCGGGGTTGGCGCCGCCGAGCGAGCCGTAGATCTTGAGGTCGAAGCTACCGCCATTCGGCACGAATTCGCGGTCGTACTGCATCGTGATGGTCTTGGCGCCGGCCGCTTGGATGATGGGCGACTGCAGACACGTCTCGAAATTGACGACGGTGGGCGTCCAGGTGAGCTTGGCGTGCTGGTCGGGGCCCAGGCCCGTGTCGGTGGCCACGCCCCAGTTCTTGACGGCCTTGCCGCTGCCGATGTCGGTGGGGTTCCAGCCCATCTGCACCAAGCTGGTGCCGCTCTGGAAGTCCTGGCAGTAGCCCACGTTGACCGTGCAGACGTCGAGCTGCTGGGCGACGCACTTCAGGGCGCCGTCGGCCTGGGTGGCGCAGACGCCCTTGGCGCAGTCGGTGTTCAGGTAGGCGCAGTCCACGTCCTGGTTGGCCACGCTGCAGCAGAGCTTGTTGGCGCCCTCGCTGGTGGTGTGCGTGCATTCGTTCCACAGGCAATAGTCGTAGGTGCACGGCGAGCCGTCGTCGCAGTCGTACTTGTCGATGCAGCACGAGGCGATAGACGAGTGAGTGCAGATGCCGCCCGAGCAGGCGTCGGCGGTGCAGGGGTTGTTGTCGTTGCAGTCCAACCCTTGCTGGGCTTCGGCCACGCTGCAGATGCAGCCGCTGACTTGCTTGAATTCGCACGAGCCGATGCCGGTGCTGGCGTTCTTGTTGACGCAGCTGTCGGTGGTGCACTTGCTGCCGTCGAAGCAGTCGGCGTTGCTGGCGCAGCAGCCGTTCTTGGGCACCGTGTGGCGGCACTGGTTGTTCAGGCAGTAGTCGATGGTGCAGGCGTTCTTATCGTCGCACGCCACCACGGCGTCGGCGTCGTCCGCGCAGCAGTTGGCGATCGGCGCGTAGGCGCACTTGTTGTTGACGCAGGTGTCGGCAGTGCAGGCAGCCTTGGGGTTGGGCGGCGTGGTGCCGATGGTCTTGCTGTCGTCGCACTCCCAGTCGGCCTGGCAGCATTGCGGATTTTGGGTGTGGTTGCACTTGCCGCAGGCGCCGCTGGTGTCGCATTTGTCGGTGGTGCACGGCAGGCCGTCGTCGCAGTCCACGTCGGCTTTGCAGGCGTCGGCCGCGGGCTGGTACTTGCAGGTGTTGAACGAGTCGCAGTAGTCCGTGGTGGTGCAATCGTTGTCGTTGCAGGTCGACGAGTCGACGCAGCAGCTGGGGTCGCCGTTCGACTTGTAGCTGCACTTCTTGGCCGCGGTGTCGCACGTGTCGACGGTGCAAGGGTTCTTGTCGTTGCACTCTAGGTTGCTGGTTTCGCAGCAATCCGGCTTGAACTTGTCGGGACCGTGGACACAGAAGTGGTTTACGCACACGTCGGCCGTGCAGTACTTGCCGTCGTTGCAGTCGCCGTCAGCGTCGCAGCAGGTGGGATCCGTCTTGGTGTAGCTGCACGTACCGCTCTGGGCATTGGTGGGCTTGTTGCACATGTCCACCGTGCAATACAGGCCGTCGTTGCAGTCGGTATTGGCCTCGCAGCAGGTCGGGTCGGACTTGGGGTGTTTGCACTGGCCGACCGAGTCGGGGATGACCGCGCCGCTGGCGTCCTTGGGCAGGGCGCACACATCCTGCGTGCACACCTTGGCGTCGTCGCAGTCCACGTCGGCCTTGCAGCACTGAGAAACTTCGGTATGCACGCACTTGCTGGCCAGGCACACGTCCCAGGTGCAGCCGTTGCCGTCGTCGCATTGGTAGTTGTCGCCCTGCAGATCGCAGCAGACGCCGGCGCCGCCCTTGGCGGGATCCTGGATGTGCTGACACACGTTGTAGCCGTTGGGGCCCACGGCGCCGCAGGTGTCCAAGGTGCAGTAATACTTGTCGTCGCAGTCTGCGTCGGCGACGCAGCACTCGGGCTTGAACTTGTTCTTGCCGAGGCGGCACTCACCGGCCACGCAAACGCCGGCCATGCAAGGATTGTCGGTGGGGCAGTCGGCATCGACGCAGCAAACGTTGGCGGGCTTGTTGTGGACGCACTTCTGGGCCACGACGTCGCAGCTGTCGGTCGTGCAGGCCAAGCCGTCGTCGCACGGGTCAGCCGGATCGCAGCAGACGTCGGGCGAGGGCTTGAGGTTGGTGCACTTGCCGACCGGGCCGCTCAGGTCGCACTTGTCGTTGGTGCACGGGCTGCCGTCGTCGCAGTCCATGTCGCTGGTGCAGGCCGAGCACTTGGCGGTCTTGCCGCTGCCGACGCACGCCAGGCCGGCCGAGCACTCGCTGGCCGTCGTGCAGCACTGGGTGGCGGAGGCGTACTTGAACACGCACTTGCCGCCGATGCAGGCATCGTCCGAGCAGCCCACGCCGTCATCGCAGGCCGTATCGCTAGTGCACTTGTTCTTGATATCGTTGCTGAACTGGTCCTGGCTGAGGTAGACGTGGCGGTTGACCGTGGCCGTGGCGTCTTTGACGAGCTCGCCAGTGGCCGTGGCCAGGGTGCACGAAATGACGCGGGCACCCATGGTGGTGCCGAGGTCGACGTTGTTGATGGTCGCCGACGTGCTGACGATCGGTGGGTCCGCGCCGTTGACGCGGCAGATCACCTGGCCGGTGCCCGCGCCCAGGGTGAAATCGGTGACGTTGAGCTTGATGGTGATCTTCACCGACGCCGGGGCGGTGTAGTCCACGTAGTAGTACTGTTCTTCGGCGGGGGCCGCGAAGGTCACCGTCGGCGGGTTGGTCAGCGCGAAGGTTTCGACGCCGAACTCGGCGTCCACGCCGGCCGCGTCTTTGGCCAAGTCGGCCGATTGGCCGGTGGGCGCGGGATCGCTACAGGCGGCAGCCCCCACCGCCAACGCCGCCAGCAACGGCAAGGCCGCCGGACGCAGGGCGAAACGGGCACGCCCCCCAAGCGTGGCCAGAACTCGTGGGCCCAGCGCCGCCAGGGCGCTCCGGGCAGAGGCCAAGTCTTGAATCGCCTGCAAAAACACAGAAAGCAGCCTGTGGCTGCTGTGTTCGCGGCGATTCGACTGTGCGCGATCCGGATTTGCATCCAGGTCTGCGCAGGGAGCGAAACGCGTCACGCGCTTTGCGCGGAACGACGGCTGATTTCGCATTCCAATCCTCCTAGGCCGATCGAGCGAGGCTCATTCCGTGAGTCTCCGAGCCTGGCCGCGGATCTCCGAGCTTCGGGGGCAACGGAGTTGAAACGGCCTTGCGTGGACCCGGGGGAAGGTCACCGCTGGGGGAGGCCGGTTGCCAACGCATACAGAGCCCCCCCTTGGACTCGGTCTACGTGGGCGTTTCGTCCGTTGCGGACAGGCTATTTCGTGTGCCGGCGCTGGGGGGTGCGCAGTGGACACGCGATACTTGCTTGGGCACAGACACAGGGCTCGCAGCCACGGGTCTTCGGGGGAGGGCGAGGCGCGACCTGGGCAGACCGCGACTTTCCCAGTTAGAGGCTAACAAAGCGGCTGCCTCGGCGCAACCGGTTTTGGTGGCTTGCCGTTTGCTTGGTGGGTTGACCACCGACGTGGTGGGCCGGTGACAGACGCGTGGCAAAGTGGCCGAAGCAACTCACCGTTCTTCAATCTATTTTACAAGTCGCAGCTGGAGCGCCGCCCGCGTGTGCCGCGCGAACCCACGATCGCGGGTGGCGGCCACGGCGATCGACGCAAGCGACAGCCTGCCGGACAGGGCCCAGGCAGGCCGAATGGCCTCTGCGGCGACCTGGGAGTTGCGGCTGCGGCGCCTTGGCGTGGGCCACGCCGCGCCCGCGGTGGGCTGTGGCGGTAGGGCATCGATCGTAGGCACCCCACCGGATTCGCGCCTGTACGGCTTCCCGGACCCGCCGCGCAACTGGCTAGAATCAGGCGGGACCCCGGTTTGGGTCCGAAGAATTGCCGGAGTTTTCGAGCCGAACTAGAGCACCGATCAGAAACCCAGTCCTGGGGGCAAACGTCGCGGCGGTCGCGCCAGCGCCCGCTTGCGACCACCAAGCATGAACGAGTCTTCGCCAGCTAGCGTCCTCGTGGCTCTGAACCTCGGAGATTTGTGATTGGGGGGTCCGAGCGGCGCGGTAACATCGGGGGAGGCCAGCGCCAAGCCACGGTCGGAAGGCGGACCACGGCGGGGCGCGATGGCGCAAAAACGACAAAGGCCCGAAGGGAGACCCTTCAGACCCTCGTGCACCGAGCCGTGAGGCCGTGGTGCTCGGCGATTCGCACTGGCGGGTGCGAACGTCGCGGAGCGGGAAACGGGACTTGAACCCGCGACATCGACCTTGGCAAGGTCGCGCTCTACCACTGAGCTATTCCCGCGTCTTGTTCGACCGGCTGTGCGGACCCAGGCGAACTGGGCGGCGGCGGTCTGCAGTCGAACAGCATTGCCGTCCGAAGCGAGGCGCATACTAGCGGGGTCGGCAACGGCCGTCAAGGGGTCACCCGGGGCCAGTTGCACTTTTTTCGCGGTCGACTACTCCTCGGTCATGTCGACGGAGACGCTGGCGGTCTCGCCCGTGCGGACGGTGACGCCAACCGTTTTGCGTACGCTGCCTTTGGTGAGGACCACGGTGTACTTGCCGGCGGGCAACGTGACTTCCTTGGGCGTGAGTTCGTAGTCCTTGCCCTTGATCTCGATCTTGGCCCACGGCTTGGCATTGATCTTGACCTTGCCGGGGCCGGCGGCGGCCGGTTCCTTGGTCTTGGACTCGGTCTGCCCCACCGTGGGCGTCGGCTTGTCGCGTTGGAGCTTGAGTTCAAAGAGTTCGGCCGAGGGATTCTTGACTTCGAACTCCTTGGTCTCTGGCTTGAACCCGTCGGCCTGGGCGATGACGATCAGCTTGTCGCCCACCTTGGTTCCCGGCAGCGAGGCAGTGCCCTTGTCGAGCACGACCGGCTTGCCATTGACAGTGATCGTAGCAGTGTCGGGCTGGATCTTGAGGAGCACGGCCGGCCCCTGGGCCACGACCGGCGGCGGCACGTCGGGCTTCTTTTCGACGGCGGGGAGTTTGAGTTCGACGACCTGGCCATCGCTGGCGACGTTGACCTCTTGATCCACGCCCTTGCCGGCGTCGTTCTTGGCGATCACCTTGTGCTTGCCGGCCTCGACGGAAACGTCGCACAGTTCCTTGCCCATGCACTCGGGTTTGCCGTCGACCAGGATCTCGACCGCGCCGGGCGCTTTGACCGACAGCTTGAGCTTGGGCTTTTCGGCCGGGACAGCGGGCGCGGCCACCGCAGCGGCGGGAGGCGCCTCGGCGGGCCCCATGCCAAACTTGAGGAACGCGGCAATCGCGCCTGCGACCAGGACCGCGAGCAAGATGCCCACGATCAGCCCCACGTTGCTTTTGGCCGGCGCGGGGGCCAAATGGCCGCCTTGCGACCCCAATGTGGCCGCATTCATCCGCACTTGCGACATCGCATCGGGCAGCGCCATGGTCCGGTCGGAATCGCCAACTTGGAGCGAGGCCCCAGGCAGGGCCATGGTGCGCTCGTCGTCGGCGGCCTGAGCCGCCGGCTGTGAACCGGTGCCCGGCTTTTTGACGGCGACGTTCGAGACGCCCTTGCGGACGCCCTCCATCATCTGCGCTTCGCTCTGGGCCTCCTGACGAAGCTGCTGAATTTCTTCGCCAAAAAGGTCGTGCATGTAGCCGTTCAGGTTGACGGCATCCGGGTCGGGAACGGCGCTGAAGAACCAGCGGTTCAGCTCGTTGACGAAGGCGCCAACGTCTTTGTGGCGCTGATCCACTTCGCGAGCCAAGGCCTTGAGCACGATGGTGTCGAGCTCTTTGGGCACTTCGGCGTTGAGTTCGGACGGCGGCGGCACCTCGGCGCGCAGCACGTTGTTCAAAGTCTCGAAGTCGGAATCACCGACGAAAAGCCGTTTGCCGGTCAGCATCTCCCAAAGGCAGACGCCCAACGCGAACAGATCGGATCGCGGATCGAGGTTCTTGCCGCGCGCCTGCTCGGGGCTCATGTAGGCGCACTTGCCCTTGACGGTGCCGACGCGGGTCTTGGTAGAGCGCGCGGCGGCCTTGGCGATGCCGAAGTCCATGATCTTGACTTCGCCGTTGAACGACACCATCACGTTGTGGGGCGAGACGTCGCGGTGGATGATGCTGAGCGGCTGGCCGTCAACGACGCGTTTGTGGGCGTAATCCAAGCCTTTGCTCGCCTCGATCATGATGTAGACGGCCTGAGCGATCGACAGCGCCCTGCCCAGCTTGGCGCCTTGGTCGAGCACGCGCTTCAGATCGCGGCCCTCTACGTACTCCATGGCGATGTAGAACAGGCCTTCGACTTCGTCGAAATCGAAGATCTGGACGACGTTGGCGTGGTTGAGGTGCGAGGCGACCTTGGCCTCGTCCTTGAACATGGTGACGAAGCCCTCTTCTTCGCAGAAGTGCGGAAGAATGCGCTTGATCACCACTACTTTTTCAAAGCCCTCGGCACCCAGGCTCTTGGCGCGAAAGATCTCGGCCATGCCGCCCATGGCGATCTTGGCCGTAAGGATGTAGCGGCCGAACTGCTGCGGGAAAACCGAGGAAATACCGGTAGCCATGCGTTCTCCGGGGTGGTCGCGACCCAATGGATCGCCCCAGGCGGACTCGATGCAGACCCAGTGCAGGAGGGCGACGCTGGTGGGCGGCGCGGAACGGCAAACCCCGGACGACGCTACGGAATTCTACCGAGCAACCGCCCAGAGTACTGCCGCCCAGAGTACTGGGTGCCGGACGGGGAGGATGCGGACCGCGTCCCTGGCATTATCGCCAACCCGCCGGGATCCAGGACGGTACCACGGGCCGCACGACCCGACAAGAACTGCGACCGCGCAAGCGGCGCGAGACAGCCTGGATCTGCGGAGATGGGCAGGTTGGGCACGCTGACCCGGGCCCGTCCGTCCTGGGCTGGGCGCGGCCCGTTTGATCCCCTGACCACGCCGGTGCAGCGCGGCAGTCCGCCGCTGGCGGGCGACGGGGTGGAGGCCATCTCGGGCTCGCCGCGGGGCGGCGGTGCGGCACACGGATCGGGTGGACGTCGCTACGCCTCGGGATCTTTCATGTCCGAGATCAGCCGGGCCCAGATTTCGGCGTCGAGCAAACCCTCGGTGTCCGCGTCGGCGGCAAAAGTCTCGCGGTTCGACCCGCCTTGCGTGCATTCAAAGCACACCATCGATTTGACGCGCAGGGCGTTGGCGTTCATGTAGTCGTCGAGGCAGACCGAGAGCGCCAGCGTGCGGTTGCGGTGCAGGCAGCGGAAGGCGTCGTTGAGTCGGCGTGGCCGATTGGCGTCGTCGAGAATCGTGGCGGGCAGCAGTGAGGACATCTCTTCTCCGAGGCCGTTCGCGGCGGCCAGAAGTAGATGGCGTACCTTGCGGCGTGCTCCGGCGGACTTGCGGGGGCACAGGACAGGATACGCAGCGTGCAACCGGTGCTCGGCGGTGCCCGCCTTGGTCTGGCCCGCTGGGTTAGCTGGGCCGGCTGGGCGGGGCGGCGAGTCTCGGTTCAACTGAACCGAAAACCGGTGGATATTCGACCACTTCTTGCGACCTGCAGGCGACCAATTCGTGGCCGCGTCGCGCTGCGGCGCTGGACCGCAAGGGGTGGGCAGGCATCCGGGCGCGGAGCATACAGGCGGCCGAGCCGAGGTCAAGGAGAAAACGACACGTTCGTGGCAGCCTCGTGCGATTGCCATGGCGTTGCGATGGCAAGGGGCCGTGGACGCGGGCCGGGGCGCGCGCTAGGCTGATATCCGATCCGTTCAAATCGGATTGAAAAACTCGGCAATTCTTGAGGCACGAACCGGGGTCCCCTCCTGATTCTCGCCAGTTGCAGAACGGGTGGGGCCGTAGAGGCGCGAACCAGGTGGGGTTCGTAGGAGTTGCATGAGCAATACCCTTTGGCTTTCTGGCGCACACGGGGAGTCCAGTCAAGGCCGCAAATCGGTGCGCGGACTGGCGTTGGCCGCGGTGGCGGCTCTGACGGCTTGGTCCGCACCCGCGCAAGCCTTTGATGTGCACCGCGACGAGTCTGGGCGGGTCTTGACCTTTCCGCAGCGCAGCGTGGCCGTGTACGTGCGGCCGACCGGCCTGCCCGCGGGGGTCACCGTGCCGATGCTGCTGGGCGCAGTGGAGGCCGCGCTAGACACCTGGGCCAAGGTGCCGGGAACCCAGAGTCCGCTGGTCTTTGCCGGGCTGACCGCCGAGCCGACAGGTTTTGACGTCGATATCGCCTTTGAGAACAAATACAAGGTAGTCGACGGCGAAGTGCTGGCCAAGACCCGCCGCTGGGCCAATAGCGACGGCAAGCTGGTGCGTGCGGAAATTCGCCTGAACTCTAGGGATGTTCAGTGGATCAAGACCACAGCGAGCAACTCGACGCAGGTGACCGCGGACTTGCAGGGGGTGTTGACGCACCACGTGGGCCACGCGCTGGGCCTGGATCACAGCCGCCATGCCGACGCGAGCATGTACTTCTACGGCACCAGCAAAACGCTGCGCACCTTGTCCGTGGACGATCAGCGCGGCATGCACTGGCTGTGGCCGACCACGGGCGAACACCCCCACGACGGCGGTCAATGCGACGCGTGCGAGACCGACGCCGACTGCAGCGGCGGCGCGTGCCTGGCCTGGCCCGACGGCCGGCGCAGCTGCGCCCCGGATTGCACGGGCAGCGACGACTGCGGGTTGGGCTACAGCTGCGGTCACTTCGCCTCGGGCCAGGCGTGTTTGCCCAACGACGGCGCCTGCCAGCCCGACAGCGCCAAATCGGGCCTGGGCGGGGCGTGCGCCAGCGATCTGGCCTGCGGCGCGGGCTACTGCATGCCTGCATCGCCGACCGGCTTTTGCACCGCGACCTGCGACATCTGCAACGCGCCCGGCCAGTGCTTCGATACCAGCGTGGGACCGCTGTGTTTGGTGCGCGGCAACGCGGCGCTTGGCGAGCCCTGCTTTGTGCCCGGCGACTGCCAGAGCTTCCAATGCGCCGCGACCATGCAGGGCGGCGGGCGCTGCACCCGTAGCTGCAGCCAAGGTTGCCCCAGCAACTGGCAGTGCGGCATCGACTCGCAGTGTGTGCCGGACAAATCGCCGGGCACCTTACCGATCGGCTGGCCCTGCCGCAGCGCGTTTGACTGCCAGTCGGGCATCTGCCTGACCACCGCAGGCGGCCGCTTTGAGAAAACCTGCACGGTCAGCTGCGCGGTGGCGTCTGCCTGTCCCGTCGGCACCGGCTGCACCGCGATCAGCGACCAAAACTGGTGCCTACCCTCGGCCCTGGCCCCAGCCACGGAGGGACTGCCCTGCCCTGCGTCGGGCCAGTGTGGCTCGGGGATGGTGTGCGACGACGGGCCCCTTCCCGACTTGCCGGTGTGCCGCAAGGCCTGCGCCCCGTTCGCGGCGGAATCGGGCTGCGCCAGCGGCCAGATCTGCGTGTTCAAAGGCGGACAGCCGGCGGTCGGCGCCTGTCGCACCCCCGTAGCCGATCGCCGCGCCGTGGGCGCACCGTGCACGGCCTACGATGTGTGCGCCGACGATCTTGTGTGTGTGGCGATGACCGCGGCCAGCGGAACCTGCCGGGCCGACTGCGATCCCAAAAGCAGCACCTGCGCCGCCAATGAACTGTGCGTGGCGTTGGCGGCCGGCGGACGCGGGGCCTGTGTGCCGGCCGGCAGCGTGACCACGGCCGATCCCCTGGCGGAAGTGGCACCCGTCAAAGAGAAGCTGCCCAACACTGCGGCGCGCACGCTGAACCTGCCGAACGTGGTCAAAGCCAGCGTGTGGAAGCCCAAGCCGGCAAGCGCAGAGACGGCAGGTGGTTGCCAGAGCGGTGCGCCGTTGGACCGCGCGGCCGCGGCTTGGCTGTTGGCGGCGGCCGCGGCTGTGGTGCGCTGGCGGCGGCGCCGGGGCTAGATAGCCGATCAAGTTAGACTTTCTCCGCGCATCCGGGCCGTCGAAATCGGCGCGGCGAATCGCCGCAGGCGCTCGCTTGCGCTCCAGTTGGGGCTGAAGGCGCGACCGCAGAGCGAATTGCTGAACGACTGGTCGGAAATTGATCGAGTCTCTAGAGAGCGGATCAATTTAGACATTCTCCGCGCATCCGAGCCCTCGAACTCGGCGCGGCGAGTCGCCGCAGGCGCTCGCTCGCGCCCCACTTGGGGGCTAGAGACGCGGCCAGAAGAGGAAACTACTAAACAAATGATCAGTAATTGGTCGCGTCTCTAGAGACCGGACCAATTACTGTACACTCGTTCAGTTCTTGGATGTTCTGGTCAGGTCTCTCGGTGCCAGGTGGGTCGCAAGCTCGCCCCGTTGGAGACTCGCCGCTCCAATTGCGGCGGGTCCGGCGCGGCGAAGAACTCAAATTGACCCGCTCTCTAGACCGTGCGGCGGCGGCGGATCAGCAGCGCGACGGCGGCGATCAGGCCAGCCAGGGCGCCCGGGAAACCGGCGCTGCCGCTGCTGCAGCTGCTGGACGACGACGACGTGGTGGTGGTCGCCGGCGTAGAGGTGGTGTCTGCGCTGCCTTTGGCATCGGCGCCGCCCGGGGCAACGATCGTGCTGGCGTGCGGATCCCACTTGACCGCCGGCAACTTGGCCTTGAACTCCGTGGTCAGGCTGGGCTTGCCAAGCGTGGCGTTGTTGAGCTCGGCGTCGACCTTGTCGGCCACGCTTTGGTCGACGGCGAGCGGAGGCCCGCTCTCGTCCAGGACCTGCAGCTTGGCCAGGGGCTGACCACCGCCAGCGACGAGCGGACCGGTGCCGTTGCCCAGACCGACCGGAGTGCCAAAGCCAGGGCCGTTCATGCAGCCTTGCTGCTCTTTGGCAATGGGCAGCGTCAGCTCGAAGCCGTCGGCAAAGGTGATCTTGGCCGAGGTGGCCGAGGTCTTGCCGGCTTCGCAGATCGGCACCGCGTCGGCCGTGTGCACGTTGTTCACCGCGGGCAGATCCGGGTTCACAGCGAAAATCGGGTCCTTGGTCATTTCTTCGGCCGAAAGGGTCGTGTACAGGCGCGTGAGCCAGCCGCCGGCCTGATATTGCTTGTCTAGCACCTTGAGCGGCTGGATGACCAGTTGATCCAGGTCCTTGGCAAAGGCGGCCGCGTCAAAGCCGGCCGCGACCGCCGCGTCGAAGTAGGCCTTGCAGCCCGAATCGGGCGAAGCGGTATTGTAGTTCTGGATGCAGCCGTAGAACTCTTGATCGCTGATGTCTTTGTAGGCGTCGGGCTTCTTGATGTACTTCTTGATCAGGTTCTGCATCTGCACCGTGCGCGGCAGCTGCATCTGGAACATCGCGGCGAGGAACTGCGCCGGATCGGTCAGGCCGGCGAGCTTGGCCACGTCCCAGCCGGGCTGGGCAAACTGCATCGAGACCTCGCTGGTCTTCTTGGCGAATTCGGTCAGGAACGCGTGGCCCGAGCCCTGATCGACGGCCTTGCTGACCACGGTCTTGTAGTTGCCACCGCTGGTGAACCAGTCGACCGCCGCCTCGTTGAGCTCGACGTGCAGGTAGTTCTTGGGGATGGCCCGCGCCTTGTCGATGACCCACGCGACGATCGGCATGTCGGGCTGAGTGGCCAGCGCGGTCAGACGGATCGGCAGGCACGGCGAATCTTCGGCGACGGTGAGACTGACGGGGACCAAGTCACCGGTACCCTTGTCTTTTTTGAGCTTCAGGGCCAGGAACACGTAGTTCTTCTGCGCGTAGCTGGTAATCAACGGCGCGGTCGAGGCCGGCTGAACAAACTTGTTGTCGTTGAGCCACTTGACGATGGCGTCGCCCGAGCTGCCTTGCAGCAGCGCGTAATCGTACGGACCCACGGAGTCCTGGGCCAACACCTTGACGCCACTGCCCCCGTCGGCGTTGGGCGGCCCGCCGCCTGCGGCAGCGTAGTAGCAGATCGGCGGCTGGCACTTGCCGTCGCCCTTCCAGTTGAGCTGGAAGCTGGGCGAGGTGTACTGCTCGAGCATTTGGAAAATGGTGTCGGAGCCGACCGCGATGTCCTTGCCGTCGGCTGTCTTTTCTGGCGCTTTGGTCAACGGCAGGACCCAGCTGAAGTTCTGATCGTCGCCCTTGTACGAGATCTGCACGTGGAGCGTGATCTTGCCGGCCTCGTGGACGTACAGAATGCGCTCGGCGCTTTGATCGACGGGCTGGGTAAAGCAGAAGAAGCCGCCGCAGGCCCAGGCGGGCATGGCAGCGAGCAGGCCAAGGCCAAGCAGGGATAGGGAGAGAAGGGTCGCGCGCAACGAGCGCGCCACGAGTCGGGGCGTCATGATCGGTTCCTGATGGGACTCACCGGCGGTCCAGCGTCCTCTAGGGTATGGCCGGCCGGGCAATTGGTCAAAGCTCTGACTGGATCGCCGGTTGGCGCCGGGGTCTGCTCGCCGCAGTGCGGCTCAATTGGGCAGATCGTCGCCGCCTTGGCCCAGTTCGCCCGTCGACGGCCCGTCGCGCTCGGTCTCGTCCGGGCCCGCAGGGATGCGGTAGCTCTCTGTCAGCCACTCGCCCAAATCGATGGTGCGGCAGCGGGCGCTGCAAAACGGGAACACCGGGTTGACGCTGCGTTCGGCGACGGGGCCGCGGCAAGTGGGGCACTGGGGGCTGGACGGGTTACTCATAGCCAAGGGCCTCGACGATAGCGATGCGCGCGGCGACGCGGGCGGGGTAGGCCGCTGCCAGAACGCCCACCGCCACCAAGGTCAGGGCATACGCGCCGATCCACAGGGGATCCACATGGACGGGCACTTCCCAGCCGGCGTCTTGGCGAGACACGACGTGGAGCAAGATCGCCCCGTTGGCCAGGCCGACCGCCGTGCCGATCACCGCGCCGACCAACGACAAGCCCAGGGACTCGACCAAGATCAGCTTGACGAGCTGGCGCCGCAACATGCCAATGGCCCGCAGAACACCGATCTCGCGCATGCGATCGAGCACGGCAGTGAGCAGGGTGTTGACGACGCTGAGCAAGGCGATCAGGACCGTCACCGCCTCTAGGGCGCGCATCACGTCGAACAGCTGACCGATCATCCGCTTGATCTCGGTGCGGAATTCGGCATTGGTGAGCACGAACAGGCGGTAGGGCTTGCCGTAGCGGGCCAGGATGTCGCTGCGCACCTTTTCGAGCGAGGCGCCTGGCTCGATGTACGGTTCAAAGGTGTCGACCAGGGGATCGCGCCAGTGTTCGACGTACAGGCGACGGTCCAGAAACACCGCGCCTTGGTCGCTGGAGTAGTCGACGATCGCACCCAGAATCAGAAACTTCTCAAGACCTTGCGGAGTCTGCAGCTCAACTTGATCGCCCGGCGCTAGGCCGAACCGGTGCGACAGCGTCTCGGAGATGATCACGCCCTCGCCGCGCTGCATCCGCGCGATCACCGTGCCTTTGTCGCCCAGCCAACGCGACACCGTCCACGCGGTTTGATGCATGGTAAAGCGGATGTGCACGTCGATGGACAGCAGCAGGATCTGGGTGTCGCGGAAGTCGACGTTGCGCAATCGCACCAAGTCAACGCCGCGCACGCCCGGGATACTGGCGATTTTCTGGGCCAGTTCGGGTTCCAGCGGCTGGTTCTTGGTCCCGCCCAGGCGAGCATTGCTGGTGACAAAAAGGTCTGCCGGCACCGCCTGTTCAACCCACTGGTCGATGCTGCGCTGGAAGCTACCGGTCATCGTCGACGACGCCACCACCATCGACAGACCGACCATCAGCGAGGCCACGGTCACCGCGCCCTTTTCGGCGTTGCGCGCGACATTGTCGGCGGCGAGGCGACCTTGCAGGCCGAACAACCGGCTGGCCACCGGCGCAAAGGCGCGATTGAACAAGGCCACGGCCGTGCGCGACCAAAGCGTCGCGGCCAGCAAGATCAAGCCCATCGAGGCGATGCCGAACCAGGGAAATCCAGCAATCACAGGCCCTTGCGCAACCGCGGGCGCGGCGATCGCCAGGACCAGCGCCACCCCGTCGCGCGCCGACAGTAGCCGTTTGTGCGCCGTTTCGTGGCCAAAGGCCGGGGTGCGAATCGTCTCGACCGGGCTGAGGCGACTGGCCGCGCGCGCCGGCACCAGCGCCGCCAGCGTGGACGACAACGTGCCGAGCAAGACTGCAGCCACTTGGACCACTGGCTCGATGATGACTTCTTGAGCATGGACACGGACATAGATGTCGGTGATCGGGCCCGCGGCCTGCTGCAGCAGGAACTGCGCCAGGTAGCGACCCAGCGCCACCCCGACGAGCGACCCGACCAGGCCAAAACCCGCGCCCTCCAAGGTGAACAGCTGCACGACTTGGCGGCGAGTGGCGCCGCTGGCGCGCAGGATGCCGATTTCGCTCCGCCGCTGCGCCACCGAGATCGATAGCGTGTGGTAGATCAGAAACATACCGACCAACAAGGCAATTCCGGCACCAATCGTCAGCCCCAGGTGGAAGGAGCGGAGCAGATGCTGCTGGCGGGCCTGGCGGGCCGAGGGCGGTTCGACCTGGTAGCGATTGCCCGTGGCCTGGCGGAGGCGTTTGGCCAGAGCCTCGATCTCGCCCTCTTTTTCTGGATCCGCGGCGGCAACGTCGATGCGATCGACGCGGCCGGCCAGCCCAAAAATCTCTTGAGCGTCGATGTAATCCAAGATGGCCAAGTTGCCACCAAAGGCCTTGTGCGGTCCGCGCGCCGGCACCACCGCGTACAGGGTAAAGGGCTGCGCGCCCTCCTTGGTCAGCAGATCGATGGTATCGCCCTGTTTCTTTTGGTACTTCTGAGCAAACGTGTCGCTGACGATGAGTTGCCGTTGCCGGTCCAGTACATCCAGCGGGTTGGCCAGTTCCTCGTCGGCCGCCGTCTTGGCCGGTCTTTGGGTCTGCTCGCGGTCGACGCCATACAAGGTCTTGAGCACTTTGGGATCTTCGGTGAAGTTGATCCCCAGCAGCGACACGGCCTCGCCGGCCCGCAACCCCTGAGGGTCGCCCGCTTGGTCCAAGTCCAGGCTGCGCTGGATCGCCACGCTGGCACAGCGCACGCCGGGGACCTTGCGAACGGTATCCAGAACGTCTTCGGGCAACCCGGTGTCGCCGCCGCGCACCTCGAGGTGGACGCTGCCGCCGACCTCGCCCAGCGTGCTACGGAAGCTATCGAGAATACTACGGTTGGTCGCAACCACCGCCACCAGCACCGCGACCCCGAGCGCCACGCCCAGTACGGTCATGGCGCTGCGCAAGCGGTGCTCGGCAACCCTACGCAGTGAAATGGGCAGAAGGAGGTGGCGCATCCAGGCGGATCAGTTCTGCAGGGCTAGCGGACCCACAGGGTTCCCTGGGTGCAGTTGCTGCCACAGCTGCCGCTCTGCCAGAAGTTGGCGCCGGCGCCGCACGATTTGTTGGTGTCGCTGCAGCCGTAGGTGCCAAAGCCCCAGCCCGAGTCGGTGGTGGCGCAGTCGTTCTCGTTGTTGCCGACCAGGCCCCAGCGCGCGCCCGAGTAAGTGCCGTAGCCGCCGTAGGTGGCCGACGCATTGTTGATGCCGCTGCCGTTGCAGTTTGGCTGGCTGCCGTCGTCGCCCCAGTAGCTGACGAGTGTACCGCGGCTGGGACCGCCGTTCTTGAAGCCCTCGTTGAACACGGTGTTGAGCGTCTTGGTCGCGCCGAGCGACTGCTGCACGCACTGGCCGCCGCTGGGAACGCCCTTGCAGCCGCGGAGCGTGCCGCCCGGCAGATTCACGAACGAGCCGAGCTTGGCGTTGGCGTTCAAGCTGGGATCGACCGAGGCGCTGCCGTCGTCGTTGAACACGTTCTTGTCGGTCCAGTACGTGCTGGCAAAGCCCAGCTTGTTGTCGCTCTTGAAGCGCATCACCAGCGTCCAGCCGCCGCCGTCGGTGGTCATGTCGCACCACACTTGATAAGCCGTTGTATTATCCGGATTAATCCAGTAGGGACCGTCTTTGGCCAGCGGTACTTTGGTCTGCAAGTCCTTGCACGAGGCGGCCGGATTCTCTTTGCTGCCCGGGATGGTGAGGTAGACCGCGGCCCAGTCGGTACCGTTGCAGATGTACAAGGCCTTGTCTTTGCTGTTGGCGTAGCTCATGCCAAAGTTGGCGGGGTTGCAGGGCGTGGGCGCGCTGGCCGAGACAAAGAACTGGAAGCCGCCGTTGGCCGCCACCTTCTTGCTGGATAGCGTGCTCACCTGCACTTGCCACGAGGTGATCTGCCCGTCGTACTTGATGCTGTTGTTGGCCAAGTCGGCCACGGTGATCGACCACAAGCCCTTGGGGTTCTGGCCAACGTAGGTGTCCAGGCCCTTGGAGGGCGACGCGTACAGCAAGGACAGCGCCGTGCCGGTCTTTTCGCCGTTGTAGATGGTGGTCTTGGTGCCCGCGGGATCGTACAAGTCGATGCGAATCTTGGACACGTCGCTGTTGGTCAGCGTGACCGCTACCGCCATGCCCTGGGCGACGCCGAAGTCCGGCACGTTGACCGAGTCGGAGACGCCGGCGCCGAGGAAGTCGGGAATTGGAATCGGCGCGGTGGTGGAGGCCGCGACTTCGGTGAACTGGTCCGTCAAGAGGCCATTGGACACTTTGGACAGGCCATCGGCAGGCAGGTCGGCGGCGGTGAGGGTGGTGGTGGCAGCGACGCACTCGTACGAACCGTCGGCCTTGATGCCCTTCATCACCAGGCCGGTGCCGCAGGTAGCGCCGATCTTGGCGGCCACGGGCACACCTTTGAGGTCGCCGAAGTTGCCGGTGGTCGCGACGTCTGCGAGTTTGGGCGCCCCCAGCAAGTCGGCGTAGGCGCCGGTGCCCGCGACCTTGGCCAGCGCGGCGGCCTTGACGTAGTCGACCAAGTCGGTCTTCTGCGCGTAGGCGCTGAGGTCGGCCGACTTGGCGTAGGGAGCCAAATCCGCGGTCTTGGCGTAGCCAGCCAGGACCTTGGAGTCGAGTTGGTTGAGACCGACGCAGCCCGAGCAGTCGACGCCTTCGGCCAGCGCGGCGCGCAAACTGAACGGCACCGATTGCAACTGCTTGCGAGGCAACTCGGGGTCCTGGCCCACGGACACGCCCAGCCATACCTGGCTCAGGCTGCCCAAGAGCTGGGCCGACAGGGGCGTGGTAGCGCCCAAGGCCAGCGAGAACTGACCATTCTTTACCGTGACCGCGACCGGACCTTCTTTCCAGGCACCCGTCCCGCCCGTCTCTTGGCCATAGAGCTGCAAGGTGAGGTCGTACTTGCCATCGGGCGCCGCGGAGCCGCTCGCGCTCAGCAGCATTCCCTCGACGTTGGTGGCGGTGGGCACGGCCGCCTGGGCTTGCTGCGGGGCCAGAGCGCCGGCGACGACGAGAGCCGCGGCGATCGCGGCGCCGCCGATAGTGGGATACAACCTTGATAATAGGCTGGACTTTCGCATCGTTACACCTCAGGCCGGCCCGGTCGGGCATCAATTGGCGCGCAACTCCGGTCCATGGTGCGCCTTGCCTATGGCGGTGGCAAGTGGCCGGCGGCCGCAGCGCTGGGAACCGCTGGAATATCCGCGCCTCGTCGCGAGTTGCAGGCTGTCTGAAGGGTCGGCTGCGGTTGACAGACAACTGCAACTGCCCTAACGTACTGCGCCCCGGACTGGACCCGGGCCAGCGGCCACACCGGCCACGACCGCGGCAAACCGGTCGGGAAGAACACCGGTCAGCAAGGAATAATGGCAATGAAGAAGGAAAACATCGTCTTGATCGTCATCGCGGCGGTCGTGATTGCCTTCGGCGCCGGGCGGCTGTCGAAGAACATGAACTCTTCACAGGGTGGCGCTCCCGCGCAGCCGGCCACGGTGGGCGAGGCGGCACCGGCCCCCGTAGCGGGCGCAGCCGCCAATGGCATCCCGGCGTCGATGCCCTGGAAGGGCGCGGCCAACGGCTTGGTCACCATCCTGGAAGTTTCAGACTTCCAGTGCCCGTTCTGCTCGCGCGTCGGCCCGACCGTCAAGCAGATCGTCGAGGCCTACCCCAACGACGTCAAGATCGTGTGGGCCAACCAGCCCCTGCCCTTCCACAACAACGCCAAGCCGGCAGCGATCGCCGCCCTGGCCGCGCACAAGCAGGGCAAGTTCTGGGAAATGCATGACAAGCTCTTTGGCAACCAGCAGCAGCTGAGCCCCGAGAACTACGAGAAGTGGGCCAAGGAAATCGGCCTGGATGTGGCCAAGTTCAAGGCCGACCTGAACGACCCGGCGATCGCCAAGCAGATCGAGAAAGAGCAGGCCTCGGCCAACGCCACCGGCGCGGGCGGCACGCCTTCGTTCTTCATCAACGGCAAGCTGATCCAGGGCGCCCAGCCCTTCGAAGAGTTCAAGAAGGCCATCGACGCCGCCCTGGCCGACGCCAAGGCCGTCTCGGCCGGCAAGACGGGCATGGAGCAGATGAAGCTGGCCGCGGCCAAGACGGGCGGCGACACCGGCACCAAGGTGGTCGAGTACTTCTTGGAAGGCAAGGCGCCGGCCGCCGAGGCCGCTCCCGCCAAGCGCGAAGAGGCCAAGGCCGATGAGGGCCCCGCCACTCCTCCGCCGGACAGCTACGACGTGTGGAAGGTCCCGGTCGACCCCAAGCGCGACTCGGTCAAGGGTGACAACGACAAGGCGCTGATCACCATCGTCGAGATTTCGGACTTCCAGTGCCCGTTCTGCTCGCGCGGCGCCAACACGCTGACTGAAGTCGAGAAGGCCTACGGCGACAAGGTCCGTCTGGTGTTCAAGCACCACCCCCTGCCGTTCCACAAAGACGCTCGCCCAGCTTCGCTGGCGGCGATCGCGGCCGGCAAGCAAGGCAAGTTCTGGCAGTTCTACGACAAGGCGTTCGCCAACCAGCAGGCGCTGACGGACGAGAACTTTGTGGCTTGGGCCAAGGAAATCGGCCTGGACATGGCCAAGTTCGACGCGGTCCGCAAGGATCCGGCGACCGACAAGATCATCACCGAAGACATGGACATGGCCGGAACGGTCGGCGTCCGCGGCACCCCCGGCTTCTTCATCAACGGTCGCAAGATCGTCGGCGCCCAGCCGCTGCCGATGTTCAAGGCCGTCATCGACGAAGAGCTGAAGAAGGCCGAGGCCGCGGGCAAGAAAGGCCAGGCTCTGTACGACGACATCGTCGCCAAGGGCAAGGTCTTCTCGGAACTGAACGACAAGGTCAACGACTTCAACGTGGAAGGCCTTCCGTTCAAGGGCAAGAAGGACGCGCCGATCACCATCGTCGAATTCTCGGACTTCCAGTGCCCGTACTGCTCGCGCGTCGCTGAGCCGGTCAAGGCCGTGTACGAAGCCAACCAGGACAAGGTCAAGGTGGTGTTCGCCCACTTCCCGCTGCCGTTCCACCAGATGGCCAAGCCGGCGTCGACCGCCGCGCAGCTGGCCTTCGAGCAGGGTGGTTCGGAGATGTTCTGGAAGGTCCACGACGGTCTGTTCGCCGCCCAGCGCGAGCTGAGCGAGGACAAGATCAAAGAGATCGCCACCGGCGCTGGCGTGGACAAGGCCAAGCTGGAAGAGGCGCTCAAGAGCGACAAGTACGCCGAACTCTTCAAGAAGACCCAGGAGATGGGCGAGAAGGCCGGCGTGGAGGGCACCCCCTCGCTGTACATCAACGGCCGCAAGTTCGAGCCGTCGGCGGGCTACGCCCCCGAGTCCTTCGCCAAGGCGTTTGCCCTGCTGAAGAAGTAGCGTAGTTCGAAGGCGACGAGTCGCCAGGCGGAGGCCGTCGGTCGCGGGATCGGCGGCCTTCGTGCTTTTTGCGGCCCTGCCCTGCCCGGAGCCCGCAGCCAAAGGGGGCGGGGACCCCGGTTTGGGCCCAAAGATTGGCCGGAATTTTGTGCCGAATTAGACGGATTCCGTATGAACCCCGGCGCAAGCCCGCAGCGGCACCGCCCCAGCTTGGGCGACAGCGCCAGGTCGGCTGTCCTCACCTCGATCGGAACGCGCCGTGGGCGGCTTGGCCCAGGCGGGCGCAACCGGCCGGCGCCGCAATCCGTGGCGACCTGGGCGGAAGAACGCCGGCTTTGGAGCAGTGGTTACGGGCGAGGCGCCAGCACCGGCGGCACCACGGTCACGGGTTGCGCGGGCGACAGGCTCGGCTTGGGCAGATTCTGTAGGCCGGCATCGGCGGGCGCGGCGAGCATCGCCAACAACGGCGCGGAGTCGGCTTGGAGCTTCCAGGTCACGCTGGTGCCCGCGGCCTCGGCCTGGACGAGCGCCGGCGGCCGTACTGCTGCGCCCAACGCGGCGTCGGCCTCGGGCGCTGGCGCGGTGGCGGGTGCCGTCGTCGGCGACAGCTCGCGCGCCAAGCGCATCGCCTGGGCACTCGAGGCCATCAGCGTCTGGTGATCGACCGAGCCGACGGGGACCAGCCGCGCCGCGGCCTCTGAGGTGCGAGCTAGCAATACGGCAATCTCGCTGAGGTTTTCGGCCGTGCGCCGCTGACGATCGTCGGCGGGCGCCGCCTGCAACTCGTGGCGCTGGTCCGCAACCCAAGCGTCCAGGCGGTCGCGCAGGGCGCTGGCCGCGTCAGGCCCTTTGCAGTCCAACCGCACCTGCATCGACGGCGGGTCCGGCTGGTAGACCACGGCGACCTGCTTGACGTTTTGCTGCAAGGCCCCGGCGGGCAGCCAGCGCGAGAAGCCCTTGGGCTCCAGGCTCAGCGACCACAAAGGGCTGCCAGCGCGCAGCTCGCGCAGTCCCTGAACGGCCACGGGGTCGTCGGCCAGGGCCGGCAACTGTTTGGTGCGCACACGCGCCAGCACATCGACCGCGCCATCGTCGCCGATCCACAAGACGTGCGGCCCCGCCGCGACCGCCCGCCACCGCGCCTTGGCGCCGGGCACCGACAGCAGGGTTGTCAGGCCAGAAGGGGCTGAAATCGCCGAGCTTTGCCGCAGTTTGGCCAGCCGGCGGACCTGGCTTTCGGCATCCTCGAACTCGAGGAGCAGCGCCGCCCCTTCGCGGGTGCGCACCAGGACGACGACCGGATCGCGGGGCTTATCGAGCGCCAGCGCGCGCAGCTGCGTCAAGGGGCTGAGTAAGCGGGCGGCAAAGGGGTCGCGCTCGGCTTGCTGAAGCAACCTGGGCAGTTGTGCCATGTGGACGCCAACGATCTGCTGTGCCGAGACCGGCAGGTCGTCTTGGGTGGTCGGGTCGCTGCGCCGCGCGGCCAGCGCGACTCCGCCGACCGCGACGCCAACCAGCACGAGCGCCACCATCGCCATGCTGCGACGCGAGAATTTGGCGTCAGGGTCGCGCTGCACGAACCAGGCGATGCCGATGCCAACCCCATACAGCAACACCAGCGGGGCCGACATCAAAGTCTGGTTGATCGGGTCGGGGGTGGGCGTCAGCACGGCACCGATGATGAAGGCGATGACGATCCAGTAGCGATAGAAACCGAGAAAACCCTTGGCAGAAACCAGGCCGACGGCGGCCAGCACGTACATGAACAACGGCAACTCGAACACGGCGCCAAAGGCCACGAGCATCAGCGTCGCAAACGAAACCGTGCTGGCGAGCGTGGGCTCTAGGGTCAGGCCCGGCGCTTCCGTCGTCATGCGGATGAGGAAGTCCGTCATGAACGGCAGGACAACGAGGTAGCAAAAGGCCGCACCCGTGACGAAGCAGGCGACGCTGCCCGACAAAATCGGCACGATGAGGCGCTTTTCCTTGGCGAGCAGGCCCGGCGCCACAAAGGCCCAGATTTGATAGAAGACCCACGGGCTCGCCAAGAACAGGCCGCCGACGAGCGACAGCTTCATGTAGACTTCGATCGACTCGGTAATCTGCAATGCCTTGATAGCAAACAGATTATTGTTTGCCATCGCGTCGCGGATCGGCTGACTGAGCCAATCGTAGAGCTCGATGCGGAACGCCCACGCCACGAAAAAGGCTGCGATCACCGCGATCGAAGAGCGCACGATGCGGGTGCGCAGCTCGATCAGGTGCTCGCGCAGGGACATCGTGCCCTGGTCCTGCACGGCTTCGCTCATGGGATCGGGTCGCTGGCGGGAGGTTCAGTGGCCGCCACCACGGCGGGGTCCGCGGCTGGCTCAGCGGCTGGCGGCGGGGACGCTGCGGTTGCGGGCTGGGCGACAGCGACGGCGGCAGGGTCGGCCACGTCGCCGCGCGCTTTGGTGCCCGGCAGCGGGTCTGCGGTGGGCATCCGGAAGTTTGGCTTGGAGCGCGTGCGATTGGTCTCGGACGGCATCGCGCCAGCGTCTTCCAAGGGTTCAGGTTCGCGGTGGATGGTCCACGGGGCCGGGGCCTCGCCTTCGCTGCGCTCTTGCGCCATGCGGCGGCGGACATGCGCGAGCACTTCGGGCTCGGCCGGCGCCGCGGGCGGATGGGCGGCTGGCTCAGGCGCAGCGCGGGTTTGGCTAGCCTCGGGCTCGCGAATCGAGTCCTCGACCATCGAGCGCACGTCGGCCGTGGCGTCGTGGACTTCGCGCGTCAACTCTTCCATGCCCTGGCGCAGTTCGTGCTGGGCCAAGTTGGCGGCACGGCGCAGATCGCGCAGGCCGGTCCCCACAGTCTTGGCCACCTGCGGCAGCTTGTCGGGACCGACAAAGATCAGCAGCACGATGATGATGAGAGCGAGCTCGCCGCCGCCGATGCCGAACACACTCACCTCGCGATGGCTACTGACCGTGGTTCGGGCGGCAGGGCTGGAGCCACCGTGGCGATGGCCTGAGTTGGGTTGGGTTCGTGGCCGCTGCTGGCCCGGGTCCCCAGTTCATCGATCCGCCCGGAACGGATTCGGTATCAGACTATGCGGCGCACCCGCTGCGGTCAACCAACCGCGGCCCACAGCGCCGCGCCGCGGGCACCAAGTCTTTGGCGTCTAGCGGAATTGCAGCCCACCGGTCAGCTTGCGGCGCCCCACCAGGCCTACGCAGCGCGCGCGTTGGCCCAGCGAAGAGTCCGCAGTCACGGTCGCCGGCACCGCCTGCAGCAAACGCCGCACGACGTGGGCCAGCCACGGCCGCGCGCCGGCCAACAGTCCGCACAACACCAGGCGCTCGGCGCCCCCCAGCCAGACCTGCTCCAGCGCAAGGTGCGCGGCCACTCCGTCTTGCACTTCGCCGGCCGGCAGGGCAAACCGAAGCGCGTCCAAGTGGGCTCCGCGGTCCAAAGCCTCTAGGGTGGCGGCGTCGACCAGCCAAGGCGCAAGGCGGCTGTGCAAGGCCGGCAGCGCCGGGTCCAGAGTCGGCGCCAGCCACGACCCCAGAACCACGCGGGGCGCGGCGGGCGGTTGCAGCACGGGCGGGCTCGCCCACTCGGCAGGCACGTCGCCGCTCACCACCTCGCGCAACACCAGCAGGCCGTCTGGCTTGAGCTCGCGGGCCACTTTGTTGAGCACCCAGGCCGGATTGCGGTACGACGCCAGCGTGTCGAACAGCGCGATCCGGTCAAAAGACGCGGGGCCAAACGCCACGTCGCCGTAGCCGCGCGGCAAAAGGGTCAGGTGGGCGGCCACTTCGGGTCGCATTTGCGCGTGCCAAGCCCGCAGCTCGCCGTCGTCCAGGTCGGTGACCGAGACCCAGTGCTCCGCGGCGGCCAGTTGTTCGGCCAGCTGTCGCGGGGCAGAACCGGCCAAGAGCACCCGCCCAGGCGCCTGCGCGAGCAGCCACGCGTCCAAGGGCGGCAGAATGAGCGACGCAGCTTCGGCGTGTCCGGCATGGGGCGGCGGCGGCACCGCGTGGTTGCGCCGGACTCCCTCGATTTCGCGGCGCAGACGCACCATCGGCAAAGCCTCGGGATTAGAGATGGAAGCGGCGAGCGGCCGCGCGGCAGACGCCGGTCAGCCCGGCGGCCAAGCCAAGGTCCGCCCGGCCAGCAAGTGCGCGTGCAAATGGAAGACGCTCTGACCTGCGCCGGCCCCGGTGTTCAACACGGTTCGGTAGCCCGAGTGCACCAAGCCCAATTCGGCCGCCGTGGCGCGCACGCCGGCCAGGACCTTGCCCAGCAGCACGTCGTCGTCGCCGGTCGAGTCGGCCAAAGAGTCGACATGCTGCCGCGGGATCACCAGGACATGCGTGGGCGCCTGCGGATGCAAGTCGCGAAAAGCGACCACGTCCGCATCTTGGTAGACGAACGGCGTTCCCAGTTCGCCCTGGGCTATCTTGCAGAAAATGCAGGATTTGTCGCCCATCGTGGGCCTACTTGCCGCCGCGAGCGGCCTTGGCAGCGGCCTTGGCGGTCTCGATCAAGCGCTTGACGCGGGCGATCTTCTTCTTGCGGCGAACGATGCGGCGAATTTCGGGGGTGCGGCTTCCGCTGCCCATGAGGAACCTCCGGGAAATGCGATAGTAAGACGGTGTTCGGGATGCTGTTGTCCGTATCGCAGCCATCGGCGAACGGGCGCCCGGCGCATCCTGCGGGCGCAACAGGTTACAGTGGCAGGCGATGCTCCGTCAACTGGGCTGCGCCATCGCGCCAGGCCACCAGGACCAGGCTGTAGTGCCCGGCGCGCATCCGGCAAAAGGCCAGCGCACCCTGGGGCACGCCCATCAGGCTCAGGACCCGTGCGGCACCTGGGATCGCGACCGCGGGATCGGCGCGCAACGTCTTGGCGTCGACCCCAAGAAGCAGCGCATCTTGCGAGGGCGCCGATGCCGTGGGCAGCGCGGCGATCCACAACCTGCCGGCGGCGCGGTCCAGAGTCCAGGCGTGGTCGACGGCGATCGGTTCGAGCGGGGCGAACCGCCGACGCAGATCGGAAGAGGCGAACACGACGCGGCCCTGCCGCAGGACCAGCAGGCTTGGCTCGTCGCGGATGGCGGTGGCGTCAAAGGGATCGTGGTAAGTAAAGCGGGCGAAGATGCGGTCCTGCTCGGGCCAGGCGACGGCGGAACGCACGCCGGCCACGTACTCGCCCAAGTCGGCGTCGCTGAGGCGCAGGATCGGTTTGCCGGACGCATCGATCAGCGCCACAGCAAAGTTCTTGGGATTCTGCCGTTCGCGCAGATGCGCCACTACCAGCATGCGGTCGGGCAAGTTCTCGATCCCCACCGCCGACTGCAGCGCCGGCTGGGTGCGCTGCTGACTCGCCACTTCCAGGGTATGGGCGTCGAGCGCGGTGAGCGTCGACGCGGCACCGCGGAGGCTGTGGCGACCCAGGAGCAAGAACTGCCTTTGCGTAGGCTCAAGGGCAGAGCCCAGCAGCAGATCGTCGCCCCGCAAGGCCTGGACCAGGTCGATCCCGCCTTCGACATGCGGAGGTTCGCCGGGCAACTGCTCGAAGACGACCAAGCGGCTCTGCGACAGACCGACTAGCCGCACCGCATCACCGACCGCGGCCAGCCGCACGGGCGCGTTGGTATCGATAGGCCACGCCTCGGGCAAGGCGAACGGCTGCAAGCCCAACGTGTCGAGCACGACACTGAGCCACAAGCGCCCTTGCACCACGATGAGGCGCTCGTTCACGACCGCACAGGCCACCGGCGCCTGTTCCAGCTTGTGCAAACCGGGCGGCACGGGCGCGGCGCGCAAGGCCGGTCCAGCGACCCGATCCAACCGAGACTGCAAGGCCTGAACGACATCGGCCGGCTCCAGATGAACCAGTTCGCTCAGAACGTGCCGCGCGGCAAAGTAGGCGCCCCGCCCCAGCGCACTCTCGAAATCGCGGGTGAGGTGGCCGCGACGTTCGGCGACCTGGCGCGCGGCGGCTAGGTCTTTGCGCAGCGACTTGAGGGCCGGCGATTGCGCCGCATTGCCGCGCCCCCACTGGCCAATCGCGGCGGCGGCGTCGTCCAGCTCGCCGTGGTCGATCATCAGCTGAACAGCTTCGACAAAGGCCGCTTCCTCAGCTTGCCGAAGCTCGCTCTGCCATGCGGCCACCGCCTCGGCAGCCTGACGAGCCGTGGGCGTCGCGAGCCACTCGGCCGGCAGGCGCTGCAGGTGGCTCTGCAACTCTTCTGGATCGCCGTCTGCGCCAAGTTGACGCAAGGCCAGGACGGCCGACAGCGCCGGCAAACGCTGCGAGAGGGGCTGCTGGCGGCAAAAGCCCGCGACCTCTGCGATCGCCTGCCACGCGGCCAGCAGGTCCGCAGCGATGGTGCTGGGCGGTTGCACGACTCCGCGCTCGGCCAGACTCGCCAGGACCGCCCACCGATCCAGGTTGGCGCCAGCCTGAGCCTGTGCCCACAACTGCGCCACCTCGGCCGCCGCCAGCTGCGACTGGACGTGCGCCAACCAGGCCCGGTCCGCGTCGCTGGCACCGGGCAGTTGGGTGAGCTGGCGGGCTGTGGCCAAAGCGGCCGGCCATTGCAAGGCATCGGCCTGCTGGTCAAGCTGGGCGCGCAGAAGTTCAGCCTGCGCCTGCCATTGCAGGGCCTGGCAGCGGGCGCGCAAGCCTGCAAACACTGGGGTCGTCCCCCAGCGCGGCTCGGCCTCGGCCAGTAGACTGACGGCGCGCTCGGCAGCCCTGGCTTCGATCGCCGCGGCGACCGCGGCCAGGGCCTCGCTGGCTTGGGCGTTGCGCTGACGCCGCAGCTGCTCCAGGAAAGCGAGCGCCTCGCCGTCCAACTTACTTTCGGCGGCTTGAAGCATGGCCACCGCCCGCTCTAGCCCCGACTCTGCCAGTTCGCGCTTGGCCAGGCGGAGCAACGCGGCGGGATCGCCTTGGAGGGCCAGGCGACTGTCCAACTCGACCGCGCGCGGGTGCTGCACGCCGGCAGCAGCGCGGGCCACCAGCCGGGTCAGGTCGCGGGCGGCGCCTTTGGCGTCCGGGGCCAGGGCAAACTCGGGCTCGTCGAGCCAAGCCGCCACCTCGGCCAGGTCACCCAGACGCTCGACCAAGAATTCCGCATAGCGCGCCGTTGCCTCTAGCGCATGACGACCCGGCGTGGCCCGGACCGCCTGCCGGTACAGGTGGCGTGCGGCGTCGAAATCAAACGCCTCTTCTGCGTCTTGGCCTTGTTGCCAGGCAGTATCGGCCGAAAGTTGCCGAAGTCCCGGCGGCTCGCCTGGCAGGATCTCGGCCAGCGCGGGCCGCGACCAAGCGCCCTTGTGCGTGATTTGGGTCATGCGAAGCGGGCCTAGTTGGTGGTGCAGACGCCGCTTTGGCAAGTGCCGGCGCCGCAGGCCGTGCCGTCGACGATCTCGACATAGCTGCAGCCGGTCCCGGTCTTGCAGCTGTCGATAGTGCACGGATTGAAGTCGTCGCAGCTGGGTGCCGTGGGCAGGACCAGCAAGCGCAGCAGATCCGAAGTGGTGTCCAACTCGGCCAACGCGCCAACCGCAAGCCAACCCCAGTTCCAAGGCATGACCGCGCGGAGCACGTCGGCCTTGTCGTTGCCCGCGGCCCAGCTGGCCGTGACGGTGTTGTCGCTGCCGATGAGCCACAACATCCCGTCGAACCCGAAGGTTTTCTCGCTGGCGGCGCCGCTGTAACCCACGGCGGCCAGGCTGCCGTCGGGCTGTAGGGCCATGCCGTAGATGCGCGCGGTCTTGAGGCCGGCGAAGCTGGGCGCTTGCGGCGTGGTGGCGGCGACGATGGCGCTGGAGCTGACCACGCCGGCCAAGTTACAGCGAGCCACGTAGGCCTGCCAGGTGGGCGGACTGGCCGCCGCCTTGCCGCTATCGGTCGCGCCGGCGACGGTGACGTTGCCGTTGGCTTGGATCGCCACGGCCGACAAGGTGGTGTTGCTGGCACCTTCTGCCAAGGCCACCTGCGCGGCCACTGCACCGCTGGCGACGCTGAGGCGCGCAAACAGGCCCTTCTGCACCGTGGTTTGGTCGTCTTGGCCCACGGCCACCACTTCGGTGCCGCTTGGGGCCAAGGCCACGGACTGCAAGGTGTCGTTGCCGCTGCCGCCCAGGAACTTTTGCCACAGGAGGTTGCCGTTGGCGTCCAGGTGGACCACCCAACCGTCTTGGGCGTCGGCGGTGGCGCTGGGATCGCTCGCGCTGCCCACGGCGATGAGGTCGCCCGTGGGCAAGGCGGTAAGGCCGCTCAATTTGGCGCTGGCGCTGCCCACCTTGAGGAGCTGGCTGGTGGCGACATTGCCAGTGCTGAGGTCCATGCGCACGAACCAGCCCGCGCTGGGGCTGCCGGCTTGGCCGATGGCGACGATGGCGTCGCCCTGCACCGCGACACCTTGCAGGACGTTGGGCGAATTGCCCGCGCTCAAAGCCTTCTGCCATAGCAGCTTGCCGTCGGCGCCGAAGCGAGCGGCGTAGCCGCGCAGGTCGCCCGGTGTGATTTCGCGAGCGCCAACCACCACATAGCCGCCATCACCGGCCGCCGCAACGGCCGTGGCCAAGTCGACCAGAGTGGTGGCGTCGCTGGCCAGGCTCAGCACCTGAGTCGCCTTGGGCACCACGCAAGTGCCGTCGGACGTACAGGTTTCGCCCAAGGTGCACGGGTCCGAATCGCTGCACACCTGCCCGGCCGCCTGTCCGTTGTTGCACTTGCCGCCCACGCAGGTGTCGGCGGTGCACTGGTTGCCGTCGTCGCACGGCGCCACGTTGTCGGCGGTGCAGGCTTTGGGCCCGCAAACGGTGGTGGTCAGGTCGCAGGCTTGATTGACCGCGCACATCGAGTCGTCCAGGCACTCGATGCAGGTGCCCGTCATCGACTTGCAGGCCACCAGCTGGTAGGCGTTCGAGTCGCCCGCAAAGCCCGAGATACGCAGGTAGAACTTGGTGCTTTCGTCGCTCTGGTAGGTGAACTGCTCGGGGGCCTGCTTGGTGGCCGACACCGCGACCGGCGCAGCGAACTTGTTCACTTTGTACAGACGGATGTCCAAGTCGCCCAGCGTCTGATCGAATTTGGCGGTCACGGTCAGCGTCTCGCCCTTCTTGAGATCGATCGTGTACCAGTCCAGATCGTACGGGCACAGCGACAGGTCGGGCGTGACTCCCATCAGCAGCGGCGAGGCGATTTGCGGCGCGCTGTTGGGTTCAAAGACGTCGGGCAAACAGAGCTTGATGACCTCCATGGCCGCAGCGTCGGTGTTGTTCAGTTCCTGGCTCTCGGCCACGCTGCCGGTGGCGTCCGCGGCCACGATCACGTAGGCCGGGCCGGGCTTGGCGTCGACCGGGATCATCGCCTTGTCGTCCACGGCCTTGCTGGCCTTGCCGGTGAGCGCCGTCATGGGCCGCAAACTCATCAACGCATCACTGGAATCGAGCTTGTTGTCCTGCGAGAAGTAGTAGCCGTACCAGAAATCGGTCGACGCGTCCTGGCACGCATTGCTCAGCTGCACGGTCAGGTAGATGTCTTCGCCCTGAACGACCTGCGCCGGGAACACCGACTGAATCTTGGCCAACAGATCCACGCCCTTGCCGCCGTCGACGAACAGGGTGTAGCCAAAACCACCGGTCGGCTTGATGCCGGGCGACTTGTACGAGGCCTGCAGGTAGTAGGTGCCGTCGTCCGGCGCCGTAAAGGGCACCTTGCCGTTGCCCCCCTGGGTCTTGAGGGGCGGCAGGTTGGGATTACCAAAGATCTTGAGCTGATACGCGTTTCCAGGGTGATTGAAGTCCAGGTTGATGACTTCGCCCTTCTTCATGACCAGCTTGAACCAGTCTTCGTCGCCCAGGCACAGGCTCAAGGTGGCCTGGCCACAGCCGATTTCGGGCGCCGACGCCACGGCGTTGTTCGACTCGTACGGATCGGCCAGGCACACGTCGGTCGGGTCGGGCTCGCTGACACTGACCGTGATGTCGTAATCATACGGAATTGCAGTAGTTTCTGGCAGAACGTAGACATGGACGTAGAACGTCCCGCCCACCTGGACATACGGGATGGTCGCTTTGCTGCTCGCCGCGCTCGCCGCGCCGGCCAAGACGCCCGCCTTGCTCGAGTCGATGATCTGCACGCCGACCAAGCCCTTGCCGGATTGGTACTTCCAGTTGAGCTTGACCGAAAGGGCTTTGCCGGTTGGAACTTGGATGCTGTACCAATCGGGCAGGCCGGGGCACACGTTCAGCGCCTGCAGCAAGGTGCCGGCGGGCGGCAACGCCGCGGCGGTGTCGGCGGTGTGGTTGCCCGCGTACGCGTCGGGCTGGCAGGTCTGGGTCGTGCTGAGCTGGAGGCTATTGGAGAGCGAGACATTGTTGGTTTCGTTGGTCTCTGCGATCACCTTGCCGGTGTCCACTTGGGCCAACACCGTCCAAACGCCGCCTGCGACGATCGGCAGCAACAAGGTTTCGCTGCTCTCGACCGTGACGCTGGCGTCCATGCCGTTGATGTAGTCGACATCCTTTAGGATCTTGTCGTTCTCGTCGACCAGGCCGTCTTGGCTGAGCAGGTAGCGCACGGTAAAGGGCGCCGCGGCCTTGTCGCCCAGGTTGGTGACCTTGAGCTTGGTCTTGATGAGCGCGCCCGGGAAAGTGACGCTGGGCGACACGGAAAGCTGGCCGGCGAGCAAGTCCACGCCGTTGGCCGGGGCCAACACCTGCACTTGCAGGGTGTACTGGGCCTTGGTGGCCAGGGTCTTGGGCGCGACATGGATGTAATAGTCGCCGCCGGTCGTCACCGTCAGGGCCGAGGCCTTCTTGGCGGCCGAGGTCAGCTTCTGCCCGTCGATCAGGGTCTTGCCATCAGGTGCCCAGATCTCGATGTCCAGATCCGACGGCACCACCACGGTGGAGACGAGCGGGGTGGCCACGAGGTTGACCAGCAGCGAATTGCCCTTGGGTACTGTGACTTTCCACCAGTCGTCGTTGCCGCACGAGCCGAGCACGGCCGTGGCGCTGGCCGGCAGCGGGGCCGCATTCTGCAGCGTGTTGTTGTTGACGCCAGCGACGTCCGCGTCGTCTTCGAAGCAGCCGCCCTTGGCGCCGCTGACGGTGATCGGCGTGGCCGAGGCTGCCGCGTTGTTGCCCTTGTTGGTTTCTTTGGTGTTGGCGACCTTGGCGTCCAGAATCACGCACACGTACCAGCTGGTGATCGTGTGATCCAAGCCGATCGGCATAGTGATGTCCTGGACCACATCCACGGCGCTCAGGGCGTCGGCGCCCGAGTCGAGGGTCTCGGCAATCAGGATGTTGAGGCCTTGGGCCACCAGCGACGCGCCGCACTGCTTGTTCGGGCTGAGGGCGACCCAGGTGGTCGACGCGGCCGCGCCGGTGGTGCCGTCGTTGCGGACCGTGTACGAGACCTTGATCTTCTCGCCCGCGACGACGCTGGCCGGGTGCACGCCCACGGCTTCGGGCCAGAGGTCGACGTTCTGCTGGGCGGTCAGGATCAGCTTGTCGAACACGGCGACGTTGTTGCCTTCGTCCAGCTCGGCGACCACATTGGCCGGGTCGATGCGCAAGTAGATGTAGTAGTTCTGTACCGGCGTCGTGTTGGCGATGGTCACCAGGGTGGTGCCTTCCTTGGTCTCGCCCGCGGCCAGCGCCGGGATGGTGAAATCCTTTTGGTTGGTGATGCAGGTGTTCTTGGAAAACGCCTTGTCCGGGCAGAAATAGATGCTGGCGGGCGACGGCGTGGCGATGGCGGTGTTGCCGGCGTTCTTGACCGACCACTGCACGCCCACCTGGCCGCCCAAGAAGGTGCCCTTGGGCTTGACGGTCATCGAGACCAGATCCAAATCCACGCCGTTTTTGACCAGTTTCTTGACTTTGACCGGCTGCGGGGCCACCGCGACGTTGTTGCCTTCGTTGCTCTCGGCCAACTGGTTCTTCACGTCGGCCGCGGCGATCAGGTAGTAGTCGCCATCGGGCACGTCGGGGATGATCGCCGAATAGTTGAGCGGCAGCGTGGCCTTGGGCGACAACTTGAGCAAATTGCTGGTCGCCAGCTTGGTCAGCATGTGGTCGACCTGGCTCGGGTCGTCTGGGTCCTTGGTCGGGTCGTAGTCGAGCTTCTTGTCGGCAGAGAGGAACACCGCGTACTTGCTGGCTTTGGCATCGCCAGCGCCGATGTTCGACACCTCGTGCGAGTAGGTGAGCGAGTCGCCGGGCGAATAGGTCAGCGCGCTATCGAACTCAGGAGCGGTGATGACCAAGTCCGGCTGCGCCGCCTCTTGGTTGTTGACGTTCAGCAGCGAGGTAGCGACCCCAAAGTTGTCTGCTTGGTTGGCCTCGTTCAGGCTGTGACTGGGATCGACCATCACCAAGATGAAGTAGTCGCCATCGGCCACTTCGGCAGGCACCTTGAAATGGCTGGGGGCGGTCTTGGCGTCGGGATCATTGCCAAAAAACACCGTGCTTTGCGAGGTCTTGCCCGAGTCCATCTTGGCGATCGTCTCGGTGTGAACCAGCATCGCCGTTTCGTCGAGCACCTGGGTGGCCGACAGGTAGATCGCGACTTGGATGGGTTTCGCAATGGCGTCGCCGCTGTTGTCCACAGAAAAGGTGAGCGAGACGTCGCTGCCGAGCCCAACCGACGGGGGCGAGATCAGATCGACGTTGCTGAGCGACAATTCCACCGGCTCATCGACCAGCACCGTGGTAGAGGCTTCGGCCTTGACCTTGCTGTTGTAGCGCCAGTAGACCTTGACGTGGGCGTTGTACGACCCTTTGTAACTATAGGTATTTTTGACCGTGAGCCCGCCTGCTTCCTCGGGCACGCTCAGGTTGTAGACGACCGGCAGCGAGGCGTCGCCAAAATCCCACTCGACGAACAAATTGGCTGGATCATCGCCCGTCACGGTCGCCACAAATTCAACCGGGAGCGGTGCGTTGCCCGAACTTGGCTTGGCCGAGATCGACACCGACAACGTCGGCGGCTTCAAGACATCTTCTTGCTCGGCGTCGCCTTCGGCATCCGCATTTTGGACATCGGCGCCAGCGTCCGCGGTGGTCGAAGGCGAGCTGCAGCCCGCGTGCAGCCCAAGCACCACCAACAGCGCGGCAATGGATCGCCACAGGCTGCCCGGCGCCGTCGCGTACAGGGCAAGGCGGCTGCTGAATTGCGTTTGCGGGTGGCGCGTTTGGCGCATGGCCAACTCCTGGCAAGGCGGACGTGGGATGCGCCGGCCGAAGCTGCGCATGACGAAACGGCTACTTTAGCGCAAGTAGGGGGGTAAATTCCAATTGCCGAGTAGGGCATAGGCGGTCGGCCCGGAAGGCAGCGGGGGTCGCGGCGCGAGTGATGTCCCAATGGCCCCGGCTTGTGTAGAATTGCCGCATGGAAGCCGCCGGCCACGTTGAATTGCACCCCTCGCAGGCCTGCGCAGTGGCCGTCAAGGTGGTGGAGCGACTGCGCGACGCTGGGTTTTCTGCGTACTTGGTGGGCGGGTGCGTGCGCGATCTGGTGCTGGGTCTAGAGCCCAAGGACTACGACGTGGCGACCGCGGCGCGGCCACGGCAGGTGCGGCGGCTGTTCAGCCAAGTCATCGAAGTCGGCATCGCTTTTGGGGTTGTGCGCGTGCGCCTGGCGGACGAGCTGGGCACCATGCACGAAGTCGAGGTGGCGACGTTTCGCGCCGACGGCGAGTACTTGGATGGTCGCCGCCCCGAGTCGGTGCGCTTTACCGACGCCGAACAGGACGTGTTGCGCCGCGACTTCACCATCAACGGGCTGCTCCTGGACCCGCTGCGCGGAAGCTCGACCGGGCTGGTGGTCGATTGGGTCGGCGGCATGGAGGACCTGCGCTTGGGTCGTCTGCGGGCGATCGGCGACGCCCGCCAGCGGTTTGGCGAGGATGCGCTGCGGCTGCTGCGCGCACCCCGCTTTGCTGCGCGCTTTGGCTTGCGCATCGAAGAGGCGACCCGGCAGGCCATCGTGGAACTGGCGCCGACGCTGAGGCGGGTGGCGGCCGAGCGCATCACCACCGAGATGGGGCTCATGCTGACGGCGCCGTCGGCGCGCTTGGCGGTGGAATTGCTGCAGCATCTGGGGCTGGCTGCGGCCCTGTGGCCGACCTTGGACGCCGCACCCCATCACTGGCCGCGGGCGGCCGAGCGCGCCGAACGGCTGCGCGCCCAGGGCCGCGTGGATCTGGCGCTGGCGCTGGCCAATTTGGCCTATGGCGTAGAGGGTTGGCTTGAGTCGAGCGAGTGCGAAGCGACGCTGCGGCTGTCCAAGGCCGAGCGGAACATGGCGCTGGCGATTCACGCCGCGGTGCAGTGGGTCGAGCCGCTGGGGCCGCCGCGGCCCGGTCCGTGGCGGGCGGCTGAAGCGCGCTGGCTGCGGCGCACCGAAGCGGACCCCGCGCTGCGCCTGTGTATGGCCGCCGAACCGGACGGGCCCCACGCCGCGTGGCGTGACCAGTTGGCGGCGGCAAAGCGGCGCTGGCTGTGGCCCGCAGACCCGGTGACCGGCAGCGAGCTGCAAGTCCGCGGGCATGGCCCGGGGCCGCACTTCAAGATTGCGCTGGCGGCGGCCGAGGCCGTGCAGCTGGAAGGGGGCGACCACGCCCAGGCGCTGGACGCGGCCGAGCTAGCGCTTGCGCGCCAAGGTCAGGCTTGAGATCGCCTTGCGCTGAGCTGGCTTGCGGGCTCCGTCTGCCACCGGACATTGACTGCACTTGGGGGTAGGCGACCACAACCGGCGCGCCAGCACGACCGCGGCCACAGCCACCACGGCCAACGCGGCGACGGCGTCCCAGGTCATGCGTACCCCAGCAACTTGCCGATTTGATAGACGCCCATGCTGGCTAGCCACGCGGCTGCGTTGAGGTAGCCCAGGGCAAACAAGGCCCAGCGCCAGCTGCCGGACTCGCGCGCGATCGTGGCGAGCGTGTTCAAGCACTGCATGGCGATCGCGAAAAAGACCATCAGGGACAAGCCCGACAGCGGGGTCAGCGCCCCGGCGCCGGCCATCGAGCGGCCCACGTCGGCGGCGAAACGGTCGTCGACGTCGGCCTGCGTGCCCTTGCCGTAGACCTGAGCCATGACCGGCACCAGCACCTCGCGAGCCGCAAACGACCCGACCAGACCGATGCCGATACGCCAGTCAAAGCCCAAGGGCTGGATGACCGGCTCGATCCAATGGCCGATGCGGCCGGCGGCGCTTTGCTGCAGGTGGATCTGCGCGTCGCGGGCTTCGATCGCGGCCAGCGCCGCTTGCTGAGCATCGCCTTGCAAGTGCTGCGCGGCGACCTGAGCCTCTAGGCGGGCGCGCTCGTCCTGGTCCAAGCCGTGGCGCGGGAAGGTCATCAAACCCCACAACACAACAGACAAAAGTACGATGGTGGTGCCGGTCGTGATCACAAAATCGCGGCCGCGATCCCAAAGCACACGAGCGATGTTCGACGGTCGCGGCAGGCGGTAGGGCGGCATCTCGAGCAGCAACGGCGCGCCCGCACCCGGTACCAGCGTGCGCCGGAAGATCGCCGCCGCCAGCAAAGCCAGGACGAAACCCAGAACATACATGCCCGTCACGATGAGGCCGCCCAGCGACAGCACGCCAAGGACCGGCGCCGTGCCGGCAAAAACCGCAGCGGTAACCAGGGTATACACCGGCAGGCGCGCCGAGCACGACATCAGCGGCGCAATGAGGATCGTGAGCAGGCGATCGCGCGGGTCGCTCATGGTGCGGGTGGCCAGGATGCCGGGCACCGCGCAGGCGTGGCTGGAGAGCAGAGGCACAAAAGCCTTGCCGGGAAGCCCGACCCGCGCCATCAGGCGGTCGGCCAAGAACGCGGCCCGCGCCAGGTAGCCGCTGTCTTCGAGCAAGGCGATCCCAAGGAAAAGAATCAGAATCTGCGGCAAGAACACCAACGTGCCGCCGATACCCACCAGCACCCCGTCGATCAGGACCGCACGCAGCAGGTTGTCGGGCAGGTAGGCGCGCGCGGCCGTCGCCAGCGTGTCCATCAGGGCCGCCACCCCGTCGGCCAGCGGCTGGGCCCAGGCAAAAACCGCCTGAAACAGCGCGGCCATGGCCAGTACGAACAGCCCACCGCCGATCAGCGGGTGCAGCAGCACGTCGTCGATGCGATCCGAGAGGCTGCGCTGGGCCGCGTCGTTGCGCGCGACCCGAGCCGCGACGATCGCGTCGATGCGCTGGTAGCGCTCGTGAACCACGCGCCGGCGCACGTCGACATCCGGCTGCGAGTGGCGCGGGACCGCCTGGCAAAGCGCTTGGCCCAGCCCGGGTTGCAGACGGTCGACCAAGGTTGCCTCGGCGCACAGCCACCACAGCACGGCCCCGCTCGCCAGCGACTGCAAACGCGGATCACAGGCGCGGGCGCGGGCGACGGCTTCCATCACCTCGCTGCTCCAAGCCGTCTCGGCGACCGCCCCGCGCTCGGGGTAGTCCGCGACTTGGCGCACCGCCGTTTCTAGCTGCGGCAGGCCCTGGCCGTTGCGCGCCACCAGCGGCACACACGGGCAGCCCAAGTCCGCCTGCAGCCCAGGCAAATCCAGGGTCAGCCCGGCGGCCGCCGCGGCATCCATCATGTTCAGCGCCGCCACCACCGGCAGGCCAAGCTCGGCCACTTGCAGCAAAAGCAGCAGGTTTCTAGCCAAGTTGCTGGCGTCGAGCACGACCACCACCACCTGCGGGGCCTCGCCGAACTGCCCAGTCAGGGCCTGATGCGCAATCTCTTCTTCGGGGCTGTGGGCGGTCAGGCTGTAGGCGCCGGGAAGGTCGTGGACGCGCCACAACTGGCCGTCGGCACAGCGGTGCTCGCCGGACCGCTGCTCTACGGTCACACCCGGATAGTTGCCGACGTGGGCGCGCCGACCAGTCAACTGGTTGAAAAGGGTAGTCTTCCCTGTGTTGGGGTTACCGCAGAGGGCCACGCGCAGGGCCAAGGTCGCAGTCTGTTCCGAGGGGGTGGCTGCCATCGACCTACGCCGCAGCGCCCTGGGCGGCGGTGCCCGGTCCCAGGTCGACCTGCACAGTTCCGGCCTGATCGCGGCGCAGCGACAAGGCAAAATCGCGAATGCGCACCTGGACGGGCCCGCCCAGGACCCCGCGGCGCAGCACTTCGACCGGAGCGCCTGGAGTCATGCCCAGCTCGACCAGGCGGTCGCCCAGTTCGTCCATCAGCGCCACGCAGAGCACGCGGGCGCGGGTGCCGACCGGAAGATCAGCAAGCGAAATCGGCTGGTTTGCGGTGCGGGTCCGAGCTTCGGGCAGGGTCATCGGGCTCATGTCCACCAAGCGGGCGGCGCGCTACGTGCGCCCACGGGAAACATGATAACGATTTTCAATTTCACCGACAAGAGCAATCGACGACAGGGCACGCGCTCCCGTCACGCCCAAGTCACGCCGGTCCGTTCGCCGGCGCGGCCTCGGGCTCGGCGGACGGAGCCGCGGCGGCCGTTTCGGCAATCGAAGCCGGTTCGCTCGCAGCGGCGACGGCATCGACTAGGTCCAGTACTTCGGCGATCTGCGGCGCGGCGCTGGCGGCGGCAGCGGCCTCGCGATCGGCCTGGGTCGGCGCTTCGACGGGTTCTTCGGCATCGGGCATCTCGGCCAGCGCGGCCTGATCTTGGGCAACGCCCGCGCGATTGGGCACGTACTCGGGGCGCTCGCGGCCGTGTTTGATGCGGTACAGCTCGTCCTCGGCCAGATCGAGGGCGCCCATCGTGACGATGTAGGCCTGACGAGTGCGCTCGCTCTTGCGCTCCAGGACCCGCAGCGCCAGCTCGCGCTCGAAGATCATCTTGCGGAAGGTCTCGCGCTCGGCCTTGAGTTTGTCGATGAATTCCTTCTGCTTGTCGTCTTGGCGGGCGGCGCGCGCGGCCTCGCGCTCAGTCTTGGCCGCTTCGGCTTCGGCCAGGCGGGCGGCGCGCTCGGCTTCCAGCTCGGCGCGACGCAGCAACGTGGCCTCGTCGACCACGCGCTCGGGCTTGGGCTCGGCGGGCGGCGGCGCGGCTTCGACCACTGGCTTTTCGACCACCGGCGCCGGCTTCTTGTGCGAACGCTCGGCCAGGGCGTGCGACAGCTCTTCGGCCCGCGCTTCGGCCTTGCGGAGCTTGGCTTGAAGATCGTGGCTCTCGGTCTCGGCCTTCTTCAGGGCCGCTTGCAGGCGCTTGACTTCCTCTTTGGCGGCGGCGGCTTGGGCCTTGAACTCCTTGGCACCCTTGTCTTCTTTGCCCGCGGCCTCGCGGCTTTGGTCAAAGCGCTTCTTGAAGCCATCGGCACGCTCGGCTTGGGCACGCGAGTCGGCCTCCGCCTTGTCGGCCTTGTCGGTCAGCGACTTGATTTGATCTTGTAGTTTCGAGCTTTGCAGCCACAGCCAGATGGCCAAAGCGGCACAGGCTGCCGCCAGCAGGGCCAGCACCATAATGTTCATGTCGGACTCCAAACGTGGGCACGCGCGCAATCCCGCGGGCATGGCAGGCGGCGGCGGCTCTTTCGTGTACCACGACAGGGCTATGGCCGACAAGGAATTGCGACGGCGGCCAAGGTGCGCGACACTTGCCGCAGCCGGATGCAGGGGGCTAGCGTGGACAAAGGTCAAGTCAGCATGACGCTGCAAGAGTGGCTGCAGCAAGTGGAATCCGCCCTAGTGCAGGATCGGCAGCGCATGACCAAGCAACGGCGGCTGGTGGCCGAGACGTTGTGGCAGCATCGGCACTTCAACGTGGAAGAGTTGCACCGGCAAGTGCGCGAGCGCGACGACGCCATTGGCTACGCCACCACCTACCGCACGGTCAAACTGCTGGAGCGCGCGGGCTTGGTCCACGCCGGGCAATTCGGCGACGGCACCGCCCGTTTTGAGGTAGTGGTGGGCGACAGCGACCATCACGACCACCTGATCTGCACGCGCTGTGGCGCCATCGTCGAATTCGAACTGGACGCGATCGAGCAACTGCAAAAACAAGTTGCCGAATTGCACGGCTATGCCCTGACCGCCCATCGGCTGGACATGTTTGGCCTGTGCCCCAGCTGTCAGAAGTCCGGCAAACGCGCATAAAGACAAAGGAAATCAGACATGAACGGCATCTTGGTCGAGTGCGTGCCCAATTTCAGCGAAGGGCGCGACAGGGGCGTGATCGACCAGATCACCCACGAAATCGAGCAGGTCGAGGGCGTGCTGCTCTTGGACGTGGACCCGGGCAAAGCGACCAATCGCACCGTGGTGACGATGGTGGGGCCGCCCGAGGCAATCCTGGAGGCGGCGGTGCGGTCGGCCAAGAAAGCCTGCGATCTCATCGATATGCGCAACCACCACGGCGAACACCCACGGTTTGGCGCGCTGGATGTGTGCCCGCTGGTGCCCGTCAGCGGCCTTTCGCTGGCTGAGGCGGCCGAGTGGGCGCACAAGCTGGCCCAGCGGCTGGCCAGCGAAGTGGGCATGACGATCTACTGCTACGAGGCAGCCGCCACCACGCCGCGCCGCAAGAACCTGGCCGAGGTCCGCGCGGGCGAATACGAGGGCCTGCCGGCCAAGCTCGCCCGACCCGAGGGGCAACCCGACTATGGGCCTGCGCAATTCAACGCGAAATGCGGCGCCACTGCCGTGGGCGCGCGCGACTTCTTGGTGGCTTACAACGTCAACTTGAACACGACCTCGACGCGACGCGCCAACGCGATCGCCTTTGATGTGCGCGAAAAGGGACGGGAACTGCGCGAGGGCGGCAGTCTGACCGGCAAGATTCTGCGCGATGGCAACGGCGAGCCGTTGTGGCAGCCGGGCACGCTGAAGGCCACCAAGGCGATCGGCTGGTTCATCGACGAGTATGGCATCGCGCAAGTTTCGATGAACCTTACGGATATCTCGGTCACGCCAATGCACGTGGCTTTTGACGAGGTGTGCGCCAAGGCGGCCGAGCGCGGCGTGCGCGTGACCGGTTCCGAGCTGGTGGGCGTGGTGCCGCTGCGGGCGATGCTGGACGCCGGCCGCTACTTCTTGGAAAAGCAGCAGCGCTCGGTGGGGGTCTCGGACGACGAACTGGTCAAGATCGCGGTGCGCTCGCTGGGTCTGGCCGATCTGACCCCGTTCGATCCCAGCGAGAAGATCATCGAGTACGCCATCGCCAAGCGACAGAAGGCCCAGCGTTCCCTACAGAATTTGACCGTGCGCGCCTTTGTGGAAGAGACGGCGTCCGAGTCGGCGGCGCCGGGCGGCGGTTCGGTGGCGGCACTGCTGGGGGCCCTGGCGGCCGCGCTGGGTACGATGGTGGCGAACCTCGCCTCGCACAAGCGCGGCTGGGACGATCGGTGGCGCGCGTTTTCGGACCAGGCGGCCGTGGGCAAAGCGCTGCACATGCGCCTGGGTCAGCTAATCGACGAAGACACGCGCGCCTTTGACGCGATCATGGCGGCCTTGGGCATGCCGCGGGCCAGCGACGACGACAAACAGCGGCGTACCCAGGCGTTGCGCGATGCCACCCTGAACGCGATCGCCGTGCCGCTGCAGACCATGCGCGTCGCGGCACAGACCTACGATCTGCTGGAAGCCATGGCGAAAACGGGTAATCCGGCGTCGATCTCGGACGTGGGCGTGGGCGTGCTGTGCGCAACGGCGGCGGTGCGCGGCGCCCACCTGAACGTGCGCATCAACGCGGGCGGGCTGAAGGATCCGGGCGAGGCGGCAGCGATGCTCGACGAAGCCAACCAGATCGCGCAGCGGGCCGCCGCGAGTGAGCAAGCCATCTTGGAGCTGGTCGAGAAGCACCTGAACGCGTGAATCACCGCGGGGTTTTGATCAGTCCAGGCCCAGGGCCTCGGCATCCAGCCGGCGCGCCACTTCGCCATCGATGCGGTCGACGCGGTCGTGGCGGTGCTCGGGGGATTGCGGCGCCAGGTTGACCAGCTCGGGCCAAGCGGCGGCAAACCAAAGAGTCAAGCGCGGCACGGACTCGGCGACGCGCACGGCCACGGCGGCCATCGCGCGGAAATCGCCCGCGAACTCTTCTAGATGCGCGGCCATCACATGGTCTACCGCGACCCGCGGCAGCTCGGCCCCCACGGCCGCGTGCAGCAGCGGCCCCAGACCACCGGCGGGAAGATCGTCCAGCGCCAACTGCCAGGCCTGCCCCGGCCACCAGCCCCGCGACCACGCGTCGGCCGCATCGCGGCAACGGTTGAACCAATCACTGACCATCCGCCCCAGACGATGGGCATCGCGAATGCGGTGGCCTTCGGCCCCGCGCAGCAATTCGGCCGCGAGGTCGTGCCAAAAATTAGCCAGATCGGTAAGTTGTGGCTGATCCTGTGGCCACTGGCGCGCCAATTCTTCCACTTCGGTCAGCGTGTGCGCGCGGCGCAGGTGCACCCGATCTTCGGCCGGATCAGGCAGATCCTCGGGCAGGATGAGGCTCCAAGTGCCCGAGACCTCGATGGCGAACTTGGTCGCCAGCGGCCCGGTTGGCACGCCTTCGAGCAACCCTGGGCCCGCCTCGACCTGAGCGGCCAGCGGGCGGAACTGCGTGGAGTCGGGCTGCCATTGGAACGCGAAACGCTTGAGTTCGCCGCTGGGCAGGCGGCTCACCCACGGCAGGCGGAACGCCTCGACCATCGCGCGTGGCACCCGCACTGGCGCCGGCGCAAATTGGGCGTGCAAAAGCGGCCGCTCGCGGACCAGCGACCGCACGGTGGCCATGTGGTCGTGCAACTCCAGGCGGCCAATTTGCCGGTCGCCGGTCCACAGCAACCCGCCCACGGCCGACACGATGTGATCGACGTGCTGCCGCAGTGTGATCGCCAGGGGCTGGTCGTGCAGCTGCCCCGGACGGGGCCGCGGACCCAAGCTGCGCCGCACCCAGGGCACGCCCACGCTGCACTCGTCCCAGCGCAGATCGCCCGTGTCGCGGCGTTCTACCGCTACGTGGACATCGCTGTACCGCCCAAGAATCAAGACGATCGGGTGGATGCCTGGTTCGCACAGCCGCTGCGGCGCCAGCTCTAGGCCCGGCGGCAGCAACCCTTCGACCACCGCTGCCGACATCTCGACTGCGAGCAACTGCGCGCGCAAATGCCCGTGCACAAGCGGCACGGCGGCGCGCGGGCCAGTCCACAAGGTTGCCAAACCGTCGAGCGCGTGCGGTAACGCCATGTTCACCTGCCGGGCATGCACGAGTCGCCATGCATGCATGAATCGTCGAGTTTGCCGCAGTCGCAGAGAGGAGGCCCAAGTCCCACTGGTAGATACACGCGCTTCAAAGCGAGCGCAAGCGACTTTGCACACGGCACATCCGAGCTGAACACGCGACGAAATGGGCGGCACGCGCTACACTGCTGCGCATGAAGACCGCACGTTCCAGCCGCCTTGTCCCGAATCGCCGCATCCCCACCCACATCCAGCAACTGATTGATCATCCGTCGCGCGGCGGGTGCGGCGTGGGGGCGATTGCCGACCTGCGCGGCCCCAGCCACGGCCTGATCGACGAAGCGCTTGCCGCCCTGGTGTCCATGGAACACCGCGGGGGCGCGTTGGACGACACCGGCGATGGCGCGGGCCTGCTTTTTACCCTGGATGCCAAGTGGTTTTCGCGCTTCGTCGCGCCCGGCAAGCACGTGCCCGAAGGTGACCACTTGTCGGTGGGCGTGGTGCTGTTTCCGCTGGCCGCGGCCGGCAATATCCGCGTGTGGCAAGAGGAAATTGACGCTCACCTGCGTCGCGAGGGCCTGGCGCCGCTGGGATGGCGGCGCGTGCCGGTTGACGAGAGTGCGCTGGGTCGGGCCGCCGCCGAGTCGCGCCGCGAAGTGTGGCAAGTGCTCATCGGCGAAGGTTTGGTCCCGCCCAAGAAGTTGGCAATCGCCTTGTGGCGCGCCAAGGAGCACATCGAACTGGCGGTGCGCGATGTGTACCTGGCCTCGTTCACGCCGCGGACGGTGGTGTACAAAGCGCTTTGCACCGGCGAACAGTTGGGCAAGTTCTACCTGGACTTCCATGACCCCGAGCTCACCACCCAAGCCGTGGTGTTCCACCGGCGCTATTCGACCAACACGTTCTCGGACTGGCTCTTGGCCCAGCCCTTCCGCACGCTGGCGCACAACGGCGAGATCAACACCATTAAGGCGACGCGCGACGCAGCGCGCAACCTGGCCAAAGAGCTAGGGTTCCAAGAGTTGCTGATGAAGCAGGGCTCGGACTCGGCCGACTTGGACCGCGTGATCGAGGTGCTGACTGCCCACGGGGTGCCGCTGCTGGAGGCCTTGCTGCGGTTGATGCCGCCAGCGCACGGCGACGAGCCCGACTATCCCAGGCAGGCTGCGCTGTTCCACCGCGGCGTGCAGCGCGCGATGGGCACGCTGGGGGCGTGGGAGGGCCCGGCGGCGTTGGTGGCCACGGACGGCGATCATGTGGTGGCTACGCTGGACCGCATGGGTCTGCGGCCGCTACGCTGGCTACGCACGCACCAAGGTAAGGTGGCGATTTGCAGCGAGATCGGCTGCTTGAACGTGGATCCCGCCGACATCGCCGAAACGCGGCAGCTGGATCCCGGCCAGGCGTTTGCCGTGGACCTGACCCAAGGCAAGATCTTGCAACCCCATGAAGTAGTAGCCGAAGTGCTGCGTCACACGCCCCTGAACGTGGGCGAGTTGGCGGAGCAGCAGCTGTTACCGATGCCGTCGCGCGGACCGCTGGCCCACGGCCGCCCCACGGCCGCGACCCTGACCCTGGCGGGCTGGACGGCCGAGCGGGTGCGCACGGCCAAGGCGCTGGCCGAGCATGGCGCCGAGCCGATGACGTCGATGGGCTACGACCGGCCGCTGGCGGCGCTGAGCCCGACGCGGCCGCCACTGTACAAGTACTTCCGGCAGATCATCGCCGTCGTCACCAACCCGCCGATCGACCCGATTCGCGAAGGCTCGGCCATTGACCTGGGCGTGTTCTTGGGTCGCACGCCGCGGGCCTACAGCGACTCGAACGAGTACCGCGTGTTCCCGCAAGTCCGCGCCAAGTCGCCCTTCTTGACCGAGGCCGAGGTGCGAGGACTGCTGACCCGCGATCCGCCGGGACCCAGCGGTCACCCGGCCGACGCGCCGACGCCACTGCCGGATACGCGAGTGATCGACGCGACTTACCCCATCGAGGGCGGCAGCAAGGCCCTGTCGGCGCGCCTGGCGTTCTTGGCGGCCGAGTCGGTGCGCATCGCCCGCAAGCGCGAGTCGGCCGTGTTGGTGCTGAGCGACGCTGCGGCCCTAGAGAACCCGCAAGAGCGGCTGATGATGCCGATGCTGTTGCTGGTGGGGGCGATGCACTCGGCGCTGGTGCGGCACGGCTTGCGGCGGCGCTTGTCGCTGGTGGCCGTGGCGAGCGACGTGCAAGAGCCCCACGATGGCGCCGTGCTGTTGGCCAATGGGGCCGACGCGATTTGCCCCACCTTGGCGTTTTCTTTGGCACATGAAGCCTTTGGCAACGACGGCGTGATCCGCGCCAAGAAGGCTTTTGACACGGGCCTGCGGCGGATCCTGTCCAAGATGGGCATCACCTCGGTCGATGGCTACCGCGGCTCGCGCCTGTTCGAAGCCGTGGGCATCGCAGGGGATATCGTAGAGTTCTACCTGCCTGGGACCACCTCGCGCCTGGGCGGTCTGGAGCTGGGCGACATCGACAGCGACATCCGCGAGCGCCACCGCCAGGCGCAGCTGAGCGTGGGCACGCCGCGCAGCCTGGACGCCAAGCTCTACCGCAAGGAAGTGCTGCACCAGTTGCAGTTGGTGGCCCGCGGCGACGACCCGGGAGCCTGGGGCCGTTTCATGGCCGCGGTGCAAGCGACGCCCCCGGTGTACCTGCGCGATCTTCTCGACTTCCACAAGGAGGCCGTGCAGCCCTTGCCCCTGGATCAGGTGGCACCGGCGCGCGAAGTGGCGGCGTCGACCTTTGTCGCGGCGGCCATGAGCCACGGCGCGCTGCACCGCATCGCCCACCGGGCTATTGCCGGCGCTTTCAACGAGCTTGGGGCCTTCTCGAACAGCGGCGAAGGCGGCGAGGACACCCGGCGCAACCCCGGCGGCGCCTGGCAGGCCGACCGATCGCGCATCCGCCAGGTGGCCAGTGCTCGCTTTGGCGTGGACGCCGCCTACTTGCGCGGCGCCGACGAACTGCAGATCAAGATCGGCCAGGGCGCCAAGCCCGGCGAAGGCGGCCATCTGCCCGGCGAAAAGGTGACGGCCGAGATCGCCGCGATTCGCCGGTGTCCACCCGGAGTTACGCTGATCTCGCCGCCGCCGCACCACGACATCTACTCGATCGAAGACCTGGCGCAGCTGATCCACAACCTGCGCGCGGTGCACCCCAAGGCCACCATCAGTGTCAAGTGCCCCAGCACCACCGACTTGGGCACCATCGTGGTGGGTGTGGCCAAGGCGGGCGCCGACGTCATCGACATCTCGGGCGCCGAGGGCGGCACGGGCGCTGCCGCAGCTTCGTCGATCGAGCACGCCGGCCTGCCCGTCGAGCGCGGCCTGGCGGAAGCCCATCAAGCCTTGGTGGTCAACGGCATCCGCAACGAGGTGCGCCTGCGCGCCGATGGCGGCATCAAGACCGGCGACGACGTGGTCAAATTGCTGTGCTTGGGCGCCGACGAGGTCGCGCTGGGTACGGCGCTGATGATCGCCGAGCAATGCATCTTCTGCCATGGCTGCAGCAAGGGCACCTGCCCATCGGGCATTACGACCCAAGATCAAGTGGTGTTCCAACGCTTCATGGTCGGCCACGGCGAGGCCAAGCGCGCCCTGCCCGTGGACACCAGTGAAGAAGAACGCTACCAGGAGGCGCGGCGCGGCGTGGTCCACTACCTGCTGGCGCTGGCCGAGGCGGTGCGGCAGCGACTGGCCGAGCTGGGCGTGCGCTCGCCGCGCGAGCTGACCGGGCGGGTGGATCTGCTGGACCAGATCAGCCGCGGGGAACCGCGGGCAGACAAGCTGGACCTCTCGGCATTGCTGTACGACGCCCGGCCGCTGCTCAGCCACCCCGAGATGCTGGGCAGCGTACGCTGCGCAGCCAAGCGACTGCCGGCAACATCGCTCAACTTTGACCTTTGGGCGGCAGCCCAGGCACTTACTGGCCAGCCGATCGAACGGCGGGTGCGCAACGTGGACCGCGCGGTCGGCGCGACGCTGGCGGGCGAGCTCGCGGCGGGCGAGCTGCGCCCCAAGGGGACCTTGGACGTGGTTCTGCGCGGCGAGGCCGGCCAAGGCCTGGGCTTCGCTTGCGTGGACGGGCTGCATCTGACCTTGCACGGCCAGGCCAACGACGGCGTGGGCGAGGCCATCTCGGGCGGGCGGATCGTGGTGCGGCAGCCGCGCGGCATGGCGGCGAGCGAGGCCAGCGTGGCCGGAAACGCGGTGGGCTATGGCGCGGTCGGCGGGGAGATCTTCCTACAGGGACGTGCAGGTCAGCGCTTTGGCGTGCGCAATTCCGGCGGCACGCTGGTCTGCGAGGGAGCGGGCAAGTACGCGTTTGAGTACATGACCGACGGCACCGCACTGGTGCTGGGCGGGGTGGGCCCGCTGCTGGGCAGCGGCATGACGGGCGGCGTGGTCTACCTGTGGGATCCGGCGTCGAATTGCGAACCGCGCCTATCGGCCGACGTGGGCGCGATGGCGGTGGAGCCCGAGGAAATCCAGATCTTGCACGGACTTTTGCGGCAACATCACCAGCTTACGGCCTCCCCCGCTGCTGGGGACGTGCTCAAGCGCTGGCCCGCGTCCTTGGGCGAGTTTGCGGCCATCCGCCCCAGCGCCGAGGTGGCCCGTCGCCAGGCCGCGCGCGCCGCCGCGGAAGCCGCCGCCCTGGCCGAAGAAGCCGAGATACCAGGGGTTGCCGGGTAGCTGGTCAAGCGACAGCCGGGCGGCTAGACTGCGGCCATGAAGCTCTCCGCCACCGTTCACGGCACTACCTTTACCTTTGCCAGCTTGAAGGACGCGCTCAACCGCGCCAGCGAGCTGAAGTCGGGCGATCGCGCCGCAGGCCTTTGTGCCGAGTCGACCAGCCAGCGCGTGGCCGCCAAAGAGGTGATTGCCAGCCTGGAGTTGCGGCACTTCTTCGAGAATCCGTCAGTGCCGTACGAGCAGGACGAGATCACGCGCCTCATCGTCGACGACCTGGACCAGCGCGCCTACAAGCGCATCCAGAGCTGGAGCGTGGGCCAACTGCGCGAGTGGCTGCTGGATCGCCGCACCAATGGCGAGGACATCGCGGCGGTGTCGCCCGGCCTGACGCCCGAGATGGTGTCGGCGACCGCCAAACTGATGAGCGCGATGGACCTGATGGTAGCCGGGCGCAAGATGCGGGTGGTCAAGAAGTGCAACAATACTATCGGCTTGGACGGGCGCATTTCGAGCCGCCTGCAGCCCAACCACCCGGTGGACGACGTGGCGGGCATCCTGGCCGCGGTCAAAGAGGGCCTGGCCTACGGCAACGGTGACGCGGTCATCGGCATCAACCCGGCCACCGAGTCGACCGAGAACACGGCGGCGATCCTCCACGCGGTCAAGGACTTGATGCGCCAGCATCGCATTCCGACCCAGGTGTGCGTGCTCGCCCACGTCAGCGTGCAGATGGACGCGATCCGCCGCTTCAAGGCCCCCGTCGACCTGTGCTTTCAGAGCCTGGCCGGCACCGAGAAGGCGAACCGCAACTTTGGGATTTCGGTGGCGCTCATCGACGAGGCCTACGACCTGACGCGCCGCGAAGGCACGGCGCAAGGGCCGAACGTGATGTACTTCGAGACGGGCCAGGGGACGGCGCTATCCGCCAATGCTCACTACGAGACCGACCAGACCACGATGGAAGCGCGCACCTACGGGTTTGCGCGGCGGTACTCGCCCTTCCTGGTCAATTCGGTCGTTGGTTTCATTGGGCCTGAATATCTACAGAACGGCAAGCAGATCACCCGCGCCGGTCTGGAAGACCACTTCATGGGCAAGCTGATGGGCGTGTCGATGGGCACCGACGTGTGCTACACCAACCATGCGGACAGCGACCAGGACGACCAAGAATGCCTTGAAGTGCTGCTGGCTTCGGCCGGGGTGAACTACCTAATGGGCATCCCGCTGGGCGACGACGTGATGCTCAACTACAACACCACGAGCTTTCACGATAACGCGCAACTGCGTGAATTGCTGGGACTGCGCCCTGCCCCGGAGTTCGAAGCCTGGATGGAGCGCATCGGCCTGTGGCGGGGCGGCAAGCTGACCGAGCGGGCCGGCGACGCCACCCTGTTCGAGTCGGCGTGGTCGGCGCGCGCGGAGCGGAAGTTCTAGCTGAGTCTAGAGCGAGCAGCTGTCGATCAGCTCTTCGGCCAGGTCGGGACCGCCAAAGTCGCGGATCTCGTGGATGCCGGTGGGGCTGGTGACGTTGATCTCGGTCAGGTGTTCGCCGATGAGGTCGATGCCGACGAACAGGTGCCCGGCGGCCCACAGATCGGGCCCCAGGCGGTCGCAGATCGCTTGCTCGCGCGGCGTCAGCGGGCTCAGCTCGGTAGTGGCGCCGATGTGGATGTTGCCGCGCAAGTCGTCGGCCGGCGGAATGCGCAAGAGCCCCGCGCGCGCCTTGCCGGCCACAAAGATGACGCGCTTGTCGCCGGTGACGACCTGCGGCAAGTACTTCTGCACCAACACGAATTCCTTACCGTGCCGCGTCGAGATCTCGAGCAGCGAGCGCGTATTCAGATCGCCCGGATGCAGAGCCACGATGCCGTTGCCGCCCGAAAAGGACAGGGGCTTGATGACCACCGACCCACCGACGTCGCGTTGAAACTGCATGATTTCAGTCATGCTTCGCGTCAGCAGCGACGGTGGACTCAGCTCGGGATAGGCGAGCAGCGAGGTCTTCTCGTTCCACGACCGCAGCGCCGCCGGCTGCGACCAAACCCGAGTCGTCTTGGGCGCTTGATCCAGCACATAGGTGGCAGCGATGTACTGCATGTCAAACGGCGGGTCCTTGCGCATCCAGACCACGTCAAAGTGGCCAAGCGGCAGCGACTCGGGCTCGCCGTGCTGAACGTGTTCCCCCTGCACCGGCCGGACGTGCAGCGACCGACACCGCGCAAACCCTTGATTACCGCGCGCAAATAGCCCGTCGGTGTCGCACGACCACAGCGCGTGACCGCGGCCCTGTGCCGCCAGCATCAGCGCGAACGAAGAGTCTTTGCGGATGTCGATGGGCCCGAGCGGGTCCACGACGAAAAGGTGGCGCGTCATGATGGCGACCCCCAAAATGCCAACCCTGCAGTTGGCCCAATGGTGCAGCGAAACAGCCCGGCTTGGGCGCGCAGGTGCAACTCAACCAGCATCGGGCAGGCGGAAAAGGAAGGGCGCCAACAAAATCAACACGATTCGGTTGGCGCCCTTCTTCGCCGCAACGGCGTGCTAGGACAACAAGTTACGGGTGACCAGCGGGCATTTGCGGCTGGCCAGCAGGAGCGGCCGGCGCGGCGGCCGGGGCGGGAGCTGCAGCCGGAGCCGGAGCAGCGCCGGGAGCGGGAGCGGCGGCCGGAGCGGGAGCCGCACCGGGATCTTCCACCGTGACTTCGCTGTCCTTGAGCAGCACGTCGTACTTGTAGCCAGCGCCGATGTCCTGGTTGATGGCGATCGTGCCCTTGACCACGACCCGGGCGCCCTTGTTGGCTTCACCCTTGGTGGTGATCACGACCTTGCCGGTTTTGTCCTGCACGTGCAGCCAGTTGCGATCCAGGATGCCGCGGTTGACCTTGACGACGATGCCGCGCACGGACACGACCTTGCCGTCCATGTCCTTGGCCTTGGCGTTCAGGTCGCCCACAGTCATGTCGGCCGCCGGGAAATCACCAATGGCTACTTCGGCCGTGGGCTCCATGGGCGGGTGTCCGGCTGGCAACGCCCCAGGACCGGCCACAGGCGCAGCACCCGGCGCAGCACCCGGCGCAGCAGAGGCACCAGCACCAGCACCGGGCGGCGGCGTGGGCACAGCGCCCGTCGCGGCAGCGGGCTGCTCGGCGGCGGGGACGGTGGTCACGGCCTGGGCAGCCGGCTTGGGCGGTTCCTTGTTGCAGGCCGCGAGCGAAAGAGGGAGGGAAAGGACCAAGAACGATGAAAGGGTGTAGAACTTCATGGCCGCTATGATAATGGCTTTCAGCGCTGGTGCAAGGCAGTTTGCTACACAAGTGTGTCACGCGGCCGTGTTGCGGTTGTAGTGGGCTGTCCGGCGCGGTACGGTAGACGGGTTGCAGCGGCAACTTGAGGCAGGCGATGGCGCGGAGCAAGGAGCGACGGTCGGCGACCGCGGCGAGGCGGGACGGGGCCTGGCGGCGCATCGCTCGCTGGTGCATGGCCGCGCTGGTCCTGGTCGCGCTGGTCCTGGTCGCGCTGCTGGCCGGTCCGGCCCTGGCCAAGCCGGCGGCGGACACAACTGCCGAGTTGGCGCGCGCCCAAGAACTGGTTCGCCTGCTGGACGGCAAGGGTACGCCAGCGCAACTTTTGGCGGCCGCGCTGGAGTGGTCGCGTCTGGCGTCCCTGTTGCCGCATCGCTTTGCCGCGAGTGCCACCGATGCCGCCCTCGCCAAGCCGACTCGCGACGTGCCGGGCCGCTGGGCCCGCGAGATCCTACTGCAAGTCCGAACGGACCTGGGCGCCGCTCCACTGCCCGACCCGGGTGCTGCCCTGCATTGGGCGTGGTTGGGGCCGTTTGGCGACGAGCACGGGACCGCTCTGCCGCGCAACGGCGCCCTGGAAACCGCGATCGAGTCCACGCCCGGGCCGCTCCCTGCCGCAGCTCCGGGTCGCAGCGGCGAAGTGCGCTGGCAGCGACCGCCAGCCGGCATGGTGCGCGTCGGAGAGCCGACTCCCCTTGAGGAACTGCTGGACCGGCCCGATGACGCGGAAGTGTACGTCGCGACATGGCTACGCCCGATCAGCGGCGAACCGGCCAAGGCCCAGCTGCGGCTGTGGGTGCAGGGGCCGGCGCGCGTATGGCTGGGCACGCACGCCTTGGCGCCCGTGGCGGCAAAGCCAGAGAGCACGGGCATGCCCGACGAGACGGCGGCCACGCCAGCGGTAGACGAGTTGCCCGTGGCGTTGGCCGGCGGCTGGCAGCGGGTCGTGGTCAAGCTGGGCCCGGCCGGTGCCCACGTGGGCTTTGGCTTGCGCGTGGTCGATCCAGGGGGCTTGCCGCTGGCGATCGAGTCGACCGCCACGTGCCCGGCAGAGGTCGTTGATCCGGTGCCGGAGGCTCCAACCAAAGGTGATTCCAAGGTGTTTGGCCTGTCCTGGCCACCCGACAAGCCGATGCCGGCCGACGTGGCGGCGGCTCTGTTGCAGCTGGACTGGCACGGCTGGCCGATTCCAGAGTCACTCCACGAGCAACTGTCGAGCATGGCGCCCGAAGAATTGCCGAGCAGCTCCGAAGTGGCGCTGGCCCATGCCAACCTGTCCGGCGAGCCCGGTGATCGGGCAGAACTCCTGGATCGCTGGCAGCAATTGCGCCCTGACGACGAGGTGATCTTGGCAGCCCGCGCGGCGGCGTTGGACGAAATTGGCCACGCCGACCAAGGCCATCGGCTGTGGGTGAGCTGGTCGATCGCCCACCAGCGCCAGCCCGAGCACCGGTCGACGGCCGCTTGCCGCGCGCGGGTGACGTTGTGGCGGCGGCTGTCGGGGGACCTGGCTGCCCGGCGTTTGCTAGACGCCTGCCGGCGCCAGTGGCCCGAAGTCCCGGCGTTGCAAGCTGATTGGGCCCGTCAGTTGGAGTCGTCTGAGGACGAGGCGGCAGCGGTGGCCGTGTATCGAACGCTGGCCGAGCAGACGCCCCGCCCAGAAGCCAAGGCGCGGCTTGCGGTTGCGCTGATCCAGGCCGGCAAGCTGGCCGAAGCGGCGGCGATGCTGGAGGATTTTCGTTTGCATTATCCCGGCCATACGCGACCGCTGGAGCATCTGGCGCGGGCCTGGCTAGACGAAGGGCAACTGGACCAGGCCGAAGCATGGCTGCAGCGCGTCCCGGCCCCGCAACGGCGGACCCAGTGGCTGGATTTTGCCGCCCGGCTGGCCCTGCGCCGTGGGCAAAGCGATGTGGCGCAACGGCACTTGCGGCAAGCCGCGGCCATGGCGCCGCAGCGCGCTGACCTGCGGGCGCGGCTGCAGCGGTTGAGCAAGGGTGCCGACACGCTGAGCAGCCACCACCGGGATCTGTTGGCGTTGGCGCAAAGCGAGCGCGGCAAAGCGCGGAGCGTTCCGCTGGAGGTTCGTTTCCGGCAAATCGTTTTGCAGGCGCTTGGCAATGGTCAGCAAGCGCGGCGCGAGGCCGAGCTGACCTACTTGGGCCCGAACTGCAACGGGACGCACACGGTGGCGATCGACTACGCGCCCGATCTCTCGCAGGCCGATGTGCTGCAGGCGATGGTGGTGCGGGCCGACGGCCGCATCGACCGCAACGTGGCCCAGAGCGTGGACCGCTACACCCAAGATGACTCGGGCATGTACTTTGACCTAGAGAGGATTTCGCTCACGTTCAAGAACCTGCGCCCAGGTGATGCCATCGTGGTGGAATACGAGGTCCGCGACCTGGGCCCCGCGCCTTTTGGCCTCGTCTTTGGCGAACTACTGCAACTGGCCGACGTGGCGCCCGTGCGCCAAACCGAGGTGGCGGTGCAGCTCCCCGGCGACATGCCCCTGCACTTTGCGCTGTACGATCCCCTGCACCCCGACGCCCCGCCGGCCAAGCCCGAGACCAGCTTAGTGGGCCGCGCCGACGAAGGTGGTCCGTGGCGGCAATGGCAGTGGCAGATTGGCGCCCTGCCGGCCTTGCCCAGCGACGCCGACGCTCCAGGCGACACCGAGTTGGGGCGGTACCTGCACTTGTCGTCGATGGAGAGCTGGCGCGATGCGGCGCGCTGGTACGGCGACGTCTTGGGTCAAGCGTTGCCCAAGCCAGGTCAAGACGCGGTGATCCGCGACCTGGCCCGCAAGTTGACGGCCGGCAAGACTGACCGACTGAGCAAGATCAAAGCCGTCTACGAGTATGCGCGCAGCCAGGTGCGCTATGTGGGCCTGGAGTTCGGGATCCACAGCTTGAAGCCGCACGCGCCCCGCGAGGTGGTCCTGCGTCAATTCGGCGACTGCAAAGACAAGGCGGCACTGATTGTCGCGCTGCTGGCCGAGGTCGACATCGCGGCGCAGGTGGCGTTGGTCCGCACCTCCGAAGGGGGCAAGCTGGCCGATGGCGTGGCCTCGCTGGGCGTGTTCAACCACGCCATCGCCTACGTGGACGACGAGGAGCTGTGGCTGGATGCAACAGCCAACTTGAACGATATGAACGAGTTACCCGGCGGAGACGCGGGAGGCATGGCCTTGCGCATTGGCGACGGCGCGCCGGGCAAGTTGGAAGAACTGCCCGAACTGCAGCTAGAGCGCGAGCACGAGCAGCGCGAAGTTTCTTGGCAACTCAGGCCCGACGGCGGGGCCGAGCTGCAGTGGCACGCAGAAGTCCGCGGCGCGGTGGCAGCCGAGGTCCGGGCGCGTCTGACCGCCGCGGCCACCCGCAAAGAGCGCGTGGAGCAGGACCTGGCTGCGCGCTGGCCCGGTCTGGCGGTGGCGAAGCTGGGAGCCCAGGGCATCGACCCCATCGAGGCCACCGTGCGCCTGGAGGCGAGCGGCAGCGTACCCAAGCTGGGTCAGGTCCGCGATGGACGGTGGACGATGGCACCGCTGCGCCCCGGCCAGAGTTGGTCGACGTCGCTGGCCAACGAGCAGACGCGCAAGGCCGACGTGGTCCTGCCTCGGCCGGTCGCGCTGGCAGAGGTGGTGCGCGTGCAGGCGCCGCCCGGTTGGCGCCACGAGCCGCGGGTGGCCGTGCAAATGCTGCAAAGTAAGGTGGGCAAGCTGCGCCTGCAGTCGCACGTGGAGGGCGATGTGCTGGTGCTGGAAGTGGACCTGAACGTGGCGCCGCGCCGCATCACGGTGGCCGACTACCCCGCGCTGCGCAAGTTCGTCGCCCAGGTCGACGACGCGCTGGGGCAAGAGTTCGCGCTGGTGCGCGTCACGGCCGGGGGCACGCCATGAGCGCAAGTAGGACTGGCACCGGGGGCGCGCCCCCCCCTGCGACCCCCACGCGCGGCCGCAGCCACGGCCACCAAGTTCAACAAGCTGATTTTCGTACATACCGGCCACCGGCAGGGATTCTTGAACGACTCGGCCGCAAGGCAACCGCCGCACTGGCGATGGGCATGTGGCTGGCTGCGTGCAGCGCGCCACAAATGGCCTGGGAGCCCAATGCCGACCTAGAGGCCGTCGAGGCCCAAGCGCGCTCCGACCTGCGCAATCCCGATTCCGCAGCCGCTGGCCGCGAGCAATTGGCGTGGTTGTGCCTGCTGCACAGCCGGGCCTGTGCCGAGGTCGCGGCTCCGCAACTGGATGGCGCGCCGACGCTAGAGAGGACGCTGCGGGTTGCGCTGCTGACCGACGGCCTTGCGGCCACCGATCGGGCGGTCGCGGCCTGGTGCGACGTGGCCCAGGCCGCATTGGACAGCCCCGAGCCAGGGGCCGAAGCGATGGCCACAGCGGCCGCCCGGCGCATCGGCAGACTGGGGCGCGCCGACCCGTGGGCGACCAAGGCGGTGCTCGCCAAGCGCGGCGAAGTCGTTGCGGCGCTGTTGCAGCAGGGCCCTGCGGTCGAGCGTTTGCGGCGAGCGCGCGAACTGGCGGAATTGCAGCCCAAGGGGGCGCCCCTGCTGGTGCACCCCACGCTGGGGCAGGCCACGGTCCCGTGGAGCCGCCGACTGCTGACCGGGATGGCGGGGGACGTTGCACTTCCTGCATGGTCTACGGACACGAGTGCCGCACTGCCGCCCCGGTTCGTCGGTTCCAGCGGGGTCACAGCGGTCGCACTGGCCGCGGATCCGCCGGGCATCTACCACGTGCGCGCCACTTGGCAGGGTCACGCGGGCGACCCGACCGTGCAGCTTGCCATCGACAGCGCCCGGCCGGTGCACGCGTGGTTGGACGGTCAGCCGCTGGCCACCCTGGCGGCGGGCGCAACCGTTGCCCCCAAAGCTGGCGTGCGGACCTTGGATTTGCTGGTGCCAGCCGCTGGCGACGGCGAAACCGTGTGGCTGGGCTGGTTTGCCCAAGACGGTCTGGCCCCGGAACGGATGGCGTCGCGGCGGCCGTGGCCGGCGGGTTTGACCAAAGTGCTGGCTGTGCTGGGCAATGCGCGGGGACCGGCCCGCCGCGAGCTTCAACAGTGGTTCCCCAAGGGCCTGGTCGCCGAGCTGGGCGAGGTCCTGCTGGGCAGCGCCCCTGCCGAAGCCGCCGATCGCCTCTTGGGGGTATGGCCGCGCCATGCAGAGGCGGTGGTCAGCGATGCCGCCCGCCACGTGGAAGACGGCAATGCCCAACTGGCGCTGCGAAGCTTGGCGACCTTGGAGCCCACGGGCGATGGCGCGCGGCTGGCCAACGACGGCCGCACCGACGTGGCCCTGTTGCAGGGTCGCGCCTACTCGGCCATCGGCCTAGAGGATTTGGCCGCCGCCGCCGCCGAACAGGCCGCCCGTCGCGCCGACGGCCACTGTGCGGTGTGGCTGCAGGCCCTGGAATTGGCCACAGATTTGGGCAACAAAGCTGCGCTGCGGCACATTCTGGCTGGCCCCCAGCCGTGCGACCCGACGGACCACAGCTTGGCCCAGGCGGCCGCGTGGCGAGCCATCGGTCGCGCGGATCAGGCGTCCGAGCGGCTGATTGCGACGCTGCAAGTACCAGACCAAGCCCGCGAGGCGCGGCGGCGTCTGGAGGCGAGCGAAGGTGGCCCGGCCGCTACGGCCTTACCGAGTTGGCTGCGCGACCGGGGCACAGAACAATGGCAGCAGTACCAACTGGCGGCCCTGGGTCGCGCCGACGCGCCGCCCACCCAGCGCGAAGCGGACTGGCAGCGCGCGCAGCGGAACTTGGACACCATCCTGGTCAGTCCAGAGGCCAGTTCCGCCTTGCGGCAGCGGGCGTTGCAGGCGGGGGCCCGGGCGCCGTGGCAAGCGTTCCTGCGCAACGGCAAGGCCCTGGCCCAAGCCGCGGACGAGGCCGGCTGGGCCAGTTCGGCCAGCACGGCCTACCTCTTGGACCAAGAAATCGTGGTGCTGTTGCCCCAGGGCGGTGCGCTCCGGCGCGTCCACCAGGTCCTGCGCGTGTTGAGCGACGAGGCCGCCGACCAAGTTGGCGAGGTCCGCGTGGCCCAGGGTGCCGACTTGGAATTTGCCCGCACCCTGCTCGCCGAAGGCACGGTCGTAGCCGCTGCCGCAACTGCGGACAAAGAGACCATCTCGCTGCGGGCGGTGACCGCGGGCGCGGCGGTGGAGTATGCCCAAGTTGTGCTCGTTGAGCCAGAAGACCCCACCACCGGCGCGACGCGGCTTGACCCGTTCGTGCTCCAATCCGGCGACGGTCCGACCCGCCTTTCTGAATACGTAGTGCTGGTGCCCGCCGGCTTGGCCGTGGACGTCCGCGCCTCGACGCGCGCGCCTGCAGCCGAGACACGACAACTTCCGGGCTGGACAGCCTACATCTTCCGAACGGCCAACGTGCCGCGCGCACGCATCGAACCGCGGGCGGTGCGCCCGGATCTGGCGCTCCCCAGCGTACAGGTGGCCAGTCGCAACAGCTTGGCCGCGGTGATCGAACCCTGGGACGAGCGCCTAGAGGCCGCGGCTCAGGCGAGCAGCCCCGAAATCGACAAATGGCAAGCCTTGCTGCAGGCCCAGCCCGAAGGTCTGGCGCGCTGGCGGTACCTGGCGCAGCGGCTGGCGCGCGGGGTGCAGCACAGCCACGACGGCGGCGCACCTGGGGCACCGGCGACGGCGCTTCAGCAACAGCGCGGTGACCGTGCGGCCGTCTTCTACAGCATGCTGCGCCAACAGGGCCTGGCGGCGTGCATGGTGCGGGTGCACACCTTGGCTCGCCAAGCGCCCCGGCCCGGCACGGGGGCGTCGTCGCTCGATCCAATGGACTTTCCGATGGAGTTGGTGCGCTTTGAGCTACCTGACGGGCCGCACTGGTACGACCCGGGTCTGGAGGGTGGGTTGTTGGATCACCTGCGCTCGGGTCTGCGCGGTCGGCCGGCGCTCGTAGTGGGCTGCAAGGTCAGCGAACGTCGCATCACCACGCCGCTCTTGGGGAAGGACCGCGACGCGCGCGAAGTGACCGCCGAGCTGGACTGGCGCGAAGACGGCAGCGTGGACGGCACCTTCCGCGAGCACCTGACCGGCGCGGTGGCCGCCTTTGTGCGGCAGTTCTTGACCACCGCCACGGCCGACGAGCGCAACGCCTTGTTTGTCGAACTGGCCAAAGGCGTGTTGCCAGGCGCCCAGGTCGAAGCGGCCGACATTCAAGGTCTTGCGGACTTGGAGGGCCCGCTGGATCTGCGTTGGACTCTGCGGAGCGACGGCAGCGAAGGGCGGCGCCAGTCGCTGGCCCTGGGGCTACTTCCATCCGAGTTGGGCAAGGATTTTGCCGCCCTGCCCGCCCGGACCATGCCGCTTTTGTTCGGTCACGGCCAGCGGCAGCAGTTGCGGTTGACGGTGCGGAGTTCGGCGCCGCTCAAGCCCGTGCACGATCTGGAGGTCCACACTCCACAAATCGACTGGCAACGGCGGTGGCAGCCGCAGCCAACCGGCGGCGTGCTCGATTGGCAAGTGGCGACCACGCCCGGGGTGGTCGAAGTCGAAGCCTATCGCGAGTTTGCCGCGGCGGCCCAGGGCGCAGACGCCGCCGAACACGTGAGGTTGCAGCGCTGAGCGCCCGCGTTGGCCCAGGAAAGGGCCCAGCTTGGTCGGGATGCCAGACGTCGGGAGATCAGTACGACGTCTTCTCGGCTGCCGGCGCTTCCGACTTGGCTGGAGCGGCCTTGGCCTTGTTCGGCACGCCGCCAGCCGAGGATTCGTTGGCGTTGTTGGCCGCCAGCGCCTGCTCGGCCCACTGCGCGGTCTTGCCATCGCCAGCCTGCAGGGCCGCGGCGCGCAGCTTGACCAAAAGCGCTTTGCGCTTGGCGGGATCCGTGGTCTTGTCCACGGCCGCCTTCAGCTGCTGCACTTCGGACTTGGCCACCTCGGCGTTGTCCTTGCTCGACTCCTGTGCCTTCTTGCTGTCCTGCGCCGCTACGGCCTGATCGGCATCCGCTTCGACGCGCTGAGCCTGGGGAGCCTGGTTCGCTTTGTTGAACTGGTCCAGGTTCTGACCGCGATTGTCCTGCGCGCGCGCCATCCCCATCACAGGGGCCGGCGGGACCTTGGCCGCGACCTCGGCCGCCTTGCGGTCTTCTTTGGCCGCATACGCCGCTGCCTTGCCCTCTTCGGCTGCAGCTTGGGCCGCCAGTTGCGCAGCCTGCTTCTCCCGTTCGGCGCTGCCGGCGACGCTGCCCGCCACGCTGCCAGGCATTTCCGGTGCAATCGAAGCCGGTTGCGCGGCGATGGTCCGCGTCGGCCGGGCTGCTTCGGCCTTGGCCAGCGCGGGCGGAGGCTCGGCGAACGCGGGCGGCGCAGCGGCGGCGGGTGGCGCCGGGGCGGCTTCGTCTTTGTCAGCGCCTTTGGCGACCTGCGGCTGGGCCGGCGCCGTGGGAGCGGGTGCGGCCTGAGCCACCTCGGGCGGCGGCGCGGGCTCGCTGACGGCCACCGCACCGGCGTCGACCGCGGGCTTGGTCTGGCGCTGACCGACTGCCACCAGCAGCGCCAAGGCGGCGGCGGTAGCCAGGATCGGGCCGGGGCGCATCAGGAATTCGGCGATCTTGGACCACAGCGACTGCGGTCGCTCGGCCGCCGCTTGCGCCGCCGCGGTCAGCACGGCCGAGCGCACGGCGGGCGAGACGTCGGGCAACGGCAAGGCCGCCAGCCGCTCGTGGATCACCACCATCTGTTCGATTTCTTCGCGCCACGCCGCCGGCACGTCTTCGGGACGGCCGCCCGCCAGCCGGCGCTCGTAGGCGTCGACAAAGGCTGCGTCGTCGTATTCGCGCTTGTCGTGGGTCATGTCGACCATGGTCTCCTCCCGGTGGGTCCCTGCCTGCGGCCGCTGGGCGCACAGGCTCCCACGGGTCGCTCAGGCAAAGTCTGCCAATGCCTCGCGCAAGGCCTTGAGTGCGTATCGCATTCGGCTCTTGACGGTGTTCTCGTTGGTGGCCGTCGCCTCGGCGATCTCGGCGAAGCTCAAGCCACTGATTTCGCGCAAGGTAAACACCTCGCGTTGTTCTTCTGGCAACGTCTGCATCGCTGCCTCGTAGGCCTGGCGGAACTGCTTGTCTGCCGTGTTGCGCGAAGCATCCAGTCCCGGAGCGTCCGAGGCGATGCGCTCGCCCAGGGTCGGTCCGTCGTCGTCGCCCATCGGCGCGTCGAGCGAAGGCCCAGAGCGGAACTTGTCGCGCCGCGACGCATCCACGCACAGGTTGCGGGCAATGGTGTAAAGCCAAGTTTTGAACTTGCTTTGCCCTTTGAACCCTTGTGCATTGCGCACCACCCGGACAAAGGCGTCTTGCACTACGTCGTCGGGACGGGCTGCCCCCTGCTGAATTGCAAAGGCTTTCAAGGCCCTGCAATGCCGGTCGTACAGCACCCCTAGCGCTCGGCTATCTCCGCCAACGAATCGCTCGTACAGCGCCTCGTCACTTGCATTCTCCGCGGCCGCCAGGGCCGCGAGTGCCGCCATCATCAGGAGCCACATCGGCGTCCTTCCTTTCCGACGCGCCACGCGCGAGTTCGATCTACTTTGCCGCCACCGGGCCGCCCGCAACGCCCAAAGCTGGCGCCGGTCTGCCGAATACTGAGCAGCAGATTACACCAAAACCACCCGAATCGGATCGGTTCGCCCAGCGCCTTTCGGAGCCAGAGCCGGGTTCCCCGCCTGTTTCTTGCCCGTTGCAGCACAGGCCTGCGGAGACTTCTTCGCGTGAACCAGGCGGAGCGCATATTAGCAGGGCGATCGGGCAGTTACAACCCAGGCGCGCCCGCCGGTGGCCGCAGCGTCACGACGGACTCCAGATGCACGGTCCACACGAAAGCGTCGATCAGGGCCGCGCGCTGGACAGTCCAGCCGGCCTTGATCAGGGGCCCGATGTCGCGCACCAGCTTGTCCAGCGCGCAAGACACATAGATGAGCCCGGCGGGCTGCAGACGGCCGGCCGCGGCACACACCTCTGGCGCACCCTGCCGACCGGGATCGAGCAGCCAGATTTCGCCGGGTTGCGTGGGCAGCATGGCCCGCTCGGCTTGGCCGCCGACGACTTCGACCCGGTCGCTCAGGCCTGCGGTGGCCACGGATCGACGCAGACGGCGCACAGCGTCGACATCGGCCTCGATCGCGCGCACCGTGGCGCCGCGCTGCACGAACAAGCCCGTGAAGTTGCCCGAACCGGCGTAGAATTCTTGAACGTGGCCCGTCGCATCCAGACTGTCCAGCGCCAGGGCCACCTGCTTGCGCAAGGCGCGGTTGCCGTCTTCGCTGGCCTGGCAAAACCCCGCCGCGTCGGTGGCGACCGCCAGCGGGCCATCGACCTCGGGCAGCTCGACCTCGCTCAGACCCCACCGATCGGCGTGCCGGCCAATCTGCAACCGCAGCCCGGCCACGCCCAGTTCCCGTGCAAGCCCAGACGCTTGCGGCATCGGCCCACCGATCGGTCGACCCGTCAGGTCCGCGATCACACCCTGCCGGCCCACGACGGCGCGGAGCTCGCCGCGGTCCAAGTACGGCGCCAGAACGGCCCCAGCGCGTGCCCGCAGCTGCTCCAGCTCGGGGGCCAGCACGGCGCAAGGGGCGTCCGCGACCAGCACGTCGGACTGGCTCCGCAAAAATCCAGCACCCAAGCCGTCTTGCCGCATCCGCAGGTGCAGGCGGGTGCGCCGGCGGTGACCGCGCGGCTCGACCGCTTCCAGGTCGATCGCGGCCACCGGCAGGCCCAAAGCCCTGGCCAACTGAGCCCTTTTCCAATCGCGCTGGTGCGGCAAATCCCAACGCTGCAGCCCACAGCCGCCGCACTCGTCGAACACCGCACAGGCCGCGGCGCAGCGCTGCGGCGACTCCGCGACGACAGCGAAGGCGTTGGCGCGCAACACGCCGCGTTGTTTGCTCAATTGCTCGATCCGCAAGCGGTCGCCGGGCACCACACCCGCGGCCAGGACCACGGGTCCGGCGGGGTGGCGGACGATGCCGTCGCCCAGGCCACCCAGATCGGCCACTACGGCCTCAAAAGGACACTCGATCATGCGCACTCCGGGTCAATGGCGCAGCAGCGGCGGTCCAGGCGCAACAAGCAGTTGGCTCCCTCGGCACGAAGCGCGCGCTGCGAGCCAAGCGCTGGGCGGCAAACCGATCCCATGGGCGTGTACTTGGTAAGGCCGCGGAGTGCGACGCGCGCGGCCTACGTGGCGCTGCGAACACCGCCCAGGGCGTCGATGAGCCGCAGCATCTCGGCGGCGTGAGCGTCGAAGGCCTTGCGATCGCGAGCCGGCAGGCCCGGTTCCAGCACGTCGCCCAGCCCGGTGGGATCCAGGTAGGCGCCGTTCTTCTTGACGCCAAAGTGCAGGTGCGGCCCGGTCGAACGGCCGGTGGTGCCGACTTGACCGATGACCTGGCCCTTGCGCACGCCGTCACCCGCTTTCAGGTTGGGGGCAAAGCGGTTCAAGTGCATGTACTCTGTGACAAAGCCGTCAACATGGCGCAAACGGACCATGTTACCGGCGGCACCAGCCCGGTGCGCCGACACCAGCGTGCCATCGGCCGCAGCGTAGACTGGCGTGCCGGTGGCGGCAGCAAAATCAACGCCGTAGTGCGCTTTCATGCGGTGCAGAATCGGGTGCAAACGCATCCCAAAGCCCGACGTGCGGTTGCCCACGCGCAGCGGCTGACGCAGGAACATCGCCTCCAGGCTCTGGCCATCCAAGGCAAAGTAGCCGGCGGCGCCGCGCTCGTCGTCGAAGAAGACGGCCGTCGTGCGCTGGCCGGCCGGCGTACGAATGTCGACGGCCGCCACGTCGAGGTACCGCACCAGTTGATCGCCGTCGACCAGCTTGTCCAGCACCAGCCGCAGCTCGTCGCCGGTCTTGAGGTCGACAGCGGGATGCAGACGATCCGAAAGAATCACGGCAAGTTGCGCAGCCAGGGCCTCGCCTTCGCCGCAGCGCTGCAGCGAGGCTTCCAGGCTACCGACGATGCCGCAGCGGACCGCCTGGCGCACCAAGGTGCCCGGCATGCCGCCTTCTTCGGCCACGTAGCGATCGCCGCGCCGCTCGATGGTCACGCCTTCGCCGCTGGCCGGCGCGATCACCAGCGAGTGCAAGGCGCCAGCGTCCATGACCGCGACCGGCCGCAGCCGCGCCCAGAGTCGCCAGCCAGCCTGCAGATGCTCGGGCTTGCGCAAAGTCGAGTAGGCCTCGATCACCTCGCGCTGGGCAACACCGGTAATCTCAAGGTGGGCAAGGGCTAGTCCAAGACTTTCGCCGGGTTGCACAACCCAGCTACGGGTCCGCTCGCTGGTGGCGGCGGGCTGCGAACCGGCCATGGGTGCCTGCAAACGCGGAGCGGGCATGGCCTGAGCGCCACCGCCCACGACCGCATCGCCGCGCGCGCCGGCGGTGTGGCCCAGATCGGCGTTGGCCTCAGCCGTGGCGGGCAAGGCCGCTGCAGCGTGCAGGGCGGACAGGCGCTCCAGCGGCTCCATGGGCGTCAGTTCGGGCGCAGAGTGCCACAAAGACCACAGGTTCGTGGCCACCACGCCCAAAACGACCGCCGCGCCGGCCAGGCTGGGCCACAGCGCACCGCGGCCACCGCGCGCCAAGCCCCGGCCAAGGGCACCGGTACGATAAGCGCTTGAGGTGTAGGCGATTTTCAGGGGCACGTGCACTCCAATCTGAACGCGTATGGACTCGAATCGGAACGTGTGGCGCGGGGATGAGGGGGTTCGGCCCGGCGGAAGGTGACACTTCTTCGACTATCTGTCAACCGCAAGGGCACGTCGCAGCGCGGTAGACGCGTGCGCCGATCGGCGTACTGTGGGCCAAGCGGCCAGGCGCGCCCCTTGCCGTAGGGGGGAGCGAGGCATAGGCTGCAGTCTGGCGGCCAGCGGCGGCGGCGCCAGGGACGGCGGTGGTGGCACTCAGACGGTCTCTGCCCAAAAACCTGTTTTGTCACGCTATCGTCACAGCAACTTGCGCGTGCGCCGCCCTGCTGACCCAGGGCTGCGGTGCAACAGCTGGGCCGGCGGCGGTCGATGTCAAGATCGTCGACGGCGAGGGATCGAGCGATGCCAGCGCAGACGTCGGCGCGGGGGACGGTGCGGATCTCGGCAGCGCCGCCGAGGTCGCCGGCAACGCGGATAGCGCCACCATCCCGGACGCAGCCCCCGACGTGGCTGTGGCGGACGGGGCCATCGACGCGGTCGCCGACGCCGCCCCAGGTGACGACGCCGCAGACGCCACAGCGGACGGCGACGGTGCGTTGGGCGCAGACGCCCCAGCCGCAGACACGGCAAGCCCGATCGCGGTGGGCGGCAACTCGCCGGCGCAGTTTGGCGGCAGCCTGACCACCTGGAACCTGCTGCCCGCTGCCGCCGTGGTGGCGGTGGGCAAGCCGCCCTTCAAGCCGGGGCAACCGCCCAATCCCTATCCGAATTATTCGGCGGCGCTCATCGACGATCTGACCGGCGACGGCGTGGTCGATGTGCTGCTGTTCGCGCAGTCCGGCGACGCACGCGTGGTGACCGGGCCGGTGGGCCCCAGCGCGAGCGTCGCCAAGCTAGAAGGCAAGGCGAACCTGGATCCCCGCGTCCATTCGGCGGCGCTGTGGATGCGCCCGGATGGCACCCGCTATGCGCTTTTGGCGGGCTCGCAACTGCACGCCTGGCGGTGGACAGGGAGCAACTGGGTCGACGAGGGCGCCGATTTCGGCGTGCCCGAAGCGGGCTCCAATGCGCGCCACTGCGTGGGCACCGTGGATCTGGACAACGATGGCCTGCTGGACCTGCTGGAATGCCGCTACCAATGCGACCCGGGCGCCGCCCACCGCACGTGGCTGGACCGCGGCGACGGGCTGCTGGTCGACGAAACGAGCAGTTTGGGCCTGATCGGTAGCGGCGCGGCTTGGAACGCGGGCGCGTTCGATCTGCACGACGACGGCCTGCTCGACATCGCCTGGATGCACGACGGCTGCGCCAACCCCAACAACACTCAGGCCTTGTACGAGAACAAGGGACGCGACGCCAACGGGCACGTCCTGTTCGAGCGGGTGCAGCCGAACCCCCTGTTCGACTTCCCCAAGGCGCCGATGCCGTATACGTCGCCGATGGGCTGCGACAATGCCGACTTTGACGGCGACGGCCACCTGGATTTGGCGATCGCCAACGTGGGCCTGATCTATCCGCTGGAAACGGCGATGAAATACTTGATGACCGAGGATCCGGACATCCCCCGCTTGGCCGAAAACAACTTGCTGCTGCAAAAGGGCGACGGCAGCTTGGTCGACGCGGGCCTCCAGGCCGGGCTGAAGTCGCTGGTAGACCCCCAAAAGGGCTTGGACATTACGGTTTGGGGCATCGGCGCGTGGGATTTCGATCGCGACGGTTGGGTCGACCTGGCCTATGCCGCGGCCCCGGACGCCGACTCGTACGAGAACCAGTTGCGCGGGCCGATGCGGCCGCTAGTGATGCGAAATCAGGGCAATGCCACGTTCGTCTCGGTCAGCGACAGCCTGAACATGCCGCAGCCCGAGCTGGCGAACACGCTCGCCCTGGGCGATCTGGACGGCGACGGGGATCAAGACTGGGTGCTGGGTCAGCTGGCTTCACCGCCGATCGTGCTGCAAAATCAAATCACTACGCCCTTTCACGAGCTTCGCGTGCAGCTGCGCGGCCGGCTGAGCAACCCCTTGGGCGTGGGCGCGCGCATCACGGTCACGGTGGGCAAGGTGGCCCGTACGCGCTTGCATGGCACCACCGGGACGTTTGCCACGCACCACCAGATGCTGAGCGCGTTTGGCCTGGGGAGCGCGACGTCGGCGCAGGTGCAGGTGCGCTGGCCGTCGGGGCGGGTGCAGGATCTGGGCATGGTCCCAGCCGACCAGACGCTGCAGGTCGAAGAGGCGGATACCCTGCAACTCTCTGCGCGGACAGGTAAAGTTGGCAGCACGTTTGACGTCGAGCTGAGCCTGGGCGCCCAGCCGCAGGTCGAACTGGTGCCTCCGGGGGTGCTGGCGTGGGCGACGCCGCCGCAGTGCGACACCGCCCTGAAATGCAAGGGCAAGCTGGTTGCGCAAAAAGTTGGGACGGGCTATCTGAAGCTCGCCGTCGCCGGCCAAGTGTTGGCGGTGTGGCCCAAACTGACCGTGCTTCCGTAACCCACGACCCACACAAGGAAACTCATGTCGCAGGATTTTGCTCACGCCGTCACGGACGGGCAGGGCCGGCCGCAGCTGCGCGTCCCCGGCGGCTTGGTGGTGGCGCACACGCACTTGTACTCGGCGCTGGCGCGGGGCATGCCGCCCGCGACCCCGGCGCCCAGCAATTTTCTAGAGATTTTGCAGCGGGTTTGGTGGCGTCTGGACCGCGCACTGGATCGCAACAGCCTGGCGGCCTCGGCGCGCTGGGGTCTGGCCGAGGCGGTGGGGCGCGGCGCGACCTGCGTGATCGATCACCACGAATCGCCTGGATTCATCGATGGTTCGCTGGACGTGATCGCCGATGCGATGCAGGAACAGGGTGTCCGCGGCGTGGTGACCTACGGCATCACCGCCCGCAATTTCGGGGCGGCCGAGTGGCGGGCGGGACTGGCCGAGAACATCCGATTCCTAAAGACCAATCGCCGACCGCTGGTGCGCGGACTGGTGGGCATCCACGCGGCTTTTACGGTGCCGGATGAGGCGCTGCGCGAAGCGGCCCAAGTGGCGCGGGATTTTGGCGTGGGCTTGCACGTGCATGTGGCCGAAGACGCGCTGGATCGCGACGCTTTGCCGCGCTTGGCGGCGGCCGACGCCCTGGTGCCGGGGTCGGTGTTTGGCCACGGCGTGCACGCCCAGCCCGACGAGGTGCGGCTGGCCGCAGAGCGCGGCGTGTGGTGGGTGCACAACCCGCGGTCCAACGCCATGAATCGCGTAGGTTATGCCGAGCTGGGCGCGGCGGGCGGCCAAGTGGCCCTGGGCACCGATGGCATGGACGGCGACATGCTGGCCGAGGCGCGCGCGGCCATGCAACTGAGCAGCGCGACCGGGCATTCGCTGGACCCGCTGGGGCGGCTGCGCGCCAACCAGGCTTTGGCAAAGCGCTTGTTCGGGGTGGCCGCGGACAGCGACCTGGGCGATGCCACGGTGTTCGACTACGCCGCGCCCACGCCGCTGCACGCCGGCAACCTGACCGGCCACCTGCTGTTCGGTCACCCGCGCGTCAGCGGCGTGCAGGTCGATGGCCGGTGGCTGACCTTGGAACATAGCGAGCTTGCATCCAAAGTTCGCCCAGAGGCCGAGCGATTGTGGTCGATCATGGTCGGCCTGCAGGCCGAGCCCGAGCATGGCCTTTTGCTGCAGCGCCTGCAAAGCTAGCGATCGCCGGACGGGCACCGCGAGGATCAGCACATGGCAGAACTGCGACCGATTGGTTTGGGCGATCTCCTGGGCCGCCTGCAGCGCGAGTGGCACCAGCGCGGTGGTGCTGGTGGCCAGCGGCTGTTCGACATGGAAGGCAGCGACTTTTGGCGCGGTTCGCCGCTGGATCTGGGCGTCGCCGTCCACGGCCAGCGGGCAAGTACGCCGGTGGGGCCGGCCGCGGGTCCGCACAGCCAGTTGGCGCAAAACATCGCGATGGCTTGGTTGGCCGGGTCGCGCATCGTCGAGCTCAAGACGGTCCAGATCAACGATCAGCTCGTTATTCCGCGCCCTTGTATCGACGTGCAGACGATCGGCTTCAACGTAGAGTGGTCGCAAGAGCTGCGCCTGGAGCAATCGGCGCTGGAGTACGCCAAGGCCTGGGTGCTGGTGCACGCGCTGGCGGCCTGGAACCCGCTTGGGCTCAAAACCAGCGAGCTGGACACGGTTTTTGATCTGTCGGTGGGCTATTCGCTGGCCGGTGTGCAAAGTGAGCGGGTGGCGCGGTGGATCGACGGGTTGCGCGATGGCCGGTTGCTCATCGACGAGGCCAAACGGCAGGTCACCCGCGAATACGCCCACTTGGTCGACGTGCCGGTGCCGAACTGTGTGAGCCGAACCCTGACACTGTCGACGTTCCACGGCTGCCCGGCCGACGAGATCGAGAAGATCGCCGAGCATTTGCTGGTCGCCCACGACCTGGACGTGGTGCTCAAGCTCAACCCCACGCTGCTGGGGCACGATTTTGTCGCGCACACGCTGAACGACGTGCTGGGCTACAAAGAGTTGCGGGTGCGGCCCGACGATTTTGCCCACGATCTGCAGTGGCCGGACGCGCTGGCGCTGATCGGTCGGCTGCGCGGCGTCGCCAAGCGGCAGGGCCGCGCCCTGGGCGTCAAGGTGAGCAACACGCTGGTCGTCGAAAATCACAAGGATTTCTTCCCCAAGACCGAAAAGGTGATGTACCTGTCCGGCCAACCACTGCACGTGCTGACCAGCGAACTGGGCGCGCGGGTGGATGCGGCGCTGAACCACGAGGTGCCGCTGTCGTTCTCGGCCGGCGTGGACGCGGTCAATTTTGCCGACGTGGTGGCGTGCGGCTTTGTGCCGGTGACCGTGTGCACCGACCTGCTGCGCCCGGGGGGCTATGGCCGTTTGCCCAAGTACCTCGCGCGCTTGCAAAGCGACATGGAGAAGTTGGGCGTGACCGACGTGCCGGCGTACGTCGCCGCCAAGGACTCCGGCAAGCCCGGACAATTCTTGCAGGACTACGCCAAGCGTGTGCCTGGTGAGCCCCGCTATGCGGCGGCCAAGAACTCGGCGATTCCGCGGCGGTTGAGCAAGGATCTCCAATACTTCGACTGTGTCGACTGCGGCAAGTGCGTGCCGGTGTGCCCCAACGGCGCCAATTTCGCGCTGAAGGTGACGCCGCGGCACTTGGCAGGCGACGTGCTGGTGGTGCAGGCGGGCGGCCAGGTGGCGGTTGAAGCGGGACCTGCGCAAGTACTGGCATCGGCTCGGCAATTCTTGAACTTTGCCGACGCGTGCAACGAGTGCGGCAACTGCGACGTGTTTTGCCCCGAGGTCGGCGGCCCGTACCGCGTCAAGCCGCGCTTCTTCAGCAGCGAGGCGAGCTTGCACGAGTCCCCGCACCTGGACGGGCTGTGGGCTCAGTCGGCCACGGCGGCGATCGGACGCATCGACGGGCATCAGGTGCAAGTCCGGCGCGAGGGCACGCAACTGCTTGTGGACGATGGACAAATTCAAGCACGGCTGGACGCCGTGACCGGCGCGGTGCTGTCGGCCAGTTGCACGGATGCCGCGGCCATCGGTCATCGGCTGCCGGCCTGGCGGGCGGCGGCGCTGGGCCTGCTGCTCGACTTGGCGTTGCAAGAGCCCACCTCGGTGCAAGTCCCCGAGTAGCCGACACTTCATTGGCAGTTGGCGACGGCGGACGGCAGTGCTAGGATGGCCCGGCGGCCGCAGGGTCCGCGCGTTCGTTCAAGGAGTGGCATGGTCCGGCTTCGCACTTTGACTACCCGGTTGACGGTCCTGGCGGTTCTGGCCGGCGCGTGGCTGCTGCTCGCGGGCTTCCGGCCCTTCTCGCCGATCCAGACGGTGTGCCCGAACTGCCCGGAAAAGGGCGACAAAGTTGTATTGCCCGACGGCCGCATCTTGGTCGCCAACGTCATCGCCAAGAATCAGGATGGCTGGGTGATCGAGCGCTACGGCGAGTTGCGGTTCGTCCAGTTCGCCGAAGTCAAGAAGGTGGAGTGGGCGGCAGGCGCCGAGCCGCGCGGCCTGGACGGCTACGACCAGATTCTGCTGAAGAACAAAGAGCAAACGGTGCTGCACGGCACGCTCATCCAGGTCGAGCCTGGCAAGCCGATGGCGCTGCGCAGCCCGCGCGGCAACGTCTATACCGTCATCAGCTCGGCCGCCCTGCTCTACTACCAGCGCGGCCAGCGCCGGGCTCCGCCCAAGGACCCAGGAGCGCCCGAAGCGCCGCACGCCGCCCCGTAAGCGCGCAAAGTTCAAGACATGGTACCGGTCCCGTCCGAATCGGATCGAAAACTCCGGCAATTCTCAGGGCCCGAACCGGGGTCCCCGCCTGATTCTCGCCAGTTGCACAGCGGGACAGAAGAAGCGTGAAGGCGTGAATCAGGTGGGGTGCGTATGAAAGACCTGCTTTTGACAGTGGATGTTGGCAACACCAACACCGTGCTCGGCGTCTACCGCGGCGCCGAGCTGCTGGACCATTTCCGCCTCGAGAGTCGGCGCGGCATGACCACCGACGAAGCGATGGTGCTGGTCGGCCAGCTGATGCACCACAAGGGCTACGACACGCGCGACCTGGGCGCGGCGGTAGTCGGCTCGGTAGTGCCTCAACTGACAACGGTTTTTGCCGACGTCTGCAGCCGCGCACTGGGTCACCCAGCGCTGGTGGTGGGCCCAGGCACCCGCACCGGCATGCCGATCTTGGTCGACAATCCCAAGGAAGTGGGCGCCGACCGCATCGTCAACGCCATCGCCGCCTACGCGATCTACAAGGGCCCGTGCATCGTGGTGGATTTTGGCACAGCCACCACCTTTGACGTGGTCAACGCCAAGGGTCAGTACCTGGGCGGCGTCATCGTGCCGGGCATCGGCATCAGCGCCGACGCCCTGTTCGCCCGGGCCGCCAAGCTGCCGCGCGTCGAGATCACCTTGCCACCCAGCGTGATCGGCCGCACAACCGTCCAGGCCATCCAATCGGGCTTAGTCTACGGCTACGTGGGCCTGGTCGACGGGCTGTGCACGCGGCTGCGCCAGGCCATGGGCGTCCCCGATGCGCCGGTCTGCGCGACGGGCGGGCTCGCCGGGCTGATTGGCGCAGAGAGCGCCTGCATCGGCGATGTGCTTGAATTCCTTACGCTCGACGGCCTGCGCATGGTGTGGGAGCGCAACCGCGATGAGTAGCGATC
>JBBISH010000016.1:0-72699 GCA_037441385.1 Myxococcales bacterium
CCGTACCGTCGGGAATCGGTTGGCCTTGCTCGGTCACCGCCGCCGACGCCGACAGCACGAAATACTTGCGCTGCGGCGACATCGCCAGCCACTCGATCACGTGATTTTTCGCAGAGTTATCGTGTGGGTTGTTGGTGTAGTTCACCCAATCGCCGGGCTTGAGATCCGGCCCGATCTTGGCGACCGGCAAGCTCATCACGTCCGTCCACAGCTTGTTGCCGGTGCCGCCGCACTTGGACTGCCCCACAAAGTACACCGTGCTGGCATCCGCGCTGAACCACGGCTCGTACTTGACCTCGCCGTGTTGACCGGGCTGCAAGAATGGGCAATAGGCCTGGAGGTAGGCACCGGCGCCTGCGCCGCTCTCGACCAAATTGGCAAATACTCCGGGAGCTTCTGAGCCGACCTCGTACTTGCGCACCCGCAGCCAGCGATCCCAGATCGAAAAGGTCACGATCAGCTTGCCGTCCATCGACACCGCCGCCGGATCGCTGTCGTGGTACTCCGAACTGCTGCCCACGCACTTGACCCCGTCGAAGTTGGGGCAAATGTAGTCCACCTTTGCCAAGTTGCCCGCGTGCCACACGTACAGGGTTTGCGAGCGAATCGTGGGCGACAGAAAGACCACGGTCGACGCGTCCGCGCTCACGCGGAAATAACCCTCGTAGGTTGTGTCGCCTTTGATCACGTCCTCGTCGGCATCGGGCGCCATCTTCGTCAACACCACATCGGCAAAATCCTCCGCGCCAAACGGCCCTTGGCGGTGAATGTCGTACTGGCACTTGCCCGTGCCCAGGCAGTTCGCCTTCTGCGAGTAAAACAAATACTTGCCAGCAAAGGCCAAGTGCTTGACATCTTTGAGCGTGCCGAACTTGCCGATCTTCACGCTGAGGTCCGGCGCCACCGTGCCCAGGGCATACGTGTACAGGCCCTTGTCGTTGGGCTGGCCCGTCGCCACCACCATGTACTGCATGTCGTCCGACATGAAGCAACCGTAGGCGCAGTTGTAGCCGCCCGCTGCGGCAAACGCGACCTTGGTCAACTCGAGCGCCGGCTGAGCGGCATCCAGCGGGCTTACACCGGCCTTGAACTTGCCGGCGGCGGCCGAGGCGGCGGGATTGAAGTTGCCGCTCAGGATCCGATCGTCGGGGTCGGTGCTCCCGGGAATTCGCGGGATGTGCGCGTAATTGACCCAGAACTCCTCGTCCGGCTTGGTCGCCTCTTGGATGACGTCGCTCTCGACCGTGTCCACCTTGGTGTCGGCTCCGTCCTTGCCGCTGCTGCTGTCGCTGACGGTGTCGGTCTTGCTGGTCGAGCTTCCGCTGTCCAGCGTCGCCGTTGCGGTCTCACCCGACGAACAACCGGCGATCGCCACGGCCGTCACACAGGCGCCTAGTTCACGCAACCTCCAGTACTTGCGCGACAAACTCCACGTCACCATCGCCATCTCCTCGCCGTGGGCCCGCAGGCCGCCGTCTTTGCGCCGCGATCAGACCTGGCCAATCGCGCATCCAAGCCCTCACCCTAGAAAAACCTAGCAGAAACGTCAACTAGCCCAGGTCGCCGCTTGGCGACCCGCCGCGGGCGCAATTTCGCGATCGCGGCGACTACCTGGTGTGCCCCTCGCAGGCAAAACGATGCCTGAATCGCGGAGAGCGGCGGCATTGTACCGTTAATATCCGCATGTTATCGACAACACGCCCGCAGGCGCGCCGACCGTGATCACGCGTCCAGGGCCGTTCACCGCCAACGGACCGATGCGACGTGCGACGTTTCCAACTTGACACAATCGGCCTCAGCCCCTATTCTGCCTCCCGTCAAGCCGCTCGGGGCCACGCGCCCCGACCGCAGCGGCAGGGCCCACGAGAGAAATCAGTCCGACATCTTGGCCTCGCTTTGAGCCTGGCCGCTGTGGCACGCCGTCCGGCGCCGCCAGAGTCCGACATCCCTCGCGAAAATCCGCTCCTTCACGTCAACTACACCGCTGCGGACCTGTCCGCTGCCAGACTCCTTCCGCCTCGATTGGTGGATTTCTGGTCTTGCGGTGTCCCGCGCCAACCTGGTCCTGCCAGCGTTGGCAGCGTGGCCAACTCGCTGCCCAAGCGTCAAAGTCGTTCTGCAGAGCGGCAACGGACTTCTCCGCTGCCGCACCAGGTTGCTTTGCACGGACCAATCGGTCTGCCGCAAGCGCCCCGGCGAGCCTCTCGAAAAACCACCCGACAGCCTCTTGACAGCGCCACCGAGTGGCATCACAATGCCGCTCCCGCCGCCAAGGCCGCCGGTTTGTCCGGTCGCCCGGCGACGGCGAGGGACTGCCTGATTGCTTCGCTTCCGCGAACTTCCAGGTCTGTGTCCGGCCCGCCCATGGCGGACTGACGTGAAATGCCAAGCAGCTGCAAGCAAGACGAAGTCGGTGACGATTTCGAAAAATCTTCGCCGCAGGCCTTGACAGTCAGAAACGATGGCCGTAAGATTTCGGCCCCCGGGAAGCCTGAGCGGCATCCCGAAGCGAAGCGAAAAGTAGAACGTCGGCTCCGGACCCTGCTGGGAACCCGGACTCGACCACTGCGAACTCGCAGTACCGCAGGCGACCTTGCGAATCCTCGCAAGCCAGCCGGACAGGTCGTTCGCTCTTTGAAAACTGGATAGCAAGCAAAGACCAAATGTATTCGTGCGCCTGACGGTGTCTTCGTACACTTCAGGGTGCATTCGTACACATACGCGTTTGTGGGTTCACAACAATGTCGCGTTTCGGTCGTAAGACCGTAGCGTGAAACATTTCTCAGAGAGTTTGATCCTGGCTCAGAACGAACGCTAGCGGCGCGCTTAACACATGCAAGTCGAGCGAGAAAGGGGCAACCTGAGTAAAGCGGCGCACGGGTGAGTAACACGTGGGTAACGTACCTTCGGGTGGGGAATAACGAGCCGAAAGGTTCGCTAATACCGCACAAGACCACGGCTTCTGCGGAAGCTGAGGCAAAAGGGGGCTGTCGTGAGGCAGTTCTCGCCTGAAGATCGGCTCGCGTACCATTAGCTAGATGGCGGGGTAAAGGCCCACCATGGCTACGATGGTTAGCTGGTCTGAGAGGACGACCAGCCACACTGGAACTGAAACACGGTCCAGACTCCTACGGGAGGCAGCAGTGGGGAATATTGCGCAATGGGCGAAAGCCTGACGCAGCGACGCCGCGTGAGTGAAGAAGGCCTTCGGGTTGTAAAGCTCTGTCAGAGGGAACGAATCCTGCGGATGACCTTCGCAGCTGACGGTACCCTCGAAGGAAGCACTGGCTAACTCTGTGCCAGCAGCCGCGGTAATACAGAGAGTGCAAGCGTTGTTCGGAATTATTGGGCGTAAAGCGCGTGTAGGCGGTCCAACAAGTCTGGCGTGAAAGCCTGAAGCTTAACTTCAGAAGTGCGCTGGAAACTGTCGGACTTGAGTACTGGAGGGGGAAGGGGAATTCACGAGTGTAGAGGTGAAATTCGTAGATATTCGGAAGAACATCTGTGGCGAAGGCGCCTTCCTGGACAGATACTGACGCTGAGACGCGAAAGCGTGGGGAGCAAACAGGATTAGATACCCTGGTAGTCCACGCTGTAAACGATGGATGCTAGTCGTCGCGGGTAACCAACCCTGCGGTGACGAAGCTAACGCGATAAGCATCCCGCCTGGGGATTACGGCCGCAAGGCTAAAACTCAAAGGAATTGACGGGGGCCCGCACAAGCGGTGGAGTATGTGGTTTAATTCGAAGCAACGCGCAGAACCTTACCCAGGCTTGACATCCTCGGAATCTGGCCGAAAAGCTGGAGTGCTCGCAAGAGAACCGGGTGACAGGTGCTGCATGGCTGTCGTCAGCTCGTGTCGTGAGATGTTGGGTTAAGTCCCGCAACGAGCGCAACCCTCGTCTTTAGTTGCCATCATTGAGTTGGGCACTCTAGAGATACTGCCGGTGTTAAACCGGAGGAAGGTGGGGATGACGTCAAGTCCTCATGGCCCTTATGCCTGGGGCTACACACGTACTACAATGGCCGTCACAATCCGTTGCGATACCGCGAGGTGGAGCCAATCGGAAAAAAACGGCCTCAGTTCAGATTGCAGTCTGCAACTCGACTGCATGAAGGCGGAATCGCTAGTAATCGCAGATCAGCAAGCTGCGGTGAATACGTTCCCGGGCCTTGTACACACCGCCCGTCACACCATGGGAGTTGCTTGGACCTAAAGTCGATGTACCAACCGCAAGGAGGCAGTCGCCAAAGGTCTGGGTAGCGACTGGGGTGAAGTCGTAACAAGGTAGCCGTAGGGGAACCTGCGGCTGGATCACCTCCTTTAAAGGAAAACAGGGAGTACTTCGGTACCTTCCCTCAGAACTCCACAAACGCACATCTACTCAACTAGATGGGGGCCGCAGTCCTCGGAGTGCGGCACCAGTCGATGCTTGCTATCCAGTTTTCAGGGAGCGACCGCTACGCGGTGCTTCTTGGTAACACGGGCCACGCCCGACGCGCACAGGCCGCACAGCGGACGGTGTCTTCGGGCCTGTAGCTCAGGTGGTTAGAGCGCACGCCTGATAAGCGTGAGGTCGTCAGTTCAACTCTGACCAGGCCCACCAGCGTCGGGCCCGCAACCCCGAATCCCGCAGGACGAAGTTCTTGGGGGACGAGTTTCGGAGCAATCCGCGATTCATCGGGGCTGTAGCTCAGCTGGGAGAGCGGCGGCTTTGCAAGCCGTAGGTCAGGGGTTCGAACCCCCTCAGCTCCACTCGCCTGGGTTGGCCCGCGCGAAACGACAGAGTCAGTCTCCGAATCAGTCTCTAGCGGACCGATTCGATCTTTGAAAACCTGCTCATAACGTAGATAGACACACCGTTCCCAATCTGCCTTCGGTTCACGCCGGGGGTGGAGCAAGAACAGCGTAATGAACGCACGCATAGGTGTCTGCAGCAGACAGGGGCAACCCTGAAGCACACGAGGTCGGCCCATCCCAAAGGAGCAATCCGCGGGGTGCCGGTTGCGAGTCTCCGCTGCAGTCACGAGAACGATAGGATGCGAATGCGGTGAACACGCTACTAAGAGCAAGTGGTGGATGCCTTGGCGTCGAGAGGCTACGAAGGACGCGATTAACTGCGATAAGCCACGGTTAGCTGTACGTAAGCATCATACCCGTGGATCTCCGAATCGGGCAACCGAACGGCCTAAAGAGCCGTTGCAAAGCGCGAACGTAGGGAACTGAAACATCTAAGTACCTACAGGAACAGAAATCAACCGAGATTCCCCAAGTAGCGGCGAGCGAACGGGGAACAGCCTAAACCCACCCGTGTGTAAGCGGCAAGCGTTGCCGGGTGAGGGGTTGCGGGAAGAAGTTGGGTAACTGCATAAGCCCAGAGAGTTACAAATCGAATCGATAGCAGAACAGTGTGGAAACCTGGCCATAGTGGGTGATAGCCCCGTATGCGAAATTGATTCGACTCTCATTTCTATCCCAAGTACGGCGGGACACGTGAAACCCTGTCGGAATCTGGGGGGCCCACCCTCCAAGGCTAAATACTACTCGACGACCGATAGTGAACCAGTACCGTGAGGGAAAGGCGAAAAGTACCCCGACGAGGGGAGTGAAATAGTCACTGAAACCACTTGCTTACAAGCTCCAGGAGCCCTACGCGAAAGCAGGGTGACTGGGTGCCTTTTGCATAATGAGTCTGCGAGTTGCTCTGTCCGGCGAGGTTAAGTCGTGAGATGTAGCCGAAGCGAAAGCGAGTCTGAAATGGCGTTGAGTCGGTCGGAGCAGACCCGAAACCTTGTGATCTATCCATGGCCAGGCTGAAGTCGAGGTAACACGAGATGGAGGGCCGAACCCACTGTCGTTGAAAAGGCAAGGGATGAGCTGTGGATTGGAGTGAAAGGCTAATCAAACTGGGAGATAGCTGGTTCTCCCCGAAACATATTTAGGTATGGCCTCGTGTGGTCGAAGCCGGGGGTAAAGCACTGAATGGGCTAGGGGTCTTACCAGATTACCAAACCCAATCAAACTCTGAATACCGGCCTAGTAACACGGGAGACAGGCTGCGGGAGATAAGTTTCGTAGCCAAGAGGGAAAGAGCCCAGACCATCAGTTAAGGTCCCTAAGTGTACGCTAAGTGGAGAAGGTTGTGAGAACGCGTTGACAGCCAGGAGGTTGGCTTAGAAGCAGCCACCCTTTAAAGAGTTCGTAATAGATCACTGGTCGAGCGAGCTTGCGCCAAAAATCCAACGGGGCTAAGCGTACCACCGAAGCTATGGGTGTAATACCTTGTGTGTTACGCGGTAGGGGAGCATTGTAGCAACCTGTGAAGGCATATCGTAAGGGGTGCTGGAGGAACTACAAGAGCTTATGCAGACATGAGTAGCGATAAGCCGGGTGAGAAACCCGGCCGCCGTAAACCTAAGGTTTCCTCTAGCAAGGATATTCCGCTGAGGGTTAGTCGGACCCTAAGGCGAGGCCGACAGGCGTAGCCGATGGGAAACAGGTTAATATTCCTGTACCGCCATGGTCATATAGGCCCGGAGGGACGGAGGAGGATAGGTCAGCTGGCTGACGGTGCCAGTTCAAGCCCGTAGGGGGTCTCGTTAGGAGTCGTAGGACACAAACGGCGAGACGTAACCCTGAAAGGTGATGTGGGAGAGTAGGTTGCTTGCAACTGAAATCAATTGGCTGATTCCAAGCTCCCAAGAAAAGCTCCTGGTCGCGTGAGCGGGCGCCCGTACCGAAATCTGACACAAGTAGGTGAGGAGAGCATCCTAAGGCGTGTGAGAGAACCATCCAGAAGGAACTCGGCAAATTAACACCGTAACTTCGGAAGAAGGTGTGCCTCGGAGAGTCACCCTGTAAGAAGGTCAGCTCTGTGAGGTCGCAGTGGCCAGGGGGTAGCGACTGTTTAGCAAAAACACAGGACTCTGCAAAGCCGTAAGGCGAAGTATAGGGTCTGACGCCTGCCCGGTGCTGGAAGGTCAAGAGGAGTGGTCAGCGCAAGCGAAGCTGCGAATCGAAGCCCCAGTAAACGGCGGCCGTAACTATAACGGTCCTAAGGTAGCGAAATTCCTTGTCGGGTAAGTTCCGACCTGCACGAATGGCGTAACGACTTCCCCACTGTCTCCTGGATGGACTCAGCGAAATTGGAATATGGGTGCAGATACCCATTACCCGCGACTAGACGGAAAGACCCCGTGAACCTTTACTGTAACTTGACAGTGGGTTTCGGTTAGACCTGTGTAGGATAGGTGGGAGACGTTGAAGCCGGGGCGCTAGTTCCGGCAGAGTCGTCCTTGAAATACCACCCTGGTCTGGCTGGGATCCTAACTTGGCTCGGAAGCCCGGGCGAGGACACTGTCTGGTGGGCAGTTTGACTGGGGCGGTCGCCTCCCAAAGTGTAACGGAGGCGCGCGACGGTTCCCTCAGGCTGATTGGAAACCAGCCGAAGAGTGCAAAGGCAAAAGGGAGCTTGACTGCGAGACCGACGGGTCGAGCAGGTGCGAAAGCAGGTCTTAGTGATCCGGCGATCCCGTGTGGAAGGGTCGTCGCTCAACGGATAAAAGGTACTCCGGGGATAACAGGCTGATCACGCCCAAGAGTTCACATCGACGGCGTGGTTTGGCACCTCGATGTCGGCTCATCGCATCCTGGGGCTGGAGCAGGTCCCAAGGGTTTAGCTGTTCGCTAATTAAAGCGGTACGCGAGCTGGGTTCAGAACGTCGTGAGACAGTTTGGTCCCTATCTGTCGCGGGCGTAAGATACTTGAGAGGACCTGACCCTAGTACGAGAGGACCGGGTTGGACGCACCTCTGGTGTACCGGTTGTCACGCCAGTGGCAGCTGCCGGGTAGCTATGTGCGGAAGGGATAACCGCTGAAAGCATCTAAGTGGGAAACCCGCCTCAAGATAAGGTATCTTTGCCGCAAGGCATAAGTCCCCTCGAAGACTACGAGGTTGATAGGCTGCAGGTGTAAGGCAACTAGCCGAGCAGTACTAATCGGACGAAGGCGTGTCACCGCATTGGCATCAAATCGTTCTTGTGGCTGCAGCAGAGACCCGCAACGGGTCTGCCAGCCAAAGTGCAAAGCGTCCGAGCCTACGGGCCGCGTTCAACTCTATCTACGTTATCGAACAGGTCACAGTTTCCGGTGGCCATAGCGGAGAGGTTCCACCCGATCACATTCCGAACTCGGAAGTTAAGCTCTCCAGCGCCAATGGTACTTGATGGGAGACCGTCTGGGAGAGTAGGACGCTGCCGGAATCTACGATGAAAGGCCCCCGAGATCGCGCAACGCGTGGTTTCGGGGGCCTTTCGCATTTTTTGCGCTTGGGGCTTGGGCCTTGCGGTGGCGCGTGGGCGGCCCTGCGGATCAGCGGCGCCGACGCAGCAAGTGTCGACGCAGCAAGTACAGCGTGAGCAGTACCGCGGCGCCGACTAGCACGGCGCCGACTAGCACAGCCGCGGTGGTGATGGCATACGCCTTTGGAACCATGGGGATATGCGACGGCGGGCCTGGCAGGGCTTGCCGGAGGAGCGCGCTCCGGTCGCTCTGAAGCTGGGCTGCTCGGAGCGCTTCTTGCGGCCCTGGGTCGCGGGCGGCGACGGTCCACGGGTCACTGGCAAAGGTTCGGCCCAACTCGCCGCGCAAGGCGACGACGGCTTCGGCCGGCCAGTCATTCGGAGTGCGAATCGCAAACCAGGGAGGATGGTCCGCCCGGGACAGGACGACGTCGCTACCGGGTTCACCTGTCCGACCGATCAGGACAGCAGCCTTGGGTTCCAGGCGTGCACCGCCAAGGGGGTGACTGTGCCCGTAGGGCAAGGCCGCCCACCGGTGCAACAGTTGCTCGATGGCGGCTTGAGCGGTCGGCGCCAGGACCAGCTCGCCCGACGGGGGGCGGTCTGGAGCCGGCACATGGGACGGCACTGGGCCAAGTGGCGCAGCCATCAGGGTACCTCTGGGCGCGGCGCGGGCGCTTCAAGTTCGAGTAAACACGGTGGGTTGGCGGTGGTGCCCGCCCAACCGGAGCAGCGGCGGCCGATGGCCTTGCCTAGCTCCAGGGTTGTTTGGGTGCCCAGCGCCGGAAGCGTCACCGAGCGGCGGTCGTTGGACAGCTGGGCTCCTGGGTGCGCGGTGCGCGTGATCGTCCAGGGGCAGTTGGGGTCGTTGTCCAGCAAGAACACGGTGCGATCGGTGTCTCCGCCGCTGTGGACCTGGAGCGAAAGAGTGACCTGGGCGGTGGCGGTGGGGTCGACGGGCAGTTGGAACGACTCGGGCATCGCCCGTGTATGGAGTGGCGCTCCGGGGCGAACGGTGGGCTGGCTCGAGGGCGATAGCCATAGTCCAGGAGTGATGGTGGTGCAGGTCCGGCCATTGGGGCCGTCGAGGCAGGCTTCGCCGCGGCTGGCGTCGACCCAGAGCGGAACCATGCGCCACCAGGTGGTCAGATCGGCGCGAACGGCCGCGGCTTGCCAGCCGGGCGGCTGCGGCTGGTCGCTCGGCAGGTCCAACACTTGTACGCCAAGGGGCGAGGGCGCCTGAAGCTGCCACGGGTGGCCCGGCGCGTCGACTTCGACCGCTCCGGCGAGACGCCTGCAGCCGTAGCCCTGGATCCGTGCCGCGCTGAGCGGGTAGGCCAAGCCGGCGACTTGGAGGGCATTTTGCACCTGGACCACCACCGGCCACGGGTGTCCCACAGAAACGCGGCCCGGGCCGTGCAGCCCAGCGAATAGGGCTGCGGCGATCAGGGCGGGCAACGCCGTTGGCGCCCGATGTGCCGGCCAAGGGGCGAGCGTCACCGCGGCCACGCCCACGAGCAGGCTCGCGGTCAGGTAGCGCGGCTCAAGGGGCCGGTCGAGCAGGACCGTGCCGACTAGCAGGCCGCACGCCGACAGAGCAGACACGATGCAGAGGCCCAAGAGGGGGACCGATCGCCAGGAGCGCAGCAGCCGGCGGCTGGCCAGCGCAACCGCGAGCACGGCGCAGACGGCGGCGAGCGGCGGCACGGTCTCCCAGGCGGGGCGCAGGTTTTCGAACTGGGTCTGTGGGGCGAGCAATCCCGTCGCCGCCAAAAATCCAACCCCAAGCCACGCCAGGGCGGCAAGCGGCCTGGTGTCTGTGACCAGCACTGCGACCAACCAGGCAGCCACGCAGGGCCAGGTCGCCGGGTGGCTATCCGCTAGCAGCGCCAGCAACGCGCCGTGAACCAGCGGGCCCCACGGTCTGGGCGGCGGATCGCTCTGCCAATGCAGCCACCATGCGATCGCCAGGGCCGTCAGCCACGGCCCCAGCGCCGGTGACCACACGGTATTGGGGGTGCGCTCCACCGCCAGCACGGCCACGGCAAGCACTGCCGCCCAAGCACTGGCTTGGGGGCGGTGGCGCTGGACTGCAGCATAGATCAAGGCGACTGCCGCCGCGTCGCAGGCCAGCACGCACCAGGCAATGGCCGGCGTTGGCACCTGCATCGACCGCAGAAGCACCAGTAGGAACGGCCACAAAGCCCCGTTGTGCAAGCCAGCCAGGCTGGAGGCCGCCCCTTCAGCGGCGCAGTCGCCGCGGTCGACACAGTCGCGCGCGGCCAACAGGTCGCGCAAGGTGTCTGGATGGTCCGAGAGCGGCAGGCCGCAGTAGCCCACAACCGCGGCAGCCACGGCGCACCAGAGCCAAGGGCCCGCAGATTGCAGCCGTGCTTCCAGCGGGGCGAGACCTTGGATTGCCCTGCCCGCTTGGCCAGCCCAGGTGCGGACGCGTCCGGCTACCGCCATGATCCAACGCCAAGCGCGGCCGCAGGTGCCGTCAAGGCGTGCCCTGTAGCGCGGCAAGCAGCTCGGCACGCGCCTGTTGCGGGTCGCAGCCCTTGGCCTGGCGCATCAGAGCGCCCAACAGGACCCCGAGCAGCTTGGTCTCGCCCTGGCGGTAGCGGCCGACTTCCGCGGCATGGTCACTCAGCACCAACGCCAGCGCCGTCCGTAGGGCGTCGCCCTGGACTGGGGCCGCCAAGCCCGACTCGGCCAGCAAGGTCGCAAATTCGCCGCCGCGCTTGACCCAAAGCGGCACCAGCGCCTTGGCCGCCGTGGCGGTCAATTTGCCCGCGGCCAGGTCGCGGATCATCAGGCCAAAGGCCTTGGCGTCGAACGGCAAATTCGCCAGGGGAGCGCCGGCCAAGGCGCCAGCCAGATCGTTTTGTAGCCAACGGAGCGTAAGGGCGCCATCGCCGGCCACTTCGGCGGCGGCCTGGAAAAAGGCCAGGCGCTCGCCGTCTTGCGCCAGCCGACCCAACGCGGCCGTATCCAGCCCGTAGCGCCCCTGTAGCGCGGTCAGGTTTGCATCGGCGGCCACGACTGCTGCCCAATCCGTAGTCGGAGCGGCGGGTTGTGCGGCCTCGGGCTTGGCCTTGGTCACACGCGCCGGCTGCTTGGCCTTGCTCCACGAGTCCTTGAGCGAGATGGTTTGGTTCCAAACCGGCGCCCCCGGCTGGCTGTCTCTGCCGTCGCGGAAGAAATAGCCAACCCGCACGAACTGCACCCGTTCGGGCCCGTCGACCATCGCCGGCTCAACCCGCGCGGTTACCGTCTGCAGCGAGTCCGGATTCAAGTGCTGCAAGAAATCGCCCTCAGCGTCGGGGAGTTCCACGTTGAACAAGCGATCATACAGCCGCACCTCGGCCGCCACGCTGCGCCGGGCGTCGACCCAGTGCAGGGTCGCGGCGGGCTGCCGGCCATCCTGAGCCTCGCCGCCGCGGCTGTGCAGATCCACGCTGCAGCGCAGACCCGTGACCTGCCCGTCGGGCGACCGCTCGATGGCGTCGCACCGCACAAAATAGGCCCCCTGCAAGCGCACTTCGCGGCCCACGGCCAGCCGCCGCCAGTCCGCCGGCGGGTCCGCCGAGAAGTCGTCGCGATCGATGTACAAGTACTTGCTGAACGGCACTTTGCGCGTGCCCTGGCTGGGATCGCCCGGCCACCACGGCAGGTCCAGCTGTTGCACCATGTCTTCGGGCCAGTTGGTCAGCGTCACGGCCAGCGGCCGCAGCACCGCCAGCGCGCGCGGGCAGCGCTTCTCCAGATCCTGGCGAATGCTGAACTCCAGCTTGCCGATATCGACCAGCGAATTGTTCTTGGCCACGCCGATGCGCTCGGCAAAGTCGCGCAGCGCCTCGGGAGTCACGCCGCGCCGCCGCATGCCGGCCACGGTGGGCATGCGCGGATCGTCCCAGCCCGACACGCGCCTTTCTTGCACTAGCTGTAGCAGCTTGCGCTTGCTCATCACCGTGTAACCTAGCGCAAGGCGGGCGAATTCGTACTGCCGCGGCCGCGGATTCCACGGACCAGTTTGGTCCAGGAACCAGTCGTACAGCTCGCGGTTCGTCTCGAACTCCAGCGTGCAGATCGAGTGGGTGATGCCCTCGATCGCGTCTTCCAGCGGGTGCGCGTAGTCGTACATCGGGTAGATGCACCAGGTGTCGCCCGTTCGGTGGTGATGGGCGTGGCGGATCCGGTAGATCAGCGGGTCGCGCATCAGGATGTTGGCGTGGCTCATGTCGATCTTGGCCCGCAGGACGTGCACGCCGTCGGCAAATTCGCCCGCCTTCATGCGCCGCAGTAGGTCCAAATTCTCGGCAATGGGCCGGTCTCGGTACGGCGAATTGACCCCAGGGCGGCCAAAGTCGCCGCGGTTCTTGCGCATGTCTTCCAGGTTCTGGCTGTCGACGTACGCCTTGCCCTGGGTGACCAGGCTCTCGGCCAACTCGTACATCTTGGCAAAATAGTCACTGGCAAAGCGGACTTCGCCGTCCCACTTGCCGCCCAGCCAGGCCACGTCGTGCTCGATCGAGCGCACGTAGTCGATGTCCTCGGCGACCGGGTTGGTGTCGTCCATGCGCAGGTGGCAGATGCCGCCGTACTGCGCTGCCAAGCCAAAGTTCAGCAAGATCGACTTACTATGGCCGATGTGCAGGTAGCCATTTGGCTCGGGCGGGAAGCGCGTCACCACCTTCTTGTCGTTCTTGCCGGCCGCCAGATCGGCGTCGATGATGTCGGTCAAGAAGTGGCTGCGGCGGGACGGCGAAACCGATTGCGTCATGGGAACCTCGCGCCCATGGCCGGGCGGGACGGTAGCATAGCGATGCAAAGTGAATTCTTCTAGCGACCGCGGAACTGCGGGGGTCGCTTGGCCAGCAGCGCCTCGACCCCTTCGCGGGCGTCGTCGGTCTGCAGGGTGGTCGCCTGGGCAAAGGCTTCGCGCCACGCGGCGGCCCGCGGATCCCAGCCCAAGTTCTGGTAGATCGACCGCTTCATCAGGCGCACAGCGATCGGCGCCGAGCGGGCAATGTCGGCGGCCAGCGCCAGCGCTTGGGGCAGCACTTGATCGGCCGGGACCGCGCGGTTGAACAATCCCCAGGCCGCGCCTTGGTCGCCCGAGATCAGTTCGCCGGTCATGAGCAGCTCCATGGCCCGTGGCACGCCGATGAAACGCGGCAACAGGTCGCTGATGGCCAGGCCAGACGAGATGCCCAACTTCGCAAAATTGGCGCCGTAGCGCGCTGTGCTGCTGGCTACCCGCAAGTCGCAGCACAGCGACAGGCCAAAGCCGCCGCCGACCGCGTGGCCTTGCAGCGCGCCGATCACGGGCACTTCCACGTCGATGAGACTCAGGAACGGCGCATACATCGCGTACGAGCGCTCGCCGGTGGTGCGGCCGTGGCCTTCGCGCTGAACCGCGGCGCGGAAGTCGGCGCCGGCCGAAAAGCAGCTGCCCGTGCCCGTGACCACGACGCAGCGTAGATCCTCGTCGGCGCGGAGTTCGGCGACGCGCCCGGCAAACGAATCCAGCAGCTCGGGCGTCATGCTGTTGCGGTTGTCCGGCCGATTCAGGCGCAGAACGGCGATCGGGCCGGATTTTTCGATGACGACGGCCGGCTCGGGGCTGGACATGCGCTTCTCGTACCGGATCCGTTCAAACCGGATCCAAGGCTCGGGCATTTCTTTGGGCCCGAATTGGGGGGCGGATCACATGGCGGCGGCCGCCGACGCGTCTCCGTACAACAAACGGCCGCCATCGTCGAGTGCGTCCAGAGTCTGGTAGCGACGCTGCGCGGGGTCCAGGACCCACACCCGCCCGTCGCGACTGGCAAAACGTACCCACGCGTGACTGAACCAGCCCGCCACGAACTTGCGCTCGAGCGACGCGGTCCCCTGCAGCCAGCCCTGATCGGCCAGACGCTCCAAGATCGCGCCGACAAAGCAGACTTGGTGGCGGCAGACGCCGCCCTTGGCGTGCAAGAACAGGTCCAGGTCCACCGGCTCGTCGGGCTGCAACACGCCCAAACGCTCGAGTTGGTGCACCGCGGCCTCGTCGTAGGGCATGTAGGTCGCCACCAACTCGGCCACGTGGCGCGCCAGGTTGTCGTTGAGATCACGGCGGACGTCGGCTGCTTCGCGGACGCCGCAGATCGCCTGGACCCAGTCGTCGTAGACCTGGCGCAGGGTGCTGCCGGGCCGGCGCATGTCCACGACGATCGCCTCGCGCGGCTTGCGGCCAAAGTAGATACCGCCGTCGACCCGGCTGCCCGAGCCGATCACCTGCCAGCCACAGTAGTAGCCGTACGGCGACCCAGGGCCGTCGCTCGGCTCCAATTTTCCAGCATTGCTGAGCCGTTGCATGGCGATCACGGTGTTGCCGGCGCGGGCGCGGTCAAAGCGGTGCAGCGCCTCGACGCGCAGGGGATCGCTGCTGCTTAAGCTGGGGAGCACCCCGGTGCGGTCGTCACTTTCGTCGGCCAAACGCGTGTCAAAACCGCCCGATTGCGACCAGTTACGCAAGTTGCCCCAGGTCCGCACGGGGAGTGGGTCGCCAAGGTGCACGTCGCGGTCGCGCTCGATCATGGCGACAGCCTACGCGAATGGCCGGGCCCAGTCCAATCGCCCGCGCGCGCCTGGGGTGTTGACGTCCTGCTGCGGCCTTGCCAGCATCGCAGCCGCTTGCGTCCGCCGTGCCGTGCGGTCGCCGCAATTTGCGAGGAGAGTTCACCATGTCCACGGGTAGTCCGAAATTCTGTGCGGCGTGCGGTCACGCTCTGCAGCCTGGGGCCAAGTTCTGCCCCGATTGCGGCGAGAAACTCACGCCGGCCCAAGCGGCCGAACAAGCCAAGATCGAAGAGAAAAAGGCCGAGCCCGCCGCCGCCGAGCCAGCGCCTGCCGCTCCCGCCAAGCCGGCCGCCGCCAAGCCTGCTCCGGCGCCGAGTGCCGCCAGCGATCACGACGATCACCTGCCGCCGCCGGATCACGACGACGACCTGGACGAGTTGCACCCGCACAAGCTGCACAGCGGGCCGTCTACACCGCTGATCGCGGGCGGGATTGCCCTGGTGGTCATGCTGGGCGCGGTCCTGTTCCTGACGACCAACCCCGAGCGTTTGGCGGCCTTCCAGTGCCGCGTGCTCGGCCAGGCCGACAAGTGCGAGACCGAGGCGATGAAACTCGCCAAGCTGAAGAAGCAGCAGAACGAAGAAGAGCAGCAGCTGATGGTGTCGGCGGCGGCGCAGTTCGATCTGAGCTTCGACCCCAAGGAGTCGTGGGTCACCATCGTGCAGAAGCGCTACGAAGAGCCGCGCGACGACTTCGTCAAGCGGGTGCGCGACAACGGCCCCGACGCCCGCAAACTGGTCGAGACCCGCTTTGGCGACTACGTCGTCAGCAAGGCCAAGGGCGAGCAAGGCCAAATCAAGGGCGCTATTGCCTTTGTCACCGCCGAAGAGTGGACCGCCAAGCACTCGTCGCCCGAGACGCAGCCTGCGCTGATCCCCGAGTCGCCTCCGCCGCCGCCCAAGCCGGGTGATCCGCCACCGCCGCCGCCGCCGCCGGTTCCGGTGCCGCCCAAGGGGCCGATCTCGTGGTGGCCCAAGAAGAATCAAGAAATCACGCTGCCCATGGCGGTGCAGAACTTGCCCATGCTCGAAAAGGAGCAGGCCGACGGCGCCGGCAAGCGCCTGACCGCCGAGGCGATCGCCGAGTTGCAAAAGAAGATCGAGGAAGCGGCGAGCGCCAATGCCGCGCCCAAGAAGGAAGGGGAAGAGGTCAAGAAGGAGGATCCGACCAAGGATATCAAGACTGTGGCCGTGTCGACCTGGATCTACGAGGTGCACCTGTGGGCGCCCGGCTACTTCCAGCGCGACATCGTCTTCTTCGACGATCCGCTGCCGCCCGACCTGGACAAGAAGAAGCTGGAGGCCGACAAGTGGACCGTGCGCAAGTTCAAGAAGACGCCCGACGGCAAGCTGGTCATCGACAATGCTAGCTTTGACCTGTTGCCCGAGCCGCGCACGCTGCAGGGCCGCTATCTCCGCGTCCTGAAAGAAATCCACTGCATCAAGCAGAGCAAGGAATACCAGGGCAAGAGCGCCCAGGGCCAGAAGGACGACGAGGAATTGCTGTGGGAGCAGGCGGCCTTCACCAAGGAGAAGAAGGAGATCGCCATGAAGAACGACGGCGATCCCCAGTTCGAGGCCGAGCGCCAGAAGATGCTCAAGGAAGCCAAGTGCGAAAAGGCGCCCCAATAACCAGCGCTTGGACAGCCTGTTGAAGTTTCTTGCAAGTCGCATCGGCCCGGAGCAGGATCGGGTCGATGCGTTTCGCCCGCACCAGCGCCGTTGTCTGCCCTCGCCACCCCGCTAGACCGGTGATCTGTCTAGCGATCCTTGCGACGCTAGCCATCGCCACGACGGGGCCTGCCCAGGCCGCCGAAGACGGCGAAGATGGTGAACCGGAGACCTCGCCGGTCTGCGAAAATGCGGCCGAAGCTGCGCCAGCAGCTAGCCAGGGCCGAATTTCGACCGAAGAACTCTACGATCTGACGCTTTTCGAGGAGCAGGACCCCGGCTTCCGGGCGCTGCGCGAGGCCTACTCCAAGCGCCAGTGGGCGGCGGTGGTCAAGCTGGCCCCCGACGTGGCGGAGCACAGCCGCGTGCCCGGTTTGGCCGCGGCGACGTGGATGCTGCGCGCCCAGGCCCACGAGGCCCTGCGACAATGGCCCGACGCGGAGCGCAGTTGGCAGCGTTTGGCTCAGTCCGGCGTATTGGCCCAGCGGGCGCGCCTGCACTTGGCGGAGCTGGCGCTCAAGCGCAAAGACGTGGGCGAAGCGCTGGTGCAGCTCGCAGCCGTGGCGCTGTGGCACGTGGCCCGCGACGAAGCCACGTTGACCATGGCGCGCCTGGAGTTGGAGCGCGACCACGTGGGGCCTGCGCGCGATGCCCTAGAGCGGATCGAGGCGCATCACCTGCGGCCCGAGCAGCGCGCCATGTACGCGTACTTGCTGGGAGAAGTGCGCCATCGCTCGGGGCACGACGACGAAGCGCGCGGCCAGTACCGCCAGAGCTGGAACTTGGACAGCGAGCCTTATTCGGCCAAGGCTGCCAAACGTTTGGCTGACTTGCAGGCCGCGCCCAGCCCGGCTGACCAGATCGAGCGCATCTTGCGTCGCCGCGAAGTCAAGCCCGGCCAACTCAAGGCTTGGCTGCGCGAGGCTGAGGCGATCACCGAAGAAGACAGCGGTCTGCGCCTGTACGTGCAGGGATCGCTTTGGATTCGCGAGCGCAACAGCCGGACGCGGGCCGTAGAGGCTTTGCAGAAGGCGACGGACCTGCTCACCGATCCCGTGCAACTGGCGCGGGCCCTGTACGCCTATGCCGACGCGCTGGGCAAGACGGGAGACGATCAGGCCGGCATCGAAGCACTGCAGCGGATCGCTACCGTGATCCAAGGCGAGACGAGCCCAGCCGCAGCCGAGGTGTCGGCCCGCAGTCTGGCCCGGCTGCACCGCCTGTACAACGCCGTCGATCGGCCCGGCGACGCGCTCGCGGCGCTGCGCAAGTTGCTGGATTTGCACCCCGATGCCCAAGAGCGCGAGTTGGCGGTGTGGGGCCTGGGCTGGCAGCACTTCTTGGCGGGCAATTACCCGGCCGCGCTGGAATTGTTCGTCAAGCTAGAGCGCGAGCACGGCAACCTGTGGACCGGCGCGCAGCAGCCCTGGCGGGCCAAGGCCATCTACTGGCAAGCGCGCTGTCTGCAGCAGATGGGCCAGGTCGACGCTGCGCTAGACGCGTGGTCCAGCGTCACCAACACCTACGCCCAGACCTACTATGGCATCTTGAGCTTGGACCGCATCGCCGAGATCGACGCCGATCGCGCGGCCCGCCTGCAGGGACCGCCACCCAGCCCCACCGGTACCGACACGCCGCCGCCCAGCCTGGCGAGGTTGCGCGTCACCCGCTCGCAAGCGCTGGACGAAGCGGCGATCTTGCTCAAGTCCGGGCTGCAGGGCGAGGCCAAGGCGTTGCTGTCGGAACAGCTGGCCAAGGGGCTGCCGCGCGACGGCGTGCACTTGCTGGCGACCCTGTACGACATCGGTGGCAACCGACGGTTGGCCTACGGCGTGATGAGCCGCCACACCCGTCGGGCGGCCCGGCCCGACGATTCGACTGCGCAGGTCTGGCGGCAGTCCTTCCCGCGCGCTTTCTACGAAGAAGTCGACGCCGCCACTGCCCAGGCCGCGATCGGTCGCTCGACGTTGTATGCCATCGTTCGCCACGAGAGCGCGTTTGTGCCCACGGTGGTCTCCAAAGCTGGTGCCTACGGCCTGGTTCAAGTGCTGCCCAGCGCGGCCCGGTCGATCGCCGAGCTCTACGGTGTGGCCTACAGCGGTCCGGGCTCGCTGCTCCGGCCGGCGACGAACCTGCAGATTGGCGCCCTGTACCTGGCCCAATTGATGAGCTTTTACAAGGGCAATCTGCCCGTGGTCGCAGCGGCCTACAATGCCGGGCCCTACGCGGCGCGCGACTGGGTCAAGCGCTGGCAAAATCAGCCGACCGACGTGTTCGTCGAGAACATCCCTTACCCCGCCACGCGCGCCTACGTGATGCAAGTGACCGCCAGCGCACAGACCTACGCCTGGCTGTATCCCGAGTGGCAAGAGATCAGCGCCGGCCCGCTGCTGCGCACGCCCAACCTGCCGCGCGGCTTTGGCCCGTTCATGCAAAAGCCGGGCGTCGGCGCCACCGCCCTCGTCAATTGAGCGCGCGGACTGCTATGCTCGCCGCATGAGCGAAGCCCCGCGCATCCACCTTCTAGACGCTGCTGTGGCCAACCAGATCGCCGCGGGCGAAGTGGTGGAGCGCCCGGCGTCGGTGGTCAAGGAACTCGTCGAAAACTCGGTAGATGCCGGTGCGCGACGCATCACCGTGCGTCTGGTCGACGGTGGCCGCACCTTGGTGGCGGTCAGCGACGATGGCTGCGGCATGAGCGCCGGCGACGCCCGCCTGGCCTTTGCCCGCCACGCCACCAGCAAAATCGCCAGCGCCGAAGACCTCATCGACATCGGCACCTACGGCTTTCGCGGCGAGGCCCTGGCCTCGATCCTGGCGGTGGCGCGGGTCACGCTGACCACACGCCGGCAGCAAGATCCGGTGGGCACGCGCCTGCGCGGCGCTGGGGGCGTCGACCTGGACGAGAGCCCGGTTGGCTGCGCGGTCGGGACCAGCATCGAGATCGCCGACCTGTTCTGGAATGTACCGGCCCGCCTGAAGTTCTTGCGCACCGCCGCCACCGAGCTGGGTCAGGTCGTCAAGTACCTGGACGCCTTGGCGCTGGCCCGCCCCGACCTGCACGTGACGCTGTTCTCGGGCGACCGCAAGCTGCTGGACTATCCGCCCGACCCGGATCTGCCGCGGCGGGCGGCGGCCGTGCTGGGGCGTGAGGTGGCCGATCGTCTGTATCCTGTGGAAGAGAATCAGGAATACGTGGTGCGCGGCTTGCTCTCGGACCCCGGGCTGACCCACGGCGGCCCCGGCCAGCTGACCCTCCTCGTGGGTGGACGACCAGTCAGCGACCGCGTGCTGGCCCAAGCGATCGCCCAGGCTTACGGCACGTTGCTTGAGCGCGGCCGCTACCCGATGGGCGTGCTCCGCATCGACTGCCCGCCCGGTACGGTGGACGTCAACGTGCACCCCGCCAAGACCGAAGTGCGCTTTGCCTCCAGCGGGGCCGTGTTTGGCGCGGTGCTGCGGGCCCTGCAGCCGATGCTAGCGGCGACCCCGTGGATTGCTCAGCAACTGCAAGAGGATGCCAGGCCTGCGTCCAGTGTCAGTGCCCTGCCGCGCTCGCCCTCTGCCACCCGACCGAGCGACTGGTCCGCGGGCCTGCCATCGGTGCTTCGGCCGCAAGCGGTGTGGTCGGGGGGCGTTGCCGATGCCGGTCCGGCGCGGTCGGTGGCGTTGGAGTTGCCCGCCGCGCCCGCGTTGGACGCCGTGGGCGCAGGCACGGGGCCGTGGTCCAGTCTGCGCTATGTCGGGCAGGTGGGCCGCTGCTACCTGGTGTGCGAGTCGCCCGAGGCGCTACTACTCATCGATCAACACGCCGCCCACGAGCGCATCCTTTACGAGGAGTTCAGCCAGTCGATCCACGCCGGCAACTACCCGTCGCAGCGGCTGTTGTCGCCGATCGCCGTGCCGCTGCCCCCGGCGGAAGTGGCGGCGCTGCAGGCCGATACAGAACTGCTGGACCGCCTGGGCTTTGAGATCGAGCCGGGCGGCGAGCGGCTCGTGCGCGTGCGCGCCTATCCGTCGCTGCTGAAACCCGCGGCTGTGGCCGGCGAAGTCCGCGAAATTGCTGCGTCGCTGGTCCAGGGCGGCCAGGCCCAGTCCACTAGCGAGCGTTTGCAGCGCTTTGTGGCCACGCTGGCCTGCCATGCAGCGTTCCGCGCCGGCGATCCGATGTTCGAGGCCGACGTGCTGCGCCTATTGCAGCAGATGGACCGCATCGATCTGGCCGCCTATTGCCCGCATGGCCGACCCGTGTGGATGCGCGCCAAATTCGACGACGTCGGGCGCTGGTTCCACCGGACGTAGCCATGCTCGCGCCACCCCTTCGTATTGCGGCCATCGTGGGGCCCACGGCCGCCGGCAAATCGGCCCTGGCGCTGCGCCTTCACGCGGCCGGGCTGCCGGTCGAGCTCGTCAACTGCGACGCGCTGCAGGTGTACCGCGGCCTGGACGCGGGGACCGCCAAACCCGATGCGACCGAGCGGGCGCAAGTGCCGATCCACCTGTTGGATCTGGTCGAGGCGCACGAGGCCATGACTGCCGGTCGCTGGGCCGACCTGGCGCGGCCGCTGTTGGCGGATATCGCCGGGCGTGGGCACCTGCCGCTGCTGGTGGGCGGCACGGGGCTGTATGTGCGGGCACTCCTGCGCGGCTTGGCGCCGATCCCGCCGGTTGACTCGCAGTTGCGCGCCGATCTGGAGCAGCGCTACCGCGGCGCCGGCGCCCTGGCCCTGCACGCGGAGCTGGCGGCCCTGGACCCCGAGTACGCTGCCCAGACGCCGGCCGCCAACCGCCAGCGCGTGTTGCGGGCCTTGGAAGTCGCCCTGGGCACGGGCAAAGCGTTTTCGCAGTGGCACCGCGAACATCAGGCGCAGCCGCCCGCCTACGACTGCTTCTTGGCCGTGCTGCAGCCGCAGCGGGCCTGGTTGATGGAGCGCATCGACCGCCGCGCCGCCGCGATGGCGGAGCCTTTGCTCGCCGAGGTTGCGCAACTGCTCGCGACCGGGGTCGACGCCACGGCGCCCGGCATGCAGGCCCTGGGCTACCGCGATGCCGCCCTGGTCGCCACGGGTCAAGCCGACGCGGCAGGATTTGCCCAGCGCCTGGCCCTGGCCCATCGCCAGTACGCCAAGCGCCAACAGACTTGGTTTGCCGCCGAGTCAGCCGACCTGCGCTTGGACAACGCCCAAGAGGACCCGCTCGCCGCGCTGCGGCAGGCCGTGGAACTGCACTTCACCACTGCACTTTGAGTAACTGTACTTTGATCCACTGCGCCAGCCGCAGCGGCAGCGCATCGCGGGCCACCTGGTCCTGCCAGCCCGGCGTACCAAAGAAGTCGACCAGGCGTGCCGCCCAGAACACCGTCAAGATCAACAGCATCGCCCCGCCCAGCCAACGCGGCGACCGCGGCAGCGACTGTCCGCGCACCCGCCGCAGGATCGCCAGGCCCCACCAGCCCAGCGCCCAGGTCCACCACAGCGGCGCCAGCAGGTTGAAGCCCAGCGCCGCCCGCCATTCGCCGTGCATCAGCGCCACCGTCGCCCGTGTCAGGCCGCAGCCCGCGCAGGGCACCCCAAAGCTCAAGCGAAAGACGCACAGGATCGGCCCTGCCTTGACTTGCGGCAACTCCAGGGCTAGCGCCACGGCCAGCGCCAGGGGAATCGCCCACAGTCCGGGCTGGTCCCTCAGGTCGGTCCACAGGGCTTGGCGCTGGAAAGGGGCAATGCGCATCGCAACCGAGCATTGTCCGCCAGCCCCGGCCCGCCGTCTACCGGTCGGTGAATGCGTCGGGTCAGGCATGCGTATCTGCCTGTGACGGGGGCGGTTCGCTGCCGGTTGCGCCGATCGCCGCGCCGGGCTACCCTGCTGCCGACGAACCAGGCTGCTCGCCAGCCGCTCGCCTTTGGAGTCTGCCATGCGCCGGATGTTCCCTCAATTCGCCATGATGTTCGCGATGGCGGCCGCTGTTGGCTCTGCCGTTGCCCCCGTCGCGCCTGCCTTTGCCGAAGCGCCCGATGCGCCCAAGACCGACGAGCCGGCCGACCGCGCCGCCGAGCGCCTGAACGAAGAGGGCAAGAAGCTGGTGGTCTCTGGCAAGTACGAGGAAGCGCTAGAGAAGTTCCGTGCGTCGCTCAAGCTTTTCCCGCTCTCCAACGCGATCTTCAACGTCGGCTCGATGCTCTACACGCTCAAGCAGTACGAAGAGGCGTTCCCCTACCTGGACTACACGCTGCGCGCCCCACTGGACCCGCGCCAGCGCGAGATCGTGCTGCAATACCGCGAAAACGTGATCACCCAGCTCAAGGGCACCCACGCGGTCATCCAGGTCGAGTCCAGCCCCCCGGGTGCCCAGGTGGCCCTCAACAACAAGCCGCTCCCCTTCGAAACGCCTATGAAAGTGCTGGTGCCGTTTGGCGCCGCAGATGTCACGGTGACGCTGCCCGGCTTCAAGGCCACCACCAAGGTGGTCACGAGCAGCCGCGCCGATCCGCCCAAAGACGTGCGGGTGCGCCTAGAGCGCGACGATCCCGACGCCGCCGTCACCGTGTTTTGCCCGCCCGGTGCCGACGTGTTCATCGACGGACAAATGGTGGGCGTCGAGCAGGTCCGCACGCGGCTCCTGGTTGGCGCGCACATGGTCCGGTGTGGCAAAACGTCCAAAAACAAGGCGTTCGAACGTGAGATCCAGGTGCGCCCTGCGCCGCAAGCCAACGCCTTCGAATTCAGCACGGTCAAGCAATAGTCCATTGCCCCGTCCAAAGTAGCCAACCTCATGAATCCCTCTGTTGCCCCCGGCTTCTCCTTCCGCAGTGGGGGTGACGCGCTCGGTCTATGCCGCGTCATCGAACCCCTTGGAATGCTTCCCCAAGCTGCTGAGCGCGTCGACAATCAACTGCCGCCCTACGCCAGCGAGGTCTGGCTCGATGTCGAGACCCTGAACATCGACGCGGCTTCGTTCGTGCAGCTCGAGGCCACTGAAAAGGCGGGCGGCCCGCCGGTGGCTCAACAGATCCTTGATATTATTGCGGTTCGCGGCAAGATGCAGAACCCGGTCACGGGCTCGGGCGGCATGCTGCTGGGCCGCATCAAGGCGCTGGGTCCCGACTACACCGGCCCGCTGCAGGGCGCCCCCGTGGGTACCCGTGTCGCCACCCTGGTCTCGCTCACGCTGACGCCGCTCCATATCGACCGCATCGTCGAGTTGCGGCCGCAGGCCCATCAGGTCGTCGTTCAGGGGCGCGCGCACCTGCCGTCGTCGGCGCCCATCGCGGTGCTGCCAAATGATTTTCCCGACGCCCTGGCGCTGTCGATCCTGGACGTGGCGGGCGCGCCCGCGCTGGTCGACCGCTGGGCCAAGCACCTGCCCCACGGGGGCTCGCTGCTGGTCATCGGCGCCGGCAAGGCGGGCATCCTGTCGCTGGCGGCTGCTCGCCAGGCCCGTCCCGACCTGAAACTGTTCGCGATTGACTACCACCAGGCCTCGGTCGACGCCGTGTTGGCTGCCGGGCTGTGCGACGACGGCCTGGCCCTGGACGCCAGCCGCGCCATCGACGTGCGGGCCGCCGCGCAGCAGTGGACTGCGGGCCAGGGCATGGACGCGGTGGTCAACATGGCCAGCCTGCCCGGCACCGAGATGGCCACCATCCTGGCCGCCAAGTCGCGCGCCTTGTGCTTGTTCTTTGGCATGGCGACGTCGTTCACCCGGGTCGCGCTGGGCGCCGAGGGCGTGGGCGCCGACGTCGACCTCCTCATCGGCAACGGCTACGCCATCGGCCACGCGGACTTCGCGCTGGATCTGGTGCGGTCGATGCCGGCGGTCCGCGAGTTGCTGGTGCGGCGGTTTGCGGCCTAAGTTTGCACATTTGCCCTAAAAAACGTCGAAGCCGACGACCGCAAGGCCGCCGGCTTCTTCGTCTTGGGTCTGGGGAGCGCCTACTTTTCGGGCGGCAGGAAGTTGAACTCGACGCGGCGGTTCTTCTCCCACGCGGCTTCGGTGTGACCTGGGTCCAGCGGCCGTTCTTCGCCAAAGCCGATCGGAATCAGGCGGCTGCGGGCAATTCCGCGACCGACCAGCGCCGCTACCACGCTCTCGGCGCGGGCCTGGCTCAGCTTCTTGTTCTTCTTGTCCGGACCGCGCTCGTCGGTGTGGCCTTCGACCTGCACCTTGACCTCTGTCTTCTCTTTCAGGGCCTGGGCGCACTCGTTCAGGATGTCTTCGGACAACTGCCCGACGATCTTGGCCGAGTTGGTGGCGAACTGGATCTGCTTCTTGAACACGATGCGATCCGACTCGACCACGATGTTCTTGAATTCAGGCGGCGGCGGCGGCGCTTCGGGCAGCTTGTCCGGGCAGCCGTCGGTGTCGTCCAGGCCGTTGAACACTTCGGGTTCGTTGGGGCAATTGTCCACCTTGGTGGGGAAGTCGTTCAGGCCGTCGCCGTCGTTGTCGCAGTCGGGGCAGCCGTCGGCGTCGTCAAAGTTGTCGCGATCTTCGGCCACGTTGGGGCACTTGTCCTTCTTGTCCGGCACGCCGTCGGCGTCGTTGTCGTCTTCGGGGCAGCCGTCCTCGTCCAGGTAGCCGTCCTTGTCCTCGGCCTGATCGGGGCAGCGATCGAACTGATCGTGAATGCCGTCGCCGTCGCGGTCGTACTCGGGGCAGCCGTCGTCGTCTTGATCGTTGTCAAAATCCTCGGGATCGTCCGGGCACTTGTCCTCGGCGTTGCAGATCTTGTCGCCGTCGTTGTCCGCGCAGCAGCCCTTTTGGCCCTTGACCGCCATCACTTTTTCGGTGTGGGCCTTGGCCTGCTCCAGGTGATAGGCGGCGTTGATCGAGTCGCCACGCTCACTTTCGTAGCGGGCGTAGTCTAGATTGGCCTCGGCCAGCGCCAGATCGCGCGGCGCGCAGTAGTAGGCCGGCTCGCGCACGGATCGCACCTGCTCGGCCAGCTCGGTGGTCTGCTTGTCCACATCGGCGCTGGTCACACAGGCCGGCGCCGCCAGCGCTGCCAGCACGGTCGCTAGCCAAGCGGTCCGTGTCGCCAGCGGGCGATGGGGCGGCGTGGCCTGGCGGCGGCAGGCTTGCTGGTCGAATTGGGCTCGCGGCATCCAGGCCATTGCGTCCTCGTTGGCGGTCGCGCTTGTTGGCGGTCGCGGTTTGCGCGTGGGAGCGACCTACTTGTCCTCGGCTGGCACGCTGGGGGCCTTCTCGCGCTCCCCATTCTTGGGCGCGAATTTCTCGCGGCGGCTGGCTTGGTCGCGGCCCTGGCGGGCCATTTCCAGGGCCTTCTCGCTTGCCCCCTGGCTGGTCCGCGCGTACTCGGTGGCCACTTGGAATTGGCCCATGCCGTTGCACTCTTTGGCTTTGGCCAGGTACGACTCGGCGCGGGTGTAGTAGTACACCGCGTATTCGGGCGCCTTTTGCGCTTCGGTCTCGCGCAGGTCGCGGGTCGCGTCCGAAATGGCCGACGATGCCGAGACGGACCCACAGCCCACGGCGACCAAAGCCAACGCGACGGAGCCCAGGGCTGCGATCCACCGGCCGCGCCGGTGGCTGCGACCGGTGCCGCATCGAGTGTCGCGGCAATTTGCGCAAGCTTCTGTATTTGCGAGCATCTCTGGCCTCTCCCACCTGCGGGCGCTCACCGGGTCCACGCCTGCCAAGCCCAAGCTGTGCTCCGGGCCGGTGCCGTCTACTGTCGCGCTCGCCCGCAACCCTGTCAAGCCGCAGACCCTGCGCAGCGAGGCACACTTGTGCCGGGGCCGGGTTCGCGCCAAGATGCACCGTCGCGGCGCGGTGGGGCGCGGCGGCTCCTTGGGGTTCTGCACGGGATCCCCTGTCGGTTGCAGCGGCATGAAGACAGCGAATTGGAAAGCAATGTCAGGCGCGTACCCAGGTTTTGGCCTGGTGCGACGCGTGGCTGTTGTGCTGGTGTGCGCGGCTGCGTTTGGGGCGGGCTGTAGCCGTGTCTCGGCCGACCGCGCCCAAAACCAGGTGCTGGCCCAAGCCGCCAAGGCCATCGAGCGCTATTCCACTGCGTCCGAAGACGCCAACACGGCCCACAAGAAGGTCATGGAGGCCTTTGCCAAGGCCAACGCCGCCACGACGCTGGCCGAGTACCAAGAACGGCTGCGCAACGACGTCATTCCTGCCCTGAACACGTTTGTGGGCGTGCTGCGGGCCATGCCCACCGAGACGCCCGAGCTCAAGGCCATCCACGCCCGGTTGGTCGAGGCCTACAACAAGGCCAGCAACCGCATCCGCGACTTTGAGCAAAAGCTGCAGGATCCTCGGGGACTTTCGGAGTTCGACGCCATTCGCAAGGAATTGCAGGACGCGGTGGCTGCCTACAAGAACGAGCTGAACCAGTACTACGCCAAGAACAAGCGGCAGTTGCGGTTCGAGGGCCGGGTCGGCGGCGTGCCGGAGTCGGCCGCCCCCGCGGCGCCCGCGACCCCAGCCAGCGCCGCCGCTTCGGCAAGCGCAACGTCCGCGCCGTAACGGCCCAAGGTGCCATGGCGAGCCGGGGTTGGTGTCGCCGCCGCCAAAGAGGAACGAAGCCGCCTTGTCTGCACCTTCCCGTAGCTTGTCTCCTTTGGTGGCCTTGCGCGCCATGCGGCCGCACCAATGGGTCAAGAATGCCTTTGTGCTGATCCCCGCGGTTTTCGCCGGGCCCGATCTGCTCGCCACGGGGCAGGTGACGTCGCTGCTCGCGGTGCAGGTGGTGCTGGCCGCCATCGCCTTCAGCCTGGCTTCCAGCGCGACCTACTTACTGAACGATATTCATGATGTCGAGGCGGATCGCCGCCACCCGGTCAAGTGCAAACGTCCCATCGCGTCCGGCGAATTGCCGGTACGCACGGCTTGGGTGCTGTTCGGCGTCTTGCTCGCCACCGCGCTGGGAATGGGGACGTGGGTCCGGCCGAGCGTCGCCGGCATCGTCTTGGGCTATTTTGCCGTGAACGTGGCCTATTCCAAGGGCTTGAAGCGGCTGGCATATGTGGACGCCGCGATCATCGCGCTGGGCTTCTTGCTGCGCCTGTTGGCCGGCGGCGAGGCGGCGCAAGTGCACCTATCGCGTTGGCTGGTCTCGTGCACCGTGCTGCTGGCCTTGTTCTTGGCGCTGGGCAAGCGGAAACACGAGGTGCTGACCACTTCGGTGGGACACCGCAAGTCGCTCGAGCGCTATCGGGTCGAGCACCTCAACTTTGCGCTGGGCGTGTTGGCTGCGGCTACCGCTGGCGCCTACTTGGTGTACACATTGGACCCGGCCACCCGCGCGCGCTTCCACACCGAAAGTCTGCCGCTGACCACGCCGTTCGGCGTGTTTGGCCTGTTGCGCTTCTACCAGCTGAGCGACGACGCCAAGGTCGCCACCAGCCCCACGGACCGGATGCTCCGCGACCCCGCCTTTGTGATCAACGCCGTGGTGGGGGCCGCCGTGATTGTGGCGATGATCTACCGAGTCGCGGCGTGACGCGGGCGCGCCTGACCGCAGCGCTGCTGGCGCTGACCGTGGGCTGTGGGGCGGCCGATGGCCAGCGCAGTCCGCCCAATCCGCAAGCGGACCGGCTGCTGGCTGATCTGCGCGCCGCCAGCGACAAGCCGATCGTCGCCCGCTGGAACCCCGCCCCTTGCGCCTGCCCGCCTTTTGAGGTGCTGGTCGGCGCGACCTGGGTGCGCGCCGAGTTTCTGGCTACCGATGTCGAAGCGCTCCTGGGCTGGCAAGCGTTCTTGGCGGCCACGCCAACCGAGGCGCTGCCGGTGCCCCTGCAGATCGAGGGGCGGATCGAGCGGCAGATCCTGCGCACCAGCACCGGCGCCTACGCGGTCCGCGTCGAGGTGTCCTCTGTGCTCGGGCCCAAGCCCGCCGAGGCGGTCCCAGCCAGCGCGGTCAACCCTGCGCCCGCCCCACCTTGAGGCGAGCGGGCCGGGGCGGCGCGGTGCCCGGTAAAAAAGTGGACGCGGCCGCCGGTGCGCGCCATGATCCAGGGCGGAGGTTCGTATGTCTGCACCCTTGGCGTTCTTTTCCCGACTTGCCCCCACTTGGACTCGCGCTGGCGTGCCGCTGGCCGCGCTGGCGCTACTGGGTGGCACAGCGGCCACTGCCGTAGAGGATGCCAAGCCCAAGGGCGTGGAACTGCAGGTGTTCTTGGGCGACAAGCCGGTGGGCACCGAAGTGTTTCGCAGCAGCAAGGGCAGCGAGGCGCACTTCTTCTCGACCGAGGCCCAGCTGCAGGACAAGGTCGGCAAGGCGGCTTGGAAGGCTTTCAAGCAACGGGCCGCGTTGCAGACCGGCACGGACGGCGTTCTGCAGCAGTACGATCGCTGGATCGACGTCACGGGCGCGACCCAGCAAAGCAAGCTTTTCAATTTCCAGGGCAAGTGGCGGATTTCGGTGGTCGACGCGGCCTTCGAGGGCAAGAAGCCCAAACCCAAGGTCACCGACGTCAAGGCCGGCAACCCCACGGTGGTCTTTGACGAGCGCCTGCCGTCGCTGGTGGTCCTGGCTGCCGAGCGCGCCGAAGGCAAGGGCGAGGTCGAGTTCGTGCGCGTCGACGACGCGAGCTCGGGCAAAGTCCACGTAGCCACGGAGCATTTGAGCGACGCCAAGGGCGGCAAATTCACCCGCACCACGCTCAAGGGCGACAAGGTCGACGCCTGGGTCCTGCGCGACGGCAGCGGCGCCGTGGTCGCGATCAAGGGCATGGACAATTGGCGCGCGGTCGCCAAGGGCGCCAAGGTACCCGCCGATGGCAGCCTGAAGCCGGCCGAAGCCCCGGCCAAGGCCGCACCGTTGCCCGCAGCCAGCACGCCCGCCAGTCGTTGAGTCTCGCGCGCATTCTGGGCATACTCTGCGGCCATCGCGCCGGAGTCTTGCCATGCCCACGCTGTCTGCCCCTCGTTCCCTGTCGCGCACTTGCGCTCTGGTCCTGCTGACTCTTGCTGGCACGGCCTGCGGCGCCAGCGTGCAGTTCGAGCGGAGTGCCGGCGTGCCCAAGTACAAGGCCCTGCCGGCCAAGACCGCCGTGCAAGTGGTCGAAAGTGCCGACACGCTGCCGCAACCGGTGGTGGTGGTGGGCAACCTGCACACTGCGTCGCCCAAAGGCGAGGCCGATCGCGCCGAAGTCACCGCTGGGATGCAAAAAGAGGCCTTCCGCTTTGGCTGTGACGCGGTCGTGGGCCTGAAGCTAGAAGATCATGTCGAACGGTCGATGAAGTGGGTCGACAAGCCGGGGCCGGCGGGCAAGTCGGTCCGTCAGCAAGAGCCGGTCGAGAAGCACACCTGGAATTGGAGTGCTCAGTGTGTCCGGTCGGCCCAGCAACCGGCTACGCTGCCGGCGGCGCCTGGCAAGTCTTCTGGCAAATAGCCTAGTTTGGAGCGCGGGCTCTCAGCCCAAGGCGGCACTACAGCGGTGGGCAGAACTTGTCGTCGCAGCCGGGGCCCGTCTTGGTGCTCTCGTCTTTGGCACACACGGCGCAGTAGTAGCCACAGGGCAGCACATCGTAGTTGCCGGGCGCGCACGGTGGCTGGAATTCCTTGGGCAACGCCATCGTCGAGCACTGCCGCCACTGATCGGCCGGATCCACATTGGGATTGCCCGGCACCGACAAGAGGCAGCCCCAGCACACGTCCAAGGGGTACTCCATAGTGCCCGAGACCACGTTGTTGCCGCCGGCGGTCTTGCCCTGCAGCTGGAACTTCAGCACCACTCGCTCGATGGTGCGGGCGCGGTCGGTGAACTGAGAGAACCGTTGCTGCCACTCGGCGCCCACCGGCTTGCCCGGCGCCGCAAAATCGGGCACCAGATTCATCCCGATCAAGGCTTTGCTGTTGGCCGGGATGAAGGCCTGCACGGGCAGGTCCCACTGGGCCAGGTTCTGACCGGTGATGGTCTTGTTGACCTTGACCGTGCTGCTCGGCAGCGAGAACGGCGACGTGGCCTTGGTCGACGGCGAACGCACCATAGTCACGTTCACGTTGGTGATGTTGACCGAGTTAGGATCCAGACGCAGCGAACTGGGCCCCGAGCCGTTGATCAGCTGCAGCGACGGCAGGTTGTTCTTGACCGACCCGACGAACTTGAACTCGCGCGACAGCGCCACATCCATCACGCCGTCCAGATAGAAGTTCTGACCGCCGGTGTACGAGCACTGCAAGATGCCGTTGACCACCGTGGCTTGCGGCACCACGTTGCCTTCGACCGCCAACGCCGTGTTGTTGTAGGAGTCGCAGCCGGCTGCCAACGCGGCCAGTCCCAGGCCCGCGACACCGATGCAGACACGGCGCACCGGCAGCTGGCGGGTCGCTCCACTAAGCAATCCGTCGAAATTAATCTGCATTCTTGCCTCCTCGCTGCTGTGCAAAACCGCCCGGCAGCGGCGACGACGCGGCCGGCAGGGAAGTTCGCACATGGGTCGGCGCCGTCGCGCCCAGTTCGGCCAAGCGGGTTTGCCAGAGGCCGGCGTCGACCGCCAGCAACTCAGCATGCCCGACGCCGCGGAGCAGTGGCAACCACAGCTGGTGCCCGCGGCGTTTCTTGTCAGTAGCGGTCCGCGCCAGCGTAGTGGCGGTCGCCCATCGTTCCCATTGGGTTTCCAAACCCAACGCTTCCAGTCCCAGCCGCACCGCTTGCGCTGTGCCGACTTCGGCCAGGCCCAAGCTCTCGGCACACTCGGCCTCGCCCACCAATCCCAGCGCCACGGCCTCGCCGTGCAGCACCGCGAACTTGCTCTCGGCTTCGATGGCGTGGCCCAGCGTGTGGCCCAGGTTGAGCAGCGCCCGCGCCGATGCGTGGCCGGGGCCCTGCCGCTCTTCTGGATCCGCGGCCACCACCGCGGCTTTGTGGCGAATCGCCGCCCGCAGGTGCGGGGTCAGCGCGGCCAGCGAGCGCCGCCGCAACGCCGGGGCGTCGGCCAGCAACGCCTGCCAAGCCTGGGTATCAAAGGTAAGGAAAATCTTGGCGATTTCTGCCAGACCGGCCCGGAACTGCCGCGCCGGAAGGGTCTGCAGGGCCTGCAGCGGCAGCCACACCCACTCGGGGCTGTGGAACGCGCCGACTAGGTTCTTGCCTTCTGGTGTGTCGATCGCGGTCTTGGCGCCCACCGACGCATCGGCCATCGCCAGCACCGTCGTGGGCAGCAAGGCCGTGCGCATGCCGCGCTGCCAGGTCGCCGCACAAAAGCCGGCCACATCCGTCGTCGCGCCGCCGCCGATCGCCACCAGCAGATCGCTGCGACCCACGCCGGCGGTGGCTAGCGCCGACCAGATCCGGCTGGCGGTGCGCAGGTCCTTGCACTTCTCGCCCCCGGCCACTTCGATCACCGCGGTGGCGAGTCCGCGCGCTTGCAGCATCTCGACCAGCGGTTGCGCCCACTTGGCCACGCCCCGATCGATCACCAGCGCCACCTTGCCGCCCGCCGCCAGCGCCACAATGGCTTCCGCAGCTTGGGCCGGTGCGCCGCCGTGCAGCCACACCGGGTGGGTCTGGGCGGCCACGGTCGCGTCCAGCACGGGCTCGGCCGGCTCCAGCGCACCCAGCACCGCCGTCACCACCGCGCTCAGCGGTTGCGCCGCGTCGACATGCGCGTGGGCCTTGGCATAGATCGGCCGGCGCCGCAGCTCTAGCTCCACGAGCGCTGTGCGTGCGCTTTGCCGCGTGTCGCCCAGCAGCGGCCGGTCGGTGTCGTCGTGCAGGGCGCGCTCGCTCAGCACGTCGACCGGCGCGTCGAGCCACACCACTTGGGCCTTGTCGCGCATGCGCTCGATGCCATTATGGAAACACGGCGCACCGCCGCCAGCGGCGATCACGGCGGGCGGACCTGCCAGCACTTGCTCCAGTAGCGCCGCCTCGTGGATGCGAAACACCGTCTCGCCCTCGCGACGTAGCATTTCGGCAGCCGTGCGGCCACTTTCGCGCTGAAGCACGGCGTCCAGATCCAGGCACGGCATGGCCAGCCGCTCGGCCACACGGGCGGCGACGGCGGTCTTGCCAGCTGCGGGCATGCCTATGATCACGACGCTTTGCCTCACGCTGATGCCTTGCCTATCCGCCTACTTGCCCACCGTCAAAGACGACGAGCGGTTGACGATGCGGGGGGTGATGAAGATGAGCAGTTCCGTGCGCTTGTCTTCTTCGCGGCGGGTGCGGAACATCGCGCCGATCAGCGGAATGTCGCCAAAGAACGGCACCTTCTTGGTCGAGAGCGAGGTGTTGCGGGTATAAATGCCGCCGATCACCGTCGTCTCGCCGTCGCCCAGCAAAAGCTCCGTATTGGCTTCGCGTTGCGTGATGGTCGGGTTGCCGTCTGCCGCGCGGTTGCTGAAGTCCGGCTCGTTCTTGGTCACGTTCACGGCCAGCTTGACGTTGCCGTCCTGGGTGATATGCGGCGTGGCCGAGAGCTTCAGGTCGGCGCTGAAGAAGCGCGTCTGCACGCCCTGGGCCGACACGACCGAGATCGGGATCGAGATGCCTTGCTTGATGGTGGCCTGGTAGTTGTCCAGCGTCAGCACCTTGGGACTCGAGACGATCTTGACCACACCTTCTTGCTCGGCCGCGCTCAAGCGCAGGTTCAAGTTGCCCGCGCCGCCCAGCGAACCCAAGGTCAGACCGATCGCACCACCGGCGCCGGTACCCACGGCGGCCGGCAGGTTCACGGCGTAGTTCGGAATCGCCGTCGCAACGCCGTCTTTGTTGGGCGCCTGGCTGTCCGCGCCGCCGCCCACGCCCACCACGCTGGGGAAGGGCAGGCCGGTCTCGTTGCCGTAGACCGAGCTCATGGCGTAGTTGCCGCCCCACTGGATACCGACTTCCTTGCTGAACGCCGAGCTGGCCTCGACCACTCGCGCTTCGATCAGCACTTGCGGCGTCTGCCCGTCCAGCTTGCGCACCAGCTCTTCTACGGCTGCCACGTGGTCTTCGGTGTCGGTGACCACCAGCGAGTTGGTGCGGGCGTCCATCGTCACCGAGCCCTTCTTGCTCTTGATGGCGTTGGCCTGCGGCACGAGCTGTTCGGCCTGGGCGTAGTTGACCGGAATGATGCGGACGACCAGCTGCTTGACCTCTTCCAGCTTCTGCCGGCGCTCGACTTCGGCGTCGAACTCCTTCTTCAGCGAGTCGATGGTCGCGACGCGGATCACGCCGGCCTGGCGCACGTAGTCGTAGCCGCGGGCGCGCAGGATCACGTCCAGCGCCAGGTCCCACGGGATGTTCTCCAGGTGGAACGTGACTTTGCCTTGGACTTCCGGCCCGGCGATGATGTTCAGCTTGCCTTCCTTGGCCAGGAACGTCAGCACGTGCTGGATGTCTGCGTCCTTGATGGTCAAGTTGATGCGCTTGCCGGTGTAGCGGCGGTTCTTGCGCCACGGCGTCTTGATGTCGCCGCCCCCTTCGCCGCCACCGCTGGGGCCGCCGGCATCTTCGGGCGCCATCACAGGTTGCGGGGCCGCGGCCAACACATCGCCGCCCGACTTCACGGCGCGCGACACGCCCTTGGGGCCGTCGGCCACTTCTTGGCGCTCGGCGCCTTCCACGCGGTCAAAGTCCCACATCAGCTGGCCGTCACGCAGCGTCACGCGGTCGGCGGCGCGATCGCTCAGATCGACCACGACGCGCACTTCGTCCTGCACACCCTCGGGCCGGAACACGGTGACGCGCTCGAGCGGACCTTGCAGCGCCTTGGTGTCGTAGGCGCGCTGCAGGTGCTCGGGCAGGCGCACGCCGCGCACGGCCAAGACGACGCGGTTGGGCTGGCGGCTGACCACTTCGGCGCGCGCCATCTCGGCGCCGCCACCCAGGGCTAGCTCGACGTGGCCGCGGCGCCGACCTTCGGCCGTGATGCGCACGTCGTCGATGCGGCCCATGTCGTCGCTCTTGGCGGCGCGCTCGTTGCGGGCCTTCTGCCGCTCTTGCTCGGCTTCGCGGCGCAGCACCTGGGCCTGGGCGGCGGCCTGCTCGGCGGCAGCCTCGGCATTGCGGCGCTGCTCGGCACCCTGGGCCTCGCGGCGGGCGCGCTGCAACTCGTCGGCCAGGCGCTGCTTCTCGGCGCGCTCGGCCGCCAAACGCTGCTCCTGCTCGGCGATGCGGCGCTCGGCGTCGGCGGTCTGGCGCGACTCGGCCTCGCGCTCTTGCCGCTCGCGCTCGGCGCGCGCTTCCAGAACGGCGATGCGGGCCTGCTGGCGCTGCACGTAGTCGCCACCGCCCTTGCTGCCCGCCGCCGCTTCGGCCTGCTTGCGCCGGTTCTGCTCGGCGGCCAACTGCGACTGCAGGTCCTGCTCGCGCTGGACGTACTTCTCTTCCAGGGCTTTTTCGCGGGCCTCGTGCTCGGCCTGCAGCTGGGCGCGCACGGTGGCCAGCTCTTTCTCTACGCGCTCTTGGGTGCGCTTTTGCTGCTCGGCAGCGGCCTTTTCGGCCATGGCCACCTTGGCGCGCACGTCGTCGACCGCGCGTTCGGCCGCCACGATGCGAGCGCGCGACGAGGCGCGATCGCTGCGCATGGCTTCGAGCTCGCCTTCGCGGGCACGCAGGTTGCGCGACAGATCACCCATCTTCTCTTCGGCTTGCCGGCGAGCGGCCTGCTCGCGTTCGGCTTCGCGCCGCGCCGCCGCCACCGCCTGGTCGCGGTCGTGCAGCGCCTTCTTGGCCATCTCGGTGTCCTTGCTCAGGCGCTGCGTCTCGCGCTGCGCGGCCTGCGCCTCCTGGTGCCGACCGGCCGCCGCCGCCGCCTGCTCGCGCCGCTTGGACTCGCCCAGGGCGCGGTTCAGGGCGTCGATGCGCTCTTGGGTCTTGGCCTGCAGGTTGCGCAGCTCGGCCTCGCGCTGGTCCAGCAGACCCTGTACGGCCTCGGCCTGCTTGCTGGCGGCCGCAGCCTGCTGGCTTGCGGCCACGGCCTTGCGCGACTCTTGGGCCCGCGCCGCTTCCTTTTCGCGAAGTTGCGCCTCGTACGAGTTGCTGAGCGCCTGCTCGCGACGGGCCAGTTCGGCCTTCAACTCCATGCGCACCTGGGCCACACGATCTTCGGCATCGCGCTCCATCTTGCGGACTTCGGCGTCGCGGGCGGCCATCGACGCGTCGATCTGCTTGCGCAGCGCGGCCACCTGAGCCTCGGCCTGAGCGACCGACTTGCCTTGATCCTGGCCACCCACGCGCAACCGCTGCAGCTCCGCCTCGCGCTCGGCCAGGGCCGTCTGCAGGCGCTGTGCCTCTTGCTCTGCCGCCGCGCGGGCTTCGGCTTGCCGCTTGGACTCGCCGACTGCATTTTGCAGCGCCGTCTCGCGGGCCTTCAGATCCGTTTGCAGGGATCCCAGCGCCGTCTCTAGGCTCTTGCGCTCTTCCTTCGCCTTGTCCGCCTCGGCCGCGCGGCCCTTGGCCTGGGCGTCCTTTTCGCGCTGGCTGGCTTCGTCCAGCTGGGCTTCCAGAGCCGCCTGGCGGACTTGCATCTCGTCGTGCAGCCGTTGCAGCTCTTGCTCGCGGTCCTTCAGCAAGCCTTCGACGCGGGAGGCGCGCTCTTGCGCCTGGCGCGCCTGCTCGCCGCGCTCGCTCTGGACGCGGGCCAACTCGCGGGCGTGGGCCTGCTCCAGCTCTTGCCGCATCGCGCCCAGCCGGCTGTCGAACTGCTCGGCCATGGCCCTTTCGCGGCGGGCCTGATCGGCAAGCTGACTCTGCAGGCGCTGGCGGGCCTCGGCCACGGCGCGCTGGGCGCTGGCCATTTCGTCCGCTTTGGCGGACTTGCGGGACTTCAGGCTGCCCAGCTCGCGCTCGCGGTCGGCCAGGGCCTTTTGCAGGCGATCCGCCTCTTGCTCGGCTTTGTCACGGGCTTCGGCCTGCAGCTTCGCCTCGCGGCGCGCGGCGGCCACCGCGTCGGTCTGGCTCTGCAGATCCTTGCGCAACTGGGCCTGTGCGGCTTCCAGCCGCTGGCGCTCTTGGCGGGCGCTCTCTTGATCGGCGCGTCGACCCTCGCGCAGCGCCTTGTCTTCGGCCGCCTTGACCTCGCGCATCTGGGCCGCAAGTTTGTCCTCGCGCTCGCGGACCGACGCCTTCAGGGCGGCCACTTCTCGCTCACGCGCGGCCAACTGCTGTTCCACGCCCTGGGCGCGCTGAGCCGCAGCCGAGCGCTCGCGTTCCAGATCCGCCACCGCCGCCTTGGCGCGCTGCAGCTCGGCCTGCGACGAGGCCAGCTCGGCGCGGACACCCTGCAACTGCCCCTGCAGCTTGGCCTGCAGCTCGGCCACCTGGCGATCCTGGTCGGCTTGCTGGGCCGCAAGTTGCTGGCGCGCCTTCTGCACCTCGGCTTGGGCCGCGGCGATCTGATGGTTCGAAGCAGCTTTGCCCTTGGCCAACTCGGCCAGCGCTGCTTCGCGCTCGGCCAGACTGTTGCGCAGCTTTTGGGCCTCGGCCTCGGCCTGCTGACGCGCCTTGCCGTTGCGCTCCGCCTCGCCGCGGGCCGTCGCCAACTCGCGATCGCGACTGGCCAGCTCTTTGGCCAGCTCGGCCTGCTTGGCCTCGATGTCGCCGCGCGCCTTTTGCGCCGCCGCCAGCTCACTCTGCTTGCCGGCCCGCTTGGCTTCATCTTCGCGGGCCTTGGCCTGACTCAGCTCGGCCTTCAGGTTTGCCTCGCGGTCCTTCAGGGCGGTGCGCAGGTTCTGCAACTCGCGCTCGCGCTGATCCAGCAGGTCTTGCACTTGCGCTGCCCGCTGGGCTGCCGCGGCGTTCTCGCGCTGCAATTCGGCCTTCTCGGCGCGCAGGTCGGCCAGCTGGGCTTGCGCCGCCGCCAAGTCCTTTTGCACGCCCTGCAGCTGACCCTGGAGCTTTTGCTGCAGCGCGGCCAATTGCGCATCGCGCTCGGCCTCTTGATCGCGCAGCTTGGCGCGCGCGGCTGCCACTTCCGCTTCGGCCTTGGCGATCTGCTGACGGCTCGCAGCGGTGCCCTGACCGAGCGATTGCAGGGCGGCCTCGCGCTCGGCCAGCGCCGACCGGAGCTTCTGATTCTCGACCTCGGCTTGCTGCCGGGCCTGGGTGGTCTTTTCGACTTCGCGGCGCGCGGCCTTCAACTCCTCGTCGCGGCGGCTCAATTCGCGGGCCGCTTCGGCCTGACGACGCTCGACGTCGGCACGGGCCTGGCGGGCGGCCTCGACTTCGGCTTGCTTGCCGGCTCGCTCGGCCGCCTGCTCGCGCTGGCGGGCTTGCGCCAGTTCGGCCTGCAGACCCGACTCCTTGTTCTGCAGCGTTGTCCGCAGGTTCTGCAGCTCGCGCTCGCGCTGGGCCAGCAGGTCTTGGACTTGCTCGGCGCGGGCGGCGGCGGCGGCCTTCTGCCGCTCCAGATCGGCGTTTTGCTTCTTCAGGCCTGCGACTTCGGCTTGGGCCGAGGCCAGATCGCGCTGCACTTCGTCCAGCTGACCCTGCAATTTTTGCTGCATGGCCTGCAGTTGCCGGTCGCGCTCGGCGGCCTGCGCCACCAACTGCGCTCGGGCCGCGGCAACCTGGGCCTGCGCCTGCTGGATCTGCTGGGCGCTCGCGTCCTTGCCCTTGGCCAGGGACTGCAGCGCAGCCTCGCGGTCGGCCAGCACGTTGCGCAGGCGCTCGGCTTCCTGCTCGGCTTGCTTGCGGGCCTGGGTATTGCGCTCCACGTCTTGACGGGCAGCCGCCAGATCCGCGTCGCGCTTGACCAATTCCTTGCTCAGTTCGGCTTGGCGGGCGCGAATGGTCTCTTGGGCTTGCTGCGCAGCCGCGACTTCCGCCGCCTTGCCGCCTTGCTTGGCCTGCGCTTCGCGGGCCTTGGCCTCGGCCAATTCCGCGGCCAGCGACGACTCGCGATCCTTCAGGGCCAGGCGCAGGTTTTGCAGCTCGCGCTCGCGCTGCCCCAGCAGATCCTGGACGCGACCGGCGCGCTCGGCCGCGGCAGCCTTCTCGCGCTCAAGGTCGGCCACCTTGGCCTGGCTGGCCGCCAGCTTGCGCTCACTCTCGGCCGCCCGCTCTTCGGCCAGGCGCCACTTGCGCTCGGCCTGCTCGCGCTCGTAGTCGGCGCGCTTGGCCTTTTCCAGGGCGTTCTCGGTGTCCATCAAGCGGCTGCGCGCCGCGGCGAGTTCGCCGGCCAGTTGCTCCTGCTTGCGCTTGGCCTCGGCGTCCGAACCCGCGCGCGCGGCCTGCAGATCGCGGTCTTTTTCGGCCAAGATCTTCTTGAGGTGCTCGACTTCTTCGGCTTGGGCTTGCCGGCGCGACTCGCTGGCCCGGCGCATCTCGTCGCGGAGCTGCTCGGCCTGTTGCTTGGCCCTTTCCAGCTCGGCTTGCAGCACCGCCAAACGCTCGTCGCGGGCCGCGCCTTCTTGCTTTTGCAGCGCGGCGATCTGCTGGCGCAGCAGTTCCACGCGCGCTTCCTCGGATTGCCGTTGCGCGACCACAGCTTGCAGCGAGGCGCGCTCTTTGTTCAGCTCGGCGCGCAAGGCGTCAGCGGCCTTCTGCTCGCTCGCCAGCCGGGCGGCGGCAGCTTGGGCGGCCTGCTCGGCGTCGGCTAGGCGCTTCTTGAGCGCCTCTTGGGCCTGCAGGTCGGTCTTGGCGCGCGCCAGTTCGTCGGCCAGGCGGTTGCGCTCGTCTTGCGCTTGCTTACTGGCCAGCGCGGCTTGCTCTTCGCGGGCGCGGGTGGCGCGCAGTTCGTCGGCCAGCTGCTTTTCGCGCGCGGCGGCGGTCTTGACGGCCTGCTCGTTGGCCGCCACCTGGGCGCTCTGGGCCTGGTTCAGCTTGCGGTCGCTGCCGTCGACCACGACCACGACGGTATTGCCGTCGGCGCGGACGTGGTACAGGGCATCTTGTTCAAAGGTCACGACAATTCGACCCACCGGCGCGCCCGACTTCTTGGTCGACTGCACCTCGATGGACCGCACCACGCCGTTGCCCACGTACTTGGGTGCTTCCAGCCCTTGCACGTCGCTGCCCGCCACGTCGATGAACAGGCGCGAGGGCTTGTCCAGGCGGAAAGTCGTAAACGTAGGCGCCGCCAGACCGCGCACCGTGATGACGGTGGTCTGGGTCGCTTCTTGCACGTCGACGGCGGTCAGGGTGTTGCTCGCCTGGCCAGTGCCCTCGGCCGCGAACAAAGGCGTCGCCGGCAGGGCCATGGTCGTCGACAAGAACAAGCCCATCGACGAGCGCAGCAGCCGCTTGGCCATCGTTTGCTTGGTTCTCATTGCGGTTCTCCTCGCTGGTCTCGCTCGCCGTCGGCCACGATGGGGCCGCGTCGGGCGGGGTCAGGGTACGTCGCCAACATCTTCGTCGCCGGGTTCGCCCACCGAGATGGGCGGAGCCAGCGACAACGTCACCGGTTTCTCTTTGCCGGGCACAGACAGAATCACCTTGTACTGGGTGATCGCCGTCACGCGCGCCCCGTCGTTGCCCAATGCGTCGCCGCGCACCACGTCGCAGCGCCCGCCATCGGGATCCGTAAACACGGCCTTGGGTTGCGCCACGCCGGTCATGATCATGAACAGGACATAGCGCTCGATTGGGCCTTTGGTCGCACAGGTGTCAGGCAGGTCCGCGGGCCGCTCGTCCATGCCCACGGGCTGGTCCACCACGGCTTGCTCGGGCACCTTGGGCCACTCGACGACCTTGGTCGTGTTGTCCAGCGACCAATTCACCACGCCGTCGATGGGCTCTTTGGTATACCGGTCGAACAAACCCTTGATGGGCCGCCACTTGGGATTCTCGCCCAACACTTGATACGCGCCCGAGGCGGCGCTGCTGCTCGAGTTGCTGGACTCCGTGCCGGCCAAGCGGTTCAGGGCCTGGTTCATGTCCTTGGGTGGCGGCTTCTTGGCCTCGCCGCCGCCGCCACATGCCACCAGCGCCAGCGATGCCAACGCCAGCAGCGCGCGCGCCGCTGGCTTGCCCAGCATGTTCAGGACAGCTGACTGCAGCATCAGGTCCTCTTCTTCTTCGGCTTTTCGCGCCGAGCCATGCCTTCTTTGAGCTCGGCCGGCTTGCCGGTCCACACAAAGGCGTAGGCGGTAAAGGTCGCCCGGATGGTCGTGCGGTCGCGCGCCATGTCGGCCATCTCGAACTTCTCGTACAAAATGGCCTCGGGGCTCTTGTTCGTTTCTTGCTTTTTGTCGCCTTCCACGGGCTTGTGCGCCGAGTCGTAGGCCGCGCGCACCAGACCGGATTCTGGCACCACTGTTTCGACGCTGATGCCCCGGATGTTGATCAGGCGTCGGCTCATGCCCGCGTACAACCGCAAAAATTCGATGAACTGCTGGACGGTGCCTTCCAACGTCACCTTGATCGGGATGGCGTTGTAGAGGTCTTCGCTCTCTTCCTGCAGGCGGTCGAAGCGCTTGATGGTCAAGTGGATGTCGGTGGCGTCGGCCTGGACCCCGTCGATGAACTTGGGGATCTCGTCGGCCGAGGGGAAGCCGGCGCGGCGCCGTTTGTCCTCTTCGACCAGATCGTCCTTCTCTTTGCGCAGCTTGTCCGCCGCCTCGCTACTGGCCGAGGACTTCAGCGCATTGACGTCGCGCTCCAGCTTGGTCAACTGCGCGCGCGCTTGATCGGCTTTGCCCAACTCGGGATCGACCAGGCCAAAGTACAGGCCCAGCGCGACGACCACCAGGATGCCTGCCAACACCGCGGCCTTTTGGGCGGGCGGCAACTTCATGAACTGTTCCATGAGTCCTCCTCCCTTGGGTTATTCCGCTGCCGGCATCTTGTCGGCCGGTGCAGCTGCGGGTGGTGGTTCGGCGGCTTGATGGGCAGCCGGCATGGCCGCTTTGCCGTCGTCGCGCGGCAACTCGTCGGCCTTGGCTTTGCCGGCCTCGGCCTTGGCGGGCTCGGCTTTGGGCGCTTCGGCCTTGGCGTCCGGCGCAGTCGCCGTGTCGGGCTCGCTGTCTTTGGCCTCGGCCGGCGTGTCCGGCGCCGACCCGGCATCGATGTCGTCGGCTGCCGTCGCCGCTGCGGGCAGGGGCAGTGCCACCTTGGTGCCGATGACGGCCGCGTCGTCGCCGGTGCTGCCTGCGTCGGCGGCGCCGCCATCCGTAGAGCCAGCGTCCGCGCCATTGCCCGCAGCAGCGCCTTCTTCGGGTTTGGCCGGATTCAGCGGTTCGATCAGATAGACCAGCGAAGCCCGGATCGAGAATTCGACATAGGTGATGCCGATCTGGTCGTCGCGCTTCTTTTCTTGGTAAATCAGCTTGGGTTCGCGGAAGTACGGGCTCGACTCCAAGCGCCACTGCAGCTCGGCCACGTCTTCGTGCCCCAGCGCGCGGCCCTGGATGGTCACCTCGCCGCCCGACTCGCGGTACGTCGTGACCCACGCGCGGCGCGCGTCCCAGCCCACGTGCCAACCCGCGGCCTCAAAGGCCACCAGATCGGCCGTGGGCGTCTCGTGTTGCTGGCGCGGCTGCAGGATGAACGACAGGTATTGCAGGGCGCCCGCCGGCCCGTCCTTTTCGGCAAACAGCTCGTCGAGCACGGCCTTCTGATCGCGGAGTTTCTTGATCTCTTCGGTGGCCAGCGCGATCGCCTTCTTGTTCTCTTCCAGCTTGACGAGCTCCAGCTTGCGCCGCTCGAGCTGGGACTTGGCGCGCGTCGCCTCTTCCGCGGCGGTGTTTTGCCACAGATAGAAAACGGCCAGTTCCATGACCAAGAACAGCACGAACAGCAAGATGCCGACGTTGGGGATATCGGGCAGGCGCAAGCCCGCGCCGCCCTTGCGACTTTTCTTACCGGCGCCGCCACCGATCAGGTTGATGCGAATCATGCCAGCACCTACCGATCTCCCAGCCGGCGCATCGCCAGACCCACCGCCACGCCCGCCACCGGCGCCATGCGCTGCAGCATTTGGGCGTCGAACTTCTTGGGGTCGACGACGACGTTGTTGAAAGGATTGAGCGCCCGCACCGTGGTGCCCAGGCGACGTTCGATGCCTTCGATGAGGCCCGCTTGCACAGCCGCGCCGCCGCACAAGTAGATGGCGGCGATGTCCGAGTTCATGGCCGTGGCGGCAAAGAAATCGAGCGAGCGCTGGATTTCGTTGATGAGCACCTCGGACACGCGTCCCGAAATGCGCTGCACCTCGCGCAGCACGCCCGACATGGACAGCGTCGTCTCCGACGTGGTCTTCATGTGCTCGGCTTCGTCCCAGGGCACGGCGAATTGTTTGGCGATTTCGTCTGTGAGCAGGTTGCCGCCTACGGTGATGTCGCGGGTGAACGAGGTCGTGCCGTCGCTGACGACGTTGATGTTGATGGTCGAGGCGCCCACGTTGACCAGCGCCACCGTCTCGTGCGTCGGCACCGCAAAGTTCAACTCGAACGCATTGTAGAGGGCAAAACAGTCGACGTCGACTACCACCGGTTCCAGCTTGCAGGCCCGCACCACGTCGAGCATTTCCTCGATCACCGCCTTCTTGGCGGCCACCAGCAGCACGTCCATCTGGCCCTGGCCGGCGTGCGGGTTGATGATCTGGTAGTCGACGTTCACATCTTTGATATCAAAGGGGATGTACTGCTCAGCCTCCCACTGGATCTGTTCGTCCAGCTCGGCCGGCGTCATCTCGGGCAGCGAGATCTTCTTGATGATGACCGAGTGGCCCGACAGCGACACGGCCACGCGCCGCTCGCGCACCTTGTTGGCCGCGATCAACTCGCCCACGCGCTGCGCCAGCAGCGGAGCGTTGAGGATCACCCCATCCTTGATGGCATCGGGCGGGAGCATCATCGTGTCAAAGGCCAGCAGCTGCGCGCCCTTGGATGTCTCCTTGAGGTGGGCGAGCTTGATCGACGACGAGCCGATGTCCAAGCCGACGGCATTTCTGGTCGCCATGCTCGCGCTGCTCCTGCACGGGCCGAAGTGGCCCAAACCCACCGACACGCTTCCGGTATGCCTTTTTGGTATGCCGTTGCGGTGGGAGGTGCGCCGGGCCTAGCCCAACACACTCCAAGGGGCAAGGCTAGAAGGGGTGGCGCAAGCCGTCAAGAAAACCAAAGGATCCGTCAGATCCTGTGCGGATCTTGCCGGCGCCGGCCGCGCGCCATCGCCGGAGCTGGGCAATTCGCTTGCGCGGCGCGCCCTTCCACGAAGCCATGACGCCCACTTCCCGCGGATCCTGGCAGGCGGACCGGCGGCGCGCTATGCTGCCGGCCCGGCGCCAGTGCGCGCCCAGGGCCATGCCGATGCCGAACCCCGCCGTCAGCCCCACTGCCGCCCATCGTGGGCAACTCAATGAAGTCATGAACAAAGATTCCGCAATGCCTCAGGTCCGTCCGGCCGCCGGGGTATTTCGTCCGCCCGCGTTGGCCGATTCCGAGGTTTTCGCGCTGGCGCAGCGTTACCTTACGCCCAATTACAAGAATTCGCCGATCGTTTTCAGCCACGGCGAGGGGCCTTGGAACATCACCAGCGACGGACGCCGCTTCTTGGACATGAGCGCTGGCGTGGCGGTCAACGCGCTCGGCCACGGCCACCCCGACCTGGTTGCGGCGATCGCCGAGCAATCGGCGCGTTTGGTTCATCAGTCCAACTATTGGCACAACCAGCACGCGGCGCCGCTCGCCGCCGATTTGTGCCAGCGCTTCGAGAAGGCGGTGCTCGCCGCGACGGGCAAGGTCGAGCAAGGTCGCATCTTCTTTTGCAATTCTGGCGCAGAAGGCACCGAGGCGGCCATCAAGACCGCGCGCCGTTACCACGCTCGCGTGCTGGGCAAGGCGCGGCCCGGTATCGTGACCGTCCAGGGCAGCTTCCACGGCCGTACTTACGCGGCCATGACCGCCACCGCCCAGCCCAAGTACCAAGACGGCTTCGAGCCGCTGGTGCCTGGGTTCCGCTATGCCAAGTTCGGCGATTTGGACAGCATTGCCGCGCAGATCGACGACACGGTCGGCGCCGTGCTCATCGAAGTCGTGCAGGGCGAGGGCGGCGTGTGTGTGGCGCCTGCCGGTTTCTTCAAGGCGCTGCGCCAACTTTGCGACGATCGCGGCGTGCTGCTGTGCCTGGACGAGGTCCAGACCGGCATTGGCCGCACCGGCACGTTCTTTGCCTTCGAGCAAGAGGGCATCGCCCCCGACATCGTGTGGCTGGCCAAGGCTCTGGGCGGCGGCATCCCGGTGGGGGCGATGATCGCCCGCGAGGCGGTGGCCCAGGCGCTGCAACCTGGTACCCACGCTACGACTTTTGGCGCCAACGCGCTGTGCATGTACGTGGGCCGCGTGGTGCTAGGCGTCTTGGACCGCGACGATCTGGTGGCCAACGCTGCTGCGATGGGCGAGCTGCTGCTCGGCGAGTTGAAAAAAGCCCTGGGCGACAAGCCCTATGTCGTCGACATCCGCGGCCGCGGCCTGATGTGTGGGGTGCAGATCCGCGGCGACGTCAAGGCCGTGATCGACGCGGCCCGCAGCATGGGCCTGCTGGTCTCGCTGGCGGGCAGCGACGTCGTGCGCCTGACGCCGCCGCTGATCATCGGCCCCGAGCACGTGGATTTCGCCGTGTCGCGCTTGCTGGCGGCGGCGGAGCAGGTGCTCGCTAACGCTTGAACCCTGCGACTGGTCTGCTACCCTATTGCCTCGCCTTGGTGCCTTGATTGGGCACCCCAATCTGGAGTTTTTATGCGCATCCGCTCCGTGACCACCCTTGCTGTCTTGGTTTCTTCCTTTGTTCTGGCCAGCTGTGCCGACACCGGCGGCGGTGGTGGCGGTGGCGGCGGAACCACGACCGACACCTCCACGGGCACGGGCAACGACACGAGCACCAGCACGGGCGGCGACACCAGCACCACCAAGACCGACACCACGTCGCAGGCCGGGACCGAGAAGTCGATCGTCGACATCCAGAAGGCCTCGGTCGCCTGCAAGGCGGGCGCCGACGGCAAGGAACCGCAGTCGTTTGGCGCAGCTGCGGGTATCACCATTCGCAACGCGGTGGTCACCTCGCCCGGCAGCAAGGCCAACAAGGATGGCAGCTTGGTCGGCATTTACGTGCAGCAAAAGGGTGGCGGCCAGTTCTCGGGCATCTACGTGACCGGCAAGAAAGACAGCGAAGTCGGCCAAGTGGCTCCCGGCGACGTGATCACCATCACCGGCGATGTGAGTGACTACTACTGCTTTACCGAAATCTTTAACAAGTTTGCGGTGATCGAGTCGCAGGGCCAAGAAATGCCGATGCCCGTCACCGTCACCACCGACGACATTGGCGACATCGCCGGCAAAGACAAGACCGAGCCGTACGAAGGCGTGCTGGTTCAGCTGCACGACGTGACCGTGGGCGACGACGCCCTGGGCAGCGATGGCAAGCCGCACGGCGAGCAGTACGTGGGCAAGACGGCCGACGACAAGGCGTTGCGCATGGGCTCGACGTTCTTTGGCGTCTACCTGAGCGACAAGAACGCCGACGGCACCTACACTCCCAAGTACCCCAAGGGCACCAAGCTGGGCACCGTGACCGGCGTGCTGCAGTACAGCTTTGGCGCCTTTACGTTGGAGATCACCAAGGATCCCGAGAACGTGATCAAGGCGAAATAACGCCGGTAGCCCAAGGGTTGCATGGGCGGCGACGCGGGCGGCGCAGCGAGCGGACCCGTCATACGGAATCCGCCTGAATCGGCTCGAAATCTCCGGCAATTCCCCGGGCTCGAACCGGGGTCCACGCCTGATTCTCGCTAGTTGCACAACAGGTCAGAGAAGCCATGCAGGCGCGAATCAGGTGGGGTTCGTACTACAACTGAGGAAAAAGAATGGACAAGAGCAATCTCTATGCCCTGTGCGCCTTGATTGGTGTGGCGGGGTTCGCCGTGGGGCGCTTCGATGCGAACGGTCGCGCCGGTGGTGCCCCTGCGCCGATGCCGGCCATTGCTCAGCCGGCGGCCGCGCCGGCCGCGGAACCGCCCAAGGCGGCCGAAGCGCCCAAGCCCGCCGAGGCCCCGCCCAGCCAAGCCGCCCAGGCCCCGGCCGCGGTGGCCGCCAAGCCAAGCGAGCCCAGCAAGCCCAGTCTGCTGGATACCCAGAGCGACGAGGGCGCCGGCAAGGGCGTCGACGTCGCCAAGGTGGGCGTGTCGCCGCCGGGCATGGCCAGTCCGTACATGGGGCCCAAGGACGCGCTGGTTGTGGTCAACGTGTATTCGGATTTCCAGTGCCCGGTGTGCAAGCGGTCGGCCGACCCGATCAAGCAGCTGGCCGCCGACTTCCCCGGCAAGGTCAAGGTCTACTTCCGCAACAACGCCCTGGCCATGCACGGGCGCAGCAAGCCGGCGGCGCTGGCGGCTTGGGCGGCCAAGAACCAAGGCAAGTTCTGGCAGTACCACGATAAACTGTTCCAGTCCGGCCAGCTCGACGATGGCAGCCTGGAGCAGGCCGCCAAGGATCTGGGCCTGGACGTCGCCAAGTGGAAGGCCGACATCGCCGACCCCAAGAACGGCGAGCGCCTGGATCAAGAGGCCAAGTGGGCCGAAAGCATGGGCGCCACCGGCACGCCCGGCTTCTTTGTCAACGGCGTCCGCCAAGTCGGCTGGGGCTCGTACTTGGCGCTGAAGTCGATCGTGCAGCGCGAGCTGGACAAGGCCGACGAGCTGATCGCCCAGGGTACGCCCAAGAACCAGGTGATTCAGAAGCGGATTGCTGCCATGGCCAGCCAGAATACCAAGGGCGAGGGCGAGGCCGCCATCAACGGCGAGCTGTGGGTCAAGCAATTGGCCGCCGACTAGCTCAACGGAGGGTCGTATGCGCTATGGCTGGATGATCCTTGCTGTTTTGTGGTCCTCCACTGCCTGGGCCGGCGATGGCGCCGACTCCCCGGCGCAGATCGACAAGTTCACCAAGCAGTTGGCCAAGATCAAGAAGTGCACGCTGCAAAGCGGCGAGGTCAAATTCGCCCCGGCACCGTGCAAGGCCACGCCCACCCAAGCGAAAGCCCCCAACGGCGCCACGCTGTGGCAATTCAGCTACAACGGCAAGGCGCAAAAGCTGAGCGGCACGCTGGCGCCAGAGAACGGCAAGGTCACCTTTGCCGGCACGTCCACCTGTTCCGGCGCCAAGTCCACGGTCTACAACGGCATTCTGGAACGCGACGGCCCTACGGTGTGGTTCGGCACGCTCTCGCCGCAGCCCAAGTCGGCGCTGTGCGGACCGTTTGAACTCACGCTGGGCAAGTAGAGCAAAAACAAGCCAAAACTAGCCGGCGCTCGGCGCGAGCACGACCTCGACGCAGTGCTGCGGGTCCAAAAAGTGCTGGGCTGCAGCCTGCACATCCGCTGCCGTCACGGCCAGCAGCGCCTCGATCTGGCCGCGGTAGGCTTGGCGCCCCAGGCCATACAGCTCGTTCAGGCACAGGGTCGCTGCCCGCGACGACCGCCGCTGCAGACCGATGGCAAACGCCCCCACCATCGACTGGCGGGCACGCTGCAACTCCTCTGCACCAATCGGATGTTGTCGCAACCGGTCCAGCTGGTGGTACAAACCGGTCAGACCCTGCTCCACTTTGTCGGCGCCCGTGCCCAGGTAGACGGCAAAATAGCCCTCGTCTAGGCCCTCGACGTGCATCGCGCTCACGGCGTAGCCCAGCGACTGCCGATCGCGCAGCTCGATGAACAGCCGCCCCGACTGACCCGACAGCACGGTAGCCAAGATATCCAAGGCATAGCGCGACTTGTCGTCCAGCCGTGCCCCCACATACCCCAGAGCCAGGTGGGCCTGCTGCTTGTCCGTCCGGCTGCGGACCTGGATGGGTTCCCCAGGGCGGGCCACGGGTTGCGATGGCGGCGGCGGCTCGCCTGGGGCGGCGGTCGGCGAATGGGCGACGATGGCCGCGGCCAGTTCGTCTGCGTCGATGTCGCCCGAGGCGGCGTAGACCAAGCGACCGGGGGTCAGCCGCCGGCGCAAGTACCCGCGCAACGCGTGCGCCTGCAGGCCGGTGACTGCGGGGATATTGCCAAGGAGATCCAGCGAGTAAGGATGCCGCCCATACAGCGTCGTCGCCAGTAGGCGCAGGGTCTGGCGGGCCGGCGCGTCGCTCTGGTGGCGCAGGTCTTCTAGTTGCACGGCGCGCTCTTGCTCCAGGTCCGCTTCCGGCAGATCCGAGGCAAACAGGCAATCAAAGAACACTTCCAGCAGCCGATCCCGCCCCGACGATAGCCCCGTGGCCATCAGGCCCAGGGAATTGCGCCCGGCGAACCCAGCGAGTCCGGCGGCCAGGGTCTCGACCTCTTTGGCGATGGCACCCGAGGAACGGGTCGCGGTGCCGCGGGTCAGCATCTGGCCGCACAAGTACGCGCGGCCGTTGACGTCGGGCGTCTCGTCGCGCAGACCGCCATGCGCCGCCACCCGCAAGCCCATCAGCGGCACCGAAGGGTCGCGCTGGACGATCAGCACGTCGCCGGTGGGCAGCTCCAAGCGCTCGATGCCGTCGACCAAGTCGCGCAGGCGCCCTGGGTGCGCCGTCCGCAGCGGCCGCAGCTGATCCTGCAGGGTCTTCCACGTCGCCGGCGCATCGACCTGCCCCGCGCCGTCCTCGCCAGGCAGCTCGACCCAAGTCAGCTGGTCGGGAGCAAGGTAGCGCTGGGCCACGCGCTGCACGTCGGTGGGCTGCAGTCGGCTGACCGCTTGCACGTAGTGGCGATCCCAGTGCGGATCGCCGGTGGCGGTGGCAAAATACCCCAGCGAGTGCGCAAGTCCCTGCACGGTCTCTTGTTTATAGATTGCGTCGGCCAGCACGTTGTGGCGCGCTTTGTCCAGCTCGGCGCTGTCGACGCCGCGCTCGCGCAAGAGCTGGATCTCGGCCAGGATGGCTTCGCGCGCCGCGGCCAGCCGCTCTGCCGAGGTGAGGGCCGTCACCGAGAACAGACCACCCCGCAGCGGAGTCCACGACGCCGCGCCGACATCGTTCACCAACCCATCTTTGCGCTGCACCCGCTGCACCAGTCGCGACGAGTCGCCTTGGCCCAGCACGATCGCCAGCACGTCCAGCGCGGGCACGTCGCGGTGGTCCAGCGCCGGCACTGGCCAGGCCAGGATCAGCCGCGACTCGGAAAACGCCGTGTGCTCGTAGTGGTGCCCAGCGCCCGCGGCGCCCGCGGTCACTGGCTGCGGCGGCGTGGCGGGCTGCGCTGGCAAGTCGGCAAACGCGTGGGCAATGGCCGCCAGGGCCTCGTCCGCGTCCACGTCCCCGGCGGCCGTAATCGTAAGGTTCGAGGCCACATAGTGCTGCTCGTAGAACTGCAGCATCGCGTCGCGCGTCATGGCCCGGACACTGGTCTCGCTGCCCAACACGGGCCGCCCGTACGGGTGGTTGCCAAAAGTGCAGGCGAACAGCCGGCGCCACGCCACCTGCCCCGGGCTGTCGTCGGCGCGGTGGATTTCCTCCACCACCACCTCGATCTCGCGGGCCAGCTCCTGAGCGTCAAAGGTGCTGTGGCAGACGGCGTCGGCCAAGGTCTCTAGGCCCTCGCGCCAGGTGCTGGTCGGCATGACCACATGGAAGCAGGTGTGATCCGTGCTGGTCCAGGCGTTGATCTGGCCACCGGCGCGCTCGACCGATGCGGCGATCTCGCCCACGCCGCGGAGCGCAGTTCCCTTGAACAGCATGTGCTCGTGCAAGTGCGCCAAGCCGTGCTGCCCGGGCTGCTCGTGGTAGCTCCCCACGCCCACCCAGACTTGCACGGCCACGACGGGCGCACCCGGCACCGACTGCACCACGGCCCGCAGGCCCGACGCCAAGCGCACATCGCGCACGCTCTGGCCGGCCGGCTGGTGCGGGCTCACGATTGCCCCGCCCGTCTTCGCTGGGCCTGCGCCACAAAACGCTGCAGATCGTCGGCAAAAGGTGCCCGCGCCACGCCCTCTTCCGTGATGATCGCCGCAATGAGTTCGGCCGGCGCCACGTCAAAAGCCGGGTTGAACACGCCCACGCCCGTCGCCGCAAAGGGCACGCCGCGCGGGGTGGTCACCTCGTCGGGGCTCCTCTCTTCGATGGGGATTTGCTCACCCGTGGGGCAGTCCAGGTCGATGGTCGAGGTGGGCGCCGCCACATAGAACGGGATGTTGTGGCGAGCACACAGCACCGCCACGCTGTAGGTGCCGATTTTGTTGGCCGAGTCGCCGTTGGCCGCGATCCGATCGGCGCCGACGATGGCCGCCTGCACCCGCCCGGACTTCATCACCCAACCCGCCATGTTGTCGCAGATCAGCGTTGCCGGAATGCCGTCTTGGGCGCACTCCCAGGCGGTCAGCCGCGAGCCCTGCAGCAACGGACGGGTCTCGTCGACCCAAACATGCAAGTCCTTGCCCATGGCTAGCGCGCTGCGGACCACGCCCAGGGCGGTGCCGTGGCCGCCGGTGGCCAGTCCGCCCGTGTTGCAGTGCGTCAGGACCCCGCCGCGATCGGGCAACAGTGGCGCTCCGTGGCGGCCCATGTCCAGGCAGCACTGCACGTCGTCAACGTGGATGGCGCGCGCCTGATCGACCAAGTCCTGGACGCGCTCCGCCACTGGCTTGCCCGTGCTCGCTTGGCCGTGGGCACGCATACGCTCGATGGCCCAGAACAAATTGACCGCGGTCGGCCGCGTCGCCGCGTAGTCTGCACAGCTCTTGGCCAGGGTGCTGTCAAAGTCTGCCGCGATCATGCCAGCTTGCAGCGCCAGCAGCATCTCTTGCGCGATGCCATAGGCCGCCGTTACGCCGATCGCCGGCGCACCGCGCACCGCCAGCGTGCGGATCGCCTGCCGGACCGTGTCGCCGTCGCGGCAGTCCAGATAGACCGTCTCGCCGGGCAGGCGGGTCTGGTCCAGCAGGGTGACCACCGGGCGGCCATCGTCGAGCTGCCACAGCATGGTCGCAAAATGTTGGTTGGCGGGAATGGGCGGGGCGAAGGGCATCCGAACTCGCTTTGCAGGGCCCGCGCTGGCTCAGCGCACCTGCAGGTGGCCGATGGTGACGCGGTTGTCGCCGTGCTTGATGACCCCCGGCCCGGTGGCCGAGAGCAGGGGCAGGCGGGTGTCGCTGGACGGGTTGTACCAGCCCAGGATGATCTCGCTGGGGCCGGCGTTGGTGCCAAGCGGCACCTCTTGCTCGAAGTAGTCGGCGATCACGTCGCCCGGCATCCAGTGGTTGGTCTGGAAGCAGCCGTTGCACGGCTTGTTCTCGTCTTCGCTGGGGTCCGGCTGGGTCAGGGGCCAGCGGTCCAGGTGCAGCGGGTGCGGGTGCATGAACAGCTTCCACGACACGCTGGTGGGTTTGATCACCTTCCAGTAGAGGGTCATCTTGTACTTTTGCGACCGCGACACCGCCGAGTCGGCCAGCTTGTAGCCGATCAGATGGATGGTGTTGTCAAAGTTGGCAAAAATCTTGCGCAGACCCTTCTGCTGCGCCACGTCCGCCTCGGTGATCAGCGCTTTTTTCAGCCAGTTCTGGTCTGGCTGGCTGGGCAGCAAGACGTTGGCAGCCAGCACCAGCCGCGACGAGCTGTCGTCCAGCAGGGGGATGTGCCGGCCGGCGTGCGCCTGGCGGAAGGTGTGGTTCAGGTCCGAGAAGCTGTCGCGGGGCAAAATCACAAACCGCTGCACGGCCTTTTCTGCGGCGTGTTGCCAGTCGTTTTCGCCCTTGGCCTTGTCCAGCACGATCCAGCCCTTGTTGCCGTCGTCGCCGGCCAAGCTGAGCGGTTGCGACAAGGTCAAGTCATCCTTGCCGTTTTCGACCACCGTGGCCGTCTGCCCGGCCGGCGCGTACACCGCGGCGCCCTGCCACTGGTTGGGCTGCCAGGTTGCCTTGGCCAACTTGACGCGGGTGCCCTCGGCCTTGGCGACCAGGCCAAAATACGCAGGTTGATCGCGCTGGCCGTTGTTGTCCGTGTCCAAGGCTGGCTCCCAACCCGGCAGTGCCACCAGCCGGGTCGCGCCGCCGTTGGCGTTGTCCACCACCCGCGCGGCCACGTTGTCGCCGCCCAGCATCGACAGGACCGTCTGACGATCTTCGATGATCGGCAGCGACTGCATGTAGAAGTTGTTGTCGCCGCCGCTCTGGCCGCCGTGGGCAAAAGTGCGCGGTTCGCCGTGCTCGTCGGGTCCGCTGCCACCGGCGTCGGCGATGCGCTGCAGCAGGTGCTTTTGCGAGAAGTGCAAAGACAGGTCGGGCAAGAGGTTGAACGCATAGCCGCTGGCAAAGGACACACCCCCAACCACCAGGGCCGCCATCGCCCAGCGCGGTTGCTCCAAATGGCCAAGCAGGGCCACGCCGCGGTCCAAGCCATCCCGCAACTTGGCGCGATCCAAGGCCCAGCGATTCACCGCCACTGCCGCCGCGGCCACCAGCCACAGCGCGCTGTCGGGGCTGGCCACCAGCACCTTGGCCAGGTACAGGTAGGCCTCGGAACTTGGCTGAGTCTCTTGGATATAGCGCGCGGCAAGCGGTCCGAACAGCACCTGCATGGTGACGACGCCCGCCGCCACGCTGGGCCAGGCCAACAGCGCCGGATCTCCCGCCGCAGTGCCCACCGCGACGAGCACGCCCAGCAGGGCCAACCACCAACAGCCGACCAGGTACAACGGCCAGCTCCAAGTGCCCGAAGCCTGCGACGCGCCCACGCCGATGCCGGCCACCGCTAGCAGTCCCAGCAGTCCAAGGGCCACCCCAGCGTGGTTGCGCATCCACCGCGCCAGCGGCGACCACAGCGAGTCCCGGTCGTCGTGCGGCAGCACCAGCCGCGCCACCGCCGCCGCCACCACCAACGCCACGGGCGCCAAGAACGCCGAAGAGCTCAGGCCCGCCGCAAGCGCGCCGCCGGTGCCCAGATTCGGTTGTAGCTGCAACAGCTTGCTGATCCCGCTGAACAGGACCATCGCCGCGCCCACGGCGCCCAGGGTCAGAGCCGGGACGGGGCGCGCCACCAGGCCGGCCAGGCGGGCCAGCGGCCGAACAAAGCGCCGCCATCCCGTTGGGTCGCCACCGGTCAGCAGCGTGGTCAACAGCAGCAGGCCCACGGCCGCAGCGCCCGCCATCACCTCTGGGCGCGTATCCTGGATGGTCACCCACAGCCGATCGTAGTTGTAGTTGGTTGTCTGCGCTTGGGTTTTGAGCAAGACATCCAACTTGGTGCCCAGCGACACCAGCGCGTCCAGCGCCCACGCCAGACCCAACAGGCCCAGCGTCCAGCCGGCCGCCCGCGGCGTCCGCAGCCGTTCAACCGCCGTGCGCACCGCGGCAAAGGGCTGACCCAGGCCGACCGCAAACGCCATCACTGCCAGAAGCGTGAGCATATGCAGGGGCTTGGGCAGCGTCAGCGCCTCGGGCCACACCAAGTTGCCGGTGCCGCCGGGCGGCTGCAGCGGCGGGTCAAACGCCAAGAACCGCGTGACCGAGTCGGCGCCGTGGCTGATCTCGCGGTGCAAAAGCAGCGTGGCCAGCGCGACAAACACGGCCGCTGTGCGGCCTTTGATTCGCCCTTCGAGCAAATCGACCAGCATGGCCGTGGCCGCCAGGACCATGGCTCCCGCGGCTGGCAGCACGAAGTGGTTGAAATTGTGAATGAGCACCGCCACAACCGCGTACGGCACCGCCAGGCCCAGCAGCAGCGCCGCCCCCGCCTGCCACCGTTGCGGCGACGATTGCCGATCGCTGGCGAGCAAGCTCCCCAGGCCTACGGCCACGGCTGGCCCCCAGGGAAAGCTGGCGAAGCCCACTTGACCAACGAACCAAGCAAAATCACGATGGTACTGATCGGGACCGCTGGAGAATGGCGCTTGGGTAAAGCGCAGCCCGCGCAGCAGCCACGAGTCTTGGTTGCCCAATACGACCATCGCCGCCACGGCCAGGAGCGCGCCGCTGCCCACCGCCACGGCCCAATGCGACCAGCGGCGTTCGGGCGCCACTACCAGCCACGCCATCGCCAGCGACGCGGCCACAACGGCGCCGGCAAGCCCTTGACCGAGCAAAAGGATCGCCGCGCCCAGCCCGTACCACAGCCACCACGAGCGCGCCGCCGCCGTGGCCCCCAGCGCCAAAGCCCCCACCACCAGCGCGGTGCCCAAGACCGGCGCCGTCTCCAGCGTCAGAATGCGCGCAAAACCGACCATACTGGGTAGGGTTGTCGCCGCCAACAGCGCCAGCCAGCCCGCCCGCAGCCCCCACAAGCGGCGCGCCACGAACACGCACCACAAGCCGGCCAGCAGGACCATCAACGCCGACGGCAGCCGGGCGGAGGCCTCGCTGGGCCCCAATGCCCGCAGACTGGCCCCGGTCGCCGCTGCGTCTAGCCAGGGGATGGCCTGCAACTGCGTGTCGCGTTTGTGCACCGGCCAGGTCCACGGCGATGGCACGCCTTTGCCCAGCGATTCGCCCACCTGGGCGCGAGTTGTGGCCGCCTCCGTGCCCGCAAATAGGGGCCACAAGGATTCGCCACCATTGTCCTTTTCTAGCCAGCCCGCGGTGAGCGGCCCGCGCCAGCCTTGCGCCAGATTGCGGGCTCGCGCCTTTGCCAGGGCCTCGGTCAGCTCGCGTTGCGGCGCGCTGCTCACGAGCACGACGGCGATCCCCTTGTTCTGAGCTTCGATGGTGGCAACAGCTGCGGCTGCGTCGGCCAGGTTGCCGCCCCCTTGCACCAAGGCGTCGCCATCGATCACCAGCCCGTGGGCCACTTCGCGCCCCAGCCGCTGCGAGGCCTGCTGCAAGGCCGCCAGTGCGCTCGCCTCGGCCCGGTTGCCTGCGCGCGAAAACTGATAGCTTGCGCCGTACTTCTGCTCCAGTTCGGCCAGCAGCGTGCCCGCGGGACCGTCGACCACCAGCACCCGCGGCGCCATCGCCATGCGCCGGGCCACCGCCGCGCGGTCCATTTCCCAGGGATCCAGCAAGCCAGCGCGCCCCAAGCCGGGCAGCAGCACCGCCGCGAGCACGGCGATCGCGATCGGCCACTGCCAGCGGGTCAGCCGATCCAGCCACGCCGACGCCGGCGCGCCGCCCGAACTCATTGCGTCGGGTGTTGTCGCGGCTTCTTGGTCAATTGAGCTGTTTTCGCGGGGTTCTGACATCAAGCGCCTCGTGCTGGCGGTGCCTCTGGCCAGCAGCCGAGCCGCGAAGTCTAGGCGTGCACGCGCAAATTGGCAAACGGTCGGCCGATCTTGCTGCTTGCTTGGGCGCCTTGGCCCGCGGGTACGCCCACTTGACAGGTCGGCTGGGGCCGCCATACTAACGGGCCGCGTTGTTGGGCAACTGTCCAGTACCGCACTACAATTTGGATAGCCGCGAAGGCCAGCGTCAGCTGGCCGAAAATCTCAGGCTTTGTCCTGAGTTGGTCAATCGGGTCGCCTGGTACGGCCCGGCTCCGCCAGCCTTGGCTGGCCGCTGCAAAAAACGCTCCATTCGGGAGCCAAAACCCTTGCGGGCCTGGGCACTTGCTGTGCCGCTGCGTTTGGCTTGCCTTTGGGTTCGGTTCAGCTCTGGCAGCGCACCTTCCGTCTGTTCGCCCAACCCTGCCGCGCTCTGCCGCCGGGGTTTGCAGTGGGTTGCAGCCGGCACGTCAACGAAGTTCGCGAGAGGCGTCGCGCCTACGGGTCGGCGACCCAAGCTAGTGTGCAGTTCAAGCCGGTGTGCAGATCAAGCTGGTGTGCAGATCAAGCTGGTGTGCAGATCAAGCTGGTGTGCAGATCAAGCTGGTGTGCAGACTTGCCTTGCGTCGGCGCGGTGGCAACCGTGCCGAGCCGGTAGATCGACCGCCGCCTTTGGCCTGGCGCAGCGTGCGTCGGCAAAAGCGGCCGCGCGATCCGGGACCGTCGCGTCGCGCGGCGAACGAGGCGGGCTGCAACAAGGCGATCCTACGGGCGAGGCCACTGCGAAGCAGGCCATTGTGGACACGGCGGAGTGAGTTGGTGAGCGGGCGGATTCCAGACAATCAGATTCGCGAGGTCGTCGAACGCAGCGACATGCTGCAGATCGTCGGCGACGTGGTCGAATTGCGCCGCGCGGGGACCAGCTATAAGGGGCTGTGTCCGTTCCATACGGAAAAAACACCAAGTTTTCACGTCAATCCCGGCTTGAAGCTCTACCACTGCTATGGCTGTGGCGCAGGCGGCGACGCGATCCGCTTCGTGCGCGAGACGCGCGGCCTGTCGTTTGTCGAGGCGGTGGAATTCCTGGCTGATCGCGCCGGCCTGACCTTGGAGCGCGAGGCCGACGACCCGGCCCAAGCGCGGCAGCGCGCCCAAGAGCGCAGCGAGCGCCAGCGTCTGCTGGAGCTGGCCCGCATCGTGCAGCAATTCTTCCGATCACGCTTCGACTTGCCCGTAGGGCTGGCCGCGCGCCGCTACGCCGACAGCCGCCGCCTGGGCCCCGAGATCGCCGCTCGCTATGGCCTGGGTGCGTCCGGGACGGGCTGGAGCGACCTGTGCGACCACTGCAAGCGCCTGGGTTGGGGCGATCGCGACCTCTTGCAGCTCGGCGTCGCCAGCGCGCGCGACTCGGGCGGGGTCTACGACCGCTTTCGCAACCGCTTGATGTTCCCGATCTTCAACGCGCAGGGCGACCTGGTGGGCTTTGGCGGTCGCACGGTGGCCGATCCGCCCGACGATGCCAAGTACATCAATTCACCTGAAGTCACCTTGGGTTCCGAGCAAGAGGGCAGCCGCTTCAAGTATTTCTACAAGAAGGGCGACACCGTCTTTGGCCTATGGCAGGCGCGCGAGGCGATCCGGCAAAGCGGCTATGCGATCTTGGTCGAAGGCAACCTGGACGTGATGACCTTGGCCCAAGCCGGCTTTCGCAATGCCGTTTGCGCCATGGGCACCGCCCTGACCGAGCAGCAGGTGGCCGCGCTGCGCCGCTTTGCCGAAAAAGTGGTGCTGGTCTACGACGGCGACAAGGCCGGCCGCGCCGCAGCCATGAAAGCGGCGCCGCTGCTGATCGGTGCCGGATTCGATGGCAAGCTGGTGCTGATGCCCGACGGCGAAGACCCCGACAGCTTGGTGCGCGATCACGGGCCGCAAGCCCTCCAGCAGCGCATCGACACTGCGGCGCCGCTGCTCAATGCCTACCTGGACAATTTGCTGGGCGAGTGGGACGGCTCGATCCAGGGCCGTGTCAAGATCCTGCAGGCCGCCGGGCCGTTGCTCGCGGTCATGAGCAGCCGCGATCCCACGGCCCGTGATCTCGCCTACGACTACCTGGTGGGTCGCCTGGCCAAGGACGAGACCTTGGAGCGCGGCCGCGCTCAGTACGGTCGCTACCTCGATCGCTCGATGCAGGCCGCTCCCGCCGCCAAGGCCGAGGCGCCGCTGCCGGATCCCACCTACGGCGAGCAGCCCGTGGCCACCCGCGATCAGCAGTTGCTCGAGATCCTCATTTGGTACCCGGTGTTCCTGCCCCAGGCCGAGCAGAGCGGGGTGCTCGACTGCATCGACAGCACCACGGTGCGGCTGGCGCTGCGCGACTTGTGCGCCCACGGCCGCGATCACCACCTGGAGCTCGACGAAGTGAGCCGATGGGCTCAGCAATTGTCCGATGGGGCGATGCGCCGGCTGGTGTTGGACCGTCTGATGGCGGCAGTAACTGTGCCGGCGGCGGCGGCGGCGGCCGAATTCGAGAAGCGGGCCACGCTGGTGCTGACCGAGCATCTCAAAGATCAATTCGACGAAGCGACCCAAGCTTTGCAGTCCACGCCGCAGTCGGCGGCGCACTGGCCCGAGCTGTATGGGCGCTGGCAGAAACTGAGCGCAGAGATGCGCCGGGTGCAAAAAGGGCGCGGCCAAAGCGCGGCGGCGCGCTCGGCTTAGGCCGAGTTCGGACAGGGTGTAACCTCGCAAACGCCAAGCCTTCGCGGGCCGCTGGCGGAAAGGATCAGAGCGATGCTGGAAGGGATCAAAGAAGCGGATTTGCGGAGCCTGGTCGAACGGAGCAAGGCGGCCGGGTTCGTCACCACCGACGAGATCATCCGGCAACTAGGCCTGGGTGAAGGCGATCGCGGCACCGTCGACGAAGTGATGATGCTGCTCGGCGCCAACTTGGTCGAGGTGGCCGACACCCGTCCGCCCAAGGATGGCCCCGCTTCGGCGCAGCGCCCGTCGCCCACGCCCGTGGCCATGATGCGCGGCGAGGATCCCGCGGCCTATGGCGAAGACAGCTACCTGCGCACCAATGACCCGGTGCGGATGTACCTGCGCAAGATGGGTTCGGTGGCGCTGCTGACCCGTCAGGGCGAGATCGAGATCGCCAAGCGCATCGAAATGGGCGAGCACGAGGTGCTGGACGCCCTGCTGTCGACCCGGCTGACCTTTGATGCCATTTTGGCCCTGCGCGGCCAGGCCCGGCAGATCATCGAGTGGGTCGAGCAAGATCGCTTGGCGCAAGCGCAAATGGCGGCCGAAGGTCTGGACAAGGAAGAGATCCTGGCCCAGCGCGAAAATCGCCGCGGCAATGATCGTCCGCCGTACTCGCTCAAAGAGCTGGTCAAGTCGATGGACGACGGCGTGGGCGGCGCCGACGAGATCGCGATCTGCCAGCAACTGGTCGAGTGCCTGGACGAGCTCGAGCGCTTTTCGATCGAGCAACAGAAAATCCAAGGCGACATCCACGGCGCCAAGTCCGAGACGGGCCGTCGCGACATGATGAGCCAAGAGCTCAAGAAAGCGGTGACTGAGGCCTACTTTGCCGAAGTGCTCAGCGACACGCTCGAGCGCGTGCAGGTGGGCCGTACCCAGGTGGGCGACGTGGTCGATCAGCACCTGGCCAAAGCCCGCGGCGAAGAGCTGGGCGGCCAAGCGGTGATGGCGGTCTTGGCGCGCATCGCCCGGCTGTACCGCAAGCGCGTCCGCAGCGAGGATCCGGCCGAGGCGGCGCGGGCCGACTTGGCGCGCAAGAAGCCCGTGCGCGCGCTGGACGATCTGCTGCGGGCTATGCTGGAAGACGAAGCCTGCATCGAGGCCTTGCGTACGCTGGGTGCGCAGGTCGACGGCGAAGAGGTCGATCCGGTCAAAGTTCTGGACAACTTGCCCGAAAAGCTGCCGCGCGCCCAGGCCCGGCAGTTCCAGAAGTCGCTGGCCCAGACCTTTGACGAACTGCAGCCGCTGTTTGCCGAACTGCTCGCCAAGCGCGCCGAGGTGATCATCGGCGAGCCGGCGTCGCTCGACTTCCAAAAGAACGTCAAGGCCCGCAACGAGCGCATTGCGGCGATCACCGTCGAGATCATCGAGGCCCTGAGCTGGGTTCCGCGCCAGCGCGGCAAAGGCAAGGGCAGCGCCCGCCCGCACTTGCCGATCTCGCCGGACGGCTCGATGCCGCGGCCGGGTCCGGAGCACCCCGATTGGGTGTCGCTGGCGGCGCCGTTCGCCGAGCAGGCCGTGTTCGTCGAGTCGCGCAAGGCCCTGGAAGACATGCCCTTGGCGCTCAAGCTGTTCGACACCATTCAGCGCCGGGCCCTGCTCGAACGCCTGCTGGACTGCGGCCTGCACCGCAAGCAGATCGACATCATCATCAGCGAATTCAAGAAGATCGTCCGCGAAGTGCGCGATTCGGCGCACTCGATGGCGCAGGAAGAGGGCAAGCTGGCCGAACTGGCGGGCGAGCGCCTCAAGACCGCCGGCAAGAAGAAGGTCGAGATCAGTTTTGCCTACAAGAAGAACGTGCAGCCGTTGGTCCGCGACTTCAAGGATGCCCAGCCGCAGCAGCTCAAGATGCTGGAGAAGAAGTACGGCGTGACGCACAAGGAGCTGCTCGACGGCTTCCGCGCCATGAAGGAGTGCCAGAAGCAGATCGACCACTACACCAAGCTGACGGGCCACAACCAGGAGTCGCTCGCCAAGATCTACGAGACCATCGTCCGCGGCGAGCGCATGGCGAACAAAGCCAAGAGCGAGCTGGTCGAGGCCAACTTGCGCTTGGTCGTGTCGATCGCCAAGAAGTACACGAACCGCGGCCTGCAGTTCTTGGACCTCATCCAAGAGGGCAACATCGGCCTGATGAAGGCGGTGGACAAGTTCGAGTACCGCCGCGGCTACAAGTTCTCGACCTATGCCACCTGGTGGATCCGCCAAGCGATCACCCGGGCGATCGCCGATCAGGCGCGCACCATCCGCATCCCGGTGCACATGATCGAGACGATCAACAAGCTCGTGCGCACCTCGCGCTACTTGCAGCAAGAGTTGGCGCGCGAACCGCTGCCCGAGGAAGTGGCGGCCAAGATGGAGATGCCGCTCGACAAGGTGCGTAAGGTCCTGAAGATCGCTAAAGAACCGATCTCGCTCGAAACACCCATCGGCGAGGAGGAGGACAGCCACCTCGGCGATTTCATCGAGGACAAGCGCGCGGTCAGCCCGGTCGACGCGGTGACGATGGCCGCACTCGAGGAAAAAGTCCGTAAGTCGCTGGCTTGCTTGGCGCCGCGCGAAGAGAAGGTCATTCGCATGCGCTTTGGCATCGGCGAGCGCAGCGATCACACGCTCGAAGAGGTCGGCCAGCAGTTTGGCGTCACCCGCGAGCGTATTCGCCAGATCGAAGCGAAAGCTTTGCGGAAATTGCGCCACACCGCGCGCGCCAAGATCCTCAAGCCGTTCTCAGACGGTTGACGAACGCGCTCGCCCTCGCCATCCTATTGCGCCGCGGCGCGCACCCCCAAGGTTCGCCCGCACGGTCGGTCTTTGCGGCGGACCGGGGTCACCAAGCGGGCCTGGGGCCTATAGCTCAATGGTCAGAGCTGCCGGCTCATAACCGGCTGGTTCCTGGTTCGAATCCAGGTGGGCCCACTGCTCGCACGCGGTCCGCGCGCCGGACACTCGAGGTCAACATGCAAGCCAATCCTTCGCCGACTGCCACCACGCCCCGCGAGATCATCGACGAGCTGCGCAAGTTGCAAAACCTCGACGACGAGATCCGCGAGATCCGCGAACGCCGCGCCGCCCGTCAGGAACAACTCGACAAGCTCCGCAAGGTCATCGTCCACCTCGAGCGCGAGATCGACGACAAACGCGGCAAGCTGACCGAAGCCGAGCAGTGGCACCGCACCAAGACCCTGGAACTGACCCTCGAGCGCGATCGCGCCACCAAGTCCAAGGGCAAGCTGTCCGGCGTCACCCGCTCGCGCGAGTACGTGGCCGTCAACAAAGAGCTCGACGTCATCCGCAAGAACATCGCCAAGGGCGAGGACGAAGTCGAGAAGTTGGACAAGGCTATCGCCGACTTCCGCGCTGCCATCGCCAAAGAGCAAGAGAAGCTGGCCGATTGGCGCGCCGAGAGCGATCAAGTCGAGCGCGAGAACCAGGCCAAGCTGGCGGTGATGGACGCCAAGATCGCCGAGGTGGACGAGCGCCGCAAGGTGATCACCGACCGACTCGAGCGGGCGATCGTCCGCCGCTACGAGAAAATCGCCGAAGCCCGCGCGGGCGCCGCGGTGGTCGAAGTGGTCGCCGAGGCGTGCACGGGCTGCAACATGAGCCTGCAGCCGCGCTTTGTCGAGATGGTGCTGCGCGCGTCCAGCCTGGTGCAGTGCCCGCACTGCAACCGCTACCTGTTCGGCGAGGCCGACCGCGCCACCGCCACGCCGGCCTGATCGCACCGAAAATCGTCCAGACTCCGCCTCGTCAGCGCTTGAGCGACCGCAATCCCTTGGTCGCCAGCGCGTCGGCGTACTCGTTCCAGCGGCTGCCGTCGTGGGCCTTGATCCACTGCAACGTCACGCCCGGGTGCTCGCGGAACACTTCGTAGGCGTGGATCACCAGGTCCAAATTGGCGATCGGCGCACCGCCCTTGCGCACCCAGCCTTTGGCCTTCCAGCCCTTGGCCCACTCCGTCAACGTCTTGACGCAAAGATCGCTGTCCGAGTGCACGGTCACTTCGGCGTCGCGCGGCAGGTACTCCAGCGCCCGGATCAGCGCCGTCATCTCCATGCGGTTGTTGGTGGTGTCGCGATCGCCGCCGCAGGCCTCGTGGACGATTTCGCCTTTGCTCACATACACAAAGCCCCAGCCGCCCGGTCCGGGGTTGGGATCGCAGCCGCCATCCGTAAAGATGCCGTGCTGCGGGCCCGCGGTGTATTTTTCCAAGACTTCATCGGTGGTCAGCACTTCGCGCTCGGGAAGGCCGCGGCCAAAGGTGCGCGAGCCGTAGGCGTGGCCGGGGGGCAGTCGCCGGGGCACCACGGGGCCCGCCGGGGCGGCCGGCGCGGCCTCCGCAGTCGCGGGCGCTGGTGCGGCGGTCGACGGGCTTGGACGCCTTGAAAATCCAGCGCTTTTTTTGCCCGCGTCGCGATGCTGCATGCAGTAGCGCGGCGTCCAGTTGGGGTACTTTTTCAGGGTCTCGTCGGCAATCTCGAACGGTTTGTTGCAGACGGCACAGGTGAACTCGGCCATTCGATCTCCGGGCGTGCGCAGGGGCTCCGCCGTGGGGCGTTTTGACAGGGAAGTTGTGAATTATTGGCTGCGGGCGCGGGCCATCTCGGCCGTGCGCACTTTGAGGGCCTTCAGCGTGCGGAGGGTGGCGCCCAGGCCGCCGCTGCGCTGGCGATCGATGACCGCCTTCATCAGGTCGACCATCGCGGGGCCGTAGGGGTACCACCACGCCTCGATGGCGGTGGCCTTGTCGATCACGATGAGGTGCGGCCGCGTCAGGTGTTCCAGGGCCTCGGGCGAATTGGTCACGCCGGTGCCCGAGTCGCCAAGCCCCACCCACGGCAGGTCGGGCAAGGCCCCAGTAAAGCTGTGGTTGTTGACCCAGACCATGCCCGAACGGACTTGGCGAGCCACGCGCTCGGCGCGCTGCAGATCGCTGCCCCACACCGATGCGCCCAGACCGTAGCGGCTGTCGTTGGCCAGCGCGATCAACTCCGCATCGTCTTTGGCGATCGCCAGCACGGCGATGGGGCCAAAGCTCTCGTCCTTCCACGCGGGAGCGTCGCGCCCAACTTCGGCAAGCAACAGCGGCGGCAAGGGCCGTTCTGGCGCCGTCAGTTCACCGGTGAGCAGCTTGCCTCCGCGGGCCAGTGCGTCGCGGACGTGCTCTTCCACGATCCTGCGCTGCGCCGGGGTCACCAGCTCGGGCACGTCGGCCGCGGCCCGCTCCAGCTCGCGCACCAAGGCCGGCACGAAGCGATCCGCGATGGCCGAGTGCACGGCGACTCGCTCAATTCCCGAGCAATTCTGACCAGCGTTGGTCAGGATGCCCCAGGCCACGCCCGCCGCGCTGCGTTCGATCTCCGCGTCGTCCAGCACGATCGCGCAGTCCTTGCCGCCCAGCTCCAGGTCGCACGGAATACCGCGCTCGGCACACGCCACTGCCACCTTGCGGCCCGTGCGCGTCGAGCCCGTGAACACCACTTGGTCGGGCCCCGCTTCCACCAGCGCGGCCCCCAGGGCGCCATCGCCCTCGGCCACTTGGATCACGTCGCCCAGCACCCCGCGCAGGGCGTCCACCAGCCAGCGGCCCGTGCCGGGCGTGATCTCGCTGGGCTTCAGTACCACCGCGTTTCCCGCCAGCAGCGCCGGCACGATTGTGCGCATCGGTAGTGAAATTGGATAGTTCCATGGCGAGATGCACACCACCACGCCGCGAGGAAGTCGCTCGACCCAGGCCGCCTTGCCCGGCATCTCCAGCGACGGCACCTTGCCCTTGCGCGGTTTGAGCATCGCCGGGCCGTGCTGGCACCAGTAGCCAAAAAGGTCCGCCACGCCAAGCACTTCCGAGCTATACGACTCGGCCAGCGGCTTCTTGGTCTCGGTGCCAATGCGTTCGGCGAGCTCGCCAGCCCGGGCCAGGACGGCCTGCTGGGCCTGGCGCAGGACCGCCGCGCGCTGCTCGGCCGTCTGGGCCGCCCAGGGCCGCTGGGCGGCGCGGGCGCGCGCAAGAAGTTCAGCCGCGGTCGCGGCTAAGGGCTGGTCGGCTTGGCCTGACACGGTTGACATCGGTGGCAACTCCCACGAAAGTGCGGACGGCCCGCAGCGCTGGAATACGACAATCTGCTTGCTTGCGCCAGGGGCCGAATCGACTGTTCGGGGCGAAATCGCTGCTTGCGCTGCCCTTGCCGGCCGTGTGGCGGCCTGGGCTTGCTCCACGGCGATGGGCCGCTCCGGGACGCGCGACGAGGTGCCCGAATGTGGACAGCCCTGGTAAGTTCGGCTCTTCGCTGCATCTTTGTCTCGACAGACGTGCTGCCTGGCCTGGATCGAACCGACCCATCTCCAGCCGTGCGCGACCTTCTTCGCGACGCGCCGGCGGCGATGTGGTGGGGTACGGTCGGCTCGGCGCTCTTGTTTCACTTGCTCCCGCTGTTCTTGATCGGTGTGCCGTTGCCGGCCGTCTGGCTACCCACCGCGGCGCGCGACCGGTATGCCCAGGCCATGGCCACCAGCCGCGTCTATCTGGTGCGGATGGCGATGGTGATGCTCAAGACGGTGGGCGGGCTGATCTGGGGCCAAATTCCCGAGGTTCGGACCCGTCTGGCGATGCCGCTGCGACCGGCCGATCCGGGTACGTGGCGCGGTGATCACTTCGAAACCCGCGGTGGCCGGGCCTGAACCCCTGCCAGAGGCCAGCATGTCCAGCGGAAGCCACCACTCTTTTCTCAGCGGCGCCCGCCGCGAATTCGAGTGCGACTACGTGGTCGCGGGCAGCGGTGCCGGCGGGGCGTCCGCCGCGATCAGCCTGGCGCGCGCCGGTTTTCGCGTGATCGTCGCCGAGGCCGGCCCGTGGCGTGCACCCGAGGACTACCCCTGGAGCATGCACGGCACCATGCGCGACATGTTCCACGACTGGGGCACCTTGGTGGCCACGGGCGACTCGATCATCCCGATCGTCCAGGCCAGCCTGGTCGGCGGGACCCCGGTCATCAACAGCGCGATCGTCGTCCGAACTCCCGGCGACGTCCTGGCCAGCTGGCGCGACGACCACGGCATGGGCGACGTCTTTTCCGAGGCGGCCATCGGCGACGCCCAGGACGCGATCGAGGGCGAGCTGCAGATTCAAGAGACGGATTGGAAGGTCGTGGGCACCACGGCAGACGACATGCTCAAAGGCCTGAAGCGGCTGGGCCGCGAGGTGCACCCGATCACGCGCAACGTCGCAGGCTGCAAGGGCGAGATGCAGTGCCTGCAGGGCTGCAAGCAAAAGAGCAAGCAGACCGCCAACAACCTGTGGCTACCCGAGCTCCTCGACCGCCACGGCGGCACCATCCTGTCGTGCGCCTACGTCGACGCCATCGACCTGGGGGGCGGCCAAGCCACGGGTCTCCGTGGCCATTTCCGCCACCCCGTCACGCGCAAACGCGGCGCCGATTTCCGCGTGGTGGCGCGCCGTGGCGTCGTGGTCGCGGCCTCGGCGACGGGATCGGCGCCGCTACTGCAGCGGAGCGGACTGCGGATGCCGGCGTTGGGCAAAGGTTTTCGCGGCCATCCGGGCGCCGGCGTGGTCGGCGTGTACGACCGCGAGGTCGACATGCACGTGGGGCCCAGCCAGGCCACCGCGTCGCTGCACCACCGCCAGGACCAGGGCATCAAGCTCGAGCACTTGTCTTTGCCGCTCGAGTTGTTCGCTGCCCGCGTCGGTGGCGCCGGCCGCACGCTGATGCAAAAGCTCGACCACTACCGCCAATGTGCCATGTGGGTCACGGCCGTGCGCGCCGAAGCGGTGGGCGAAGTCCGGCAAACCTGGTGGGGCGGCCGCAGTGTCACGTACGCGCCGACCAAGCGCGATCTCGAACGGTTGCGCTTTGGCACCAAGCTGCTGGCGCAGGCGCATGTCGCCATGGGGGCGCGGGCCGTGTGGCCTGGCGTGGTCGGGCTGCCGCCCGAATTGTCGGCCGATCAACTCGACCTCATCGATCAGGCGCCCTTGGACAACAAGGCCTGGACCTGGGTGCTGTCGCATCTCTTTGGCGGATGCGTGTTTGGCGCCGACCCTCAGCGCGCCGTGGTGGGCCCCGACCTGCACGTCCACGGGGTTCGCCGCTTGCACGTCGTCGATGCGTCGGCCTTTCCGACCACTCTGGGCGTCAACCCGCAGCACACGATCATGGCCGTCGCCCGGGTCACCGCGGCGCGCCTGGCCAACGGCTGACGCTGACCCACCCCGACCACCATCCTGTCCTTGCGGCGTGCCCGCCGAATGTGCAACACTCACACGCTGAGTGTGACCTGCGGTGGTCCCGTACCGACCTGGAGCTGCAAGATGGCAAGCTGCAACCTGAATGCTTTCAACGAATTGGTTCGTCGTTCTGTGCTCGTAGGCCTGCTGCCTCTGGCCCTGGCCGTTGGCTGTGGGGACGAGCAAGCCGTTGCCGGCACGGGTGCTGGCGCCGACGTGGCAGCCGACACCGACACGGTGACGGGCCTTGGCGACACCGCCGACACGACCGAGACACCCGACACGACGCCCTTCGATCTTGGTGGCAAAGACACCGCGGCCCTCTGTCCGGGCGGCGCCGGCTGCGCCTGTACCCAAGCCAGTCAGTGCGACTCGGGCTACTGCATTCCCACCGCGGTCGGTCAGGTGTGCGCCAAGAAGTGCGAACTCAGCGACTGCCCGTCCGACCAAAAGTGCGTGCAGGCCGGTGGCGCTGACCTGGTCAACATTTGCGTGCCCAAGACCCCCTTCCTGTGCAACCCCTGCAGCGCCAACAGCCAATGCCAGAACCAGGCGAATCCCGACGCCAAGTGCGTCGACACCGGCGCCGGCGGCAGCTTCTGCGGCACCTCGTGCTCGGCCGACAGCGATTGCATCGACGGCTACACCTGCTCTGAAATCAAGGATGTGACTGGCACCGCCGCCAAGCAGTGCGTCCCCAAGGGCGCCGCGTGCGGGTGCACCGAGTACGCCATCGCCCAGCAGCTTTCGACCAAGTGCTACGTGCCTACGGGCGACGGCAAGTGCGAAGGCAAGCGCACCTGCCTGCCAGCCGGCGCGACCAATGCGCCTGCCGGCGGCGGCCTCAGCGCTTGCATCGCCGGTGACCCCAAGCCCGAGCAGTGCGACGGCTCGGACAACGACTGCGACGGCCAGACCGACGAAGGCACCTGCAGCGACAACAACCCGTGCACCGACGACAAGTGCGGCGGCGCCGCGGGCTGCAGCAATCCCAACAACACCTTGGACTGCGACGCGGATGGCTCGGTCTGCACCGAGGGCGACAAGTGCGCCGACGGCAAGTGCGTGGCCGGCGCGGCGCCCGACTGCGACGACAAGAACCCTTGCACCAAAGACACTTGTGATGCCAAGCTCGGCTGCCAGCACACGCCCGACGACGGCGCCTCGTGCAACGCCGACGACAACCCCTGCACCCAGGGCGACGCCTGCAAGGCCGGCAAGTGCGAGCCCGGCACGCCCAAAGCCTGCGCCAACGACGACGCCTGCCTCGTGGGCAAGTGCAACATCGCCGACGGCATCTGCAAGTACTCGTTCCAGGAAGGCTCGCCGTGCAACGACGGCAACCCGTGCACGGATCAAGAGACGTGCCAGACCGACGTCTGCAAGGGCAAGGCCGCCAGCTGCGACGACAGCAACTCGTGCACCTCGGATAGCTGCGACCCCAAGTCGGGCTGCGTCCACACCGGTGTTGCCGGCGGCTGCGACGACGGCAACAAGTGCACCGAAAAGGACGCCTGTGCCGACAGCAAGTGTGTCGGCGCGCCGATCGACGTGACGGCCACCTGCGACGACAAGAACCCCTGCACGCAAGAGGGCTGCGACTCGGTCAAGGGCTGCACCAACACCGCCGTCAGCGGCGGCACCTGCGACGACGGCAACCCCTGCACCGAGGGCGACACCTGCAAAGACGGCAAGTGCAGCAGCGACGTCAACAACTGCTCGTGCCAGGCCGACGCCGACTGCGTCCCGCAAGAAGACGGCAACCTGTGCAACGGCACGTTGTACTGCGACAAGTCGGCCCAGCCCTTCAACTGCAAGGTCAAGGAGTCGACGATCATCAAGTGCGACGCCACCTTGAACAGCCCCTGCCAGACCAACACCTGCGACACGGCTACCGGCAAGTGCGCGCTGCAAAAGAAGCCCGACAATCTGTCGTGCAACGCCGACGACAACATCTGCACCTTGGGCGACGTCTGCAAGGCCGGCGTCTGCACGGCTGGCGCGGTCCAGACCTGCGACGACAAGAACCCCTGCACCGACGACGTCTGCGATCCCAAGGACGGCTGCCAGTTCAAGCCGAACACCGCGCCCTGCAACGCCGACGACAACGGCTGCACGGAGAACGACGCCTGCGCTCAGGGTGCTTGCGTGGCCGGCAAGGCCAAGTCCTGCGACTCGGGCGACGCCTGCATCGTGGGCAAGTGCTCGATCTTGGACGGTAAGTGCGCCTACAAGCCCAACGACGGCGCTCCCTGCAACGACGCCAACGCTTGCACGTTGAACGACACGTGCGTCCAGGACCTGTGCAAGGGCGCCGCCGCCAACTGCGACGACAACAACGTGTGCACCGCCGACTCGTGCGCGCCGTCGACCGGCTGCGCCCACGCCCCCGTGCCCGGCACCTGCGATGACGGCGACGCCTGCACGACCGGCGACACCTGCGGCCAGGGCAAGTGCGGCGGCACGCCGCTCGATGTCGCCAAGATCTGCGACGACAGCAATGTCTGCACCACCGACACGTGCGATCCCAAGTCGGGCTGCGCTCACGCGGATGCCACCGGCAACTGCGACGACGGCAACGCCTGCACCAGCGGCGACACGTGCGCTGGCGGCAAGTGCGTTTCCGGCACGGTTACCTGCAGCTGCCAGAAGGACTCGGACTGCGCCGACAACGGCAACCTGTGCGACGGCACGCCGTTCTGCGACAAGTCGGCCATGCCGTTCGTCTGCAAGGTCAACCCGGCCACGATCGTGACCTGCGCCGACCCGACCGACCCGCAATGCGCCCAGGTCGCCTGCGACAAGGCGAGTGGCAAGTGCATCACCACCAACAGCGCCGATGGCACGCCGTGCGACGCCGACAAGAACGCCTGCACCGCTCCCGACAAGTGCACGGGCGGTACCTGCGCCAAGGGCGCCACCGTCGACTGCGACGACAAGAACCCCTGCACCACCGACAGCTGCGATCCGGCCGCCGGCTGCAAGCACGCCAACAACACCGATCCCTGCGACGCCGACGGCAACGCCTGCACCAAGAACGACGTCTGCGCCTCGGGTACCTGCACGCCGGGCGCCGCCCAGAAGTGCGACGACAACGAGCCGTGCACCCAAGACAGCTGCAACCCGGCCGACGGCAAGTGCGTGTACAAGCCGATCGCCACCACCTGCTCGGACAATAACATCTGCACGGTGGGCGACACCTGCGGCACCGACCCCACCTCGCAGGCCTACACCTGCCTGCCGGGCAAGGCCCAGACCTGCGACGACGGAAACCCCTGCACGATCAACACCTGCGACAAGGACAAGGGCTGCCAGTACCCCGTTGACCAGACGGCCACGGTCACCTGCTACAGCGGCCCCAACGGCACCGTGGGCAAGGGTCTGTGCAAGGCCGGCAAGAAGACCTGCGACGCCAGCGGCAACCTCAGCGCCTGCACGGGCGAAGTCGTCCCGGCTACCAAGGAGCTCTGCAACAGCCTCGACGACACCTGCGACGGCGTCACCGACGAAGGCTGCGCGCCCACCTCGTTCGTCGCTCGCGTGGGCAACGCCACCGTAGCCGGCACCAGCGGTCAGCTGACGGCCCGCGTCGGCGTCGGCATGTCGCAGGCTGCGGGCCCCGCCGCGGGCACCGGCTCGATCAGCGGCAACTTCGGCTTCTACGCCTGGATCCGCAAGATCATCGGCCTGTAGGCCGCGACCGACCCCGCTTCTCGGGTCGATTGCCCTCCGCTCCCCCCCTTGCCTTCCCTCCCAGTGCACCACAGCCGGCCGGCGCCACCGGACCGGCCCGTGCTGCATTTCGCCTTGACCAAGACGGGACTGCCTTGGTTCGCGTTGAACCCCACCCGCTCTGTGCCTGTGTGGCTTCCCCGATCCGCGCTGAGGTTGGTCAAGATCAGGCGGAGACGCCGGCCAGGCCCGAAGAACGGCCGAGGTTTTCGAGCCAATTCACAAGGATTCCGTATCCGTCGCGCCAGACCCTCGCCCCGATCGCGCAGATTGCGTTGGAGCCGGGCCTTGCTGCCTTGCCCATGCTGGGCCTCGGGCCGCCACACCGATCACGATAGGTTGGCCACCGCGATCGCTGCTCTGCGCGCCCTGCGGGACAGCAAGCGGGGGCGTCTTGCAGAAGTGCTCCGTGTTATCAATGACCTGAGTGTCCGGACCGGCGAGGCAGGGCAAAAATCTCGCAAAGGTGTTGCCAAACCCGTAGGAGCGAGGATAATGGGTCTGCTGTAACCGCGGCTCACGGAGTGGAGGTTGGCGGCAGCAAGCTGCTGCTGGTCCAAAAAACGGCAAAGGCAAAGCCTGTGACTACCCTGCCTGCCGGGCCGGGTTGGAAGCGGATCCTGGCCGAAGTCGACTGGGCAGCGACCCAAGCGTCAGCTGGCCCGATGGGCGCAACGAGTTTGTTTGGGGTCATCCAGCCCGGCATAAGGCCAAAAAAGGGCGCCAGTGGTATACGGCAGATCAACGAGGGGGAACCAGAGATGCGCAAGCAATCGATTCGGCTCGAACTGAACGGCATTCGCGGTCTGTTTGGGCGCGTGGCCCTGGCGGCCTTGATGGCCGTGGCGCTGGCCGCCTGCGGCAGTGACCAAACCGCCGAGGGACCGACCGGCACAGGCACAAAGGATACCGGCAAGACGGACCTTGGCGATGACTTGGGCACGCCCGAGGACACCGCGACCCCCGACACGGTCGATGCCGGTTCTGACATCGCCGTCCTCGACAGCCAGGATACCGGTGGCGGCACCGACGACGTCGCGCAGCCTGACACCACGCCGACCGATACTCAGCCGGCCGACACCTCGAATTGCCCCGGTGGCGCCGGCTGCCCGTGCCAGACCAAGAACGACTGCACCGAATCCGGCCAGTGCATCCAGACCCCCAAGGGCCAGGTTTGCGCCAAGCTGTGCCAGAAAGCTGAAGACTGCGGCGCCGGCGAAGGCTGCGTGCAGGGTCTGGGCGGCATCGACGCCCCGTTCATCTGCAAGCCCAAGTGGGCCTCGATCTGCAACCCCTGCAACAGCAACGACCTCTGCCTGCAGCTCGACGCGTCGGCCAAGTGCATCGACGGCGGCGACAAGGGTGCCTTCTGCGGCGCTGGCTGCTCGGTCGACACCGACTGCCCCGGCGGCTACGAGTGCAAGAACAGCAAGGACGTGAGCGGCGCCGAGAGCATGCAGTGCGTGGTCAAGGGCGGCGCGGCTTGCACCTGCAGCGAGTACGCGGTGCAGAACAAGCTCCAGACCACCTGCTTCGTTACCGCTGGCGAGGCCAAGTGCAAGGGCAACCGCATCTGCACCCCCAGCGGCCTGACCGGCTGCCAGGCCGCGGATCCCAAGCCCGAGGAGTGCAACGGCGCCGACGACGACTGCAACGGCCAGACCGACGAAGGCACCTGCGACGACAAGAACGCCTGCACCGACAACATCTGCAAGGGCAACGCCGGCTGCGAGAACCCCGCCAAGAACGGCTCGTGCGATGCCGACGGCACCGTTTGCACCAAGGACGACACCTGCGTGGGCGGCAAGTGCATCGCCGGTCAGGTCGTCAACTGCGACGACAAGAACGACTGCACCCTGGACAGCTGCGACATGGCCAAGGGCTGCACCTACACCTTCGACGACGGCAAGTTCTGCAACTCGGACGACAATCCGTGCACCGAGAACGACGCCTGCAAGTCCGGCAAGTGCGAGCCCGGCCCGGCCAAGGCCTGCCAGTCGAGCGATCAGTGCACCACCGGCAAGTGCTCGACCCTGGACGGCAAGTGCAAGTACTCGTTCCAGGATCAGTTCTCGTGCAACGACGGCAACGCCTGCACCGACAAGGACAAGTGCGACGTGAACAAGGGCGACTGCTTCGGCACCAGCATCAGCTGCGACGACCAGAACCCGTGCACGGCCGATAGCTGCAACCCGACCGCCGGCTGCACCCACGACAAGACCTTGACCAGTGCCTGCGACGACGGCGACGCCTGCACGGCCAAGGACGTCTGCTCGCAGGGCACCTGCGGCGGCACCGCCATCGACCCCACCAAGCCCAAAGAGATTGGCGGCTGCGACGACGGCAACCCCTGCACCG
>JBBISH010000017.1:0-72266 GCA_037441385.1 Myxococcales bacterium
TGCTCTTCCGATCTCTTGTCGCCGTCTTTGTCCTTGTAGAAGACCTTGCAGCCTTTGGCGCCCGACTCGTCGGTCTGGCCGTTGCAGTCGTTGTCTTGGTTGTCGCAGATCTCTTGGGCGCCGGGCTTGATCGCCGTCACCAGGTCGTTGCAGTCGCCGCCTTGGGATGCGTAGCCGGGGCCGGGATCGTGGCACAAGCACTGACCTTCGCCGATGCCAAAGCCGTCGCCGTCGGTGTCGGGATAGAACGGCACGCAGTCGATCGCGCCGTCGTCGTCGGTCTGGCCGTTGCAGTCGTTGTCGACTTCGTCGCAGATCTCGGCCTCGGGCTGGGGCACGTCGCACAAGGTCAGGCCTTCGGCCGTGCAGACGCGCGGTGCGCTGCATGTGCCAAAGTCATTGGATTTGCTGCACAATGTCGAGGCGCCAGTGCTGATCCACGCGGGCAGGCACGAACAGTCGCCCGCGTCGGGCATGCACTGCTTCACGGTGCCCTCTACACCCGGGATGGCTACGTCCTTGCACGAAAAACCGCTCTTGCAGTCTTTGTTTTCTGAGCAGCCGGTGCCACAAAACGAACCATTGACGAAGCCGGAACCGTCGTCGTGGGGCACGCACAGCGAGTCGCCGACTTTCTGCCCCGAACTGGCGCAATCGTCGTGGGATTTGCAGGGTTTGCACAGGTTGGTGTACTGCGGCACGCACACATAGGTCAGGTCCGTGCCGGGCGCTTGCGTGCACTTCCAGTCTTTGGGGCAGCTCGAGGTGCAGGTCCGGGTGCAGACCTTGCCTGTCTCGGACTCGACGCACCAGCCACTGTCGCAGTCTGCGTTGGTCTCGCACGTGCAGCCCCAGCCTTTGTCCTTGGTGACGCCGTCCGCCTGTTGGGTCGTTTCGGGCAGGACCAGCACGTCGTCGACTGCGTCGTCGGCGTTGCCGAGATCGTCGCTGCCGGAGCCGTCGGGGCTCAACACGTCGGCCTTGGTCACGGTGGGGGTCGGGGTCGGATTCGAGCTGCACGCCGCCAGCCCGATCGCCAGAGCCAGCGCCACCGCCAGCCGGGATCCGCCCAAGCCCCATGCGCTCAGTCGCAAGCTCGTTCGCCTGGCTACGAGAGCATGTTCAGTAGTTCTACTAGGTTCGTGCCTCATCGTTGCCCTGCGACCTTGCGCCCATAGCTGCATCGTGCCGTGTTCCGCGCGATCGTGCAAACTCGTGACGAATTGCCCGGTGGATCAACCCCCATCGGGCAGCTTTGGCCGCTACTGCAGCGCCGCATCGATGGCCGTAAAACCGCCCGATCGAACCAGTTTGTTGACCTTGAGGCCGATCTTGGCCCCCGCGGGCAGGCCCGGCAGCAGGCCGCCCAGATCCAGCGACGGCAAGTCCAGGGCAATCTTGTCCAGACCCGGAAGACCTTTGCTCAGTTGGTCGGTCAAGAGCTTGGTGATCAGGTCTTCAAAGACCTTCTTGCTCGCTTCGTAGCTCTTAGTAATGCTGAACAATTCCAGCTGGTATTCGATCTTGGGATCGATCGTGACGGCCAGTTGCTGCTTGCCGTCGGCCGCCGTGTTCATCGCGATGGTGGCACCCAGATCCAGGCTGGCAAACAGGCCCAGCGACAGGGGATTGCCCAGCGGCAGATTGGCCTGTGCGTAAACATCGCCCACCTGAATGCGCACTTGGCTGGGGTCCGGTTGGCCGCAACTTTCTAGAATCGGCTGCAAGAACAGATCCAGGTCCAAGGTGGCGCCGTCCAGCGGGAACGGACTGCCGGTGGCACCGGAGCCGGCCAGTTGCTTCAGGTCGATCTTGTCGATCTTGAGCGCGCCCGAGTACCAAACCGCGTACAGCAGCTGGTTGATGACGTCGTCATGGATCGCGAGCTGCATCCGCTGGGTCTTGTCGATGGCGAATTTGTCCTCGACCGTGCCGATGCAGCCCGAGCGCGCAATCGCACCCAGCACCGTGTGGGTCGTCCCCTTGGGCGCAGCAAAGCCCATGTCCAGCAGGACCAGCCCGCCAATACCCGAGAATTGCAGAGTTTGTAGCTTGCTGACCAGCTGGATCGACGCCGGCGGCTGGCCCGGCACCAGCGAGGGCAGGGCGATCGCCTGGTTGATGGCGAACTGATTCAGCAGGCCGCCGACCAGCTTGGGCACTTGATCGTTGATCGCCTTGACGAATTGGTCGGTGATCTGGCCCTTGAAGGCGTCCAGCAAGATGTTCCACAAGAAGTCGAACAGCCCGCCGATGCCGTCGACGTGCAGCTTCATGTCCTCTAGAACCACAGAACTCTTGGTGATCTTGGTGCTCACCTGGCCGTTCAGCACTTCCATGCCCAGGCCCAGATCCACCTTCAACTTGCCGATCTTGATGTCGCCAGACACCTTGAGGGTCACGCTGATTGGCCCCAGCTTCTGCGTGGCCTTGACCGCCAAATCCGTCTTCAAGTTCAGGATCTCGACCTGCATGTTCATGCCGCCGTCGACCGGCTGCAGGTTGATCTTGGGCTTGCCCATCGAGATGTTGCTGAGCGTGACGTCGACGCCGCCCGACGACAGACCGCCCGGCGGCAGCAGCGAATTGATGTCCAACCCGCCGATCGCCACCTCGAGCAGCGTCGCCAGATCGTCGGGATGCTGCGGATCATGGACGCCATCGTCAAAAAAGTCCTTGCCCAAGAACACTTGTAGTCCGGACTTGACCAGCGCCGCGTCGGGTTTGGCGCCGTCGACGGGGTAGTACGCGCCCGAGTAATAGAACCCGCGCGTCGCCTTGGATTTCTGGTCGCCCAGGTCGGTCAGCTCGGCTTGCAGCCGGTTCAAGCCGTGTTTGGCCCCATACTGCGCCGTCCAGGTGCCAATCGTGCACAGGCCGTTTTCGGGATTGCAGACGCCGGCGCCGCAGTCCTTGTCGGTCTGGCAGGCGGGCTGCTGCGGGTACACCGGTTTGGTGTTCAAGGTCAGCGACTTGACGCCCGAGGTCGCGTCGCCCGCCGTACCCTTGACCGGCACCGAGGCCTTGCCTTCGAGCGTGCTGCCCCACGGGGGATAATCGATGGTCAACTGCGGCGGCGTACCATCGACAATCAGATCATAATTCTCTTGCAGGTTGGGGGCTTGATCCACCTTGAAGAGCAGCTTGTAGGTCCCATCCTTGCTGGCGCTGACGGTCTTGCCATCCTTGACCGTATAGCCCGCCGCGGGCGCGAGCACGGTCAGCGTCACCGTCGCGTCCGGGATGAGGTTGTCAAAGGCGTCGCGAACGGCCGATTCAAACGTGACTTTCTCGCTCTGCTTGTAGACCACCTTCTTGGGGACGGGCAGCACCGTCAAGGTCGCCGGCGGCCCCGGCTGCACCACCAGCGTCGCCGGGTGCAAGGTGAACAGATCCCAGGCCAACGACTCTGGAACACACTGGATCTTGTGGCTGCCCGCCTTGGTCGAGGTGGCGTAGAGGCCCTTGATGGTCACGGCCGGCGGATAGTCCAAGGCAAACGGAAAATCGGCGACCAGGTTGCCGTAGGCGTCGTCGGCGACACACGACAGCGACGCGGCATTGCCGGCCTGGATCTTGTCGGGCTCCAGCAGGGTGAACAGGTGCCGCGGCACGTCGGCGACCACCTTCAGTTGCACGGGCGTCGCGTCGACCAACCCCTTGTTCGCGCAAGCGACCGCGAGCGGCCCTGCCGTCGTTGCCGCGAGCACCAACCCCGACGGCGGCGTGGGCTGGGCTGGGCTGGCAATCAGCGAAAACCCTTGGCTAATCGCGTTGCCCAGGGCGTCGACCGCGCTGCAGCCAAACGCGAGCATACTGCCGGCAGTCACCTGGTCCGGCGGCGGCGTCTGCGGAGGTTGCCCATAGAATCCAATAAGTTGCGTGTCGATGCTCACCGGTGTGCCGGGCACCACATACAGCGTGGCCGGGCTATCATCCGCTTTGTTCAGACTGGGGATGCGGCACGCCACTTGGTAGGCGCCGACCAGGCCGAATGTCACATGGCTGGCTTCGACCTTGAGCGGCGCCGCCGGACCGCTGACTTCGACGGTCACTGTGCCTGGCAAGTCGATCTCGGCGCCCAATTCTCCGCCGGGCTGGGCCGGTGCCATGAACGCGCGACACTGCACGGTGAACACCGTGCCTGCGACGGCCTCGCCCGGGCTCACGTCGGTTTCGAGCACCCAGGCTGACGGGCTGAGCGTGTCGTTTGTGCCCGCGTCTTGGCTGTTGGCCGCGCTGCCCGAGTCGGAGCAGCCCGCCAGGGCCACCGCGAGCGCCAAGGCCAGGCCAATCCGAATTGCCGCTGTTCGAGTCATGCTGAGCACTCCCGCGGGGTTGCCATAGCCAAGCCGCGCCCTACAGCCTAACAGGGCGCCCGCGCGGCCGCCACGGCTGTTTGGCTAGCTGGGGGGACACACGCCGCGGCGATGGGGTTCAACCGCCCCGGCCGCCTCGCAATTCGATGGTGAAGCCCCGCGAGTTGATCTCTTCCAGGATGTGCGGCGGCGGCTCGGGCAGGTTGCGCGTCCCCGACTTGTAGCCGGCCATCAGCGCCCGCACCGCACCGTCAAAGGCGTCGTTGCCGCTCTGCTTGTCAAACCGCCACTCCAGGATGCCGCCCGTCGCAGTCATACGCGTGATGCGCACCTTGGCGACCAGATCCGCGGCCTCCCATGGCGGCACCGTGGCCGGCAGCACAAACGCCCGCGTGACCGCGACCTTCACCTCGCGGACATAGGCCGATCCAGGCATGTTGACCTTGCCTTCGCCGCCTTCCTTGCCGTCTGGCCGACCCAAGATGTCGCCCAGCTTCTTCTGCTTTTGCTCGGCCGTCTGGTCCTTCTTGTCCAGCACGTCGCTCAGCTTGTTCTCGCCGATCGCCTCGGCCAGCTTGGGCTTGGGCGGCTCCACCTTGGCCGGCTCGGGTTTTGCTAGCAGCTTGCCGTTCTCGTCGCCCAGAGCGGCCACCAACTCGGCCTGCAGCAGGTCCACAGCCACCGGCGGGGGAGGCTCCAGTTCGCGGCGCAGCAACCGCCGCACGGGCTCGGGGCAGCGGCGATCGCCGGGCTTCTTTTCTGGCCGGCGCAGCTCCACCGTCACCTGCTGCGGTGCCAACCCGATGCAAGCCGTGGTGACCACAGCGGAACAGTTCTGCACGTCTGGATCGGCCTCGGCCTTGGGCGCACCGCTCTCGCCGGCCGGCGCCAGGTACAGCCCCAGGCCCAAGCCCACGTGCACCAGCGCGGCCACCACCGAGCCGACGCCGACATCCAGGCGCGAAATGCCCACGTGGCCGCTCATCGCCTACTTCCCCGGATCTTCCGAGATCAGGCCAAAGTGCTCGATGCCTGCCCGACGCATGCGCGACATCAACGCCAGCACCAGCCCGTAGTCCAGGTGCCGATCGGCGCGCAGGTTGGCGTCGCGAATGCCGTGTCCCTTGGGGCTCTTGGCTAGCGCCGCCTCAAAGCCGTCCAGGCACTGATCCACGGTCTTTGGCTTGCAGTCGATCAGCAAGTCCTTGTCGACATAGATCTTGCGCTCGGCGTCAAAGCTGATGATCGTCTTGTTGTTCTTGCCGGCCAGGTTGATCTTGTCGGCGGTGACGCGCGGCAGATCCACCGGGACTTGGTTCTCTTCAGAGACCAGCTTGGCCGCGGCCTCTTCGGTCGCTACCTGCCGCAACGTCTCGGCTTCTCGCGAGATTCGCGCCGTTTCGACCGCGCTGGCGACCATGAAGATCACCAGCAGCACCAGCATCACGTCGACCAGCGGCGTCACGTTGATCTCGGACAGGCTGGCCTGAGCGATCCGCCCGCGCCCGCCGCCGCCTTTTGCCGCACTCATTCCCATGCCGTGCTCCGTCCCTTGCGAAGGGGCCTATTCCTTGCTGCGCAAGTAGCGCCGCCGCACCAAGATCAGCAGCTCGTGGCCAAAACCGTCCAGATCGGTTACCAGCCGGCGGATCACCCGGCCCAGGCTGTTGTACGCCATCGACGCCGGAATCGCCGCCAGCAAGCCAACCGCAGTCGCAATCAGGGCTTGCGCGATGTGCGGCGCCACGGTCTGCAAGATGGTGCCGGTATCGGCCAGGCCGCCAAAGGCGCCCATGATGCCCCACACCGTGCCGAACAGACCGATGAACGGCGCCACCGTGGCCGTGGTGGCCAGCAGCTGCATGCCGGATTCGAGTTCTTCCACAAGGGGTTCCGAGACGCGCCGCATCGCCCGCTCGATGGTGTCCAGGTCGTCCTCACGCAGGGGCCCGGTCGCTTCGAGCTGCGCCATCTCTTTCAAGACGGCGGCGAGCAGGCGCGTGTGGGGCAAGCTCACGTATTTCTTGGCCAACTGCTCGGCCACCACGCTCAGATCGCTCTGCTTGACCAGTTCGCTGAACTGGGTGCGAAACACCGCGACTTCCTTGCGCAACGTCCGCAGCGCAAACGCGCGACTACCGATCACTACCCAACTGGCGATCGAGAGCACCACCAGCGCGACCAGGACCAACAGCACCATGCCGCGCGATTGGATGGCCGCGGTCATCGGATCCATCTCGACTTGCGCGAGCAACGTTAGATTCATCAAGGAATTCATAATCACGTGATCGGCGAACGTGTCGTCCGCGCCTATGCAGCCGCAGAGTAGACGACGCGATCCGCACCTGCAACCATGGTCCGGTCAGCCGAGCAAAAATGCCAGAATTCCAGGATCCTCCATGCTCGTGACCGCCAAGTCCGCTCCGGCGGCCGCCAATTCCTCGCGTGTGGCCGAGCCGGTCGCGACCGCCAGGCTGACAAAGCCGTTGACCGCAGCCGCGCGGATGTCAAACAGCGTGTCCCCCACCACCACGACTCGGCATTCGGCTAGCGGCCGCCCCAAGGCGCGGGCTCCCCGCTCGGCCCCAATGCGAATCAGCTCGCCGCGGTCCTCTGCATCGCAGCCGAATCCGCCAAAATGCGTTTCATTCCAAAGGCCCGCGTGGCCAAGCTTCAAGGCGGCGCCGCGGCGGACGTTGCCTGTACCCAGCCCGACCGCCACATGATCGTGCTTGCGCAAGGCCGCGATCAGCTGGTGACCGCCCGCCAAGATGCGAAAACGCGTCGACTTCGCCAGTTCGTCCGGCAGGGCCAGCAGGTACGACTCAAGCAACTGGTCCAGCAGCTCGGGTCGATCCGGCCTTCCCGCCGTCAGGCAGGCCCGGCGCACGATGGCGCGATCGGTCATGCCGGCCATCGAGAAACCGGAGCAAGCCTCTGGCATGCCAAGGATTTCGCCGCAGGCGCGCTCCATGGCCCGCCGCCCGGCACCGCCCGACAGCAACAGCGTACCGTCCACGTCGAACAAGATGACCGTAGGTTGCGCCATGCTGCGATGCTACCTGGGGTTGGCAAACGGCACCAGTGCGCTGCAGTCCCCCGATCCGCCGCTTTGGGCGCAACTCGGCGTTGCTGCGTCGCTACTCTCCCTGCGGCGACCGCTAGGTCGCCTCATACGAACCCCGTCTGATTCACGCCTGTACGGTTCCTCTGACCCGGTCTGCAACCGGCGAGAATCAGGCGGGGACCCCGGTTCGGGCCCGAAGAATTGCCGAAGCTTTCGAGCCGATTTGGACGGAAACCGTATCAGTCGCTCCGCTCCTTGGGCCTTGATTTGCATCCCAAATCGGCGGCCGGGGCGAATTTCGGTGGTGGATCCTGGAGTCGCGCTGCGTCAGCATGGGCAGTCAAAATCGGGGATGTCGACCTCGAACACCGGGCGCACCGTGGGACCGACTTCGCGCCAGATTTGGGTCGGGCCGATCCACTCGAAGTGGCCGTCGCCATCGACATCGGCCGCGGCCGCGGGCCACTGCAGCTCTACGCCGCGCTCTGGGCTTTGCAGCTGCAGGGCGAACTTGCCATCACTGCTGGACTTGGCGGTAAACAAACCGATGATCTCGCCAAAGAAATCGCCACAGCCAGCGCCGGCTCGCGCGCGCACCAGCGCCCACTGCTTGCCCTGGCCCGAAAACGCGACCACCTCGGCCTTGGCGTTGTCGTACAGGTCCCAGTACACCGGCCGCGGCGCGGGCACGCTGCTCAGATACTCCTTGGCGATCCGCTGGTAGCTGGGTAGGACGCGCAGGGCATCCAGTGCAGATTCGCGGAGTTGCCCCCCCGGCATCTCGGCGCGCGCCAGCAAGACAGGCGGCGGCAAGTTCGAGGCGCGGCCCCAAAGAGCGCCCAAGCAGCGCCCTCGCGTCGCCGCGATGTGGACGGCGCGCTGGGCCGCCGGGGCGGCCTGGTCCCAGATCTCGGTGGCGATCGCCCGATCGCGCATGGGTTGGCTACTTTCGCCGCCCTGCCACTGCTCGCGCTGGCCAAAATGCGGCCGCATGCGCACCAGCAGTCCGGCCTCGTCAGCCTGGCCGCGGCACATCTCGCCCTGCGGTCCGTACAGCACCACATCCCGCTGAATCCACTCCGATCCGCGCGGCAGCGGCAACGAGCGCCAGGCGGCAGCAACGGCGTCGCGGCTCAGCAGCTGTGGTGGTGCAGTCGGCGTGGCCGGCTCGGGCGGACCGATCACCAGCCACGCGCCCGACTCCGTCGTAAAAGCCAAGGCCAGCTCGGTCGATTTGGGCGGCGTGCCGATGTCCGCCCCGGCCTGCAGCGTCGACGCCAGCATTTCTTCACGGGCGATGCGCAGTTTGTCGCCCTCGCGCACCAGCAGCAGCCGCTTGGGACCCTCGTCCGCAAAGGTACCTGTGGCGAATTTCTGGACAAAATCCACCTGTGTCAGCTGCGCGTTCAGCCGCGCCACCGCCGGGCCGATCGACACCTGCATGATCTTGGCAAACATCACCTTGCGGTCGGCCATCCAGTGGGCGCGATCCAGGCGTTTGACCACCGCACCCGTACGGCGCACCCCGGTCATGCGCGCGGCATAGAGCGACTGGTAGTCGGCGAATCGCCCTTGGTTTTGCGTAGCCAGCCATTCGCCCAGCAACGCGTCCACCTCGGCCTGCGTTGGCGTGGACGGGCCCGGCGGGTCCACGGCGATCGGGGCATTGGCGTCCGCGGCAGCGGCCGGCGCGGCGGGCTGGGGCGTCGGCTGCGGTGCCGGCGTCGGCGCCGGGGTCTTGCCACAGCCGGCCAGCACGGCGGCCAAGGCCAACGTCGCCATCACTTGGGGGAGCACGCGCATCACAGCCTCGCCGGGGTGGACCGACCGCAATGTGCCACAAGCGCTGGATGGTCACCAGCCGACGCCTTGGGGTGGCGGTCCCGTCGTGGCGGCAGGACCCTGCCGGTGTCGCCGTGTTGAGGCGGGGCGGTTCCTTTTCCGCGCGGCCCCGTGAATAATCGGCGTTGGTGCGCGTTGCCCTTGTTGGGAGTCTGGGTCTGTGGTCGACGAGCGCGAACAGCAATTGGTGACCGCAGCCCTTGACGGCGATAGGGCGGCGTTTGGCGAGTTGGTCGACTTGCTGAAACGCCCGCTTTTCAACTTGTGCATGGCGCACTTGCGCAACGAAGCCGAGGCCATGGATCTGGTGCAGGATACCTTCCTCAAGGCCTACACGCGCATGGACCTGTTCCGCCGCGACTCCAACTTTCGCGCGTGGATCTACCGCATCGCTGCCAATGGCTGCATCGACCGGATCCGTCGCCGCCGCACGCGCGCTGCAGACGAACTGGACGATCGCACCAGCGCCGAGAACCTGGACGAAGGCGATCTGCCCGCTGTGGCCACCTACGGCCGCGCCAGCCCGCTGCAAGAATACAGCCGCGCCCAGCTGGGCGAACGCCTTGAGAAAGCCCTGGCGACCCTGCCCGACAGCCACCGTCAATGCGTGATCCTGTGTGACGTCCACGGCTACTCGTACCAAGAGATCGCCGACGAGCTGGGCATTCCCAAGGGCACGGTCATGAGCCGGCTGTTCTACGCGCGCAAGCGGCTACAGGTCGAGCTGGCCGACTATCGAATGGAGGTGAGTTCATGAACGAACACGCCGAAACTTTTGCTGATTCTGGACTGGACGAGCGCCAGTTCGAACTGCTGGTGTTGCTGGCCGACGGTGAGTTGGCCGCGGGCTCGCCCGATCTCGCTGCGGCGCAAGCCCTGCTGGCCCAGCACGCCGAGGCCAAGCAACTCTATGCTAACTTGACGTATTCGCGCGAGACCCTTCGCGAATCGGTGCTAGGCGAAGCGGCGGCCGCGGCGCTGAAGGTCGATCTGTCGATGCTGCGCGGGCGAGTGATGACCAAGCTGCCTGCCGAGCCGCGACCCGCGCCAAAGCCCGAAGCGGCTGCGCCCGGTTGGATGGACTGGCTGCGGGCGTTTGGCTTTGGGCGTGCGAGCTTGGCTGTGGCCGCTCTGGCTGTCGTGGTGGTTTGGTGGGCTGGATCGCAAACTGCGACGGCGGTCAAGCTTTCGCCCGAACCGGCGGCGATGGCCCGCGAGGACGCCACGATGCCACCCGGTCACGAGGAAGAGCCGGCTGTGATCATTGAGGAAATGGACGTCGAGGATGGCTCGATTGCCGTCAATCCCGGTGACAAGCCCGGCGCCACCACGGTGATCTGGCACTTTAGTGGCAAGGGGGAAGGATGATGCGCGACGTGAGCATGCCGGTGTCGCGGCGGCGGTTTGCTGCGCAGGTCGTCGCCGCGTGCGGGGTGGCGTGGCTGGCGGCGCCGGCCGTGGCCCAGTCGCCGGCCGACCAAGCCAGCTTCGAGGTTCGCATCATCGAAGGTCAGCGCGCGGCGGCCCCCAAGAACGACCCGCGGCTTGCGGACTTGCAGCGCGAACTGTCGGCCCTGCAGCAGGGCTACAACGCCTTTTCGCTGCTGAGCGCCCAAACGCTGCGTCTGACGGCGAACCAACGCGCCGCCGTGAAGCTGCCCGACGGCGCGGAGCTGGGCATCCAATTGCTGGCGGTGGTGGCCGGGCCCCCGGTGCGGGTGCGCCACGTGTTCGAGTTGCCCAAGTCCAAGACGATTCGCGCGGTTGCCCCTGGCGGCCGCACCTTGGACGTGCGCAACGGCGCCGACCGGCTGATCATCATCTGCACGACGGTACTGAGGTAGGCCGGTGACGGCCCGTCCCTGCACGCGAACCTGACCTTTTGGCGCTGGAATTGCCGTTCGCGCGTACTGGTGCTATACCAGTTCAGTCTGATTCGCGCGCGGACGATCCGTGTGAACCGTTCCGCAACTGGCGAGAATCAGACGGGGACCCCGCGTTGGGCCCGGAGAATCGCAGTGGGTCTCGATCCGATCTCGACGAAATCCGTATTTGATTCGCAATTCCCGCCGGTTCGGGGTGCGACCGGCCTGGGTATGGGTTGGCTTGCTCCGCGCAAAGCCGGTACGTCTGGGCTGACCGGGGCCGCGCATTTGCGCCGTGGCCACATGCTCGCGCGGATCCTCGTTTGGGCCTGCCTGCTGCTGGCAGGGCCGGTCTGGGCCGCCGACGAGGCTCCGCCCCCGCCGCCGCCCGTGGCCGAGACCCCGGCCTCGCCGCAGGCTGCCCAAGCGGATGCGCTGAGCGAGCAAGCCAAAGAGCTGTACAAGCAGCAGAGATATGCCGAGGCTTTTGGCATGTTTCAGCGCGCGCACGCCCTGGATGCCCGGGCCGCGTTCTTGTACAACATGGCCAAGTGCAAAGAGAAGCTTGCCGAGTATGCCGAGGCCGTCAAGCTACTGGAGGCCTACCTGGTGCTGTACCGCCAGCAAAACAGCGGCGCTCAGCCGGCCAACTCTGCCGACGTAGAGGCCCTGATCCGCGAGCTGAAGCGGCGTGCCTTTGAGGCGTTGCCCGAAGTCTCGGTACAGTCTACGCCGCCGGGCGCGCTGGTCAGCGAAGAGGGCGCGGCCTTGGGGTCGACGCCGCTGGTCACGCACCTGCAGCCCGGGCGCCACAAGCTGTTGCTAAAGCTAGACAAACACGCCGACTTGGAGACCGAGTTGCTGGTGCCGCAGGCGGGTAAGGTCGCCGTGGTGCTGGCCATGAAGTCGCTGGTCAAGCGCGCGCAGATCGGCTTTTGGTGCAACGTGCGCGGTGCTCAGGTGATTTTGGACGGCAAGGTGGTGGCGGTGACCCCGTTTGCCGGCAACTTGGACGTGGAGCCCGGTCGACATCAGGTGGCCATCAACCGTGTGAATTACAAGCCCTTTGAGTCCGAGGTGACCGTGCCCGAGGAACGGGCGGCGCGGGTCCACGTGGTGCTCGAGCGCAACGAGAAGGCCTCGTCGTGGCGGGCGCCGCTGGGCTGGCCGTTGCTAATCGTGGGTGCGTTGGGCATCGGCGGCGGCGTCGCTGCGTCCAAGTTCGCGGATACGGAATGGCGGGGCACGCCGGCATTCAACGATTATGAACGGCTGCAGAATGTCGGCTACTACGCTGGCGGCTCGCTGGCTGGCATCGGCTTGGCCCTGCTGGTGTGGGACGCGGTGCGCGACGCCATTCCCGCCGACGAACGCGTGGATGGCCCGAGCTACGAGGCCGGTGTGGACCTGCAACCGCTAGGAAAGAACTGATGATTTTGCCGTTTTCGCCAAGCGTTGCCGCGGGTATTCCGGGCTGGGCTGTGCGGCTTCGCTCGCTGTTGCTGCTCGCGACCGGCGCGGCTTCGGCGGCGGCGTGCGCCGTGGGCAAAGAGCCACCAGCTGTCACGCCGATGGTCGAATTCCGCAACGTGGCGCCATTCGTCTTTGGCATGGGCGAGTTGGGCTGCAACATGCCCCAGGACGCCAAGGCTTGCGAGGCCGCCGGCACCAAACTGCCCGACAGCACGCCACCTATGCTCGTCAAAATCAAGGACTTTGCCCTGGACGAGCACGAAGTGACCAACGAGCAGTACCGCTTCTGTGTGGCGATGGGCGCCTGCTCGCTGCCGGCTGGCGACAACGGGCCTCCGGGCATCGTTGACCTGTACTATCCCAACGACAAGTACAAGGATTATCCGGTGATTCTGGTGCGCTGGCGCCAAGCGGTCGAATACTGCGCCTCGGTGGGCAAGCGCCTGCCGACCGAGTTCGAGTGGGAGCGCGCCGCGGGCGGTGCGGCACCGACTCCCCAGCAAAAGCGCGTGTATCCATGGTCTTCCAAGCTGGGCTACGAGCCGCCGATGCAGGCCTGCCCCAACTTGGACGTCAACATCCGCCGCTGCAATGCCGGCAACAACTCAACCCGTGCGGTCAAGTCCAGCGCCGACGACGTGGTCAACGACAGCGCCGGCAAGCTGTACGACATGGCCGGCAACGTCGCCGAGTTCACCGCCAGCGACTACGTGGCCAACTTGGGCTGCGACGCCAGCCAGCCGTATACGTGCGCCCAGTGCTTGACCTGCATCGACAGCCAGGGCCTGGCGGCCTGCAAGACCGAGTGCCAGGCCTGCACCTGCGGCGATGGCTCGGCAGCCACCAAGCCGAACTGCTACCTGCCGTGCCAGCGGCCCGTGTGCCCCCGTTTCGACGCCGGCGATCCCGCGTTCGATGGCAGCTACACCGGCAAAAATGTCGAGAGCAAGCGCATGGTTCGCGGTGGTTCGTACTATGGCGACAGCGAGGCCTGGCAGCAGTGCGACGGCCGCTCGGACAACCGCCGCCTTTCGCAAAAGCCCGACGACCAGCCGCAAACCTGGGTCGGCTTCCGCTGCGCCAAGTCCCTGTAGCGCGGCCGCGGCTACTGCAAGTCGTCCAAAAGATCGTCTTTTTTCTTGGGCTCTGGCTTGGTCTCGGGCTTCGTCTCGGGCTTGGTCTCGACCTTGACCTCGGGCTTGGTCTCGACCTTGACGGGCACAGCCTTGGGGTCGGCCTTGAGGTCCGGTGCTTTGCCGGCCATGGGTGCCGTGCGCCCGGGCTCGGCCCTGGGCGTCTCTGGCCTGGCCTCCTGCGCTGGTTTCAGTTCGACCAGGTAGACGTCGCTCTTGGCAAAAAGGACTTCGACTGAAGCAGGTTGCGACCCATCACGCACCAATTTCCAGGTGGCCTTGCCGTCGCCGCGCGGGCGTTCGATCGTCGTGTTGGTCGTGCCCAGCAAGCGATCGCCGTCCAGGATCTTGGCGCCCGGCGGGGCGGAGTTGATGGTCAGGCGGACACTGGTCGGCGACTCTGCCGAAGCCGCCACGGGCACCTGCACCCGCACTTCGCGTTCGACTACCTTTTCGCGTTCCACCACGCGGACTTCGGGGTCGTGCGGTCGAATGGCGAACACCGCTGCGGCAGCGATGCCGGCCAGCGCGACCGTGCCGATCGCCACGAGCAGCAAGCGGTTGTGTTTGACGGGCTCGGCCACGGGCATGGTCAGCTGCGGCGCGCCGCTGTCGACCGCTTGTTGACCCAAGCGCATGGTCCGCGCCGTGGTCTGCGTGTCCGTCGTGGCGCTGGCGATCCGCACGCCCAAGCTCTCGGCCTCGGCCGCGCTGCCCACCTTGGCGTCAAATGCCGTGGGCAGGTGCGACGCCAACTCTTCGCAGCGCTTGGCAAAATCCGTGGCGGTCTGCGGTCGGTCCTCGGGCCGCTTTTCGAGCAGCTGCTGGACCAACTCTTCGACTTCGGCCGGCACGACCTGGCCTTCGCACGCGCCAGCCAGCGGCGGCGGGTCGTCGTTGACGTGGGCGAGCAGCAGCGAAAGCGCTTGATCGCCCTCAAAAGGGGCCTTGCCGGCGATCATCTCGTACAAGATTACGCCCAGCGAATACAGGTCCGAGCGCGAGTCGACCGGCTGGGCGCTGCATTGCTCTGGACTCATGTAGCGCGGCGTGCCGAAGATCGAGCCAGCCTGGGTCAAGGTGCCCTGTTCACTTTTGTGATCGCGCAGTTTGGCCACGCCAAAGTCGAGCACCTTGACGTAGTCGGGGTTGTCGCCAACCTTGACCAAGAAGATGTTCTCTGGCTTCAGATCGCGGTGGACGATCTCTTTGCCGTGGGCTTCCGCAAGCGACTCTGCTACTTGCGCCATGATCCGCAAGGCCCGCCGCACCGGCAGCCCCCGCTCTTTGCGCATCAGTTCGTGCAGGGTGTGGCCCTCCAGGAACTCCATGGCGATGTACGGGTTGCCGTCTTGCGTCTGGCCGTAGTCGAAGATCTGGATGGTGTTGGGGTGGCGCAATCGCGAGACGGCCAGCGCCTCTAGCGTAAACCGCCGCAGCACCGTGTCATTTTGGGTCAGATCGCCCAGCAACACCTTGACCGCCACGTCGCGGTCCATGCCTTCTTGGCGGGCGCGATACACCGATCCCATGCCGCCCGAGCCGATCTTCTTGAGGACCAGGAAGCGTCCGCCCACGGTCTGGCCGATCAGCGGATCCTTCTTGGCCTCGCCCTTTTCCAAGTGGGCGCGGATGCGTTCGCCCAGCTCGTCGCGCGTGTCCTGACCCTCGCGGCGGGTCGCGGCTTCCGACGGCTGCAGCTCGGGCCCCACCGAGATGGTCGGCATGCTCACGACCTGCGCCTCGGTCAGATCGTGCTCGGTCTGATCGCCGCCCGCGCCGCGATCGTGTACGGTGACCGGAAGGTTGGGCACGGGCCGGTCGCTCATTGAAGCTCCGGGACGGCAAGGGCGTCCTGCAAACGTTCACGTATAGCACAGGCAACTACGTCGCGCGCGGGTTGGCCGTCAATCGCAACGACTTTGCCCAGTTGAGCGGGCGGCCGCTCGGCCAGTTCGGCGTAGCGCGCCCGCACGCGCTCCAGGGTCGCCGCCACTTCGAACCGCTCTACGGGTTTGCCGCGCGCGGCGATGCGCTCGAGCGCCACGGGCACAGGCACGTCGATCCACAAAGTCAGGTCTGCCGTCAGCGCCTTGGCGTTGATCGCGAGCAACCAGTCTGGATCAATGCCGCCGGCACCGTCGACCACCTGGAACGCCAGCGAGCTGCCTAGATGGCGATCGCACACGACCCAGGCCCCACGGCCCAGAGCGGGCGCGATCACCCGCTCGCACAGATCCACGCGGTCGGCCGCAAACAGCAGCGCCACCGTTGCAGCGTCGATCGCGCCCAGTTCGTGGCGCAAGATGCGGCGAATCAATTGCCCGACTTCCAGGTGCGACGGCTGGGCCAAGCGCAGCACTTCAAGGCCGCGGCTGCGCAGCCAGTCGGTCAGTTGGTCGCCCTGGGTGCTGGTACCGGCGCCGTCCGTACCTTCGATGGCCAAAAAGCGACCAGGAATCATTCAAGACCGCCACTTGGGGTGATGTCGCACGGCATCCAGACCTCGCGCGTGCCCGCCGGGCACTGCACGGCAAAGATTTGCGGATGGATGGGCTGGTTGACCTGCATATCGCGGTATTCGATGGTGATGTCGCTATCGGGCTGCGAGACCTTGACGCGCACGCTGGCGGGCAAGGTTCCCGGTTGCCGATCGCCGCTGTACTGAACGGAGCCGGCGCGATCGGTGCCCGAGTACCAGACGGCGCCGACCGGCATGAAGGTCTTGGGGTCGATGAACAGCTCTTGGCGCCAGCCGCTGGGCGGACCCAAGTCCAGGCGGTACAGGCGTCGCTCGCCATCCCAGGCCAGGCGCTGCTGCTCGGGCGGCGCCGGCAGCGGCCGCAAGTCGCCCAGCAGCGCGGCTACCATCTCGTCTGCACTCATGGGGAGCGGCAAAAACCGGCGGGTATTGGCCCGGCAGGCCACCCCCACCTGGCAAGTGCTGGCGCCGCGCTCGAACGAGATGAAGCGGCGGCCATCGCTGGACAGCAGACCCAGCAAATCCAAGGTGGGCGCCAGGGCCTGAAACTGAATCTGATCCGGGCGGTTGGCCACCACCAACAAGGTCACGCTGCGGCGATCGCCCTGCAGGTAGGCGTCCAGGCGAGCCTGGCCCTGGGCAGAGGTCACCGTCGACGCCGGAATCGCCGCCAGCAGCTCGGCCGCGCTCTTGGGACCCTCTTGGGGCAGCTTGACCGGTGCGCCAGAACAGGCCGCGAGCAGCCAAAGCGAGATCATCAGGCCGAGTTTTCTCGTCACGCGATCACCTCGCCGGCCACAAAGTGGCGATGCAGCAATCGGACCGCCGTGTCGCCGTGTTCGGGGGCCACCAAGGCGGACAGCGTGAGTCCGTGCGCCAACCAGGTATCGGTCCACGCGCCAAGCAACTGGCCGAATTGTTGGGACAGACCGGGCTCGCGGCCCACAGCTGGGCCCACGATGCTGACCAACGTGCCGCGCCGCAGCCCGGCTGGGCCCACCACCGCCGCGATCTGCGCCAGGGCATGATCAAAGGCCGGATCGACCGCGTCGGCCACGTCGCGCGCCAACAGCACCGTGTAGCCCGGTCCAGCCTGTTCGCTGACCGGCACCAGGCGCAAATGGGCCACGATCGCCTGTACTTGCTGGGCCTGCTCGGGCGGCGCCTGCACCAAGACGGCGTTTGGGCGTTGGGCCACGCCCACCACCCACGGTCGCAGGCTGGGCGCATCCACGCGCACCACGCTCTCGCCGTCGGCCGTCCCCGTCTTGCGCGCATACAAGGCGATCCCGTGCAGCCGCGCGTAGGCCACGGCGTCGGCCGCCAACACCTTGGCCCCGGCGCGGGCCAACGCGAGCGTCTCGTCGTGCGAGAGCTGATCCAGCCGCCGCGCGTCCAGCACCGTTCGGGGATCGGCGCTGTAGATGCCATCGACATCGCTGTAGATTTCGCAGTCCGCGCCCAAGGCCGCCGCCAAGGCCACTGCCGTGGTGTCCGACCCGCCGCGGCCCAAGGTCGTCACCTCGCGGCGCCACGACGTGCCCTGGAAGCCCGCAACGATCACCACTTGCCCTTGATCCAGCGCGTCTTGCACGCGGAAGGGCCGAACTTCGACGATGCGCGCCCCGCCTGGCGCGTCGTTGGTCAAGATGCCGCACTGCGAGCCCGTCAGCGAGGTCGCGGCAAAGCCTTGATCGCGCACGGCCATCGCCACCAGCGCCATGGCGATCCGCTCGCCCGCAGTGAGCAGCATGTCCAATTCGCGGCGATCCGGCGCGGCGCTGACCTCGTGCGCCAACTTCATCAGTTGGTCGGTGGTCTTGCCCATGGCCGACACCACCGCGACCACCCGCTTGCCGGCGCGGCGCGTAGCGGCGATCTGCTCCGCGACTTTGTGGATCTTGGCCACGTCGGCCACCGAGGACCCGCCGTACTTCTGCACCACCGTCGCCGCCACTGCCGCCATCTGGGCCATCTCCATCGCGTTGCCTGGCTAGAGCGCGTCCGTAGGTTTGACGGGCGCTTGCCCAGGCTCGTCGGCCTTGATCGGATACTGCGTGATCATCCACCAGTTGCGATCGCGGTAGCGCCATTCTTGCGCAAGCATCTCTTGGTGGGTCACGGGGTCCGAGGGTCGGCTCCACACCGCCAGCACGATCACGCGCGCTTTCTCGGTCCCGACCACGTGCTCCACGGCCCGGATGTCGTATTCGTGAATCGTGACCATGGATTGCGCGATGCGGCGCTGGCGAATCCAGGCGGCACGCAGGTTGTCGGGAATGTGCGCCCCCGCCTTCTCGACAAAGCCCCAGCGCATCGACCGCGTGTAGTCCTCGACGGCCTCTTTGAGCGCCATGGCCGGCGTCTGCACGCCCGAACACGCGGCCACCAGCGCCACGAGCGCCGGCAGGGCCCAGTTCACCATGCGCAGCTTGGGGGTCATCACGGCGTTCCGACCAACTGCGCCAGCGTCCCGGCGGTGTCGAGTTGCTTGAGGTCGGTGTAGCCGCCGACAAAGGTATCGCCCACGACGATCATCGGCACGGTGCGCCAACCATACTGCTCCTTGAGCTCGGCCATGCGGCTGGGGTCGCGATCCAGAAAGATCTCTTCAAAATCGTAGCCGCGCTGCGCGAGCAGCTGCTTGGCGGCCACGCAATATGGACACGACTCGGTGCGGTAGACGATGATGTGCGCGGACATACTCACCCTGCTGCCATTCCAGACGGCGGCGATGCTAGGATAGCCGGGCTGGACCATTCCAGCCAGTGTCCTATGCGCAACCTCCCTGCCCTTGCCTTGGACGTAGGCCGCGCCCGAATCGGTGTGGCCGCCACGGATCTTTCCGCCGAAGTGGCCACGGCCGTGTGCGTGCTGCAGCGCAAGGGCACGCGGGCCGACATCGCGGCGCTTTTGCCGATTGCCCAGCAACGCCGCGCCCAGGTCATCGTGGTCGGCTTGCCTTTTGGCTGCGAGGGCGACGACGATAGTCAGCGACTTTGCAGGGGTTTTGCTGCTGCGCTGGCCGCCGCGCAACCCAGACCGGTCTGGCTGGTCGACGAGGCCGACACCACCGCCCAAGCCGACGCCGAGCTGCGCCTGTTGGGTGGTAAGGCTGCACGCCGCCGCCGCGACATCGATATGCACGCCGCCAAGCAGATCCTGGACCGTTGGCTGGCGGGGATGCCGGCCGAGCCCGTGGTCCCGACCACGTAGTTTTGCAGGGTAGCGCCGCCGCCAGCCAGCGAGTATGCTCGGTACGACGCCAACGGGAGGCCGCGCCATGTCGATTCACGCCGGCAAACTCGCCAAAAATCGCTTGAAAATGCTCGGGATGCTCGACAAGCACGAGCCGAGTTCGTCGCGATCCGGGGCGTTTGACTACGGCCAGGGCAAGCTGCTGGTCAGCCCGGCGTCGCTGCGGCCGCGTGCCGTGGACCCGGCCCAGCGCTTGATCCGCTGGGTGCAGGCCGCGCTCATCACGCTTCTGGGGATCAAATTGCCGCTCGACGGCGTGATGTCGACCAACTTGCGCGCGGCGCTGCTGGCGTTTCAGAAGAAGGCGGGGCTGTCGCCATCGGGTGCCGTCGACAGCGAAACCCTGAAGTTGTTACAGGACATGGTGGGTCTGCCGGCCCCGGCTGGGACCGAGACCGCCCCGCCGCCGTGGGCCGACGCGCCGCGCAAGGCCGCCGAGCCGCCGGTGAAGCCCAAGCCCAAGCACGATGGCGAGGCCGGTAAGCCTGCGCCGGAAGCGGCCGCGGACCACCCAGACTCCGCGCAGCGCCTGCAAATGCTGGTGCTCGAACGGTTTCTGCAGCGCGAGGCACTGCAGGCGGTGATGGCGCAGGCCTTCGAGCGGTCTTGGATTCGCGATGAATTGCAGCGCACTGGCCGCCATGGCGACGCGGCCCTCCTTGCCGAAGTGCTGGCATGGTGGGAGCAGGCCCAGTCGCCCGATCGCGAAGCGCCGCCGCACTGGATGGCCGAAGTGGCGAATTTGGCACGGCAAAAGCCCACGGAAGCCATCGAAGTAGCGCGCCGGGCTTGGCGCGAGCATGGCGCGGCACCGGCGGAGCGCGCCGCCAAAAAGGGAGGCGAATCGGCATGAAGGGCATGCTCTGGGCCATGACATTGGGCGTTGCGGCACTCCTGAGCCTTGCGGCACAGGGCTGCAGCCGCCCCACCGCGACGCCCGTGGAACCGGTGACCGAAGCAGATTCCGTCGCCACAGCCAAGGCCGACACCACCACCACCCACAGCGGCGACAGCGCCACCGGCGCGGACACCAAGATCGTAGGCGCCACGGCCGGCGGCGGACTTTGGGTCGTCGACGCAGAGGGGCAAGCAGTGGGCGTCTTGGTGCAGCGCGGTCACGCCAGCCTGTCGGGCAGTGGCACTGGCGGCAGCGCGTCGGTCGACATCTTGCGCGATGGCGCGTTGGTCTACTCGCCGCAAACCGGTCTGTTCTTTGGCGTGCAACTCTCCAGCGGCAAGGTCCTTAATCCGCGGTTGGGCGTGGCCGACACCAACTGTTCGGCGCCGGTCGTCGCCGGCTACTACACCGAGGGCGACGCGATCAGCGGCCCGCCCTACGCTTTTGTCTACAACGGCAGCTGGTACCGCATCGAGGCCTATCAACCGCTGCAACTGGTCACCTGCGGTGGCACCGTGGCCGATGGCATCGACGGCAAATGCGCCCAACACACGGGCACTTGCCGCGGCTTCCCCGTCAAGTCCATCAAGCCTGGCTTGCCTCTGCAGTTCGCCGCCCCGATGCAGATCAGCTGGGTCACCAAATGACACGGGATCGGTCTGAATCCGCTCAAAAAACTTCAACGATTCTTCCGGCCCGAACCGGGGTGGGTATGAGGCAGACGCCCGCGAAAGCGGTCTTGGACAGCGGCGAGTTCGGCCGCGCGGCCGCGCGCTGGTCGTCGGATTCCGGCCACCTCGCCGGTCGCCTTGGGGTCGCTCTGGCGGTCTTTGCCGCGGTCGTGGGTACCTCGGGGTGCGCCAAAGGCTGCAGCGCGCCGCCGGCCGCGACCCTGACCCCGGACACGGCCCCGCGCGCGATGGGCAGTCCGGGCGACATCGAAAGCCAATTGAAGATCCAGTTGCTCGAGCGCAAAGCTGGACGCGATCTGCTCGCAGGCTGGCACATGCTGCCGTGGCGGCGGCTGCGCAACTGGCGCCCGGACGAGCACTTGGTCGTGCGCGTGGGCGCCCAGGGGCTCAGCGCGGGCGCGGCCAACCTAGAGGCCGGGCAGGCTGCTGATCCTGACAAACTGGCGGCGTTCTTCTCGGCCCTGTGCAGGCCGCAGCCGAGTGGCAACCTCGATCGCGAAGAGCTGGTCCTGGCGCTGGACGCCCAGGCGTCGCCCGAAGTGGTGGCGGCGGTGCGGGTGACGGTGCTGGACGTGGCGCCCTGGCGAGTCGTTCTGCTGGCCCGCGATGGCGAGCAACTGGTCGAGGTTCAGCTCAACCCGCCGCGTGCGAGTGCTCGGCCACCCCAGGTGGCAACGCCGACGACCGCCCCATAGGTGACCAATCCGGCCCGCGGCGCGGAGCCGCCGTCGTGGCGTGGTCGCGGTAGTGAAGGGAGGCTGGGCTATTTCTTTTCGTCGACGCGCGTGAACATGTCGGGCTGGCCGTCGCCGTTGGAGTCGCGGCCGATCTTTTGCAGCTTGCCCTTGACGTAGTATTCCCACGAGTCGACCACGCCGTCGCCGTTCTCGTCGCGGCGGCGCTCGTTGAGGCGGTTGACGTCCTTGCCGTCCTCGTTCTTGGTCATCTGATAGAACATCCACGTGTCGATGCGCCCATCAAAGCCAAGGTCCAACTGCATCTCGACCAGGTTGCCGTTGTCGTACTTGCGCACTTCGTCGACCCGGCCGTCAAAGTCGAGATCGAACTCTTCGCGCTCTTTGATCTCTTTGCCCGGCTCGCCTTTGTAGTACTCGACGATGTCGATTCGCTGATCGAAATTGACATCGATTTCTTTGCGAACCAGCGCTTTGCGCTGCAGGCGGCCGCCCTTGCCGTCGCCGGCCGGGTCGTCGACCAGGGCGTAGTGCTTGAACACGTCGGGCTTGCGGTCGTTGTTGACGTCGATGCGCTCGATGACGGCCGACGTCGACCGCTGTTCCTGGATCGGATCGGCGCTCGCATTCTCGGCCCCGGGTGCACCTGCCGCGCCCTCTTGCTTGGTCTGGTCCTTCTGGCCACCGCAAGCCGACAGCGCCGCCGCCACCGCGAGAGCACCCGCCATGCCTGCACAAGACCTAAGGATTTGCGGCATTACCAACATGACGACCTCGCACCCCGCGCTGGGCTCACCGCTGCGCCCAACACGGCGCGCAAACGGACAACGCTCCATTGTCGCCGTCGATGGCCAACAGGTCAAGCGAACCAGGCGGATTCGGAGCGGCGGCCCCCGCGCAACTCGGCGCGGCGGCGCAGATCGTTGCCGGTCGCGACCTAGCAGAGGCCCCTGCTATCGCGGCTCTGGGCGCAACCTGCTCGCGGCGGGCGCAGATTCGAGAAGAATCGTATGGGCAGGCACGCACTGGCGATTTGGCGGATCGCCGCGGCAATCGGGAATCGCAGCCGCCCGTGCCGGGTTGAACGCGAGCTGGATTGGCTGGCGCAGCACACTTGGGGTACACTTTCAGGCTGGCCCGGCAACCAGCCGGCCCCAAGACACGCGACAGGCGGGATATGAACTTGCAGGGATTGAGCTTTGTAGTAGACGCCGGGCGCGGTTGGCGCGGTCGCAGCGGTCGGCTGGTCGCCATGGCGGTGCTCGGCGCGGTCTGCGTGACCACCGCACCCGGCTGCAAGAAGAAGAACGACGCGGTCGAAGCGGTGGACCCCGCTGCCAAAAAGGCCCCCGTGGTTGGGCGCAAGTCCCGCGAGGCCGCCAAAGCTGTGGACGCACCCGCGCCGGCGACGGCAGCTGTGGCGCCAGGGCGGCGACCTGCTCCGCCCGCGGTCGGTGCGTCGCCGCCGCCAGCCGCGGCCCCGGTCGCTCCTGCCGCTGCGCCCACCGCTGCGGCCGCCCCCGAAGCAGCCGTTCCCGCGGTTGCACCCTCGCCTGGTCGCAGCGCTGCCCCCGAGCTGGCTGGCCTGCCGCCCGGCATGCCCCCAACGGCAGTGCCTCCAACGGAATCTGAGCGCGCCCGCGTCCCAGGTCGGCTGGTCGCCGCCCCAACCGTTGCTCCGGACGCTCCGCCCGAGGCCCCCCGCTTGGGTGGCGAAGCCGCCGCTCCGCCCGCGCGGCCGCTGCCGCCCCCGGCTGCCAATTCCGGTGAGCCCGCGCTGGACGTGACCGGCTACTTGTCGCTGGGCGACCTGGAGCGGGTACTGGGGGCCAAGGCGGCACTGCGCCGCGCCGACCTGCTGGGTACTGCGCCGTCGCCGGGTTACAACTACTTGTATTTCAATAAGGGCAAAGGCGACGACTTTGGTGTGGCCGTCCAGGTGTGGCGCGACTCCAACCCGGCCGAGAGTCGCACGCGGTTTGCGACGATGAAGAACACCTACAGCAACGTCGCACCGACCAACAAGGTCGCCGACCAGGGCTTCCGCGCCTTCTTTGGCGGCGTGGTCACGCTGGTCTTTGCCGATCCGCGCCGGCCCATGGTCGCGGCGGTGAGCTGCTCGACCAAGACCTGCACGGCGGACCAGATGCTCGAGTTGTCGCGCCGGGTGGCCGAGCGCCTGCACTAGGTAGAAAATGCCAAGGGGGCGCGCCGCCCCCTGCGACCCCCGCGCACGGCCGCATCCACGGCCGCGTAGTTCAACATGTTGAGTTTCATGGATACCGGGTGCCGAAGGCATGTTGAACTAGGTAGAAAGTGCCAAAGGGGGCGCGTCGCGCACTCTGGGCCCTGCTCCGTGCGACCCCTTCGCGCGGCTGGCGACAAGCCCGTTGAAAGTCTGCTAGCCTCGCCTGCACCGCGGAGGTGCCATGCCTGCCCCCTTGCATAGGTTGGTCGCTTGCGTCTGGCTGTGGGCCGTGGCCGCCGCGATCCTGGGCACCCCCGCGGACCTGGCCGCGGACACCGCGCTGCAACCGCCCGAACTCGTGCAAGCCGCCGAGCCCGAGTACCCGCCCGCCCTGGCTGCGCGCGGACTGGCTGGCGCGGTGGTGGTGGAGCTGACGGTCGACAGCGAGGGGCTGCCGCGCGAGGTGGCCGTGGCCGAGAGCGCCGGCCCCGAATTCGACGCTGCCGCCCTGCAGGCTGCCAGCAAGCTGCGCTTCAAGCCGGCGACCAAGGATGGAAAGCCCGTTCCGGTGCGCATCCGCTACCGCTTTGCCTTCCGACCCGACACAGGCGACACCCGCCGCGGCCGCGCCACCTCAGAGGGCCGCTACGACCGCCGCGACGTCGAGCCCACCGCAGGCGGTTGGTACAGCATCGTTGGGCAAGTGCGCGAACGTGGTACCGGGCGGCCCGTGGTGGGTGCCCAAATCCTGTTGGACGACGGGCCGGGCGACGCCGTCAGCGATACGGGGGGCGAATTCCGCTTTGGGGCCCTGCGGCCGGGCGCTCACACGCTGACCTTGGCCGAGGGCGAGCACCGCAGCACCCGCCAGACGGTGCAGGTTGTCGCCGGCAAGACCGCCAAGGTGGAATTGCGGGCCGAACGCCTGCGCTACAACCTGTACCGTGCCACGGCTGCGGCGCCCGAGCGCCCTGGTGAAGCGGTGCGCCGCGAGCTGAGTGTCGAGGAAATTCAGCGTGTTCCCGGCGTATACGGCGACACCCTGAAGGTCGTGCAGAACTTGCCGGGCGTCGCGCGCCCCAGTCCATTTGGCGGCGAAGTGGTGGTGCGCGGTTCCGCGCCGGCCGACACCCTGGCCGCGATCGAAGGCATCCCGATCCCGATCGCCTACCACTTTGGCGGCATCTACTCGGTGGTCAACACAGACGTTTTGGAGGGCATCGACTTCCTGCCCGGCGGGTACTCGGTGCAATGGGGCCGGCGAACCGGAGGCATCGTCAACGCCCGTTTGCGCCAGCCATCGGCTCAGGACGGCTGGGCCGGCTACGTGGAAGCCAATGTATTCCATGCGGGATTCTTTCTCCGTGGCAGTCTGGGCGAAAACACGCGCTTTACCGTGGCCGGGCGGCGCTCGTACATCGACGCGGTGCTGGCAGCGGCGATTCCTGAGGACGTTCTAGGCTTTACTACGGCTCCGCGCTACTACGATTGGCAGGTCAAGCTGGACCACTGGTTCGGCCCGCGCACCACGTTTACGTCGTTCTTGTACAGCTCGGACGACCAGTTGGCCATCGTCTCCAAAGCACCGTCTGGCTCCGAGGTTCGGACTGTGGGCCAGATCAAGTTCGGTACGTCGTTTTACGGCCTGACCAACATCTTGCGCCACGACGGCGGCTGGTGGACCAGCAAGACCACGCTAGGCCTGGTCTACGGCAAGATCGGCGCGGCGGTGGGCTCGCTGCTGCACTTTGACGCGACCACGATGGCCACCGGCCTGCGCCAGGACTTTACCTGGGGGACTGGGCCGATCCAGGTTCGCGCGGGAATCGACACGCTTCATACGCCGATGTGGGCCGACGTGTACGCGCCGTCGGGCCAAGTGGCGCAAGAGGGCCCGGGCGGCCAGAGCCAGCGGCCTACGTCGTTCTTCAGCTACCACGGCCAGTTCACGTTCTACAGCCCCGGCGCGTGGTGGGACGTGGTGCTCAAGCTGCGCCCCGACCTGGAGATCGTGCCCGGCCTGCGCTTTGACGCCTACCGCGGGGTCGACAGCGACACCACCTTGTTGCCGCGCCTGCTCGCCAAATGGTCGGTGGATCCCAAACTGTCGCTCAAATTCGCAGTCGGCACCTACTCGCAACGGCCGCAGGCGCAGGAGGTATTGAGCTTTGGCGGTCTGGGGAACCCCAACCTGCTGTCGCAGCGTGGGTTCGACGTGTCGGTCGGCGCGGTGTGGCAGCCGCGGCCGGCAGAAACCGTAGACCTCACGCTGTTCTACAAGTCGCTGTGGAACGTGGTGGTGCAGACGCCCGGCCTTTTCCCCAACCCGCCCTACCTCAACGACGGTCGCGGCCGGGTGTTTGGCTTGGAGCTGCTGGCGCGGCACAAGCTGTCGGCCAACTGGTTCGGCTGGGTGGCGTACACGCTGCTGAAGGCGGATCGCCAGGACGCGCCCGGTGGCGACTGGCGGCCCTTTGACTACGATCAGCGGCACATCCTGACGGCGGTGGCGAGCTATCAACTGCCGAATCACTGGGAGGTGAGCAGCCGCTTCCGCCTGGTCACAGGCAATCCCACCACGCCGATCGTCACCGCGGCCTACGACGCGAGCCAAGACGGCTACACGTCGGTCAACGGCGCCTACAACAGCGGCCGCCTGCCCGCGTTCCACCAACTGGATGTCCGCGTTGACAAGCGCTGGGTGTTCAATCGCTGGATGCTCAACCTGTACCTGGACGTGCAGAACGTCTACAACCACCGCAACGCGGAAGGCACGGCCTACTCGTACGATTACTCGGCTAGCGCCTTGCAGGGCGGGTTGCCGATCATCCCGTCGCTGGGTATTCGCGGCGAATTCTAGCCGGCACGGCTGGGGCTTGCCGAGCGTGGTCGCGCGCTGGGCCGCTACAGGCAACCGCTGGTGTCGTACACGCAGCCCTTGATGGGGTCGCAGCTGTCTTTGCTGCAGGCCTTGCCGTCGTTGCACTTGAGCGCTGTCCCGCCCGTGCACGCCCCGGACTTGCAGGTGTCGCCGGTCGTGCAGCCGTTGCCGTCGTCGCAATTGCTGCCATCGGGGACGGGGAGACCGGCCGTGCAGCCCGACGCGGGCAGGCAGCCACCGGGGCCGGTGCAGGGGTTGCCGTCTTCGCAGACCAGGGCGGTGCCTTTGCACTGGCCCTTGGCGCAACCGGTATTGATCGTGCAGATGTTGTTGTCGTCGCACGGTTCGTTGCTGTTCAGCTTGGTACCGGTCGAGCACACGCCGGCCTTGCAGGTCACTGGGGTGCAGGGGTCGGCCTGCTTGCACAGCGTTGCGGTGACGCAGGTGGGCAAGGCCACGCCGTCGACGCTCTTGCAGGTGCCGGGCGTGCAGGGGTCGCCGCCGCACGGCTGATCCAGGTACGGGTAGTGGGCGACGCTGCCGGTGGTGGGGTCGCAGATGTCCTTGGTGCACGGGTTGCCGTCGTCGGCTTTTTCCTTGGTGATGCACAGCTTGCCTTGGCAGACGCCGTCGGTCTGGCACAGGCCTTCGCCTGGGCACGCGATGGGTTCGCTGCTCGTCTTGGCGACGGTCTGGCAGTTGCCGGCGTTGCAGGTGTCCGTATAACAAGGATTCTTGGTGTCCGGGCACAAGGGTTTGGTCACGCAGGTGCCGCCGACGCAAATTTCGCCCGTGGTGCAGGCGTCCAAGTCGGTGCAGACTGCGCCGTTGCGGGGCTGGTGAACGCAACCCAGGATTATGTCGCAGAAATCCTGGGTGCACGCATTGCCGTCGTCGCAGTTTTCTTCTTTGGCGCTTAGGCAGTAGCCCTGGCTGCACATGCCAGCGCCGCCGCATTTGCAGGTCGCAGGGGGCCACTTTTCGGGCGCCTCGGACCACTCGCACAGGCCGGTGGCCAAGTTGCAGCTCGCGACCTTGCAGATCTGGACACCCAACGCCTCGCACTGGGTGTCGGTCACGCAACCGCCCATGCCCACGGGGACATCGGGTCCGACCTCGACCTCAGTGGCGGTGTCCACCGGGGTCACCGTGTCGGCGGACGCGTCGTGCGCGTCGGCCACGTCACCAGCGTCGCTGGAGTCCGCGATCTCGGCCTTGCTGTCTTGGAGGATTGTGTCGCCGCCGTCGGCCGCCGTGTCCTTGGCGCTGCTGTCCGAGGTCTTGGCATCCAGCGGCAACGGCTCGTTGCTCCGCTTGCCGGGTAGACACGCCACCAACAGCACCGCGGCCAGCCACAGCCACACGGTCCGGTGCCAAAGGCGCTGAGCAGGGAAAAGCGACATGAGCTCGGTAGCGACGCGCGGGCGACGGGGCGCCCGATTCCAGAGTGTAGACGGGCGGCTCACAGGCGTCTATGCCTTTGGGCGCGCGCAGCCGGCTTCACGCACGCTCGAACGGGAAAGCCAGCACGTCGTCGATGTCGCGCAGGCCTAGCAGCGCCATCAGCAGGCGGTCCACGCCCAGCGCAACGCCCGCGGCCGGGGGCATGCCTTGCGCCAGGGCTGCCAAGAACCGCTCGTCGACCGGGTACTGTGGCAGCCCGGCCTTGGCGCGGGCATCGAGATCCACCTGGAACCGGCGCCTCTGCTCGATTGGATCGGTCAACTCACTGAATCCATTGGCTAGTTCTACTCCGTGCAGGTAGATCTCGAACCGTTCCGCCCAGTGCGGCGCATCCGCAAACGGCCGCGACAGCGACGCCATCGCCAGGGGCCAGCGCTCGAGCACCACGGCCGGCAGATTGCGCAAAGCCGGTTCCACGCGCTCGACCATGGCACGCGTCAAAATGTCGGCGGCCGTGTCGCCAGGCTGCACTTCCAGGCCGCTTTGTGCAGCGCGCTTGGCGACCACGCCATCGCTGCGGCAATCGCCCGGATCGAAGCCGGCAAACTCGCTAATAGCACGGCGGATCGCCACGTTGCGCCACTTGGAATGGGTATCGAACGCCGGCCCCCGACCGGGCAAGGCGCGCAGCGGCGCCCACTGCGGACCCGCGATGGCCTTGGCGCAATGCCGCACCAGTGCTCGGCAATCGGCCACAATGGTCCGGTAGTCCGTGCCCACCCGGTACCACTCGAGCATCATGAACTCGGGGTTGTGCCAGTGGCCCCGCTCCCCCGACCGGAAGGCATGTTGCAGGCTGTAAATCTTGGAGAATCCGCCCGACAGCAGCCGCTTGCAGTGGTACTCGGGGCTGGTCACCAAGTAGCGGACGGTGGGCGCGCCGCCCATGCCCTGGCGCAGCTCGGCGCGCACGGCGTCCAAGTGCAGCTCCAGTCCGGGCGAACTGGCCAGCATCGGCGGATCGACCTCGCAAAACCCGCGCCGATCAAAGAAATCGCGAATGGCCCGCAGAATCGCCGCGCGCGCCTTCAGCGCCCAATAGCGGGTGGCGTCGCGCTCGCTCAGACGGTAGAAGTCGCCGTCGCTACTGGGCTCGTGCAGCGGCGCCGGCTCCAGGGGCTGCCAACCGCCTGGCCCTTCCACGGCAAACTGCCCATAGCGCGCGTCGCCGCAAAGGGTCCCTTGCACGACCTGGCCGTCGCACCACAGCCACGCCTGCGCCCCCTGGGTGGCCAGCACGCGGCCAAGCCGCTGAATCTGCTGCATCTTTGCTGCCTTCTTGCGCTATTCGATCGAGAGGTTGTAGGCGCGGTCCAATCCGGTGCGATCGATGGCGGTCCGGACCAAATCCCAGATCGCCGGGCTCTTGGCGTGGAACGCGCCGTCTGGTCCAGCCTCGCCGCGGAAAATGCGCAGGCTCGCCGCATCCGTTTCTTCGCCGCCCGGGATCGCATCGCCGGCCTTGGCGACCACGCGCAACGAATTGGCACCGGGGAACAGGTCTTGCGTCATCTCGACCGTGAATCGCCCAGAGTCCAAGCCGATCTTGCGGAACATCTTGCCGTTGACCCAGACCTCAAAGGCGAAATTGACCTTGGGGTTGGGCTCGTAGACCAGCACGTAGCGGAATTTGGGCTTCAGGCTGGGGGTCTTGGCCAAGGCCAGATCGCTTTGCCCCACGACCTTGGGCTGGCCGTCGCTGCCGTACTCGATCCGATAGCCGGGCGACAGGATCTGCAGATCGCCATTGGCGTCGAACTTGACCGTGCAGTTGAGCAGGTCGGCGTTCTTCAGGTTGGTGACCTTGACGCCGTTCAGGTAGATGTCGAGCGCCCAAGCCGGCGCCGTGGCCAAGAGCAGGGTTGCGACCAGCACTGCGGTATGCAACCACTTGAACGACATGGATTTAGGGGTCATGGCACTCTCCAGCGGTGGCCTTGGCCACCCCAGTAGCGACGCACCACAGCGGGGAGTGATTCGGTGCGCGCCCGCAAAGGCTGCCACACTGGCCCAAATGGGCCAGAAAATCGCAGATCTGTGCAAGGGCGGCTACTTGCCGGTGGGGTTCAGTACGGCCGGCATCGGGCAGCCCTGATCTTGCCAGCCCGTGCAGATCTTGGGACCGTCTTTGTATGCCGCCAAGGCGTTGGTCAGGCACTTGATCTCGCCGGACAGGCGCTGGTTATCCAGCGTGCCGCCGGGCGTCAGGTACTGCATGCAAGCCCAACCGCAGCAGGCCTCGCTTTGCGCCTTGGGCCAGTACTGACACGGCATCAAGAACGATTTGCACACCAACTTGCACTGTTGCTTGGCCTCGCTGAGCAGCGGATCGGTGACCTTGGATTCCCAATCGCAGGTGACCGGGTCGACCTTGACCTGGCCGTTGGCGCTGGGCGCCATGCACACCTTGGTCGGTAAGTCGGTGATGACGGCTTTCTCTTTGTATTCTAACGTCTTGCATAGCTCCCATTGACTGCCTAGCGCCGTGCACGCTGCCAAGTTGCTGCACACCGGCGCGCAAAACGGCGTCTTGGGGCCGGCGAAGTCGGCCGGCATCTGCACGCACAGCGCCGGCTTGCCCTGCAAGGCCGTATTGTCGCAGTAGTTCTTCACCTTTTCGCCAGGGCAGGCGGCGGTACACCACGGGACGTTGGCGTAGTCGCTCTGCAGGCACTCCAGCCCGGCCGCGCATTGCAGCTTGGCATTGCAGGGCTGGCCAAAGCCCGGCAGTGCCGCCGTGGTGACCGCCGGGTCGGCCGCGCTGCTGCAGCCCAGCACCGCCCACCCGATCGCCGCCCACCCGATCGCCGCCCACCCGGTCGGCGTGTGGTCTACCACCGCCAGCCTATGCCGGCGGCGCCGTAGGGAGCGACCTTCTGGATCGAATTCTGTTCCAGGAATAGCGCGCCCTTGCTGCCGCCGCTGAGTCCTGTGCCACCTTCGACAAAGATGTTTACTCTGGGCAAGCGCACCGAAACGCCAAGCGGAATCGACACTTCAGGCAGCGCATAGCCCAGGCTGGGGGCGGTGTACGCCCAAATGCCCTCACTCAGGCGCACGGACAGCGGCAGCGCCATCGACATCCACATCCAGCCGCCGCTGGCCTGCAGGCCTAGCACCAGATCGTCGGTCTCGACCAAACGGGCGCGGACCAAGGCGCCCAGCGCCAAGAACGTGTCGTTGCGCAGCGACAATTGGCCGCCGATGTCCAAGTACTTGAACTGATGCACGTAGGCGCCCTGCGCTCCTGCCACGTAGGGAACTTCGCGCGTGAAGTACGTCGCGTCGGTCGTGCCCTTGCCGCCGCCTACCGCGAGCGATAGCTGGTTGGGACGTTCGCGGTCCAAGGGCAGGATCGGCGGCATCGACGCCAGCGGCGCACAGGCCCATAGCGACAGATAGGCCGTAGCCAGCAGACCCACAGCGAACATGGCGTAGTCGGCGCGATCCGGCTGCTCGTTCCCGCTCAAGACCTTGAAAAAACGCATTGGTCAACCCCCTTCCCGCCTACAGAGGATGCGATAGCCGGAGCGCAGACGCAAGCTCGGACCATTGCACCCAGCCGACCGCGCTGGCCGGGCGCAAAAAAGGGGCCTTGACGACACTCGGCGCCCGTCCTTACCTGTACAATTTGTCGCCAATCGTTCATAACAGCATGATATTGATGTGATTTTTTCTCTTGACATCCGGCGCGGGCATCCTTGCTTTGGTCGTGGTTGATGCCGGCGCTGCCGCGACAACCCGAACCGCAATCCTTGGACGCGGGCTGGATAGCCGCGTGAATTCGTGGAGGAAGATATGACTCTGATGCGCTGGAACCCCTGGACGGACCTGGACACCCTGCAGAACGAGATGCAGAAGATCTTTGACGCGCGGGCGGCCGAGTCGAACAAGATGATGGGCGTCCGCAGCTTTGAGCCTGCTGTGGACATCATGGAGGATTCCGACAAGTACACCCTGAAATTTGACCTTCCCGAGGTGATGCTGGCCGACATCCACATCGAGGTCGAGAACCAGACGCTGACGGTGCAAGGCGAGCGCAAGATGGAGAAGCACGAGGACAAGAAGGGCTACAGCCGCATCGAGCGGGCCTATGGCGCCTTCACCCGCACCTTCTCGCTGCCCAACAACGTCAACGCCGACAAGATCACCGCGGTCTGCAAAGACGGCGTGCTGCGCCTGGAACTGCCCAAGAAGGCCGAGGCCCAGCCGCGCAAGATCGCGATCAAGCCCGTGAACTAGGGACCGCTGCAGAGGATTTTAGGGAGGAGACTACGGCGTCGCGGCAAGGCGCCAACTTCGCACATCGCCCTCGAAGTGCTGGCCGGCCAGCGATACGTAAAGTCGGCCGTCGCTGTGGGTCAGCTCGAGGGTGGTGTGTCGGTCGAGGAGCGGAGTCATCGCGTCGAGCAGCTCGGGCGCAATGAACACCACCTCGACCCGCTGGGGCGCAAACAGCGCTCCACTCCGGGCGGCCTGCTCGAGCAAGGGTTGCTCAGCGGCGGTGAAGATTTTGACCTGCGGGCAGGCCTTGGCGGCGCGATGCACACGCTCGGCCGAGGGCGAGCCGACCTCGATCCACTCCACCATCTCCCCGGTGGGCGTGCGGATCGCCAACGCTGGCTCCTCTGTGCTCGACAGGCCGCCTTTGGAGAAGCTCAGTCCCTCGCCAAAGCGCATGCCGTAGGCGATCAGACGCAACAGCATGAAGCGTTCGGTCTCGGATGGATGGCGGGCCAAACGAAGGTCCAACTCCTCGTAAATGCCGCGGTCGACATCCGACAAGTGCACCGCAAAGCGATAGAGGGTCGCGGTCAGTGCCATCCGGGCCTACTGTCCCACGGCCAGGTTGGCCGGAAGACTCACGCCGCGCAGCTGCGCCTTGCCCACTGCGCGGGCCTCGCCCGGACGCAGCGGCATGCCCGTCGGCTCTGTAGCGCCCTGGGCACCGGCCACTGCCGCGGAACCACCGTGCTTCTTGGCGCGGGCGGCCATTTGCTTGGCACGGCGGGCGGCGCGGGCCTCGGCCTCTTTGCGGACCTTTTCTTGGCGCTTGGCTTCCTCGGCGGCCAGCTTGGCGGCCTTGCGGCGCTCGCGCCGTTCGACGAACTTGTCGATTGCCGCTTTGGTCGTGCGGACTTGCAGCACCTGGCCGGGCTTGAGGAGCGAGTCGCTCAGCTGGTTCCACTCGAGCACGGCGTCCACGCTCACGCCCAACTGGCGGGCGACGTCGCCCAGGAACCGCTCGTCTTCGATGGTCAATTGCAGGGGCTCGGCCACTGGCTTGCTGGGAACCACGTTGCGCATCGGCGTCTTGGACGCCGTGCCTTCGCCTGCCTTGAGGACGGTCGCCGACAGTTTTTCGAGCTCCTGGCGGCGCTCGCAACCGGCGCCCAGCGTTGCGCCGAAGCAAAAGGCAAGAGCAGCGGCAACTCGTAGAGCTTTGCGCATGGCAGACCTCGACACTCGAACTGGGCCGCACTCCAACCTGGCACCGCAACCCGGACCTCAACGACGAAGCCAAACGCTTGACGGGGGGACGGAATTGCGTTGGCATGGGCCACGCCCGCGCCGAATCTAGCACCGGCTGGGCGACGGGCAATTATTTCGGTGGAATTTGACGAACACAAGAATAATACAACGGTTTCTGGCTGCGAGCCCGAGGCCCACGTGGTAGGCGCGCGCTCTTCGGTCGAGCCGCGCCTACCGCTGTGGCTGGCCGTGGCGTTCCACCTCGCCCTGGTCGCGGTGGCGCTAATTTGGCAGTCGTTTCGGCCGGGTGGCGCAATCGGCTTGGTGCGGGTGCCTATCGAACACATGCTGCCCTGGTGGGGTGCGGCGGTCGGCGCGTCGTGGCTGCTGGTGCTTGGGCCGGCGTGGCTGGAAGACAAACTGCCGGCGCTGCGGGCGGTTTCGGTCGAACTGTACCAGGCGGTGGCGCCGATCACGACGCTGCGGGTGGCGGTGCTGGCGGGGATGTCCGGGTTTTCGGAGGAATTGCTGTTTCGCGGCCCGCTGCAAGAAACGATTGGCTGGGTGCCGGCGGCGCTGCTGTTTGGCTTTGCCCACGGCGGATTGAGCAAGCGCCAGTGGCCCTGGACCCTGTTCGCCTTGACCGCGGGGCTGCTTTTTGGCTGGATGGTCGAGTTCTACGGCGCGCTGAGCCCGGCGATGGTGGCGCACATGACGGTCAATGCCATCAACATGCGGCGGTTAGAGCGGTATGCGCCGCTGGCCGAACGACCATTGCGGCGCCCGCAGGAGTCCGGCGATGCATGACGACGGCCTCCGCTACGCGGGCTACTTCGCGTTGGACGTGCGCTTGCTGGCGACGTGCGTGGTGTTCGCCTTGGCGGTGGCGACCTTGGCCGTGGCGTTGCGCTTGCGGGGCCGCCGTTGGGACGAGCACGTTGTCGCGTTTCTGGCTGTCTTTTCGGTTAGTTTCTTGCTGACGCTGGGGCTGACCAACCTGCTCGCTGCCTACCCAGCGCTGCGGATCGAGTCGCTGTTTCCCGTGCCGTAGTCGCGACTTCGCAGCTTCGACGGCAGGGATCGCCTAGCTCGCCACCGCATCGGCCGGAGGCAGCTCGGCGGGCGGCGCGGCCGGGGCTTGCGGATGTTGCGGTTCGCTGGCTTTTTGCGCGGCCGTTTGGCGCGTGGGCAGCAGGGCGATGGCGCCACCCAGCAGCATTACAAACGCGCCCAACCACAAGAACCCAACGAACGGGAAGACCACCGCTAGCAGGCTGACGTGGCGGCCACCGGCGGCCGGGCGCATCGCCAGGTACAGGTCGTGGGCGATGGTCGACTCGATCGCCACCTCGGTGGTGGGCGATTGGTGCTTTTTGTAGTTGCGCACCTCGGGGAACAGGCTGTGGCCCGCCGCGGCCGGGATCACATCCACGCGGCCTTGGCCGGGCTTGACCTGGGCGCGGGCGTTGAACGCCGCAAAGCGGATGTTGGGCAGCGGTCCGGCCTGCATATCGGTCAGGAATTGCGCGCGCTCTTTGCCATTTTCAAAGACGACGTCGAAGGTGGGCTGCCCCGGCACGGTGTTGACCTTGACCGGAGTCGGCGCGCCATCCTTGGCCCAATCCTTGAACTCGAACACCACGCGCATCACCGCTTGCGGCGCCACCTGCGCCACTTCCATCACGCGCGTGCCCAGTTGCACGTGCAGCACCTTGTCGTCGGCCAGATCCGCCTTGGTGGTGACCTTGCCAGCGAGCGTAGGGGCAAACGCGCGGGCGGCAAAGCGTTTGGCCTTCATCGCGTCGGCGAAGTGCAGCTCGACGCGGGCGTGGCCGGGCTCGGTCTTGACCTCGAATGGGCCATAGGCCTGCGCGGCCTGCTTGGCTTGTTCGATGGCCCGGTCGCTGAGGCGCGCTTCGCGGTCCGTGACCACGACCTCGGCCTTGGTGAAGGCATAGGCCCCATCGGCCTCGAACCCGTCGGTCGTGCCGGTAAAGGTCACCACATAGCCGCCGATGGGCAGCGCGTCGCCGGGGTGCAGCGGCACTTCGGGTTGGTAGGTGCGGAACGCTGTGCCGGCAAAGGCCAGAAAACAGAACACCAGGCCCAGGTGCACCACGTAGCCACCGTAGCGGCGCTTGTTGCGCAGCGTCAGCAGGATCGCCGCTGTCACGTAGTTCTCGCCGTGGGCCTTCTGGCGGGCGCGCGCGCCCACGTGGAATTCGATCAGGATGGTCCAGAACACGAAGATGCCGAACCACGCGCACACGGCGCCCCATACTTCGGTCATGCCCAAGCTGTCGACGATCGACGTCAGCGCCGGGGAAAAGCCAGTGTTTTCCCAGATACCCTTGGTATAGGCGCCGTGCAGCAGCCAAGTGGCCGAGATCGCCAACGTGGCCAGCGACGACACGATCAGCGGGCCGCGGAAGTTGCGCTCGAAGTTCTTGCGGGTCGCCCGGCGCCAGCTGATCAGCGGTCCAACGCCGGTCAATAGCAACAAGAACAAGCCCAGCGGCGTCATCACTCGGTTGAACCAAGGCTCGCCCAGCTGGACCTTTTGGGTCAGCGGCTCCATCGGCAACCCGATCGCGGCAAAGGGCGAAATCACCGCGTTGTACAGGTCTTGCACGGCCTTGGCTTCGCTGATCTGGCCAAAAACCGTGCCCCACAGCACCACAAACGCGCAGCCGACCAGCAGCACGTTGTTGAGGACGAAGAACGATTCGCGACTCCACACCGAGTCCAAGTCGGCCTGGGCCTTCAGGCTTTGCCAGCGCACGCCCACCGCGATCGCCGACACCACAACGATGATGGCCATGTAGACCAAGAAGTAGGGCGCCAAGGTCGAGTCGGCAAAGGCATGCACGGAGTCGATGAGCTGGGATCGCGTGAGGAAGGTGCCGAAAATGGTTAGCAAAAATGTTAGGCACACCAGCACGGCGTTCCAGCGCTTGAGCATGTCGCGGCGCTCTTGGATCATCACCGAATGCAGAAAGGCGGTGGCCGTGAACCATGGGATAAGACCGGCGTTTTCGACCGGGTCCCACATCCAGAAACCGCCCCAACCCAGCTCGGTGTAGGCCCACGCGCCGCCCAGGATGAGGCCGAGCGACAAGAACAGCCACGACACCAGCGTCCACTGCCGCGTATCGCGCAGCCACTGGGCGTCGAGCTGGCCTGTGACGAGCGCGGCCAAGCCGTAGCAGTAGGGAATGGTGAATGCGATGTAACCGGTGAGAAGGCTTGGCGGATGGATGGCCATCAGCGGGTTTTGCAGCAGCGGGTTCATGCCTTTGCCGTCGTCGGGACCGGCACCTGCGCGGAACACCTCGAACGGGTTGGACTCAAAAGCCATGAGCAAGACGAAGAAGAAGATCGCCAGCGACAGAAAACCGGTGACGTATCCCAAGAAACGCGCAGACTGCGAGCGGTTGCGCAAGATCGACCACGAGCCAAAGCCGGTGAGCGCAGTGGTCCAGAACAGCAGCGCGCCCTTCTCGCCGCCCCAGAATCCGGCGATCAAGTAGGCCAGCGGCATGTCGATGTCGGTGTAGGACGAGATGTATTTGTTGCGGAAATCGTGGGTAAGCAGCCCGTGCATCAGCACGGCGTCCATGGCAAAAAACAGCATCAGCGCCACGAGCAGACCTTGCCGCGAGGCCGCGAGCATGCCCGGCGACCGGCGGATGGCGCCGCCCAGGCCCAGCAGACCGTTGCCCAAAGTGACCACGAAAGCCGTGTAGATTAGCGCTGTTCCTAGTTCGTGCATGGTCCCGTCCGCGGACCTGTCGGCCCGCCGGCCGGTAGAGTAGCGGAATCCCGTGCCGCGCCCAAGTGTGTCCCGCAAAGCACTTGCGCGCAGGCCGAGTTGCACCCCGCCGGCACGCCGCACGCGCTGCATTGTGCTTGACCGCGGCAGCGGCCGACCCGACACTACTGGCCGCCCAGACGGGTTCCTTGCCGGGTCGCGATGAGCCAATACCGCTACGATGCGTCGTTTTTTGCCTATACGTCCGCCTCGAACCAAGCCTCTGCAGAAGCCGTGGTGGCGTTGCTGAAGCAGTGGTTCCCGCACATCGGCACGGTCGTCGATTTTGGCTGTGGGCAAGGGGTGTGGCTCGCGGCCTGGAACGGTGCCGGCGCGACCGAGGTGCTGGGGCTGGACGGCGACTACGTGGACCGGAGCCAGTTGCGCATCAACTCGGGCCAGTTCCGCGCGACCGACTTGGCGCTCATGACGGACTTGGGCCGGCGTTTTGACCTGGTGCAGTCGGTCGAGGTGGCGGAGCACCTGCCGGCAAGTGCCGCCGCCGGCTTTGCCGAAATGCTAGGCAAGCATGGGGACTTGCTGCTGTTTTCCGCGGCGCCTCCCGGCCAAGGAGGCGAGCACCACGTCAACGAGCAGCCCTACGACTACTGGCGCAAGCTGCTCAGCGAACAGGGCTTTGTCGCCTATGATTGCATCCGTTCGCGCTTGGCTGGACGTCCGGAAATTCAGCCGTGGTACCGCTACAACTTGGTCCTGTATGCGCGGCCGAACGTGGCGCTGCCCGAGGCGGTGCGAGTGACCCGAGTGCCAGAAGGTCGAGTGATTCCAGATATTTCGCCCCGACTCTACCAGCTGCGCAAGGCGGTGGTGCGGCGCATTCCGCCAGCGCTGGCCGATCAGTTGGCACGCTGGAAGGCGCGGCGGGCTTGACACGAACCCGACCTGATCCGAACACGACCTGATACGAACCCCACCTGATTCGCGCCTATCCGGCTACTCGACCACGTAGGTGGCAACGGGCTCACTGATCCCTTTGAGGCGCACCACGCCGCCTTCGCGGCACCGCACTTGCTGGCCAACGCGCTGCCACGTGGCAGGGGCCAGAAGGATTTGGCCGGACTGGGCCGCGCCTTCCAAGCGCGACGCCAGGTTGACCACGCGGCCCACGGCCGTGTAGCTCATGTTCTGCTCGCTGCCAAAGTTGCCGACCGTACAGGGTCCCGAGGCGATGCCAATTCGCACTTGCACCCCCAACTCGCGGGCGCAAGCCTGCATGTCGACGGCCATCTGCACGCAGGCCACGGCATCGGCGGCCAGGCCAGCGCTTTCGGGATCGCCAAAGAAGCCCATCACCCCGTCGCCGATGAACTTGTCCAACGTGCCACCGTGGCGGCTGATCACGGCGCCCATGCTGGCCAGGAAGTGGTTGAGCCAGATGGCCAGCGCTTCGGGCTCCATCGCCTCGCTGCGCGGAGTGAATTCGGCGACGTCGGCGAAAAACACTGTAATGTCCCTGGATTTTGCGGTGATCTCGGCGCTGCGCTCGCCGCGAAACAGCGCGGAGTACACCGGCGGCGACAAATAGCGAGCCAGCTGATCGGACAGCTGACCCAGCCGATCGCGAGCGCGCTTGAGTTCGATGTGGGTCTGCACCCGTGCCAGCAACTCTTCGCCGCAGAACGGCTTGGTGATGTAGTCCACCCCGCCCGCGTCAAAGCCTTGCATCAGGCTGGCGGGGTCATTTTGCGCCGTTAGGAAGATGACCGGCAGGTTGGCCAGCGCCGGCAGCGCGTGCAAGGCCCGGCACGTCTGGTATCCGTCGAGCTCTGGCATATTGACGTCCATCAAGACCAGGTCCGGCGGGCTGCGGCCGGCGCTGGTCACGGCATCGCGCCCGCACGCCGCCGCCGACAGGCGATAGCCATGGGGCCGCAACACCGCCGCCAAAACCTGCAGGTTCTGCGGTGTGTCGTCGACCATCAAGATGCGTGCGGCGTCGTGCTCCGCCGTGATCATGCTTCCCCCTGCGAAACGGTTGATACCGCCGCCAGCCGAGTGCTGGTCTGGTCGTGTAGATCCGCAAACTCGCGCATGGTTCGATCGATGTCGCCCAGCGCGCAGTCGGCCACCGCGCGGTCCAGCCGCTGCGCCCAGCGCCGCAGATCATCGCTGCCGGCCAAGCGGGCGTGCCGCATCACCTGCTGTGCCAAAGCGGCCAGGCCATCCAAGTCGCCGCTGCCGTTCAAGAGTTCCCACTGGCTGCGCAGCTCGGCCCATTCGGTCACGTCTGGCCCCACCTTGACCTCGCCGCTGCGCAGGACCGAGTGAGTGCTCCGCGGGGTAGAGGCCCGGCTCGCCGCCAGCCAAGTTCCAGGTTGCAGGTGCTTGGCGAGTTCGAGCAGCACCGTCTGACGCGTGACCGGCTTGACCAGGAATCCCGCCACCCGCGACCGAGTCCGCGCATGATCGCCGGCCAAGCCCGAGGCCGTGACGACCACCACCGGCAGGTCGGCCAAGGTCGGGTCGGCCTGCAGCGCCGCCACCAGGGCTTCGCCACCCATGCCTGGCATCTTCAGATCGGTCACCAGCAGGTCCGGACGCTGCGCAGTCACCGCTTGCAGGGCCGCCTCGGCCGACGCAGCTTCGGCAAGCTGCAAGCCAGAGTCCTGAAGAAAGGCTCGCAAAAGTAGGCGATTGGCGGCGTCATCGTCGACGATCAGCACGCGCTGGCCCGTGAACACGGGCTCGCCGCGCGCACTTTCCGCGCGCGACACGGCCCGCTCGTGGGTGCACTGCACATCGGGAATCACGATGTGGAACGTACTCCCCATGCCCAGCTGGCTGTCGACGTGGATGGTGCCGTTCATCAACTCGACCAGGCGGCGGGTGATGCTCAGCCCCAGGCCGCTGCCGCCGTATTGGCTGTGATCCTGGCCGGTGCGCTGCTCGAATGCCTCGAAGATGCGCAGCTGCTGGTCGGCTGGGATGCCCGGCCCGGTGTCGCGCACTTGGATATGCACCGTCATACGATCCCCACCTGATTCGCGCCGATGCGGTTCCAATGCCCCGTTCTGCAACTGGCGAGAATCAGGCTGGGACCTCGGTTCGAGCCCGAGGACTTGCCCGTGATTTCGATCCGATTCGGACGGCACCGGTCGCTGTTGGCGGGCGACGGCATCGCCTTGCGCGGCGATCGCCAACTCGACGCGGCCACTTTCGGTGAACTTGATCGCGTTGCCCAACAGGTTGGTCAAGACTTGGCGGACCCGCACCTCGTCCAACAGCAGCGACTGATCCAAACGCGGGTCCACGCTGCAATCCAGGGCAATCCCCTTGGCCGAGCAGCGCACCGCCAGCAGACGGCACAGATCGGCGGCCAAGGTGGGCAAGTGCACCGGGGTCACGTGCAGTTCCATCTTGCCCGATTCGACTTTGGCCAGGTCCAAGACGTCGTCGATGAGTGCCAGCAGCGCCCGCCCGCTGCTGCCGATCAGCTGCGCGTGGCCGCGCAAGTCGCGATCGGTCACTTGTGCGGCCAGCACGTCGGCAAAGCCCAGCACGGCGTTCATGGGCGTGCGGATCTCGTGGCTCATGTTGGCCATGAACGCACTTTTGGCGCGGCTCGCCGACATGGCCTGGTCGCGGGCGGTCGCCAGATCGCGCCGGAGTTGCCGCTCGGCCGTTACATCCACGGTGTAGGCGCACGTGCCGTGCAGACGGCCTTGGGCGTCGCGCAGCGGCGACACCGTCGACAGGCGGATTTGCGACAGGCCGGCGCGCTCTACCTCGAGCTCGACCACGCGCACGTCGCCTTGATGGGCCACCTGGGTGGCGCGCTCGCCTTGGTCGGCCAGAAGGCCGGCGTTGCGCAGGTCGCTCACCGTACGGCCAACCACGTGCCGGCGATCGGCGCCGCGGTACGCCTCCCAACGGCGATTCACGGTCAGGAACCGGCCCGCCGTGTCGGTCACGGCCAGCGCGCCGTCCAGCGAGTCGACTACCGCTTGCAGAAGGGCGCGCTGCTCGTCGATCTGCTGGGCCGCAAGGCGGCGATCCGTGATGTCGATCAGACGGCCATCGCGGTACTGCGGCTTGCCGTCGGAGTCGCGGGTCAGTACTGCCGAATTCTGCACCCAGCGGATGCTGCCGTCCGGTCGGACGATGCGGTGCTCCAAGTTCATCGGCTCGCCGGTCGCTTCCAAGGCGGCGACCGCGCACCGATAGGCGTCCCAGTCGTCTGGGTGAACGAAGTCAATCGGTTGTAGCGAGCTCTCGCCAGACCAGTCTGCCGGGAGCCCCAGCAGCTCGGCGATGCCGCGGCTGGCGTACTCGGGGCGCGGGTTGGGCCCAACGGCAAACCGCACCACCGCCCCGGGCAAGTTGTCGGCCAGCGAACGGAACCGCTCTTCGCTGGCCACCAGAGCCCGCTGCGCCCCCCGCTCGTCCGTGAGATCCCGAACTGCCGCAAGCACATAGTGCTCGTCGCCGACTACGTAGGGCACCAGGTCCACCCGCACCGGCACCGCAGTTCCATCTTTGCGCCGCGCCGCCAGATCACCGCGCCCGACCATTGGCCGGGGCGTGCCACCCCCCTCCAAGTATTGCCTCTGCAATTGGCGGTGGCTGGCGCGACGCTCCAGGGGCACGACCACCTCGACCGGTTGGCCCTCCAGCTCGCCAGGCTCGTAGCCCAACAGTGCCGATAGCGCTCGATTGGCAAAGCAGATGTTGCCCTGAAAATCGGCCAGCAGCACTGGGTTGGGCGTCTCGCTCATCACGCTGCGGACGCGGTCTTGCCTTTCGGTCCGCAAGATCTCGGCCGCTCGCTCGGCCTGCAACTCGGCCTGGGCCAACCGCAAGCGGGTCTGCGCTTGTTGATCCGCGTAACCGCCGACCAACAAAAGGATATCGAAGCTCTGCAGGTAGCCTCGATCGGACGGAACCGCCAGATCCGCGGCAATCCAGCCCATGCGGCTCGCTGTCCCCAGCAGGACCGCAGCCCCGGCAAACGTCCACGCGGCCAGCAGCCACCGCGACTCGCGATTGCCCTGGGCGGCATGTGCCGCCGTCACGGCCCAAAGCAGCACCATGGCCACGGCAAAGGCGCATTGCGCCAGGGACTCTACCTGAGGTTCGTCGCTGGCGACCGCAGCCACGGTAGCCGCCGCCACCACGCCGGCCACGGTCGCGAGCACCGGTGAACAGCGGCAATACGGGCCACCCGGCAAAAAACCACGCGAAAACAACAGTGCGCCCGCCACGGCCGTGGCTTGCCACACCATGAAGTCGTGGTGGTCCCACCAGTTGCCCGCGGCCAGCATCGTCGAAAACGGCGTGCCGGCCAGCGCTTGCACGGCACCCACCACCCCCACCATGTGCACCATCATCCACATCGAGGCGGCGCGCCGCGTGAACAAGCCGATGAGCGCCACCGCCAGCAGCAGTGCTCCGCACAGGCCCATGACCACGCCGCCCATATGGCCCTGCATGGTCAGCTCGCGCTGCAACTGGGCGGAATGCCACAGCTCCATGGGCAACACGATCGGCGCGGTACGCGACTCGGCCCGCAACCAGACCGTGGTTGGGGCACCGTGGGGTGCGCTCAGGTGGTACATCGTGGGCAAGCCCGGCCCGCCCCGCTCGCCCGCCACGGGCACGGCGCGATCGCCGAAGTCTACGAAAACTTGAACTTCGTCGCGACCCAGGAACCCTACCCGCAGCTGCAGCGGCCGTTGCTCGCCGTCTTGCCGGTCGATCGTCAAGCGCGCCCACCACGCCGACTTGGTGTAGCCCCGCGTGAAACCGTTTGGACCAGCGTCGACAAACTGGTGGGCGTAGCCGGGCTTGCGCACGTCGTCCACGACCAGGCGCCCGCCAGGATCTTCCAGCAGTTGCAGGTGCGGCCCCACCTCCACGAAGTCGTCGTTGCCGCCCCAGACAGCTGGGCTTGCGGCCAGAGCCGACGCCGACGGGCAAGCAATGGCCAAGCACACCGCGACAAACCGCCACGGTGCGGCAAGGCTGCGCCACGTTTGGGCTAGCCTTTGCAGCTTGCCTCGCTCCGCCATCCCGTCACCGCTGCCCCTGCGGCCCCTGTACCCGCTCCGCGAATCTTGACCGTGCGATCTTGAACTTCTGTTGAGCAGTATGAACTGTGGTGATGCTGGCGGCAAGTCCATTTCGAAAATTGTCTTGTAATGTCAGTGTTTTGACTGTGAAATGGACGGCGAATCCAAGGTCGCCCCGGGCCGGCGGCCCCAGACCAAGCGGGCCCCCAAAGGCGACTTTGCTGTCCATGATCCCGCGGTCCACGCAGCCAGTGCCCAGAGCGCTAGTCAGGGTACCAGCGCCACGACCTGGCGGCAGGCTCGGCGGTCGCAACGGGAGCAAGGCTTTCAGCCTACCAGTAAATAGGTTGACCTGCTTCTACCTTTCGCCAGCCACAGGCCAGGAACACCGCCTGGCATGACTCACCGCCATCAACCCACGGCCCTGCAAACGCTTGCCCCTGCTGCCGAGTTCCTGGATCGGCTTGGCCACGCCGTCAAAGCCACCGCGCCTGGCTCGACCGCATCAACCACGAGTTCATCTGCCAGACCGGCCAATGCGAAGCCGACGCCCGCAACGACGCCCACACCCGCTGCCTCTTTGGCCAGTGGTACGCGAGTACTTCCTTGCCGGTGGCCTGCCGATGTCGGCTCAGCAGCTCTTGTATCGGGCCAAGCGGGGTGGTCGCAAACGCGTGGTCGTGGACGACGGCAACGACGACCTGCCGAGCAAGTAGACCGCACGCCAACCGCTTGCCATGTCCAACCCGGCCACGCCGACCGGCGACGGGAACCGTTTGGCAGTGGAGCCGACGTGGCTCGTACTACGCGCTAAAGACCTCGGCCTCGATGGCCTCGATGCGGCTGGCCAGCAATTCCCAATCGCCCATCGCCGCTTCGACCTTGGTCTTCAGTTCTGCCTGCTCTTGCAGAAGCGAAACCACCTTGGCCCCGTCGCCATACAACCCCGGGTCGGCCTGCAGCAGCAAGATGTCGGCCAAACGCTTCTCGTCCTTGGCGATCCGCTCTTCGGTCGCGGTCAGGCGCGTCTTCAGGTCCTTGGTGCGGCGGTGCGCCTCTTGCCGGCGGGTCGCTTCGTCGCGTTTGCGCTGCTTTTCGTCGTCGCGGCTCTCGCTTTTGGCCTCGCCCACGTCGTTGGGCAAGCCGTTGTCTTTGCGGGCGTCCAGCGTGGGCCGATCCACCGCGCCCCCAGCCAAAAGCCGTTCGAGTTCCTTGGGATCGCCACCGGCCTTGTGGTACAGCCAGGCGTCGTAGTCGCCGTGGTGCAGGGTCGCCTTGCCGCCGGGCTCGATCTCCAAGACCTTGTCGGCCACCGCGTTGATGAAGTAGCGATCGTGGCTGACGATCACCACCGTCCCCTCAAAGTTGGCCAGGGCCTGTTCCAGCATTTCGCGGGTCATCAGGTCCAGGTGATTGGTCGGCTCGTCCAGCAGCAGTACGTTGGGCGCACGCAGGACCATCTTGGCCAGCGCCAGGCGGGCTTTTTCGCCGCCCGACAGCACCGCCACCTTCTTGTCGACCATCTGGCCAGAAAACCCAAGGCCACCCAACACGCCGCGCACCATCGGCACGGTGCGGTCCAAAGCCGCCCGCCGCGCCTCTTCGTACACGATGCTACCGGCGTCCAGCTGCTCCAACTGGTGCTGGGCATAGTACTCGCGCACTACTCCGCCTCCGACGATCACCTCGCCGCCCTGGATATCCGTCACGCCGGCCAGAACCTTGAGCAGCGTCGACTTGCCGGCGCCGTTGGGCCCGACGAGCGCCACCTTGTCGCCACGCCAGATGGTCAGGTTGCAGTCGGTGTAGACCGGCTTTTCGCCCCAGCTTTTGCGCACATGCTCGGCACGGAGTACCTCTTTGCCGGTGCGCGCCGGCTCGGCGAACTTGAGGCCGATGTGGGTGGCGTTGGGGCCGTCGACCTCGACATTCTCTAGGCGGGCCAACATCTTCAGGCGGCTCTGCGCCTGCTTGGCCTTGCTCGCCTTGGAGCGAAACCGCTCGACAAAGGCGGCCAGATGGGCGCGCTGGCGGTCGACGCGGGCCTTCTGCGCCACCTGCTGGTCCAGGCGCGCGGCGCGACCATCCAAGAAATCCTCGTAACCACCGGGGTATTCCTGCACGCCTTTCTTGCTCAGTTCGACGATGTGGGTCGGAACGCGATTGAGGAAGTAGCGGTCGTGGCTCACCGCAACGATGGCGCCGGGGTAGTCCTCCAAGAAATCTTCGAACCAGGCCAGGCTCTCCAAGTCCAGGTGGTTGGTCGGCTCATCGAGCAACAGGGCATCGGGACGCTGCACCAGCAGGCGGGCCAGGGCCACGCGCATCCGCCACCCGCCCGAGAGGGTCAGCACATCGCTGGCAATCGCCGCCCGGTTGAAGCCCAGCCCAGAAAGCACGGTATTGGCCCGCACTTCCAGGTCGTCGCCGCCGAGTTCGTCGTAGGCGTGCATGGCCTTGTCCAGGGACTCCAGCGCCGCATCGCTGCCAGCCCAGGCGTGGTCTTCGGCCATCCGCTCGTGCAGGTCGTGCAGGCGCTGCTTGGCGCGCCCCCACTCGGCCGATCCCGCGAGTACCGCCTGCAAAACCGTACCCGTTCCAACGTCTTCCACGTCTTGCGGCAGGTAGCCGATCCGCAGCGCCTTGGGCTTTTGCACCGCGCCGCCGTCGGCCTGCAGCTCGCCACAGACGATGCGGAGCAGGGTGGTCTTGCCGGCGCCGTTGGGCCCCACCAGGCCGTAGCGACGCCGAGGCAGGATCTGCCAGTGCACACCCTCGAACAGCGTCTTGACGCCGTAGCTTTTCGCCAGGTTTTGTAGCTGAATCATGTTGTTGAGTCTGCTTGGTGGGGTCGCTATGGCCGATTGGCGATCGGATAGCCCACGCACATTGGGCCGGTCTGGCCCGCCAGTGACGGCCAGCCACACTTTTGCGAGCGCGGCGTCCGCTGCGGGATCCGCACCCAATCGGCGGTGTTGTTGCCGGCAGGCCAGAGCCCTGTGTCGAACCCAGCGCCGCAGTAGAAGGCCGGCTTGCCTGGATCGCCATAGTCGGCGGCCGGGCCGGCGCACAGACTCTTTCGGCGGAGCGCGCCGCCCTGGCCGTCGCCACACGTGGCGGAAACTTGAGGCTCGGCGGGGGCTTTGCCTTCGGCTTTGGCGGCGGCAGCGCTGCCCCACGCCAGCCGATCGAAGTCCGTGTTGGCGGTGTTGGCCAGACGCAGCGCACCACTCGCGCTGGGCAAGCTGAAAGACTTGCCCGACTGGAAGTCCGGCGTGGGCAACGAGGCATCGTAGTTGAGGGGTACCACCAAGAAGTAGCTGTACGGCGCGATGCTGCCGATGAGCGGCTTGCCCGTGAGCATCGTGTCGGTGAGCGGAGTTTGCTGCACGTCGGTCGGGTTCTGCATCTGCAGCACCATCGCCGCGTCCAGCGAGGTCTTGCCGTTCACCGTCACCGAGTGTGACAGCTGGATGGTGCTGGGCGACGGGTTGTACAGCACGATGTACTCGTTGTCGGCGGCCAACAGCGGATTGCCCTTCTGGTTGGTCGCGGCTGGTCCCTCCGTCGCCACTTCGGCCAGGATGACCCTCAGATCGCACTTGAGGGTCTTGGGGTTGCAGCCATAGCCCATGTCGCACGGTACGCCGCACAGCGGATCGACGCACTGTTCGGACGCGCCCCCCAAGTAGTTGCAGACCAGGCCGTTGGCGCACGTCCCCAAGCACGCCGGCTCGTACACGCCCGAAGCCAGGGTTTGCGGCGTGGGATCGGCCACGATGAAGTCGGTGCTGTCGTTGTTGGAGTCCAGCGTGTTGCCGGCCAGATCGGCGCCGCCGCCGGGGGCCATGGTGGCGGCCGTCGCGCCCAGCTTGGCCTTGCGCTCTAGACTGCTGCCCAAATCGGCCACGGGGCTGGCGGCTTTGTACTGCGGACCGATACCGGCGTTGCTGAAGGTGACCGCCGTGCCCCAGCCGAGCAGGTCCAACTCCGTGTCCGAGCTGGGGTCGTAGATGCGCAGCGCTCCTCCCGCCGGGTCCAGAGCGCTGGCCGTTGCTGGGATCAGGTCGACCTGACCGTGGACGCGCGCCCAGGCTTGCGAGCCGATCAGGTAGTAGTGCTTGGCCGCCAGAACCGTGCCCGCAGGGATCGCGACCACGTTGACGATCCAGGGCTTGAAGGCCTCTACGTCGGCGTCCTTCTTCTGCACTTGCCAACCGCTGATATTAACTGGCTTGCTGCTGGCGTTGTAGAGCTCGATGTACTGCTCGCCATCGGTGCCAAAGTACAATTCGCTGATGAGCACCGAACCAGTTGGATCGGGGATGCAGACCATGGTGCCGTTGCCGCAGACCTTGCCGGAACCGCAGCCAAGGGCGCCAGTCACGCCAAAGGACTCGCATTCCAGGTCGTCGATGCACTTCTGGCTAACGGACGAGAAGTTGCACACCTTGCCCAGCGAGCAGGTACCGCTGCAGGCGGGCTCGAACTTGCCGGCGACCAGGCTCTGCGGCTCGGGCCACAAGCGCACCAAGAAGTCGTCGGCGTCTTTGCCGGTGTCGTAGCCATTGCCTGCCAGCCACTCGGGCCGGTGCGGCGCCATCGACGACGCCTCGCTTTGGGCGCTGGCGTGCCGTTCGATCGAGGTGTAGGCCGGCCAGCCCACTTCGGATGCGTCGACCGGCGCCATGCCCACCGGCACCACCGCCGCCTGCCCATCGTCCCAGTTCAGCCGGTCGTGTTCCAGTTCGTGGGCCACGTCGCGCAAGCGCAGCTGCAGGTGGCGAAGCGAGTCCACGCTGCAGCCAGCCTTGCCGGGCAGATTCTTGAGCGGCATCGCGAGCTTGAACGTGCTCGCCGCTGTGACATCGACCGTCACGCCGCCCTGGGCCACGGCCCCCGCGCCGAACAGCACATACCGGTGCGGCGGCAGCGAGGTGCCCGGCTTGCCCTTGGCCAACTGGGTCCAAGGATCCTTGGTGTTGGCGTCAAAGGGCCGTGCTTCCAACACGTAGTCGCCCAGTTGGGCCGTGCTTTCGGTGGGGTTGAAGATTTCGACCCAGTCGTCCGTGGCGTCGGCTGGGTTGCCGACGAAGACCTCGCTGACGACCAGGTGCAGGCCGCCTTTGAAGGCGCAGGTGGGGGTCACGTCGGTGCTGCAGTCGGCAAAGGCGCCGCAGTCGCCGGCCACCGGCTTGTAGACGCAGCCGCTCCCGGGCACACAAGCGTCGGTGGTGCAAACGTTTTCGTCGTTGCAGTCGGTGGGCGTGCCTTTGCAGACGCCGGTGCTGCAGGCGTCGTTGTCCGTGCAGGGGTCCTTGTCGTCGCAGACGGCCTGGGTGGCCGTGTGGCTGCAGCCCGTGACCTTGTCGCACGCGTCTTGGGTGCAGGCGTTGTCATCGTCGCACGAAGTCTGGGTGACTCCAGTACAAATGGTGACCTGGCACACGTCGCCGGTGGTGCAGGCATTGCCGTCGTTGCACACCTTGCCGTCCAGGGGCAGCTTGTTCTCGCAGCCCAGCTTGCCGCCGCCCGCGGGCAGGGTGGTCGCCGTGGGGTTGCACGGAATATCGATGCACGGTTCGCTGGTGGTACACACCTTGGTGTCGCCCGGCTTGCAGCTGCCAGCGCCGTCGCAGTGATCCTGCACAAAGTTGCCGCTTTGCGTGCTGTCGCCGGTGCAGGCGTTGCCGTCGTCGCACGGCGTCGTGTTGTCGGCCGGCGTGTGCGTGCATCCCAGGGATTTGTCGCAACTGTCGGCGGTGCAAGCATTCTTGTCGTCGCAGTTGATCGCGTCCCCTGCGCACTTGCCCGCCTTGCACAGGTCGCCGCTGGTGCAGGCCGAGCCATCGCTGCAGGGCAGTCCGTCCAGGATCGCCGGGTCGTGCTTGCAGGCGTCGCCGGTCGTGACGGTGTTGTCGCAGCTGTCGGCCGTGCACGGTTGGCCGTCGCTGCAGGTGTTCTGGTCGCCCGTGCAGGCCCCGCCGATGCAGCGGTCCAGGATCGTGCAGAAGACTGTGTCGTCGCAAGGGGTTGCGTCGACGAGGTTGGTCGTCTTGCAGCTACCGCTGGCGGCGTCGCAGGCTGCGGTGCCGCAGGCGCCCGCGGCGGTCGCTTCGGCGGTGCAAGTTACGGTCTTCTTGGGGTCGTAGAGGCAGCGCGAACCGCTGTTGCTCTCGACGCAAGTCCAGCCCGAGAAGCACTTGTCGCTGGCCCCGACCTTGGCGAGGCAGTCGCTGTCGCTCGTGCATTCGCACTGGTCGGCGCCGGACTGGCACTTGCCGGACTTGCACTTGTCCTTGAGTGTGCACGGGTTGCCGTCGCTGCAGGCCGCGCCGTCCAAGTAGCCGTGCGTGCAGCCGAACTTGGCGTCGCAGCTATCCGACGTGCACGGGTTCTTGTCGTCGCATTCCAGCTTGGTGCCCGCCAAGCAGGTGCCCACCGCGCTGCACACGTCGCCATAGGTGCACTGGTTGCCGTCGCTGCAGGGTGTGCCGGCCGGCAGGTTCTGGCCGCTGCACTTGCCGCTGGCTGGATCGCAGGCCTGGGCGACGCACGGGCCGGCGTCGGGGCACTGGACCAGCGAGGCAGGGTCTACGGTGCAGCTGCCCTTGACGCACTTGAGCGTGCCGTTGCAGGCGTTGCCGTCTTCGAACTGGGCGCAGTCGGCGCCGGTGGTGCAGCCGCACGAGGCTTTGGGGGTGCCCACGCAGCCGCCGCCTACGCAGGCGTCGCCGCTGGTGCAGGGGTTGCCGTCGTCGCAGAGCAGGCTGTTGGCGGTGTATTGACAGCCCTTGACTTTGTCGCAACTGTCGATTGTGCATGGGTTCTTGTCGTCACACATGGGGCTGCCCGTGGTGACCGAGCCAGAGCCCTTGCAGGCACCGCTGATGCACAAGTCGGGGCCGTTGCAGGCGTCGCCGTCGCTGCACGCGCTGCCGTAGAGCGCCCACTTGTACACGCACACACCGCTCTTGGGGTCGCAAGTATTGGTAATGCAAGCGGTATCTTGGGTTGCGTCGCAGGGCTTGGGGACGGTGGCAGAGTCGATGACGCAGACGCCCGACTTGCACGTCAGGCTGCCATTGCACAAGTTGCCGTCGTCAAAGGCGACGCAGTCCAGTTTGCTCGAGCAAGCGCAGGCATTGTCGGCGGTTTGGCTGTCGCACTTGCCGTTGTAGCACGACTCGCCGGCGGTGCAGGGGTTGCCGTCGTTGCACGCAGTGCCCGCAGCGGCCTTGGTGGGGACACAGCCCTTCTGCGGATCGCAAACGGGGGCGGTGCAGAGGTCGTCGTCGTTGTCGATGCAGGTCACCGGCGAGCCGATGCAAGAGCCCTTGCCGTCGCACTTGTCGGCTGTGCTGCACAGGTTTTTGTCGTCGCACTGGGCGCCAAAGCTCTGCGGGACGTAGTCGCAGCGGCGGCCGCCGCTGATGCTCGTGTCGACCAGGCACTTGATGTCGTAGCAGGCCTTGGCGGGCCCCAAGCAGTCTTTGTCTTGCGAACACACCGGGATGTCTTCTTTGGGCACCACGTTGCCGTCGGGATACAAGTAAGTGCCGTCGCCCTGTTTCACACTGCCGTCGGGCACTTGCAAAATGCCGTCGGGCTTGATGTCGGCGCCGGTGTCGGGTGCCACGTCGGCGACATCGGCCACGTCTGGCGGGGGCTCGGCGTCTTCGATCTCGGTGTCCAATTCGTCGGTTCCGTCGTCTAGCGGGATGTCTTCGTCGGTCGCGTCGGCGATCACATCCGGCGGCGGGGTGGTGTCCGCGGTGTCTTTGGCATCGACCGCATCCGGGGCGTCGGGCTTGGCGTCCGGGGCATCGCTGCCGGCATCGGGCTGGCCGGTATCGCCGCCGGCGGTGTCTTTGCACTGTTTGGCCGGCGGCTCCAGGCTGCACGGGTCCGGGCAGAAATCCTGAGTCGGATCCGTTACGCACGGGCAATCTGCGCCGGCTTCGTCCACGCCATAGGGGTTGTCGTCGCACGGGTAGACCGCCACCGCTGCGTCGGCCGTGGGCTTGCTGCCGCCAAACCAGCCCTCGATGGTCGAGCAGCCGCTGACCAACGCGGCCAGTGTGCCCAATACGGCAAGCAACCCTGCAGATGGTCTGGGCGATCGGGGGCGGTGTGGCTCGTACGGCGATGGCATCATGTGGGCGCTTCCCCTGCGACTGGCACAGACCCCTTACGTTACCGCTTGCGGTGGGGTTGCGGCAAGTTCCCGCCGCCGGCATGCCATTCTGCGCGCGCAGTACCTTGCGGATCGGCAGCGCTCGCCTTACCTTATTTGGCCGCCCGCGCCCGGTTGCGCGTCGGCCGCGCGCCCGCACCAAGGACCTCGCCTCCATGTTCAAGCAGCTGCTCGCCAAGACGTTCGGTACCAAGAACGAACGTGAAATCAAGAAGATTCGCCCGATCGTCGCCCAGATCAACGCCCTGGAGCCGCGCATCAAGGCCCTGGACGACGATGGTCTGCGCGCCATGACCGGCACCTTCAAAGAGCGCCTGTCGCGCGGCGCGACGCTGGACGAGCTCTTGCCCGAGGCCTTTGCGGTGACGCGCGAGGCCGCGTGGCGGCGCCTGGGCCAGCGCCACTACGACGTGCAGATGATCGGTGGCTACGCGCTGCACAAGGGCATGGTCGCCGAAATGCGCACCGGCGAAGGCAAGACGCTGGTGGCCACGCTGCCCGCGTACTTGAATGCGCTGGCCGGCCGCGGCACCCACGTGGTCACCGTCAACGACTATCTGGCGGCGCGTGACTGCGAGTGGATGAGCAAGGTCTATAACTTCCTTGGTCTTTCGACGGGCGTCATCACCACCCAGCTGGACGAGCACCTGCGGCGCAGCGCCTACAACGCCGACATCACCTACGGCCAGAACAACGAGCTCGGCTTCGATTATCTGCGCGATAACATGAAGTACTCGCTGGACGACTACGTCCACCGCTACCTGCCCAGCGCCCACGACGCCAAGGCCGACAAGCTGTTGCCGTTTGCCATCGTCGACGAAGTGGACTCGATCCTGATCGACGAGGCGCGCACGCCGCTCATCATCTCGGGCCGCGGCGAAGGCACCACCGAACCGTACGTGCGCGCCAACGCCATCGTCGCGTTCTTGAAGCGCGATCTGGACTACATCGTCGACGAGAAGGCGCACTCGGTGGCCCTGACCGAGTCCGGCGTGGACAAGGTCGAGCAGCGCCTGAAGATCGGCAACCTGTACGACGGGCCCAACATGCACTGGGTCCATTACATTACCGCATGCCTGAAGGCGCACACGCTGTTCCGTCTGGAGGTCAACTACCTCATCGAAGACGGCAAGATCGTCATCATCGACGAGCACACCGGCCGCAAAATGCCGGGCCGGCAGTGGTCGGATGGCATCCACCAGGCGATCGAGGCCAAAGAAGGCCTGAAGGTCCAAGAAGAGACGCACACGCTCGCGACGATCACCTTCCAGAACTACTTCCGTATGTACGAGAAGCTGTGCGGCATGACCGGCACGGCCGAGACAGAAGCCGAGGAATTCGCCAAGATTTACAACCTGGACTGCCTGGTCATCCCCACCAACAAGACCATCCAGCGCAAGGACCACGAAGACGTGGTCTACAAGACCGAGCGCGCCAAGTTCAAGCGCGCCATCGAGCACATCCAAGAGGCGCACAGCAAGGGTCAGCCGATCTTGGTGGGCACCATCTCGGTCGAAAAGTCGCAGTTCTTGTCGGACCTGCTGGGCGAGACGGGCATTCCGCACAACGTGCTGAACGCCAAGCAGCACGCCCGCGAGGCGGACATCGTGGCGCAGGCCGGTCGGCTGGGCGCGGTCACGATTTCGACCAACATGGCCGGCCGCGGCACGGACATCTTGCTGGGCGGCAACCCGGAATTGCTGGCGCGCAGCGAAGTGTTTGGCGGCGGCAAGATCCATCAGGAATTCGACGAGGACGACCCGACTTATGTGGAGGCGCTGGCCCGCTTCAAAGAGCAGTGCGCCGAAGAGAAGAAGCAGGTGCTGGCGGCGGGCGGTCTGCTGATCCTGGGCACCGAGCGGCACGAAAGTCGGCGTATCGACAACCAGTTGCGTGGTCGCGCCGGCCGCCAGGGCGACCCGGGCGAGAGCCAGTTCTACCTGTCGCTCGACGACGACCTGATGCGCATCTTTGGCGGTGATCGTGTGCGCAAGATCATGGAATTCCTGCGCATTCCCGAAGATGAGCCGATCGTCGACCGCATGGTGACCAACGCCATCTCCGATGCGCAAAAGCGCTTGGAAGGTCAGCACTTCGATTCGCGCAAGAACGTGCTGGAGTACGACGACGTGATGAACCTGCAGCGCAAGGCGATCTACGCCCTGCGGCGCAAAGTGCTGTCGACCCACGACACCAATTCGCTGGTGCAAAAGGCGCTGGGCGAGCTGGTGCACCGGCTGGTCGACGTCGCCTGTCCCGAGGGCCAGAACGCGCTGGACTGGGACCTGGACGCGCTGGAAGACGCGATCTTCGAGGCGACCAAAGAGGATTTGGACCTGAGCGAGGTGCCGCGCGAGTTCGAGACCATCGAGCGTTCGGTCGAGGTCGCGCTGCAAAAGGAATACGCCGACCGGCGCACCCGCCTGGTGCAGCAGATTTTGGCGACGATCGACCACGACGATACCCCCGAAGGGCTGGCCGAGGCGCGCGAGCAGGCCGAAAAGCACTGGAGCTTCATGGAGCGCCAGGAGTACCTGCAGGGCATCGACACGCACTGGCGCGAGCACCTGCGCACCATGGATGGCCTGAAAGAGGGCGTGTACCTGGAAGCCTACGCGCAAAAGGACCCCAAACTCATCTACAAGCAAAAGGGCTTCGAGCTGTTCAAGCAGATGATCGAGCGCATCGAGAATCAGCTGGTCGCGCGCATGTTCGAGGTCGAGGTCAAGAGCGCCGACGAGATCGAGGAGATGGAGCGCCAGGCCGAGCTGCGCCGCCAGCAGGCCAAGCAGATGATGACCGAGCAGCACCTGAGCCAAGGCCTGCACGACGAAGCGGTAGCGATGGGCGACGCCGCGGCCATGCAAGCTCAGACGCAAGCGGCGCTGGCGCAGCGGCAAGCGATGGCTCAGCAGCAGATGGCGCAGTTGTCGCCGGTCAAGCGGCAGGCGCTGCAGAACCGCGCCCAGCGGATGGCGGTGCGCGCGCAGAAGACCGTGGCGGTCTACGCCCAGAAGAAGCAGCAAGCCACCGCGGTCCAAGCGGCGGCACCTGCGGCGGCGAGCCGTCCCGCGTCGATTGGCTTGCCGCCCGAGTTGTTGGAAGACGAGGACGCCCAGGCGATCGCCCAGCAACTGGCCCAGAGCGAGCCCGCCGCGGCACCCAAGCAAGAGACGGTCCGGCGCGAGCGCCCCAAGATCGGCCGCAACGACCCGTGCTGGTGCGGTAGTGGCCAAAAGTACAAGAAGTGCCACATGGTGGCCGACGAGGCCGCCGCCGCCCATTGAGCCTTTGGGGGCGCCCCACAGCCCTTTTTTGCCGCGGCCGATGAACTTTCCGGCCCCAGCACGCGTCCCAATGCCACCTTGTAGCGTCTAATGCATCAGGGTGTATGATGCGCGCGCGGTTGAGCGGGAGTTGAGGGTGGCCGAGGTTTACGGCAATCGCTACGAGGTGATCGAGCGCGTCGGCGACGGCGGCATGGCCTCGGTTTTCCGCGGCTCGGACACCGTGTTGCGGCGCGACGTGGCGATCAAGGTCATGCACCCGCACCTGGCGGGACGGCAAGACGCGCGCGCCCGCTTTACCCGCGAGGCCCAGGCCATCGCGCGGCTCAAGCACCCGAACATCGTGGATGTGTACGATTTCTCGGTGGGCAGCGACGAGGAGTCGTATCTGGTCACCGAATTTGTCCACGGCGAGACGCTGACGGCTTTTGTCAACGCGCACGGGCCGTTCTGGCCCCAATGCGCCGCGCTGGTGGGGCACGCCATGAGCAGCGCACTGGCCCACGCCCACGCCGCCGGCATCATCCACCGCGACATCAAGCCCGACAACCTGATGATCTCGCGCGATGGCCAGCTCAAGCTCATGGACTTTGGCATCGCCACCGCCATCGACATGGAGGGCATGACGGCCACCGGCGCCATCGTGGGTTCGCCGGCGCACATGGCCCCCGAGCAAATCGAGGGCGAAGACTTGGACGCCCGCTGCGACGTGTTCGCCTGCGGGATCGTCTTGTACTTCTTGGTTACGCGCCGGCTGCCGTTTTCGGCCGCCAATGCCCATGCGCTGTTCCGGCTCATCCTAGAGGGCAAGTACGAATCTCCACTGCGGCACAACACCGCCGTGGACCGGCAATTCGAAGCGCTCATCAGCCGTTGCCTGGCCCGCGAGCGCGCCGACCGCTTCGCCTCGGCCACCGAGCTGCAGGCGGCCCTGGGCACCTACCTCAAGGGCTTTCGCATGAGCGACGTGGCGACGCTGCTGCCGCGTTTCTTGAAGGCGCCCGAGCTGTTCCAGTTTGACCTGAAGCCCGCGCTGGTCGACAGCTGGACCGAGGAGGGCAAGCGCTTTGCCCAGACGGGGCAGCTGGCGCTGGCCATCGACGCGTATCAGCGGGCGTTGGCCATCGATGCCGGCGCCGAAGAGGCCAAGAAAGGCCTGTCGAATCTGACGTCGCGCAGTCGGCGGCGGCTGCTCTTGACCAAGATCGCGGCGGTCACCGCGGGAGGTCTGGCCTTGGCGGCCGCTGGCTACGGCCTGTGGTACCAGCCCAAGCCCGAACCGCTGAAGACCGGGCCGGCGCGCGGCGTGGACGCCGATCTGGTCACGGGCCGTCCACGGCTGGCGCAACAAGTGGAACCCAAGACGGTGACGCTCGCGACTGCGGCACTGCCCAACCCGGCTACGCCGGCCCTTCCGGTGGCGACCGAGCCGGCCCAACCTGCGGTTCAGCCTGCCGATCCCGTGCAGATCGTCACGGCGGCCGAGAAACGGGCTGGACTGCGCAAGCTGGGGTCGCTGGACTGGAAGACGCTGGCCAAGAAGACCGATCCCCCACTGGAGACCACGCCGCCGCCGCCGATTGAACCGCCGGTTCTGGTGGACGTGCAGCTGTCGTGCGTGCCGCCGTCGGCCACGTTGCGTTTTCGCAAGGATACCTACAACGGCGTTGCGCCTGTGCAACTTGAGCCGGGCAGCTACAGCTTTACCTGCGACTGGCCCGAGGCCGCCTGCGCCGGCTGTGAGCCGCTGGTCACGGCCTTTCCGGTCCACCCCAGCGACAAGCGCAACGGCCGCAAATTCGTCAAGGGTCGTCGCGAGGACGCGCCCGGCTACCACGACGGATTGCCAAAATAATCAAAGCTCTTAGGTCCGGTGGGCCTTGGCCAGGCGTAGCTGGCGGCGCGTCTCGGCGCGGGCGTGGCGGGCGCGATCGTCGTCATTGTCGAGCAGCAGCGGCGGCACCGCCAACGGTCGGCCGTCGCTATCCACCGCCACAAAGACCACGTAGGCCGTGTTGGCGTGCTCGCGCGGCTCGTCGTAGCGCTGGCGCCACACCTGCACCTCGATCTCCATCGACGTGCGGCCGGTGTAGCACAACCTGGCCTCGATGCTGACGATGTCGCCCAAGCGGATCGGCGTGATGAAGTGGACGTCGTCGAAGGCGACCGTGACCGCGACTGTGCGGGCGTGACGGCCGGCGCAGATGCCGGCGGCGATGTCGATCCAGCTGAGGATCTGGCCGCCAAAACAGGTGCCGAAGGCGTTGGTGTGCTGCGGCAGCACCAGCTCGGTCATGGTCGTTTGCGATTCGATGGGGTGGCGTGGCGTGGGATTCATGGGCGCAGGCTAGCACCGCCCGCAGGCCAGCCACAACCGCGCCCCCCGGAATGCCCGACCGCGGCTGGGGGTTGGTGACGGAGGGCGCTGGACTTCCCCGCCCGCTTGCGGTATCTGCCGGCTGCCCGCTGCAGGGCAACGAGTTCGGATGTCGACCACGCTGATTCGCCGCGACCTGGCCCTGTCGGACCCCGACCTGGTCGCCCAAGGCCTGCGCCGCCTAGCCCGCTGGCTGGGGACAGACAGCAACAACTTGCGCCCGGCCGATTTTGACGAACGGCGGCGCGAGCTGGCCGATCTAGAGCCGCGCCTCCTGGAGCTTTCGCAAAGCGAAGACGACGTGGTGCGCGAGCTGGCCACCGATGCGCTGGGAGCCTTCTTGGGCGACCCTGCGGTGCAACGTTTGGTGATCCTCGCTCAAGATGCCTGCGAGCGCGTCCGGGCTTCGGCTGTGGGCGCACTGGAATATTGGCCGGACAACCCGCGGGCCCGCGAGCTGCTCTTGGCGTCCAGCGCTGGCGGCCACTGGACGGTGCGCATGCGGGCCACGCGCGCCCTGGGCGCGTTTCACGGTCGCGATGTGGTCGAAGTGCTGCTAGAAGGATTGCTGGATCCAGACAGCTATGTGCGCTTTGCCGCCGCAGATGCCCTGCGCCGCCAGCCCGCCGAACAGTACCTGCCGCGCCTGCGCCAGTTTGCCGAATACCCGGCGCCGCACCTGCTGGACGCCGCGTTGGACCTGCTCGGCGACGTAGGTGTGCGCGAGGACGAGCTGTTTCTGGCCCGCGTGGGCGGGTGGTTCAACCTGTCGCAGCCAGCCTTCATCCGGTCGTGGGCTCGCAAGGCGGCCAAACGCATTCGCAAACGGCTGTCTACCCGCTGAGGCTCGCCATGTTGGACTCCTTGTTGGCGCATTCGCTGGACTTGGGCGCCTCGCTGCCAATGGCCGGCCTGCTGCCCGACTTTGCCGCAATTCAAGGCTGGCTCGCTGGTCTGGCCCTGTGGCAGGTCTGGGCGTTCTGCTTTGGCATTCTGCTGTTGTGCGGCTTTGGCCTGCCGATCCCGGAAGATGTCACCTTGATCATCTGCGGTTACTCCACCTACCAACTCAACCGCGACGGCAGCTTGGGCAACGGCTGGCAGCTGGTCGCCACCGCCATCGTCATCAGCTTGGCCGGCGTGATCATCGGCGACGCCACCATGTTCACGCTGGGGCGCAAGCTGGGGCAGCGGCTGATGGTGCGCAAACCCTTCTCGACGATCTTGGGCGGCGGTCGCTACGAGAAGGCCGTGGAGTTCCTAGAAAAACGCGGTCCGCACGTGCTGTTCTCGGCGCGCTTCATGCCCGGCCTGCGCTCGGCGGTGTTTTTCACGTCGGGTACGCTGGGCATCAAGATGCGGACGTTCCTGTACTACGACGGGCTGGCGGCGATGCTGTCGGTGCCCGCGCTGGTCGGCTGCTCGTGGTATTTTGGCGAACAGATCCACGTGGTGGAAGAGTGGGCCAAGAAGAGCGAGATGGGCATCCTGGGCGTCATCGTCGCCGTTGCCCTGATCGCACTTGGCAAGTGGTGGTGGGGCCAGCGGAAAAAGGCTCCCGGCGCCGAAGATGGCCTACACGGCTGAAGCCAACCGGCCAGGATAGGCCTGCAGCCCGGCCGCCAGCACCTGGCAAGCCTGTTGCAGCTTGGGCACTTCTAGCACATAGGCCGCGCGGACTTGGCGGCGACCCAGCTCGGCGTTGGCATAGAAGCCGTCGCCCGGCGCCAACATCAGCGTGCTGCCGTCCAGGTTGAATTCGCGCAGCAGGAAGATGCAGAACTTCTCGGCGTCGTCGACCGGCAGTTCGACCATCAAGTAGAAGGCGCCTTCTGGCGTGGCGGCGTGGACGCCGGGAATGGCGCGCAGGCCGGCCACCAGCGCGTCGCGGCGGCGGTGGTACTCGTGGATGTGCGCGGCCAGTTCTTCGGGCGGTGTGAGCAGGGCGGCCTCGGCGGCCAGCATGTCGACCACCGGCGGCGACAGCCGGCACTGGGCGAACTTCAGCATCGACGCCCGCAATTCGGCGTTGCGGGTCACCACGCAGCCCACCCGCGCGCCGCAGGCCGAATAGCGCTTGGAGACCGAGTCGACCAGGATAGCGTTGTCGGCAAAGCCCGGCTCGGCCAGCAGGCTGGGGGCGGTCTGGCGGCCTTGCAAGATGGCCTCGTCGTAGACGAAGTCGCGGTACACCTCGTCGCTGATGAGGTATACGCCACGATCGCGGCAGACCCCAGCGATGGCGCGGAGTTCCGCGGCAGAGTACATCGTGCCGGTGGGGTTCCCAGGCGTGCTCAGCAGCACCACCCGCGTCTTGGGGCCGATGGTGGCGGCCACATGGTCGGCGCTGGTGCGAAAACCATTGTCGGCGGTGGTGGTGATGGCGCGCACCGACACCGACAACAGGTGGGCATAGCCCCAGTAGTTCGGGTAGTACGGCTCGGTGACCAGCACCTCGTCGCCCGCGTCGCACGTGGCGCCGATGGCGAATAGCAACGCCTCGGACCCGCCCACGGTGGCGATGATCTGCTCGGGATCGATGGGCCCGCCGCCGCTGGCGAGCCCCAGGCCGTTGTAGTAGGCGGCCAGCGCCTTGCGATAGCGCAGGCTGCCCTCGCTGGCCCCATAGGCCAGCACCTTGTCGTCAAAATCGTGGTAGGCCTGGATCATCGCCCGCGGCGTGGCGATGTCCGGCTGGCCGATGTTCAGGTGCAAGACCTGCACCCCACGGCGCTTGGCGTCGTCGGCATACGGCGTAAGTCGGCGAATCGGCGAGGCAGGCGCGGTCTGCCCGCGCTGCGAGGGCACAAAGGTCGGCATGTTGAACTGCGCCGGCGACCGCGCGCCGGGGGCGTGTAGGGTGCCCCAGGTACCCGTTCAGGGCAACCGGTCGGCGGGGCGCCGATCCGCCGCTTTGGGCGCAACTCGGCGTTGCTGCGTCACTACTCTCCCTGCGGCGACCGCTAGGTCGCCTCAGTCGCTCCGCTCTTTGCGCCTTGATTTGCATCCCAAATCGACGGCCGGGACCAATTTCGCTGGTGGATTATGCGGTGCGCCCCAGGCTCTGCAAAAAGGCCACCAGATCGCGGCGCAAGTCGAAGTGCAGGCGCACCATCGCCCGCGGCACCCCGGCCTCGCTCAGCGTCCCCCACAGCGAAGTGGCTGAATACACAGGCCGCATCAGGCTGGGGTGCTTGGCGCCGGCAAAGTGCAGGGTGCGGCCATCGTCGGCCTGAACCTGGAAGGCGTAGCTGACGTGGCGCGGCCGCGACAGCTGCAAGCGAAGTTGCCCGCGAATCGGCTGCTGCGTGGCCAGGCGCTCGAAGGTGGCGGTGCCGGTCATCTCGGCCTCGACGACGCGCACCGGCCCAGTGGGCCTGGGCAGCCGCACGTGGATGAAAACCTCGCACAGTCGGGTGACGGCCGGTTGATCGACCTCGAAGTAGCTGCCGCGCAGAGTTTCGGTGAACACCAAGCTCATTGCGCGTTCCTCCACGATCGTGGCGTCGGCTCGGGCAAGTCGGCCGCGGTGGCTTGCACCAGCCGCGTCTCTTCCAGCGGGCCATGGTACAGGCGGCTGGCGACAAAGACGACCGGTTCATCGCCGCATTCGACTTGCCGGCGCACAGCCGCCATCGAGGCGACGGCAACGCCCGGATCCGCAGCTTGCCACGCCGCAGTGGCACTCGCTGCCGGCAGTCCCAGCAATTTGGCCAACCACGGTGCGCCCAGCGAGGCCGGGTTCTTGGCGTCGAACAGGCCGTCGACGACGTCGCCCAGGCGGCGCAAGCTGGCCCCGGCCAAAAGCGCCCGCATGGCCAGACCTTGCGGGTCGCGCTTGCTCGGCAGCGCCCCCACGTGGAGTACGATGGGGTTCTTGGCGTCGCCGGGGCGGCGCTTGAGCATGGTCCAAGCCGCCCGCGACGCCAGGCTACCTGGGTCGATGAGTAGCACCACGCGATTGCCGCGACCGCCGATGGACGGCAATTGCCAAAGATCTTCAATATCTTCGGGGTCGCCCAGGTCCAGGTCTTGATCGCTGAACCACTCCCCCTGGGCTAGACGCTGCGTGTACGCCCCCGCCCGCGGTGTCGCTTGCGCCAATTGCCGCAGCTCGGCCGCTTCGTGGGTCATCGCTTCGGGCAGGCCGCTGTCGCTGGCACGGCCCAACCAGCGTCGGCCGTTGATCAAGATGGTGCCCGCCTGGGCCTTGAGGTGGCGCGCCTGCTCGGCCTGGCCGTGCAGCCACACCGCCAAGCGGGGCTCGCGCAGCAGGCGATCCCAGCGGTTCTCGGCACCGGCCGCGCGCACCGCCTGCCGCACCGCATCGGCCGTCCACGGCCCCGGCGTCGCCAGCAAGCCACGCACCACGGTCGTCCGCTCGCCAAGCTCGCCCAACGCCGCAAGTCCAGCGCAGGCCGCCTCGCCGCCGCGGTTGCCGAGCACGCGCACGGTCAGCCGGCTCGACGGCGCCGCCAGCGCCAGTTTGGCCACTTGGTTCGCTTCAGCGGTGGTCCAAGCTTGGACGGGATCGACAAAAATCGTCACATTCAGGTCGCCAACCTCGTCGCTGGTGGCCAGGTCCCCCGCCAGCGGCAAGGCCCGCAACCGCGGACCAAGCAAACCCTTTTCGGCCGAGGCTGTCGTGTTGCCCTGCCGCTCGCGGCGCATGGCGTCAAAAGCCCCCGCGACCTCGGGGTGATGCCGCACGATGCCAAGGCGCTCGCTGTCCGCCCCGGCGCCAAAGCCAGCCCGGTCGTTGTTGGCTTGCCACTGCGCGTTGGCCAACAGCCGCTGTAGCTGCTCTTCGGTCGGCTCGCCGCTCAGTCCTTGGCCGTTGATCAAAGCCGACGGCGTGGCCCGCACGCCAAAGGCCAGGGCGGCCTGCCGCTCGCGTTCCAGCGTGCGCTGGACGGCGGCGCTGTTCAGGTCCGTGGCCAGCCGCGCGCGATCCAGGCCGGCCAGTTCAGCGGCGCGCAGAATGGCCGCGTCGTCGGGCTTGGCCTGATTCATCAAGGCCTGAACGAAGGGCAGTTCGCGGTTCTGCAGGCGCGCCGCCACCGCCGCCTGCGCCGCTACCTGCGCCAGCGGGTGACTGCCCAGCGGCAAATGGTGCAGCACCACCGTGACACCGGGGCGCTGCAGCGCGGCAAACCGCGGCCAAGCGCGGCGGCTATGCGGGCAATCCAAATCGATGAACAGCCGCACGGTGAGGGGGGCTTGCTCGCCTTGCGCTTGCGGGGCGGCCAGACCGGCCCAAGCCGGAACCGCAGGCAACAGGGCACTGCCGGCCGCTACCATGAGCACCAACCATGCCGACACGGCCGTGGGTCGCGTGGCCATGAAAGGCTAGGGCGCGCTCAGCAGCCGCTGAATCGCCGCGCGGAAGGTGTTGGCCGAGAAGCCGTTTTGCGGCGAGAACAGGTGACCGTTGATGAACACAGTGGGCGTACCCTTGACGCCGGCCTGATCGCCCAGCGCCTTGTTGGCCTGCACGGCCGCGGCGTGGCGGTGATCCTTCAGGGCCGCCTCTAGCTTCTTCAGGTCCAGTCCCGCTTCCTTGGCGCGGGTGGTCAGCGCCGAGTCGTCCAGGCGATCGTTGTTCGCCATGACGGCCTTGTGAAATTCCCAGAACTTGCCCTGGGCGAGCGCCTCTTGACCTGCTTCAGCAAAGCTCTGGGCCAGGCCGTGGATCTTGTCCAGCGGGTAGTCGAGCCAAATGACCTTGACCCGGCCCGGGAATTCCTCCTCGATGGCGCGCAGGTGCGGGTCCAGGCGCGCCGAGAACGGGCACTGGAAGTCCTGGAAGGTGACGATCTCGATGGCCGCGCCGGGAGCGCCGCGCAGCGCCACCTTTTCGGGCAGCTTGATGGTCTTGGCCTCGGGCGCCAGCGAATCCAGCAGCTTGCCCTTGGCGATGATGGTTTCGTAGACCTTCTCGGCCGCGGTGCCCGCCTTGATCAGCTCTTGAGCCTTGGCGATCTCTTCGTCGATCAGGGCCTTGAGCGCTGCCTCTTCTTTGGCGCCGACCATCTTGCGGCCGTTGACGAACAGGTTGGGCGTGCCGCGCGCGCCCAGGGCCGCCGCCTGGTCTACGTCGGCGTCGACGCGCGGCTTGGCGCCTTGCGAGACCATCGCGCTCTGGAACTGCGCCTTGTCCAGGCCCACCGTGGTGGCGGCGTCGGCCAAGCCGACCGTGTCCAGGTTCTGCTGGTGCTGCAGCAAGTAGTCGTACATCTCCCAGAATTTCTTCTGGTTGCGCGCTGCCTCCAGCGCCAGGGCCGCCGCTTCGGCGTGGGGGTGGAAGGGCAGCGGGTTGTGCTTGAACACCAACCGCACCTTGCCATTGGACTCGTCGACCAGCTTCTTGAGCGTGGGCCGCAGCTTGGCGCAGAAGGGGCACTCCATGTCCTCAAAGGCGACGATCGTCACCAGCGCGGTGTCCGCACCCATGCGCGGGTCGTCGGGCCGGATGCCCACGCGCCACAGCGTCTTGTTGTCTTCGAGCGGCTGGCCTTGGTTGGCGTCGCCGATCTGCACGGCGCCCGTGCCGCCGCCGGCCGGCTGGATCTGCGCCGACTCCACGCCCGACGACCGCGCCACCTTGGCCGGCACCGGGGCGTCCGGCGGCGTCTGGCCCTTCAGGATGTACTTCTCGTAGTCCGCGGCACCCTTGGGATTGCTGCTGCCGACCATGGCCTTGATCAGGCCCGACGACGGGGTTCCGGCGGCCAGCAGGCCTTGGGCCTTCTGCGCCTCTTCGGTGACCTTCTTCTCCCAGAATTCCATCGGTTGCGCGCCCTGGTACAGCACGCCGTTCAGCACGAAGCTGGGCGTTCCCGAGATGCCGAACACCTTGGCCAGACCCACGTCGCGGGTCACGATCTTCAGCGACTCGGGCGAGTCGAGATCGGCGGCGAATTTCTTGGAGTCGATGCCGGCCTCGACCGCCCAAGCCAGCAGTGCGTCGCGGCCTACACTCTTGGCGGCCATCATCTTTTCGAAGTACTTGAAGTACGCACCTTGCTTGTGGGCGGCCACCGCGCCGCGGGCGGCGATCAGCGCGTTGGGGTGCACGTCCAGCGGCAGGTTCAGGAAGCGAATCCGCAGCGAATCCTTGTGCTTCTCGGCCAGGTCCAGCAGGCCCTTGGCGTTGCCGCGCGAGTACGGGCACTCAAAGTCCAGGAACGCCAACATCTCGACCTTGGCCGCCTGGGCGCCGCGGGCCGGGGTATCGATCGGCCGGCCACTGCTGCTGCTGCTGCCGGTCCCCGTTTCCTTGTTGCAGGCAGTGAGGGGCAGGGCGCTCGCAACCATGCAAGCCATCAAAGAAATGTGAGCGACGCGCTGCGTGGGGAACGCGCTCGACCGACCGAAAAACGCCATGTGCAAGACTCCCAATGCCAACGGGCGGGCACATTAGATTAGGGCCTGTGCTCAGCTAGATCAAGCGCCGCGCGCGGGGACCTATCTATTGATCGGGGTCGCCACGGCCCGGTCGCCGCAAGCCGCGCCAGGTGGCCAAGCGGTCGGCGATGCGCGCCTCTACGCCGTTGCGGGTCGGCTCGTAGAAGATCGTGTGCGCCAGCCGATCGGGCAGGTAGCTCTGGTCGTTGAACCCGCCGTCGGCGTGCGGGTCGCGGTAGTCGCTGCCCCAGCCCAAGGCGCGGCCCACCGCCGACGACGCGTTGCGCAAGTGATCCGGCACGGGCAGCGTGCCCTGCCGTTCGACGGCCTGCATCGCTGCCGCCAACCCCAGGTACGCCGCCTTGGATTTGGGCGCACAGGCCAGATAGGTGACTGCCTGCGCCATGGCGATGCGCGACTCGGGCAGACCGCACAACTCGTGGGCCTGGGCGGCAGCGTTGGCGACTACCAGGGCCTGCGGATCGGCGTTCCCTACGTCTTCGGCTGCCAAAATCACCAGGCGGCGGCAAATGAAGCGCGGATCCTCCCCGGCCGCCAGCATGCGCGCCAGCCAGTACAGCGCCGCGTCCGGGTCGGAGCCACGCACCGACTTGATGAAGGCCGAGATCACGTGGAAGTGCTCGTCGCCCTGGCGGTCGTAGCGGGGCCCCCGCGCCATGGGCAGCTGCTCCAGGTCCTCTGGAGTCAGTTCGGACGTCGCGGTGGGATCGCTGGCAAGCTTGCCCAACAGGACTTCGACCGAGGTTTCGAGCAAATTCAAGGCCCGGCGCGCGTCGCCGTCGGCCTGTTGCGCCAAGCGTTGCAAGGCGGCGTCGGTCGCCGTTACCCCGCTTTGGCCCAGGCCGCGCGGCTCACGCAAAGCGCGCTGCAGCAGTCCGACCAAGGTGGTCTCGTCCAGCGCCTCCAGCGTCACCAGCACCGCGCGGCTGAGCAGAGCGGATGTAAGCGAAAAGCTTGGATTTTCCGTGGTCGCGCCCACCAAGATCAGCGTGCCCGCCTCGACATGCGGCAGCAGCGCGTCTTGCTGCGCTTTGCCCCAGCGGTGCACTTCGTCCACGAACAAGATGGTGTGTTCGCCGTTGCGCGCCGCGTGCTCTGCCGCTGCCACCACCTCGCGCAGTTGCTGGACGCCGTCCAAGACCGCGGACAAGGCGGCAAATCGCGAGCGACTGTGGGCAGCGATGACCCGCGCGAGCGTGGTCTTGCCCACGCCGGGCGGCCCCCACAGGATCAGCGACGGCAGACGCTCCGCTTGCAGGGCCTGCCGCAAGAAGCCGTCTGGCCCCACCCACTTGGCCTGGCCAACTACCTCGTCGAGCTGGCGCGGCCGCATCCGCTCGGCCAACGGCGGCTGCGCGGGCTTGTCGAACAGCCCCGCGCTCCTGGGTTTTGCGGTTGCCATGCCGACCTATTCCGGGCTGCCCCAGTCCCCGCCCGCCATCCATTCCGGGTGCACCGTCAGCACCGGGCAGCGCGAATTCTTGACGACGTGCTCGGCGGTCGACCCCATCAGCGTATTGCGGACGTTGTCGCGACCAATCGCCGGCACCACGATCAGGTCCGCGCCCTTGTCGGCGTAAGCCATCACGGCCGAACCTGCTTTGTTGTCTTCGATCAGCTGCCAATAGGCCGGCACGCGCTGCACCAAGTGCGCGGCATCGCTCAGACGCGCCTGCATCTTGGTGCGGATCTGGTACTGCAGGTCTTTGGGCAGCAGGATCTCGCCCTCGGGCGTGGTCAGCGTCTGTGTGTGCACGGGCTGCACCACGTCCAGCAGTTCGAGTCGACCGCCGACTTCGGCCGCAAAACCCTCGGCAGCGCGCAGGATGGGTTGCCACTCGCCGGTAAAGTCCACGGGTTGCACGATGCGTTGGAAGCCCTTCCATGTGTCGACGTTCTCGGCGAAGCGCTCGTTGACGCTTAGAATCGGCACGCGGGCGTCGCGGATGATGCGCGCCGTGGCCGAACCCAGCACGCGGCCCGTGAATTCGTGCTGACCGTGGGTGGCGACGACCGCGAGGTCGGCCTGGAACTCGGCCAGCGCTTCCATCGCTAGCTCGAATGTGGAGCCGACCCGCGCCACGACCTGCACCTGCACGCCCAGTTCGGCCAAGTCGGCGCGCAGCGACTCGAGCTGGGGCATGACCCGCTGGCGGTCCGCTTCGTCGATCACCCGTCGCACTTCGGCCGCGCTGCCGTCTAGGTAGAACAGCTCGCTTGAGCCGCGAAAGGCGTGAAAAATCGTAACCTGCGACGAGAAGGTCCGTGCGACCGCCGCGAGGGGTTTGAGGGCGAGCCGCGTCACGTCCGACAGGTCGGTCAACAGGACTACGCGATCGAACATGGGATCCCTCGCACGCCGCGCCAGCGCAGCGCCCCACCTTGGCGCAATGGTCCGTCGCCGTCAAGGGTCGCCCAGTCGCGCGATCGCCGCCGCTGCGTTGACAATTCATTATGTGAGGCGGTACAAGGTCCCGGCGACTGACCCTGTGCGTCGCGCGCGCAGGGCCTTTTGGGGTCGCACTTCCATTCCGCCGTCATCCCTGGCTGCAACGACGCAGATTCCGCTGGATGGGCAAGGCATGCGCGGTACCCCCGCGCCAACGTTGGGTGAAAACATGAAGATTCAATCGATCCTGGTCGCCGCCGCTCTCGCCTTTGCTGCTCTTGCCGCCGGTTGCTCGGGCGCCGCCAAGACCGATGCTGCTCCCGCCAAGGCTGGCTGCGCCAACGACGGCGAGTGCGCCTCGCTGGGCCCCTGCGGCCGCTGCGTTTCGGGCACGTGCCAGAACCAGTTCGGCCCCGCCTGCTGCGGTGGCGATCACGACTGCCCGGCCGACAAGCCGCGCTGCCGCAACCACAGCTGCATGTAGCTCATCCGCGCTTGCCGCCGGCCAGTCCGCATGGGTTGGCCCGGCGGCGGCGCAAGCTTCGCTGGCTCCCCCGCAGACCGTTGCCAGCGGCGTGAACCTGCCCAGGTTCGCGCGGAATCGCTCCGGGGTTTCACGGGTTGCGAGCACGACGCTCGCGCACCCCTGCGGCCTTGGTGGTAGTGTCTCTGGCTCGCCGTATGCATTTTGCCCGGTGGGGCAACTTGCATGGTGAGCGATCGAACCTAGTACTACAAACCCGAAGTTCGTTCCGGGTTAGGATTTTTGAATGGTTTGTAGTACTAGCATCTTCAGCCAGCAAAGGGGGCGCGCCGCCCCCTGCGACCCCGCGCGCGGTTCTCGCCGCCTAGTACACCAAGGGGCCGCAACTCGGAACGAACTTTTGGCTTGGTGTACTAGCTTGCATGGCGGGGCCCCCAGGTTGGCCATCGCCTGACCAACTCCCGCGTTTTGCACCCGGCCGGTTCGTGCCCAAAGCTCTGCCGGTTGGCGCAACAAAAAGGCCTGCGCAGAACCGCACTGGGGACGTCTTGAAGCCCGTGAAGGGCGCACACGGATTTTGGAGGAAAAATGCCTAGTCTCGTTGGCCTGCACCCTGCCATTCGCAACGTCGCCGCTCGCGCCGCCCTTTGGACGCGCGGCCAGGCCGTGGCCTTTGCGATGGTGGCGGGCGCATTGCTCGTCTCGGGCTGCGGTGGCCCCACCTACCCCAACTGCGCCAGCGACGACAACTGCAAGAGCAAGGGCGAGTACTGCGTGAACACCAAGTGCGCGCAGTGCCGAATCGACAGCCACTGCCCGGGCGCGGACAGCGACAAGTGCATCAGCTGCCAGGCGGGTGCCTGCGGTCGCAAGCCCGACTGCTGCAGCTCGAACCTGGACTGCGGCGCCGGCAAGAAGTGCGACGTGGCCGCGAACAAGTGCGTGCCCCAGTGCGCCGCCGACACCGACTGCGCGGCCGGCCAGAAGTGTGTGGGCGGGGCCTGCACCTCGCCTGCGGTCAGCGCGGGCGGCGATGGCTGCAAGAGCGACGGCGACTGCGGCGGAGGCTTGAAGTGCAAGGACGGGCGCTGCACGGACGAAAAGGGCAACTGCGCGCTGGCGACCATCAACTTCGCCTTCAACGAGTACAACCTGACTGAGTCCGCGCAAAATGGCTTGTCGGCCAACCTGAAGTGCCTCAAAGAGAAGCCGGTGGCCTCGGTGACGGTGGAAGGCCACTGCGACGAGCGCGGTACCGACGCCTACAACATGGAACTGGGTACCAAGCGCGCCAAGGCGGTCAAGGACTTCCTGCAGGCGGCCCTGCCCAAGGTCAAGGTCAAGACCATGTCGTACGGCAAGACCAAGCCGGTTTGTTCGACAGAAGACGAGTCGTGCTGGGGCCGCAATCGCCGTGCCGAATTCCGCACCCAAGAGAAGTAGTCGTCGCTGCTCGGTTCGGCCGGCTTGCCGCAGACCTTCGCGCGAGCGACCCGAGCCCATCGGCGAGAGGTGGTCCATGAACCTGCGAATGCCCGTTGCGGCGCTGCTCGTCGCCGGCCTGTTGCCGGGATGCCTGGCCACACGTGCCCAGGTGACCGAGCTGGAAGGGCGCTTGGTCACGGTAGAAAAAGCCCACGCCGGCTTCTTGATGACCGCCGACCGCGAGACCAAGCGCCTGCAGTCCTTGGCCGGCGAAGTGGAGCAGAGCAACGCCGCGTTGCGCGAGTCGCTGGCGCGCTCTGGGGCCAAGCTCGCGGACTTTGACACCAAGCTGCAAAAGACCCGCGGCGAGCTGGAAGTCTTGGCGCACCGGCTGGAAGTCGTGGAAAAGACGGGGGGCGGCGCCGCTGACCAAATCTCCGAGGTGCGCCGTCGCCTGGAGCAGTTGGTGGCCGATCTGCGCGACCGCGCCGGTATCGCCATCTTGGCCTTGCCCGCGGATCTGCCTGCCGATGCGGACGGTTTTGCCAAACTGGCCGACGCCAAGCTGGCGGGCGGCGAAGTGCGGACCGCGGTGGCGGTGGCCACGGAGTGCCAAAAGCGCTTTGTGGCGACCGAATCCGCCGGCCAGTGTGGCATCGTGTTGGCCAAGGTGGCGGTGCAAGAGCAGCGCTACGCCGACGCCACGCGCATCCTGCAGGCGATCCACGACAGCTTGGGCGGCAAAGCCGTGCCGGTGGTTGGGGCGGCGCTCTTGGAAATTGCTCACGTTTTGGAGCTGCAGGGCCGTTGCGCCAACGCCCAAAAGGTGTACAAGTACCTGATCTCGGACATGCCCAAGCTGGCGGCGACCAAGACGGCCAAGGAACTGCTGGCCAGCTCGGCCTCGCGCTGCAAAGAAGGCCAGGGCGCGCAGGGCAAGGGCGAAGAGCCCGAAGCCGCCAAACCGGCCGACGCTCCGGCCGCGGACGCCGCCGGCAAGGCGGGTGAGCCAGGTGGCGACAAGGCCGCCGAGAAATCCGAAAAGGGCGACAAGGCCAAGCCGGCGCCCGACAAAGCCAAGTCGAAGTAGGATGGCGATGGCGGCGACCGTGGCCTATCCAGGGCCGTGGCGGGCGATCGTGGTCGGCGGCGGTCACGCAGGCTGCGAGGCGGCCTTGTGCCTGGCACGCGGTGGCGCCGAAGTGCTGCTGCTGACGCAGAATGTCGATCGCATCGGCTGGATGTCGTGCAACCCGTCGATTGGCGGCGTGGGCAAGTCGCATCTGGTGGCCGAGATCGACGCGCTGGGTGGCGAGATGGCGGCCAACGCCGACCACTCTGGCGTGCAGTACAAGTGGCTGAACGAGTCGCGCGGGGCGGCGGTGCAGGCGCTGCGCGTGCAGTGCGACAAGCTGGCCTACGCCACCGCGATGCGGCAAGTCCTTGAAACGACGCCCGGCCTGCACATCAAACAGGGCAACGTTGCCCAGCTGTGGATCGAGGACGGTCAGCTGCGCGGCGTGGTGGCCGAGCCTGGCATCGCCTTTGCGGCCGAGGCGGTGGTCCTGACCGCCGGCACGTTCTTGGGCGGCGTCTTGCATACAGGGCTGCGGCAGCAGGCCGGTGGGCGGGCGGGCGACGCACCGTCGCTGGGGCTGGGCGATCAGCTGCGCGCCCTGGGCGTGGCCACTTTGCGGCACAAGACCGGGACCTGCCCACGGGTCGACCTGCGCAGCGTGGATTGGGAGCGTTTGGAGGCCGATCCAGGGCTGACTCCCCCGCCACCGATGTCGCGCCGCTCGTCGGAGGTCGTGCTACCGCAGATGCCGTGCCACGTTGCCTACACCAATGCCAGGACGCACGAGTTGATCCGCAACGGGCTGGACCGCTCGCCGCTGTTCACCGGGGTCATCGCGGGCACCGGGCCGCGCTACTGCCCGTCGATCGAGGACAAGGTGGTGCGGTTTGCCCACCACGAGCGCCACTACCTGTTCTTGGAGCGCGAGGGCTGGCAGACCGGCGAGGTGTACGTCAGCGGCCTTTCGACCTCGTTGCCGGCCGACGTGCAGGTGCAGGTGGTGCGCTCGATCGAAGGCATGGAACGGGCCGAGATCGTTCGCTTTGGCTACGCGGTGGAGTACGACGCCATCGACGCGCGCCAACTGGGCCGCGACTTGGGCTTGCCGGCGCTGCCGGGCCTGTACCTGGCCGGGCAGGTCAACGGCACCAGCGGCTACGAAGAGGCGGCGGCGCAAGGGTTGGTGGCGGGCGTGGCGGCACTGCGGCGGTTGCGCGGCGAGGCGCCGGTCGCGTTCGAACGCAGCCAAAGCTACATCGGCGTGATGGTCGATGACCTCATTACCCAAGGCGCGGCCGAGCCTTACCGCATGTTCACTTCGCGCGCCGAGCATCGCTTGGAGCTGCGCTGTACCAACGCCGATCAGCGCCTGACGCCGCTGGGCCGCGAGTTGGGGCTGGTGGGCGACGCGCAGTGGCACGCCTTCGAACTCCGCCAGGCCAAGTTGGAGCGAGCCCGCCAGGTGCTGCGCGACACGGTGGTGCGGCCCACCCCGGACAACCTAGCGCATATCGCGACTTGGGACGCGGGCGGGCTGGGCACGCCGACCAGCCTGGCCCAGTTGCTGTGCCGACCGGCCGCGAGCTGGACCGACCTGAACCCGTGGCTGCCTGCGGACTTGCATGACCTGGACCCCGACGCCCAGGCCGAGCTGACCGTTGAGGTTCGCTACGCCGGCTACATCGAACGCGAGCGCGCGCGCCAGGCGCGCAACCAGCGCCACGAGCACCTGCGCATTCCGGCCGAGCTCGACTACGCCACCGTCGGCGGTCTTTCCGCCGAGTGTCTGCAGAAGCTGCGGCAGGTTCGGCCCGACACGCTGGGCCAAGCGGCGCGGATCCCCGGGATCACTCCTGCGGCGGTGCAGGCGTTGGCGTTTGCCCTGCGCGGCCGCGGGCGGACCGAGCCAAGCCAGCGGTCTTGAAGGGGACGGTCCTCTTGCCCGAACTAGAGTCGGAGCCGGGACCTGAAGCCGAACCTGCAGCGGCATCCGAATCCGTGCAAAAGGTGTCAGGTATTGACACTTGACACC